>JBKDXM010000141.1:0-31699 GCA_046306335.1 Planctomycetota bacterium
GGGGAACGGCCGCAAGCACGCCGCACAGGGTCGCATGATCGCGGCGTTCGACGGGCCCGACATGTTCACCTCGGCGCCGTGGTTCGATGGCTTCGTCGCAGCGATCGAGGTGCGCGGCATCGACGGCATCCCGCTGCCGGTCGCGCGGGCACGCACGTGGTTGGCGAACGACGGCTGGCGAAGGCTGGGGAGGATCGGGCTGGAGGAGCAGCCGAAGGTCGGCTGACGAAGGCGGTGCGCGGCTGAGCCGGCCAAGCCGGCCAGAAACATTGCGGGCGAACCAAGAAGGCCAACCCCAGCGCCGCCGCTGCGAAGGCCTGGGAAGAGGGCAGCACAGCGGGCGCGGGCGTGGCCAACCCGCTCCAACTTGGCGCGCCCGTCGCCGCGGCCCTCGCTCCTCATCCCCTCCCAGGCGCTCGCAGCCGCCCCCGCCGCGGTTGGCGTCGCCGTTGCGCCCGCCCCGCCTCTGGCCGTGCCGAACCCGCTCCAACTTGGCGCGCCCGTCGCCGCCGTTGCGCACCGCATCTCCGCGCCCACGCCGCGCCGACCCCGAGCGGCAGCCCGCTACCCCTTCACCGTCGCCAGCGCGGCCTTCACCGCTTCGACCCGCGCCTGGAACACCGCGTCCACCGCCGCGAACTCGGCGACGCGCAGGAGCGGCGCGCCCCACGGCAGCGTCGGCTCGACGACCCACACGGCGACGAGGTAGCCGACCTTCTCGCCCTGCACGTTGGCCGCGAACGCCAGCCAGCGACCGGTGCGACCGGCGGCGTTCTTCACCTCGCCCTGGTCCTTGCGCTCGTAGCCGCGCGCGCCGAGGTCCTGCGCGAGCGTGTCGACCCAGAAGTCGAGGCCGCCCTTCGTCGGCTCGGCGAGGTCGCGCACGCGCAGGCGCGCGTCGTCGCTGGTGATGGCGCGGAAGCCCTCGCCCGGATCCTCGAGCACGACGAAGCCAGTCGGCGGCTGCATCGGCGCCGCGCACGCGGCGGCGAACAGCGCGGCGAACGACGCGACGGCGAACAGGACGCGACGGCACGCGCGCATGGTCAGAAGCCCCCCATCATCGATTCGGCGCCGACGCGGTTGACCCACGGGAAGCGGCTGCGCTGCTTCGGCCGCGGCGGCGGCGGCGGCGCCTGCGCGATCGCCTGGAAGGTCGCCGTCAGCGTCGCCAGCGCGACCTGGTCGGACAGGAACTTGCGCCGTCCCTCCATGCGCTCGATCTCCTCGGTCAGCCGCCGCAGTTCGGCCTCGACCTTGAGGATGTCCTCGACCTTCTCGGCCTTCTGCAGCACCTCCAGCAGCCGGTCGCGCGCCTTGCGCGCCGTGTCGAGGCGGATGCCGAGGTCGAGGTACTCCTCGGTGACGTCGTTGGCCTGCCGCGACTCGTCGAGCACTCGTCCCATACCGCGCACCGCCGCCAGCGCGTCGTCGAACTTCGCCGCCGGCACGCGCACCGTCACCGTCGCGCCGCTCTGGCTCTGCAGGTAACCGCCCCAGGCCTTGACCGTGTCGAGGAACGCCCGGCTGGCGTCCTCCGGGCGCGCGACCTCGACGCGGATGTCACCCCGGTAGATCAGCAGGCGCTCGCTCGCCGCCGGCGCGCCCGCGCCGGGATCCGCCACCTGCGCCGACCGGTCGGCGGCCGGGTTGCGCTCGCCGCGGTTGGCTTTGGCGAAGCCGCTCGGTCGCGCCTCGCCGCCCTGCGAGGCCCGCGGCGATTGGTCGAACTCGTCGTACACGAGCGCCGCCTCCGACGCGGCGACCGGGGCCTGGCACGCGGCGACGAACACGGCCCCGAGCAGGGTGCAGACGACGGCGAAGGTTCGCATCATGGGAGGTCGGCGACCGCGCGATGGCGGCGCGGTCGCGGGTTGTACCAGAAGCCCGTACGATCCGGCGCGATGCCGATGCTCGCCGCGCTGTTGTCGTCCGTCCTGCTGTCCCCGCTCGCCCAGGACCCGGGCAGCGCGCCCGCGCCTGCGGCCCCCGCGCCGACGCGCATCGAGTGGCAGCGCAGCCTCGCCGACGCGCTCGCCGTGCAGCAGGCGACCGGCCTGCCGCTGCTCGTCGTCGTCAACATGGACGGCGAGGTGTTCAACGAACGCTTCGCCAAGTCGACCTACAAGGATCCGGCGTTCGTCGCCAGCACGCGCGGCTACGTCTGCGTCGTCGCCTCGCCCGATCGCCACACCGACAAGGACTACGACGCCGACGGCAACCGCATCGAGTGCCCGCGCTTCGGCGGCTGCACGTGCAGCGAACACATCAACATCGAGCCCGAGCTGTTCCGCCGCTACTTCAACGGCACGCGCAACGCGCCGCGCCACGTCGGCGTCACCACGCAGGGCGCGATCGTGTTCGACCGCTTCCTCGACCAGAGCATGCAGACGGCGATCGACGCGATCGCCAAGAACGCCGGCGACGCCAGCAAGCAACCCGGCCCGAGCACGGACCCCGCCGTGCTGTTCGGCCGCCGCGACGCGCTCGCGCGCCGGACGCTCGAGGCGATGTGGCAGCGCGGCGACGCCGCCGCGCGCCGCAAGCTGATGGACGCGGCCGCCGACGCCACCAGCGAGCCGCTCGACCTGATGCGCGCCGGCCTGCGCGACGCGGATGCCGAGGTCGCCGCCAAGGCGGCGCTGGCGCTGGCCAAGCGCGGCGGCAAGGACGCGCTGATCGACCTCGAAGACGCGCTCGCGCGCCAGCCGTCCGGCCCCGTGCACGACGCCCTGGTCGCCAGGGTCGTCGAACTGGCCAAGACCGACGAGGCCGCCAAGCGCCTCGCCGCGCACCTCGTCGCCCCGGCAGTGCCGACGCGGATCGCGGCCCCGTGGTCGAACACGTGGTCGGCGCCGCGCTACGACGACGGCGATCGCCGCGCCGTCGAGAAGGAACTCGACCGGTGCGAGGCCGCGCTCAAGCAGAAGCCGGACGACGACGAGACGCGGCTCGCGCTGTCGATAGCACAGGTGGCGCTCGCCGACCTCCTCGTGCGCGACGGTGACAGCGGCCCCGAGTTCTGGTTCGCCGACGCGATGGCCAGCGCCCGGAAGGTCAAGGCCGCGGACCTGCAGCCGGAGGCGCAAGCGGTGATCGCCTACGCCGCGTACATGACCGGCGAGGCGCAAGCCTGCGGCACGGCGCTGGCCCTGGCGCAGTCGGCGGTGCAGAGCGTCCGCCAACCGCCGCCGGCGCTCGCCGCGCGCTTCCTCGACGTCGCCATCGCCGGCACGGCGACCAAGGTCTTCGGCGAGACGGGCAGCAACGCGGCGCGCGCTTGGCGCGCCGAGATCGACCGCGTCGTCGCGATGCTCGACCTGATGAGCGAGCGCAAGATCGCGCGCGAGGGCGCGCTGCTCGCCGGCGCCGGCTTGCTCGAGTTCGGCGGCCTGCGCGCCCAGGCGCGCGCGCGCCTCGCCGACGCCGTCGCGCGCTTCCCCGGCTCGGCCAAGGCGCACGACCGGTGGCGCACTCGCCTGCTCGTCGACCTCGGCGTCGCCGGCATGCGCAAGGCCTACGACGAGTTCGTCGCCAAGGCGGCGAACAAGCCGGAGGCCGAGTGGTTCGCCGGGTACGCCGCGGTCGTCGCCGGCGAACAGGACACGCGCGACAAGCGCGTGGCGCAGGGGCTGTCGGCGTACGGCGAGGCGATCGAGCGCCTGCAGCGCAGCGGCGCCGGCAACGCCGACTTCGCCGACTCCGCCAACGGCCTCGCCGTGCTGGCGCTCGCCGGCCGCGCCGAGTTGCTGGCCGAGGACGGCAAGCCCGAGGACGCGGCGGCCGACCTGCTGCGGGCGTGGGCGCTGCGGCCCGACAGCTTCGACGAGGCCGACGGCCTGCAGCGCAAGCCGCGCGGCGTCGCCAGCCGCGTCGCCCAGGCGCTGGAGAAGGCCGGCAAGGCCGAGCTGGCCGCCAAGCTCAAGCCGATGCTGCCGTAGCGGCCGGGCGCGCCGTAGGCTCGGCGCCATGTTCGAAGGCTCCACCGACGACGCCGGCCAGCGCGACCGCAGCAAGGTGCGCGCGCTGCTGGTCAGCAACTCGACGATGCACGGCGGCAGCTACCTGCAGCACTGCGCCGCCCAGATCCGCGACTTCCTCGGCCGTGCGCGCAAGGTGCTGTTCGTGCCGTACGCGCTGCACGACCACGCCGGCTACGCCAGCAAGGCGACGGCGGCGTTCGCGGCGCTCGGCTGCGAGCTGACGTCGGCGCACGAGGCCGCCGACCCGGCGGCCGCGGTCGACGACGCGCAGGCGGTGTTCGTCGGCGGCGGCAACACCTTCCGGCTGCTGAAGGCGCTCTACGACACCGGCCTGCTCGGCGCGATCCGCCGCCGCGCGCTCGCCGGCATGCCGTACGTCGGCAGCAGCGCCGGCACCAACGTCGCGACCGTCTCGATCCGCACGACCAACGACATGCCGATCGTCATGCCGCCGTCGTTCGGCGCGCTCGACCTCGTGCCGTTCCAGATCAACCCGCACTACCTCGATCCCGACCCGGCCAGCAAGCACATGGGCGAGACGCGGGAGGAGCGGCTGCGTCAGTTCCACGAAGAGCACGCCACGCCGGTGCTCGGCCTGCGCGAAGGCTGCATGGTGCGCGTCGAAGGGACCACGGCGACGCTGCTCGGCACGACCGACGCGCGGCTGTTCCGCCGCGGCGAAGCGGCGACCGAGTTCCGGCCGCCGTGCGACCTGTCGTTCCTGCTCGATCCAGCGTTCGCCTGAGCGGCTGGCTGCTGCCGCCGCGCGTCCGCCTCGTCCCGTCGCTGCAACGTCGTGGACTGGCGCGCCGCCATCGTCGATCGTGCGCGTCCGCCATGCCGTCGCAGCCGAACGCCAAACGCCTCCTCGCCGTCCTCGCCCTCGCTGCGTGCAGCGCGCCGCCCGCGCCGCCGCCTGCGCCCGCCGAGCCGGCCGTCGACGGCCAGCGCATCCTCGCGCACACGCGCTTCCTCGCCAGCGACCTGCTGGAGGGCCGCGGCCCCGGCACGCGCGGCGAGCAGCTGGCGCGCGCGTACATCGCCACGCAACTGCAGCTCGCCGGCTGCCGGCCCGGCGGCGCCGACGGCGGCTTCATGCAGCCGGTGCCGATCCTCGGCATCACCACGGAGGCGGGGCCGCTCACCGCCAAGGGCACGGCCGGCGAGGCGGCGTTCCAGGCGCCCGACGACATCACCGCGGTCGGCGGCAGCCCGGCGGCGCAGGCGGCCTGGCGCGACGCCGAGCTGGTCTTCGTCGGCTACGGCATCACCGCGCCGGAGCAGCGTTGGGACGACTACGGCGACGTCGACGTGCGCGGCAAGGTGCTGCTGGTGATGAACGACGACCCCAGCGACGACCCGGCGCGCTTTGGCGGCAAGGCGCGGCTGTACTACGGCCGCTGGACCTACAAGTTCGAGGAAGCGGCCCGCCGCGGCGCGATCGGCGCGATCATCATCCACACGACGCCGTCCGCCGGGTACCCGTTCCAGGTGCAGCAGGCCTCGCACGGCCGCGAGAACTTCTGGCTGCCGTTCCGCGACGGCCAGCCGACGCTGGCGATCCGGTCGTGGGCGAGCGAGGACGCGGCGCGGCGGCTGTGCGCGCTCGGCGGCCACGACCTCGACGCACTGCGCCTGCGGGCCGCCGCCGCGCCATTCGCGCCGCTGCCGCTCGGCGTGCGCGTCTCGCTCGACGTCGCCAACACCGTGCGCGAGATCGCGTCGGCCAACGTCGTCGGCGTGCTGCCCGGCAGCGACCCGGCGCTCGCCGACGAGCACGTGGTCGTCTCGGCGCACTGGGACCACCTCGGCGTCGGCAAGCCGCGCAACGACGACGCCATCTACAACGGCGCCGTCGACAACGCGGTCGGCTGCGCCGGCCTGCTGGAGCTGGCGCGCGCGCTCGGCGACCTGCCGACGCGGCCCCGCCGCAGCGTGCTGTTCGTGGCGACGACGGCCGAGGAATCGGGCCTGCTCGGCGCCGCGCACTTCGCCGCCAACCCGACCGTGCCGGCGGGCTCGCTGGTCGCCAACTTCAACGTCGACGGCCTCAACGTCTGGGGCCTGACGCGCGACCTCGAGTTCATCGGCCACGGCAAGAACAGCCTGACCGCGCTCGCCGAACGCGTCGCCGCCGCGCGCGGCCGCCGCATCGAGCCCGACAGCAGCCCGGAGAACGGCCTGTTCTACCGCAGCGACCACTTCCACTTCGCCCGCATCGGCGTGCCGGCGGCGTACTTCAAGGCCGGGCGCGACTTCCTCGACCGGCCCGAGGAGCGCCGCCGCATGAAGGGCAGCTACACGGCGGTGCACTACCACCAGCCGAGCGACGAGGTCGCGCCGTGGTGGAACATGCAGGCCGCCGCCGACGACCTCGGCCTGATCGCCGCGTGCCTGCTGCGCGCCGCCGACGCCGACGAACGGCCGACTTGGACGCCGGGCGACGAGTTCGCCGCCGCGCGGGCGCAGTGACGCCGTGACCCTGCCGCCGTCACCGGCGATCGCCCGCTGGGCCGCGCGCGTGCGCGCCGGCGGGCCGGTGCTCGACGTCGCCGCCGGCGGCGGCCGCCACGCCGCGCTGTTCGCGCGCCGCGGCCATCCGGTCGTCGCCGTCGACCGCGACGTCGCCGCGCTGCGCGCGCTCGCCGAGCCGGGCGTCGAGGTCGTGGCCGCCGACCTGGAGGACGGCCCGTGGCCGCTGCCCGGCCGCACGTTCGCCGCCGTCGTCGTCGCCAACTACCTATGGCGGCCGCTGTGGCCGGACCTGCTCGCCGCGGTCGAGCCCGGCGGCGCGCTGCTGTACGAGACGTTCGCCGTCGGCAACGAGCGCTTCGGCCGGCCGCGCAACCCGGACTTCCTGCTGCGCGAGGGCGAGTTGCGCGCGGTCGCCGAAGCCGCCGGCTTCGCGGTCGTCGAGCACGGCCACGGCGAGGAAGGCGACCCGCCGAGCTGCGTGCGGCAGCGGCTGTTCGCCGTGCGGCCGGCTACAGCCAGCCGCGGTTCCTGAACCAGCGCAGCATCAGCAGCGCCATGGCGACCATCGCCGCCATGCACGCCGGATAGCCCCACCACACGCGCAGCTCCGGCATCCAGTCGAAGTTCATGCCGTACACGCCGACGAGGAACGTCAGCGGGATGAAGATCGTCGAGATGATGGTCAGCAGCTTCATCACCTCGTTGAGGCGGTGGTTGACGTGGCTGAGGTGCAGGTCGAGCAGGCTCGACGTCAGCTCGCGCTGGTTCTCCAGCAGGTCGATCAGCTGCACGACGTGGTCGTGCACGTCGCGCAGGTACGGGCGCACGTCGGCGGAGAAGTTGCGGCCCTCGCCGCGCAGCAGCGAACTGGGCGCCTCGCGCAGCGGCCAGACGGCGCGGCGCAGTTCCAGCAGCGCGCGGCGCACGGCGTGCAGTTCGGCGACGGCGCCCTTCGGCTGCGTATCGGCCAGGATCTCGTGCTCGACCTGCTCGATGCGGTCGTCGAGGCGCTCCAGCGTCGGGAAGTAGCCGTCGACGACGGCGTCGAGCAGCGCGTAGCCGAGGTAGTCGGCGCCGCGCTTCTGCATCTGGCCCTGCGGGTCGCGCAGCCGCTGGCGCACCATCTGGAAGCAGTCACCGGGCCGCTCCTGGAACGTCAGCACGTAGTCCGGGCCGACGAACATCGCCAACTGCTCGGTCTCGGTCGGATGCTGCGCGTCGATCATGCGCAGCACGATGAACGTGTGGTCGTCGTAGTCCTCGACCTTGGCGCGCTGGCCGACGTTGGCGACGTCCTCGACGGCGAGGCGGTGCAGGTCGAACTCGGCGCCGAGCGCGCGCAGCATCGCGGCGTCGGCGAGGCCGATGACGTCGATCCAGACCACGCCGCCGAGCCGCCGCAGGGCCTGGATCTCGGCCAGCGTCGCGCCGCGCTTCTCGGTGACGCCGCCGCGGCCGTAGGCGATGGCGGACAGTTCGAGCGGCAGCGCGTCGGGCGGCGGTGCGATCGTGCCCGGCGAAGCACCGACCGGCGTCGTGCGCCGGCGGCGCTTGCGCACGCGGCGGCCGCCGTTCTGTGGCGCAGCACCGTTGCCCGACGGCTGCGGCGGCGGCATCGGCGGCGGTCCCGCGGCCGCCGGCGCGGCGCCGACGGCGGACGGGTTCGTCGGCTGGTTCGGCGGCGTCGGCGGCACGGGCGACGAGGGCGGCGTCGGTTCGCTCACGCCCGCATTGTGCCGAGCCTGCAGCCGGCGCGCCCGTCAGATCGCGAGGCCGGCGAGCGCGGCGGCGGTTGCAAGGTCGCTGGACGAGTGCCACGCTTCGCGCATGGCATCGCAGCTGCTCGCCCGGATCACCATCGAGCCAGGAAAGTGCGGCGGACGTCCGTGCATCCGCGGCCAGCGCCTACGGGTCAGTGACGTTCTCGATCTGCTCGGACACGGGGCGTCCTTCGAAGAGGTCCTGCGCGACTACCCCTTCCTGGAGCGCGAGGACATCCTCGCCGCGATGCTCTACGCCGCGCGTCAGACCGATCACGTGGTCCTCGACGCCTCGTGAAGTTCCTGATCGACAACCAACTGCCGATTGCGCTGACGAAGTTCCTGCGGGATGCCGGCCACGATGCCGTCCACGTCCACGACCTTGGCATCGGTGCGGCCGACGACTCGGAGGTCTGGCGCCGCGCGCTGGCGGAAGGGCGCGCGCTCGTGAGCAAGGACGACGACTTCTTGCATCGGGCCAACCACCGCGACGGCGGCGCCCTGTTCGTGTGGATCCGCCTCGGAAACTGCCGCAACCAGGAGTTGCTCGCGGCCTTCGCACGCATCCTGCCCGACCTCGAGTCGCTCGCCGCGCATTCGCCACGCGTCATCGAAGTCCGCTGACGGACGCCCACGGTCGGCGCGCCCGTCAGTTCGCGAGGCCGGCGAGCGCGGCGGCGGCGAGCGGCGCGGCGGCGCGCGCGACCAGCGCGGCGTCGGGGTGCAGTTCGACGAACGGCGTGAACGCCGGCACCAGCAGGTCGCGGCGCACCTCCAGGCAGAGCGTCGCGGTCGGCCGCTGCGCGGCGAAGTGGTGCGCCAGCGTCACCGGGTGCAGCGGGTAGGTGGCGTTCTGCTGCACGCCGAAGCCCGCCGCCGCGAATGCCGGCTGCGCCGCCGCGACCATCGGCGGGCTCGCCAGTTCGAGGCCTTCGGGCGTGCGGGTGATCAGGTCGACCTCGGGCCGCAGCGGCCAGTCGGCGATGCGGTCGGCGGCGTACGCGGCGCGCAGGCGCTCGCCGATGCGCTCGTCGACCGCGACGTCGATGCTGCGCGGCGCGTAGGTGTGCACCAACAGCGCCACGCCGTTCGCCGCCGCCGTCGCCGCGAACGCGCGCTCGACGGCGTCGCGGTAGGCGAAGTAGCGGTCGAGCAGCAGCCGCCGGTCGGCGGGATCCTGCACCCACGGCTGCAGGCCCGGCGTCATCTCGCCGGGCTTGCTCGCCGTCGGCACGGCGTCGCGGTCGACCTTGCGGTTGCAGTCGACGAACGTGCGCGGCAGCAGGCAGCGCACGACGCACGCGGTGCGCGCCGGCTGCGCGGCGACGAGGGCGCGGGCCGCAGCGCGCGCGAGCTCGGTCGAACCCACGTCGGTGTTGACGAAGAAGAAGTCGCGCAGGCCGTCGCCGTAGCTGCCGCGCAGTTCGCCGCGCAGGCCGTCGAAGTCGCTGGCGCGCGTCGCCCCGTGCGCGCATTCGAACAGCGCGTCGGGCCCAGCACCCGGCGCCGCCGCCGCGCCGCGCACGACCTCGACCTCGCACACGCCGGCGACCGACGCCGGCAACGCCTTGTCCGGCACGCCCATGCCGCGCCGTTATCGGCGGGCGGCGCGCCGCTGCAAGAGGCAGACCCGCGGCGCGCCGCTACTTGGGCCGGACTTCGACCCAGTCGTCACCCGCTTCGAGCACGACGTCCTCGGACTCGCCGCCGTCCCACGTCAGCGCGACCTTCACGGTGACGCCCTCGACGGGCACGAACGGCAACTCGACGCGGCCCGCGGCGTCGGTGCGCAGGTCGTTCCACTGCCGGCCGCTGAAGGTGCGCAGGTTCTGTAGCGCCGACTGCAGCGGGTCGCCGGTGCCGCGGGTCGACGTGCCGCGGGTGCCGACCTTGGCACCCGCGACCGGCGCGCCGTCGGCGCCCTTGAGCAGCAGACGCATGCGCGCGGGTTCGCGGAGCGCCAACGCGACCTCGCCGCGACCCGCCCCCCACTCGAACGCTTCCGCGCAGTAGCCGTCCGGTGAGACCGCGATGACGAGCCACTTGCCCGGGACGACGCGCAAACCGGCCTCGCCCTTGGTGTCGAGCGGCACGGCGGCGGCGCCCTCGCGAAAGCCGGACGCGCCGCGGGCGACCGGCAGGACGGTCGCGACGAGGCCGCGGGCCGGGCCGCCGCGCGCATCGGTGACGCGCAGCGTCAACTCGGCGAGGGCCAGCGCCTTGACTGCGCCGCCGCTCGCCGGTGCGACCTCCGACGGCAATTCGCGCGCGAACTGCGGCGGGAACAACGGCGCCGGGCCAAGGCCGGCTGGCGGCACGACGCACAACCGCAGCGCGTGCACCTCGGCGGGCACGTCGTCGAACGTGAACGAGCCGTCCGCGGCGACGGTGGCGCGGAAGCCGCGCGTGTCGTGGCGGTAGCTGCCGCGGTCGAGGTGCAGCTTGCACACCGCGCCAAGGCGCACTTCGGTCCCCGGCTGGAGCTTGCCGAGCGAACCGACCAGCGGCGGCGCGGTCCGCAGCGTGAACACGAGCGCATCGCCCGCCGGCGGCGACGCCTTGTGGTCGTCGACGTAGAACTCGCCGTTGGCGATGCCGCCGACGACTGCCGGCCTGCCGGGCGCGCCGACGAAGAGCAGCAGGTCGCCTTGCTTCGGGTCCTGCAACGGATCGGCCGCGTACGGCACCTCGGCGGCGAGGGCGCCGTCGGCGCCGGTCGTGCCGAGGTCGCGCCAGCGGTGTTCGGCGACGCCGCCGAAGCCGTCGAGCTGCCATGGACTGCGCTGTCCGACACGCAACCGCACGACCGCACCGGCGACCGGCGCGCCTTTGTCGTCCTTGGCGAGCACGCGCAGCGGGCGCGGCGGCGGGACGGTCAACACCAGCTCCCGAGGGTACCCTAGCCACAGCGGCGCGCCGTCGGCAGTGCGCGCTTCGATCCAACCGGAGGGGCCGGGCGGCAGCGCGTAGGCGCCATCGTCGCCGGGGACGAGTTCGTCCTCCGTTCCCGGGATCGCAGTGACCTGCACGAAGCGCAGGGGGCCGCGGTGCGCCCAAGCCGCCGCCCCCTCGATGCGCACGCTGCGGCGAACGGCCTGTTGCACGGCGCGCAGCGTCTGCACGCCGCCGGCAGCGAACCACGCCGCCGGCTGGCTGAAGGCCGCGCGGCCGTCGCCATCGGCCGGGCCGACCGCCCACGCGACGTAACACAGGCCCGGCAGCAGCTTGGCCTGCGCGCGGCCGCGGCCGTCGGCCTGCGCGCGCTGCACGTCGGTCGCGCCGCCGAGGCCGGCGAGGTGCGGCACGTGGCCGGCGAACGTCACCGTCGCGCCCGCGAGCGGCGCGCCGTCGGCTGCCTCGACGCGGACGAACGTCGCGCGACGCTCGACGGCCGCCGCCGCGCCCTCCTGCGCCGGCGCGGCGACGGCCAGCGCGAGCAACGCGGAGAGGCAGTGCGAGCGACGCGGCATGCGACCAGTATGCCGCCCGTGCCCGCGCGCGCTATCGACGCGGGTCGAGCACGCGGCCGAGGAACAGGATCGCGCCCGACCTGGTGTCGCGGATCAGGAACAGGAACGGCCGGTCGGCGCGGAACTCGGGAACGAACGGGCGCGCCGCGGGCATGGCCGTCGCCGCCATCATCACCGCCGTCGCCGCCACCGCGCGCGTACCCTCCTCGTCGACTTCGACGAGCGCTTCGTGCAGCACGTTGCCGACGAACAGGCCGTCGCGGGCGTCGTTCGACGACGCCATGCCACCGAAGTCGGCGCCGTCGCCGGTCGCCGGATCGACGAAGGCGCGCCGCAGGCCGAGCGCCTGCAGCGCGTCCTTGAGGTCGAGCTGCTTGCGCACGGCGAAACGCGGCAGGGCGACGTCGACGGTGCGCGCCTCGGCGCGGCCGAGCCACTCGGCCAGTCGCGCGGGCGTCAGCAGCCGCTCCAACGCCGGCAGGCCGTCCGGCGACCGCGGCGCGAGCACCACCATCGCGAGGTCGCCGCCCTTGTACGGCAGTTCGACGAACGTCGCGCCGTCGACGCCCGGGTACGTCGCCGGACCATCGCCTTCGAACGGCACCCTCGCCGGCGTCGCGAACCATTCGCCGTCGCCGGCGACTGCGCCGTAGCGCACGTCGTCGCGGCCGTTGGCGTGCATCATGGGCACGCGCGCCACCGTGCGGTCGGCGCGCAGGAAGTCGGCGTCCGCGGTGCGGCCGGCTTCGAACGGCGCCTGCCACGCGCCGGCGAAGGCGACCGCGTTGGCGAGCACCATGCGCGTGTCGGCCGTGATGACGCCGTCGCCGATCAGGTCGCGGATGCGGTCCTGGGTGTTGGCCGCGATCCAGGCGTTGATCGCAGCGCGCACCCGTTCGGCGTCGCCGCGGAAGTCGACGGCGCGCGCGCGGCCGCCACCGTAGCCCTGCGCGAGCGCCTGCTCGAACGCCGGCGCCAGCGGGTAGCTGCGCTCGACCCACAGCGAGTTGGCGAGCGCGAGTTGCCAGCAGTCGAGGCGGCGCATCTGCTCGTTGCAGGCCTTGGCGAGCCGGCGCGCCTCGGCCATCGCCGCGCTGGCGGCCTCCCAGTCGCCCCCTTCCTGCAGGCGCTGGCTCGCGGCGTCGGCGGCGGCGAACTGGCGCAGCAGTTCGTCGAGGTGCGCCCGCGCCGCCGGATCGCCAGCACCGCTCGCCGCGTGGTAGCGGTGCGCAAGGCCGGCGAACGCCGCGTGCAGTTCGCCGAGCGCGTCCCCCGCCGGCAGACCGAGCAACGCCGCGAACTCGCCGCGCGTCGCGCCGCGCGCGCCCTCGGCCGTCATCGCCAGGGCGACCGCGACCGAGAGCGGCGACAGCGCCGCCGCTTCGTTCGCAGGGATGCGCCGCAGCAGGTCGAAGGCGAGGCGCTGCGTCGCCCGCGCGGCGGGCGCGGCGTCGCCACCGGCCGAGTTCGGCAAGGATGCGGACATGACGGGATCCTGGGCGGCTGGGGGCAACGCCGCGGTGGTGGCGATGGCGGCCAGCGCGGCGAGCAGGAACGGCACGGGCACGCAGCTTCTGGGCATGGTCGGGCGCGCGGCAAGCGCGGACGGCGCAAACGGCAGCGGCGGGCGGCGGTTCCCGACACCCGTGCGACCGCGCGCAATGTACGGCGTCGCGGTGGCGTGCCGGCAGGACGCGCAGGGTTGCAGCCGTGCCGACCGCGGCACGCACGATGCGGGTGGCCGTCGGCATCGGCCGAGGGTTCGACCCCGCGTGCCTCCGATGCCACCGGAACCACGGGCCCCGGTCCGTCGCGCGGCGGCTCCAGTCGGCGCCGCCGCCTGCCGATGAACCACCCATGCGAACGCACCTTCCGCGCCGCCTTGCCGCCGTTGCCGCGACGACCTCGCTGTGGCTCGCCACCGCCTGCGCCGGCGACGACGCGAGCGAACAGGCGCGCGCCGTGTTCGTCGCCTTCGAGCAGGCGCTGCGCGCCGGCGACGAGGCCACGTGCCGGACCCTGCTGACGCGCGAGTCGGCCGTGGCGCTCGACGAGATCCCGTGGTCGGCGATCGCCAGCAAGCAGCCGCTGCAGGTGGTCGGCGCGCGGCAGCTCGCCAGCGAGTTCCGCGTCGACGTGCGCGACCCGAACCTCGGTGACACCCCCGGCCAGTACGTCGTCGTCCGCGAGCACGGCCGCTTCGTCGTCGACCTCGTCGCCACCGCGGCGCTGACCGCCGAGATCCACGAGGATCCGAACAGCGAGGACGTGTTCGAGCCGGTGCCACTGACCCCGGCGGACCACGACCGCATCC
This sequence comes from Planctomycetota bacterium, assembly GCA_046306335.1. Taxonomy (GTDB): domain Bacteria; phylum Planctomycetota; class UBA1135; order UBA1135; family UBA2386; genus UBA2386. The sequence continues at coordinate 14,003 of JBKDXM010000141.1, forward strand.
GCGCACGCGAACTGGCGATGCCCCCGCGCTGACGCACGGCGCGCCGCCGCCGGGCTGCGCTGCCGCCGCGCTGCCGCGGCCGCACGGTCGCGTGCGGTCGACCCCGTTCGCATCTGCTGGCGGCGGGCTCGACGGACCGTAGCATCCGCGGACTTCCGCGCTCGCCATGACCTCCATCCACAAGACGCTGATCCTCGGTTCCGGGCCCGCCGGCTACACCGCCGCCATCTACGCCGCGCGCGCCAACCTCGCGCCCGTCTTGCTGACCGGCCGCCAGCCCGGCGGCCAGCTGACGATCACCAGCGAGGTCGAGAACTACCCGGGCTTCCCCGAGGGCGTCATGGGCCCGGAAATGATGGAGAAGTTCCGCGAGCAGGCGGCGCGCTTCGGCACCCAGATCCACGACGAAGTCGGCGTCACGGTCGACCTGAGCAAGCGGCCGTTCACCGTCACGACCGAGGGCGGCGCGACCTTCCAGAGCGAGACGTTGATCATCTCGACCGGCGCGAGCGCGCTGTACCTCGGCCTGCCTAACGAGAAGGCCCTGCAGGGCCGCGGCGTGTCGGCGTGCGCGACGTGCGACGGCTTCTTCTTCAAGAACAAGGTCGTCTACGTCGTCGGCGGCGGCGACTCGGCGTGCGAGGAGGCCAACTTCCTGACCAAGTACGCCAGCAAGGTGTTCCTGGTCGTGCGCCGCGACGCCCTGCGCGCGTCCAAGATCATGCAGGACCGCGCGCTGAAGAACCCGAAGATCGAGGTGCTCTGGCACCAGAACGTCACCGACGTCTTCGACGTCAGCAAGGGCAAGGTGACGAGCCTGGAGCTGACGCACACGCTGACCGGCGAGAAGAAGGTCGTGCCGGCGGACGGCTTGTTCCTCGCCATCGGCCACAAGCCCAACACGGAGCTGTTCCAGGGCGTCCTGACGATGGACGACAAGGGCTACATCCAAACCGTGCCCGGCAAGACGGCGACCAACCTGCCCGGCGTCTTCGCCGCGGGCGACTGCCAGGACAGCTACTACCGGCAGGCGGTGACCGCCGCCGGCTCGGGCTGCATGGCGGCGATCGAGGTCGAGCGCTGGCTGGAGAACCAGCACCACTGACGGGGTCGGGCCGGCCGGCCCGCGCGCCGCGGCAGCCGCGCCGCGCCGCTCCTACTGCAGGCGCAGCAGCTTGAGCTGGTGCATGTGCGCGGGGTCCGGTGACGGCATCGGCACGGTGAGCCCCGGCGCGAGCGGCGGCGGCGTGGCCGAGCTGAAGATGGGGCCGTAAACCGGCCCGCCGGCGGTGGTGGTCGCATTCGGGAACGCGATCGGCAGCGCGAGGCCGAAGCGCACGCTGTCCATCGTCACTTCGTCGTAGGCGACGACGAGTTCGTCGCCGACCTGCACGGCGTCGTAGCCGAGCCAGCCGACCTGCGTCGTCAGCAGCTGGAACGGCAGCGACAGGCCGGCAGGCAGGCCCGACGACGGCACGAACGCCGAGGCGACGAACGACGCGCGCGTCAGCGCTTCGTCGCGGCGGTCGCTGGCGCCCCACTCGGCCCACGATGCGCGGTGCAGTTCCGTGCCGGCGGCGCGCGCGGCGAGGCTCAGCACGTCGACGCGCAGCGCGCCGGGCACGGCGCCATCGCGCACGAACACGCTCGGCAAGTGGTCGCCGGGCTGGCCGAAGGCGGTCGGGATGCCCCAGAAGAAGCCGCCGTCGTCGCTGGTCGCGAGCCGCAGGCCGTCGCGCACTTCGTAGGCGTAGAAGATGCGCAGCGCCTCGCCCTGGCCGTGCACCGCGACGGTCGGATCCATGCCGAACATCTCCTCGCGGTCGACCTCGGCGTCGCGCCACGGCTCGCCCCACAGCCGCGTGGCGCAGCGGAACTCCGTCGTGCTGCGCCAACCGCCGGTGCGCACCGGCTCGAACCAGTTGGCGGCATAGCCGACCACGAGGTCGCCGCCGGCGGACCACGCGATGCCGGTGGTCAGCGGCGCGACCTCGCGGTCGATCGTGTGCAGCACCTCGGGCGGCGTGAACGCGTACCACAGCGGCGAGCCGAAGGCGTCGACGGCGCTCGGCCGGCCCTCGACGACGACGAACTCGTGGCCCGTGCCGTCCGCCTGCTGCCGCCATGCCGCCACCGCGAGCGTGTAGTCCGCCGCCATCGCCGCCTGCACGAGGCGCGCCGGCGCGAAGCCCGGCAGCACGGCGACGTCCTGCGCGAACGTGGCGCCGCGGTCGAAGCTCAGCCGCACGCGCACGCCCTCGGCTTCGCTGCGCGCGACGGCGAGCACGTTGAACAGGGCGGCGACCTCGTGGTCGCGCCAGTAGCCCGAGTCGCTCGCCGCCAGCAGCTCGGTGCCGCCGGTGACCGCGCCCGTCAGCGCGTCGTGCTGCAGACGCTGCTCGTAGCGCGACGGCGTGTTGACGTTCTGGCGGTCGCCTTCGTAGCAGACGATCGTCGTGCGGTCGCCGGAGCGCGCGACCGTCGGCAGGCCGAACTGCCACGAGTCGCTGGAGTGGATCGTCGTGCGCGACAACACCGACGGCGGCTCGGGCTCGGTCGCGGGGAGGCGGTTGATCGCGCTCTCGCCACCGACCTCGACCACGACCACGACCACGGCCTCGCCGTCGGTCGCGACCGCGAACGACTGGTCGGCGGTGATGCGCCCCTGCAGGGTCAGGCGGCAGAAGCCGTCGCCGCTGGCGAACACCGTGTCGCCGTTGCCGGCGAGGCCTTGGCCAGCCACCTGCACGCCGGCGCGCGCCAGCGAGAAGCCGTCCGTCGCCGCCGGCGCGTCGCCGTCGCGCAGGTGGCGCAGGCTGACGAAGTCGAAGCCGTTGCCGGCGCCCCAGGTGACCAGTTCGAACTGGAACGGCGCGTCGGCGGGCGTCGACAGGCGGTAGTTCGCGGCGATGCGGGCGCCGGCGAGCGCCTGCGCGTCGGCGGGCGGCGGCGCGACGACCGCCGGCGGCAACACGGTGGTGCCGGCGGTGACCAGCAGTCGCGGCGCAGGGTCGGCGGTGCGGGCGCCGCCCGACCCGCTGCCGCAACCGGCACAGGCGAGGGTCAGGCAGGCGATGGCCAGCAAGCGCAACGTCCGCAGCATGGCGGCAGTATCCCACGGCGGCGAAGCGGTTGCCGCCGGTGGCAAGCGGTGGCGCGCGATCGGCCGGTGCCACCGACTCGCGGGCGCGACCGCGGACCGCTTGTCGCCCCCCAGCCGACCCGACGTGCTCCGGCCGCTCCGAAACCGATCCGCCCGCCGTCAGCCGCCGGTCACCGGCGCTGCCGCCGTCGCCTTCGCCAGGAACAGGATGGCGAAGCACGTGCTGTCGAGCAGCAGCGTGGAGGGCTGCTCGGCACGGAACGAGCCGTTCTCCTGCTGGTTGGCGAGCAGCTGCAGCGCGCCTTCGTAGTACCAGTCGCGGCCGTCGAGCCGGGCGATGCCGGCGAGCTCGCAGCTGCGTTCGAGGCAGTACAGCCAGTAGTACCAATGGCGGTCGGCGCGCTCGGCGAAGCCGGGATTGCTGCGCACGCAGAAGTTGGCGGCGAGCCAGCTGTAGGCGGCGTCGATGGCGTCGTCGAAGCGCGCGCGCAGGGCGCGGTCGCCATCGCCCATGCCGGCGCGCGCCAGCAGCAGGCCGCTGAGGCCGGCGCAGGTCATCGAACCGAACGCCGGCTCGCCCGCCTCCTGGTAGGCGAAGCCGCGCGGCGCGGCGCGCGCGGTCGTCGCCTTCGGCGGGCCATCGGCTCCGGCAGCGGCGCGCAGTTGCGCGTAGCTGGTGAACGCGACGGCCGCCGGCGCGCCGCCCTTGCCCTGCACGTCGAGCAGGTGCCGGCCGGCGGCCGCGAACGTGCGCGCGTCGACCTCGACCCCGCCGGCGCGCGCCGCCCACAGGCCGAGCAGGCCGTACTGCTGCAGCGACGTGTCGTAGCGCGGACCGGCCGTGTAGTTGAAGCGCACCACGTCCTGCGCGGGGCCGCGCGGGTCGACGTTGCGCAGCAGCTGCTGCAGCCACTTCGTCGCCAGCGCGTGGTCGGCGTCGGGCAGGCGGCGCGGCGGCAGCGCCGCGAGCTCGCCGTCGCGCAGGCGGGCAGCCTCGCCGACCGGCGTGTGCAGTTGCACCAGCGCCATCAGCGCGGCGGCGAGCGAGTAGCTGTCTTCGAGCTTGCGGCGGCGCAGGTCGGCGAAGCCCTTCTGCACGACCGCGTCGGCCGGCGGCACGCCGCCGTGCAGCAGCGCCAGCAGGCCGAGCGCGAGCCGGCCGTCGCCGAAGTTGCGGTCCTCGCCGCCCTGGTCGACGAAGAACGACTTCTTGTCCTCGATCTGCGCGCGCACCCACGCCGCGCCGCCGCGGATCGCCGCGGCGACGCGCTTGCGGAAGTCGAAGTCCTGGTTCTCGCGCACCGCGAGCAGTTCCCACGCGTCCTCGACGACGAGCCGCCGGTGCGTGCGATCGGACTCGGCGACGACGAGGTCGAAGCGGCCGTGGCAGCGCAGCACGAGGCCGCGCGCGGCGTCGACCGTGCGCGCGCCGGTCAAGGCACCGCCGGCGTCGGCGACCAGGAACGGCGCGAGCAGCTTGCCGTGCTCGCCGGCCACCGGACCGGCGGCGACGGTCGCGCGCAGCTGTTGGCTGCCGGCGACGTCGGGCGGACTCCACGAGCCGGTGACGACGACGTCGCCGAATGGCACGAGCTGCGGGAAGCGCGCGCGCACCGCGCTGGTCGCCGACAGGTCGCAGGCGATGGCCCGCAGGGCGTCGCGCAGGTCGCGCACCGGCGTCGCCAGCGCCCTCTGGTCGGCGCGCAGCTCGCCCTGGCAGACGAACGGCGCTGGCGCCAGGCGCGGCAGGCAGCGGTCGGCGCTCGCGCGCTGCACCGCCGCGGCCTTGGCGAGCGCGGCCGACTTCTGCGGCGCACTCGCCGCCGCCGACTCGGTGCGCCGGTACTCGACCGCCCCGAGCGGCGGGATGCGCCACGCCGGCGACTGGGCCGCGAGGCCGCCGCCGAGGACCACCACCAGCAACCAGGGTCGCGCGCTCGCTCGCTTCGCCATGCCCGCAAGTGCGCACCCGGGGGCAACGCCGCCGGGCGCAGCGGGGCGGCGCGGGGCGACGTCAGTCGCGCAGGAAGCGCGCCATCGCGGCGACGGACTGGTAGCCCGTCGCGCGGCGCACGACGGCGCCCGTGCCGTCGAGCAGCAGCAGCGTCGGGTACCCCTTCACCTCGTACTTCTTGACGAGGTCGCGCTCGACGTCGCCGTCGAGCTTGACCGCGCGCACGCCGGTGTCGGTCGCCGCGGCGACGACGTCGTGCGCGGTGTAGACCCACTGGTCCATCTGCTTGCACGGGCCGCACCACGTCGTCTCGAAGTCGACGAACACGCGCTTGCCGTCCACGGCGGCGGCGGCGAGCGCCGCGGCGAGGTCCTTGCCGAAGGCCAGCGGCGCGGCCGCGCGCTTGGCCTCGCGGTCGGCGCGCAGCGTGTCGGCGCGCTCGCGCTCCTCGGCTTCGGTCAGCTTCGGCGCGCAGGGTTCCAGCCGGACCACGCTGCCGTCGGCGGCGAAGTCGACGACGCGCCAAGCCTGGCCGTCGAGCCACGCATGCGTGTCGAGGCCGCGCGCGTCGGCGCGCCGCGCCGCCTTGCCGTCGCGACCGAGTTGCCACGCGTCGGCGCGGGTGAACACGCCGTCCAGCGCGCGCTCGACGACGACCACGTGCGCTGGCGCGCCGCCGAGTTCGACCGCGCCCTCGTGCCAACCGCGGCGCGTCCAGCGCAGGGCCGGCGCGGCGTCGGGCTCCTGCGGGTCGGCGACGAACCAGAGCGCGATCGGGTACGGCTGCTTGGCGGCGGCCGCGAACGGCACCTGCGCGACCGCGTCGAAGCTCGACCACCACTTGCCGCGCTGGTCCTTCGGCGTCGTCGTCAGGCGCTCGCCGTCGCCGAACGCGCCGTCGCGGTCGAGGTCGATGGCCAACCGGTCGAAGTGCGCGGTGCCGGGGCTGCGCGCGAGTTCGACGGCGATCGGCGGCGTGCCGTCAGGGCCCAGTGGAAAGGTCCCCACGAGCACGTCGCCCTGCGCGCGCAGCGGCACGGTCGCTGCCTTGGGGCTCCAGCCCAGCTTGTGCTCAGCATCGGGTGCCTGCGGCGCCAGACGGACCGCGACGGGTGCTGGCGGCGCGGCAGGGCGTTCCTGGGGGACCAGCAGCGACGCGACGAGGAGAAGATCCATGGCCGCGCATCTTCGACGCGACGCATCGGCGGCGCACGGCCGCGAAGGCCACAGGGACGAGAACGATGCACGAACCCGCCGCCCCCCCGGCTGGCGCGATCGGCGACGGTCGGCACGATGGCGGCGTTCGTCGTCTCGCTCGCCTCGTCCGCCAACCAACCTGGAACAACCCTGCAACCAATGCGCCTCGCCGTCGCCGCGGTCCTCTTCGCCATCCCCGCCCTGTCGCAGAGTTCGTACTGGATCGCCAACCGTGCCTCGCTCGACCTGATGCGAGTCTCCGAGTGGGGCTCCGTGCTGGAGCGCGTGCCGACGCCGACGACGCTGCACAACTGCGTGCGCGCGCCGGACGGCAAGGTCTGGGTCATGCGGTTCGGCTCCGCGACCATCGACATCTACGACCCGGCGACGGCGACCTTCAGCACCGCCGTGCTGGCGGGCGGCACCGCGCTCAGCATCGCCTTCGACGCGGCCGGCACGGCTTGGGTCACCGGCAACCTCAACTCCGTCACCAACTTCGACGCCAACGGCGCGGTGGTGCAGACGATCGGGCTGCCGGTCACCTCCGCCCAAGGCATCACGATCGACGGCGCCGGCAACAAGTGGATCGCGCACCGGATCGCTCCGGCCTCGGTGTCGCGCGTCGACCCGAGCGGCGTCGCCACCAACTTCCCGATCGCCGGCGCGACGGCGCTGCTGCCGATCGGCATCGTCGCCGACTACCGCGGCATCGCCCAACCGAGCCGCATCTGGGTCACCGGCGACAGCGCGGCGCAACTCGCCGAACTCGACGGCTCGACCGGCGCGACGCTGAAACTCTACACGATCCCCTTCGCCAGCGTGTCGTACCCGCCGACCTTCGACCGCAACGGCCGGATCTGGGTGAGCAGCTTCGGCAACGCCAACATCGCGCAGATCGACCAGACGAACGGCGCGGTGCTGACGGCGATCACGCTGCCGCCGAGCAACACGCAGATCACGACCGACAACTTCGGGCGCATCCGCGCGACCTCGCGCATCACGTTCTCCGGGGTCGGCCCGCCCTGCGAGGTCCGGCGGCTCGATCCGGCGACCGGCGCGGTCGAGATCCCGACGAAGCTGCAGTTCGGCGCGTTCAGCGCCACCGGCACGCGGGCGCCGCTCAGCACGCAGTGGCAGTACTGCCTGGTCGTGAACCCGATCGGCGACCTCGACGGCGACGGGGACGCGAACTTCACCGAGGTCACGAACGGCACGTCGCCGACCGACCCGGCGAGCAACAACGGCTTCGCGCTGGAGTCCTTCGGCTCGACGCAAAACGGCGCGACGCCGACGTTCGCGGTCACCGCCCAGCCGGCGCAGCTCTGGATCGTCGCCTTCTCGCTCGGCCTCGTGCCCCCGACGCCGGTCCCCGGCTTCGGCGGCACGCTGCGGATCGACCCGGCCCAGCAGGTGCTGTCGGCGGCCGGCCTGGGCAACGGCAGCCTGCCGATCGCGATCCCGGGCAACCCGGCGCTCGTCGGCTTCGAATTCTTCGCCCAAGGCGTGACCTTCAACGGCGTCGGCTTCGACTTCCGCAACCTGTCGGGAATGCTGGTCTGGTGACGGCGACCGGCCTGCCGGCGACCGCGCCGAGGCCGCGCTTGCAGGCCAGCCTGCCCGCCGCTCCGATGCGGCGCATGTTCGCCCACATCACCCCCCTCGAAGCCCCCATCGTCTGGCTGGCGTTCCTCGCCGGCGCCGCTCTCGGCGCCTTCGCGACGTGGCGCGTGATGAGCCGCCGCAGCGCGGCGCGCGACTGAGCCGGCGATGGGTTACAGCGACTTCGAGCGCCGGCTGCTGGCGACGTACTTCTCGGTCGTCGACGGCCCCGAGCACGGCGACGTCTACCTCGTGCGCAACCTGCCGCAGGAGGTCGCCGCGACGCTGAACGGCGTCTACTCGCGGTCGAGCAAGTCGATGCGCGACCAGTTCCTCGAGCGCCTGCGCGCCGGGCTGGAGTCGCAGGGCAAGGCGCTGGAGTCGCTGCCGCTGCCCGACGCGCCGGTCGATGCGCTGTCGGCGGTGATGGCCGACAAGTCCGGCCAGTTCCTCAAGACCTACGCCATCGACCACGGCCACAATTCGCTGCGCGAGGGCTCGGTCGTGCACCTCGCGATCGAGCGCGTGTCGCAGCTGGTGACGCGCTTCATCCAGCGCGAGCGCCGCTGCAGCTTCGAGGAGTCGTCGACGCGCTACATCCCGTTCACCGCCGAGACGCACTGGCGCGACCCGGACGCGCTGGCCGCCGGCGGCGAGATCGCCGCCGCCTACGAAGGCGTGCTGCAGGACACGTTCGCGCTGTACACCGCGTCGACCGAGAAGCTGCTGGCGCACCTGCAGGCGCTGCGGCCGCTGCGGGCGGGAGAGAAGGAAGCGCCGTGGCTGCGCACGCTCAAGGCCGAGGCCTTCGACGCGGCGCGCTATCTGCTGACGCCGGCGATCTTCACCAAGTGGGGCATGGTCGTCGACGCGCGCACGCTGAGCGACGTCGTCACCGAACTGCGCAGCCACCCTCTGGCGGAGTTCCGCCTCGTCGGCGAGCGCATGCAGCGCGAGGGCGAGAAGGTGCTGCCGACGCTGCTGAAGCACGCCAAACCCAACGCGTACGCGCAGGCGCTGCAGCAGACGCTGACGGCGATGGCACAGGAACTGGGCGTCGCACAGACGCCCGCGCACAAGGGCGCGGCCGCAGGCCACACCACGCTGCTGGCCTGGGACCGCGACCTCGACGACCGCCTGCTCGCGTCGCTGCTGTACGAACACAGCCAGCAACCGTTCGCGGCGCTGGTCGCCAAGGTGAAGGCCCTGACCGCCGGCCAGCGCGCCGAGCTGCTGCAGAAGGCGATGGCCGGCCGCGGCGCGCACGACGCGTGGCCGATCGGCCTGGAGGGCGCCGCGCCGTTCGAGTTCGAGGTGCTGGTCGACTTCGGCGCGTACCGCGACATCGGTCGCCATCGCAAGGGCTTCCAGCAGCAGCAGCTGCTGACCACGGCGCATGGCTTCGCGGTGCCGCCGCTGCTGGTCGAGGCCGGACTCGGCGCGCAGTACGCCGCGGTGATGGAGCGCACGGCCGAGCGCCAGCAGCTGGTCGCCAAGCGCTTCCCGCACGCCGCCGGCTACGTCGCGCCGTTCGGCTTCCTGCAGCGCGTGCGCATCACCTTCGACCCGCGCCAGACCGACTACTTCATCGAGCTGCGCAGCGGCCCGGAGGGACACTTCAGCTACCGGCAGGTCGCGCTCGACATGCTGGCCAAGGTGCGCGAGGTGTCGCCGCTGTTCGCGCAGTACATCCGCGCCAAGGAGGGCGGCGCGTTCCTCGGCCGCCTGGACAGCGAGATGACCGCCGACGAGCGCCGGCAGCGGCGCATGCAGGCGGCCGGCGACGCCTGAGCGCGGGCGCGCGTCAGCCGAAGTCGCCGCCGAGCGCCCGCCGCAGCTGCGCCCGATCGGCGGCGTCGATCGCCCCGGCGAGCGCGCCATGGCGCAGCAGGAAGTCGACGACGACGAGCGCGCAGTTGGGCTTCCAGGCGTCGGCCCCGGCGAGCGAGGCCATGACTGCCGGCAACGGCAGCAGCGCGAACGACTCGACCTCGCCGTCGACCGGCTGCGGCGCGAAGTCGGCGGGCAGTTCGAGGTCGAAGCACGCGAGCGTGTCGGCCTTCCACGACCGGCCGTCCTGCTGGTCGTAGCGCAGTTCGCCGACGGCGACGGCGCGCGCAGCGAGCTCGGCCGGCATGCCCGCCTCCTCGTGGCACTCCTTGCGCAGCGTCGCTTCGTCGCTGTAGCCCAACGACGAGCCGCCGGCGACGAGGTTGTCGAGGTGGCCTGGGAAGGTGCGTTTGCCACGGGCGCGGCGCGCGATCCACAGCCGCAGGCCGTCGGCGGCGCGCACGAAGCCGTTGAGGTGCACGCCGCGGGCGGCGACACCGAGCCACGCGACGGCGCAGCGGTCGACCTGCAGACGCGGGGCTTCGCCCGGCGCGGCCACGCCGTAGGCCTCGCCGAGGGGAGCCGCCAGGTGCCCGGCGGCGGCGAGGCGCGCGACCAACCCCGCCAGCGCGGCGCTGCGCGCGGCGAAGTCCGCACCGGCGAGTTCGAGCCGCCCGTCGCGCCGCTCGAACGGCGTCGGCCGCGCCTCGACGAGCGGCACGCGGGCGCGGTGCACCCGGCCCACCGCCACGCCGTCGACGCACCACGGCTCGAACGCCGACGCGTCGGCCGTATGGCAGGCGCGGACGCGGTGCAGCAAGGCAGCGAGGACCATGGCCGTGGCGGGGCGTTCGCCGCAGTCGCGTTGGCCGATGCGGCGGACTCGTCCTACGCTGCCGGAATGACGATCGTCCGCGCCGCGGCCGGCACCTGCGCCCATGCCCGGGGAGCCTGCGCATGAAGCCGGCGCTCGCGCTGGTGCACAGTTGGCTGGTGCTGGACTTCTTCGGCGACGCGCGCCGGGCGGGCAAGGGCCACACCAGCACGCTGACGACGACGGTCTTCGCGCAGTCGTTCGGCGCGCTGGCGCTCGCCGCGGTGCTCTATCCCGAGACGCCGCCGGTCCCGTTCGCCGCCGCCAACCTGTCGCTGTCGACGCTGCTGTTGGTGCTCGGCCACCTCGGCGACGACGACCTGCCGGCGCGCCGCGCCGCCGACGAGGTGCTGCTGCGCACGGCGCCGCTGTCGCGCCTCGCCGCGACGGCGGCGCGCGCGCTGCACGCCGCCTTCGCGCTCGGCCTCGTCACCATCGGCATGGCGCTGCCGCCGGCGATCCTGCTCGCCTTCCTCGTCGGCGACCCGCTGCAGGCCCCGCTCTACGTCGTCGCCGCGCTCGTCTGCAGCGGCCTCGGCGTGCTGGCGCTCGGACTCGTCGCGCGCGCCGCGCACGCCGTCCTCGGCCCCGGCCGCGCCGCGCTCGCGCTCGGCACGCTGAAGGCGATGCTGTACGCCGGCGGCTTCGTCGCCTTCGCGCGCCTGCTGCCGCGGCTGCAAGGGCCGGCCGATGCGCTGCCCGTGCCGCCAGCGCTGCTGGCGGGGTGGCCGCCCTACCACGCGGCGCATTGGCTGCACGCGCCGCTCGCCGACGCGTGGCGTCTCGGCGCGCTCGTCGCGGCGGGCGCGGCGCTGCTGCTCGCAACGGCGGCGCTGCCCGAGGCGGCGGCGGCGCGCGCGGTACGGCGGCGCGCCGGCGGCCTGTTGCAAGCGCTGCTGCGGCGGCTCTCGCGACCCGGCCCCGGCCGCGCGGTCGCGGAGTTCACGGCGGTCGGCATCTGGCGCAACGCCGGCTTCCGCGCGCGCGTGCTGCCGCTGCTCGGCATGCCGGCGGCGCTGCTGCTGCTCGCGGCGAACGCGACGCCAGCCGGGCAGGCGCCGCCGCTCGCCGTGCCTGCGCTGCTGCTGCAGTTGCCGGCGATCTACGTGCCGTTCCTGGTCGCCGTCCTGCCGCGCGCCGAACAACCGGGCGCTGGCTGGCTGTTCGCGCACGCGCCGCGGCTGCCGCTCGCGGTCGTGCAGGACGCCGTCTGGCGCGCGCTGGTCAGCCACGTGCTGGCGCCGGTGACCGCGCTCGCGGCGGTGGCGCTGGTGCTGCGGGAGCCGGCGGCCGCGGCGGCGACGCTGGCGGCGGCGACGTTCGCGCTGGCGCTCGGCGTGCTGGCCGCGCGCGCGGCGGTGCGGACGCTGCCCGGCGTGCCGTTCACGTCGGCGCGCGAAGCCGACGCCGGCCCTGACCTCGGCGGCTTGTTCGCGCTGGCGCTCGGGCTCGGCGGCCTCGGCTTCGCCTTCGGCGGCTGGCTGCCGCCGGCGCTGCGCTGGCCGGTGGCACTGGCGGCGATCGCGGTGGCGGCGTTGGCGCTGCGGCGGCAGCCGGACGGTGGCGCGGTCGGCGTTGGCGCCTGGGACGGCGACGAACCCGGCGACGACGCGCGTGCGGGCGCTGGCGGTGACGGCGGCTCGACGCCGAGCGGCGCAGCAGCGTTGGCGAGCGCTGGACGGGAGGCCGCGGCTGACGCCGCCGTCGACGCCGCCGCCGACGTCCCGCTGCCGACGCCGGCGGAAGGCCTGCGCCGCGAGCTGCGCGCCATCGCCGCGCTCTACGCCGTCACCAGCCTGCTGCCGCTCGCACTCGGCGCGCTGTTCGCGCCCTGAGCGCAGGGCGCGCGGCAGGAACGCGGCGGCCGACGCCGCGAGCAGTGGATCAGCGGCCGACGGACGTCCCTGCCGCGCGGCCCGTGCGCGTCACCCGATCAGCCGGGGCCGTCGACGAGCGCCTGCATGTCGGCGGGCAGCGGCGCTTCGAGCTGGACCTCGCGGCCAAGGCGCGGGTGGTGGAACCGCAGCGTGTGCGAGTGCAACGCGTGGCGGTCGAGCCCGAGCTGCGCACGCGCGGCGTCGTCGAGCGAACCTTCGATCTGGCGCAGGAACCACTGCTCGTTGGCGCCGTAGAGCTTGTCGCCGACCAGCGGGCAACCGATCGACGCCATGTGCACGCGGATCTGGTGCGTGCGGCCGGTCTCCGGGCGCACTTCGAGCAGCGTGCGCGCGCCGTTGCCGCGCAGCACGCGGAAGTGCGTCACCGCCGCGAGACCTTCACCGGGCGCGCCGGTCTTGAGCTTGAGCCGCACGGCGGAGGCCTTGTCGGGCACGATCGGCGCGTCGATCGTGCCGTCGTCGCGCGCCGGCCGGCCCTCGACGACGGCGAGGTAACTCTTGGCGACGAGGCGATCCTCGAACTGGCTGCGCACCTGTGCGTGGAACTGCTCGTCGAGGCCGACGGCGACGAGCCCCGACGTCTCCAGGTCGATGCGGTGCAGCAAGCGCGGCACGACGTCGTGCTCGGGATCGTCGGGGCGGCGGTAGCGGCGGTGCAGTTCGTGCAGCAGCGTGCCGTCGAGGTGGCGACCGGACGGATGCACCGCCATGCCGGGCGGCTTGTCGACCGCGACCATCCACGCGTCCTCGTAGAGGATGGCGACCGCCGTCGGCTGGTCGGAGCGCGGCGCCGGCGTGGGCGCCGGCGGGATCGCGACGACGATCGTGTCGCCGAGGCGCACGCGGCGCGAAGCCGGAGCTTGCTGGCCGTCCAGCTGCACGAGGCCGGCGTCGAGCAGCCGGCGGAGGCTCGAACGCGAACGCCACGTCAGGGTCGTGGCGAGCGCGACGTCTAGCCGCTGGCCGGCGAGGCGGTTGTCGACCAGGATGCGGATCGACTCCAACGGGCGACTGAGGTCGCGCGGGCTGTCGCCGGGGAAGCGCGGCAGCATGTGCTACGCCCCCGCGGCTGCCGGGGCGCCGGAGACTGCCGGCGGCACTGCCGGAGAACCCGCCGGGGAGACTGCCATGGCGATCGCCGGCGAACCCGCCGGCAGGACCGCTTACGACTCGGTCTTCTGGATCGTCGTGTCGGCCGTCAACGGATCGAAGTCCGGTTGGTCCGAGCCACCACGGCGGTCCGACGGCTTGCCGCGCTTGTTGCTGCGCTTCTTGTTGCCGCGGCCGAGCGGCGCGCCCGAGCGCTTCTTCTCGGCGAGCACGATGTTGCGCAGGCGCTCGCGCTCCTCGCGACGACGGCGATCGCTCGTCTTCTCGTGGTAGGCGTGCTTCTTGGCGAGACGGAAGATGCCGGCGTAGTTGCACTGGCGCTTGAAGCGACGCAGGGCTGCTTCCAACGGCTCGTTCGGACGGACCTGGACTCGGATCATGCGAAAGGGAGGATCGCTGCAGACGACGGACCCGTCCGGACGCCGGATGGCGCCTGGTGGCGACGTCGCGTACCGTGACGGCGCTACCCAGGACAGGCGAAAGGGCGCGACACCGTAGCGAATCGCGCCGGCAGGGCAATGCCTCCTGCGACCGACGATGACGAAAGCTGGCCCGGAACGCGACGTGTCGCTGCTCGGCACGATCGAGCGCTTCACGTTCCGCAACCCGGACACGGGCTGGGCGGTGGTCCGGCTGCGGGTCGAGGGCGCTGACGCGCTGGCAACGGTTGTCGGAGCGATGGCGCAACTCAAGGAGGGTCAGAGACTTAAGGTGGTCGGGAAGGAAGTCGCCCACCCCCAGTTCGGCCTGCAGGTCAAGGTCGAGACGTTCGAGGCGGTGGCGCCGTCGAACGCCGAGGGCATCGCCGCCTACCTCGCGTCTGGCCTCGTGCGCGGCATCGGTCCGGCGACCGCCGAAAAGATCGTGCGCACGTTCGGGGCCGACACGCTGCGCATCGTCGAGGACGAACCGGAGCAGCTGCGCCGCATCAAGGGCCTCGGCGAGCGCCGCATCGAGGAGCTGTCGCAGGCGGTCAAGGCGCAGAAGGACGTGCAGAACGTGCTCGTGTTCCTGCGCACGCACGGGCTCGGGGCCGGACTCGCGGCGCGCATCGTGCGGCGCTTTGGCGCCAGCGCGTCGGCGCTCGTGCAGGCCAACCCGTACCGGCTCGCCGAGGAAGGCATCGGCGTCGGCTTCCGCACCGCCGACCAGCTCGCTGGCCAGCTGGGCATCGCGCCGGAAGCGCCCGAACGCCTCGACGCCGCGCTCGAACACGTGCTCGGGCAGGCGGCGAAGGACGGCCACTGCTTCCTGACGGAGGAGGAACTCGTCGCCCGCACGGCGGAACTGCTCGCCGTCGCCGAGCCGGCGGTGGCTGCGCGCGTGCCCGAACTCGCGCGCGCCGGCCGCATCGTGCGGCAGCTGCCGGCGGGGCCGGTCTTGCTGCACGACGACCCGAAGCCGGTCGTCTATCCGATCACGTTGGCGCTCGCCGAAGACGGGGTCGCGCGCACGCTGGATGCGCTGCTGCGGCGGCCGCGTGCGCCGCTGGTGCGCGACGCCGCGGCGGCGGTCGCGTGGTTCGCGCGCACCAGCGGCATGACGCTGCACGACGGCCAGCGCGACGCGCTCGTGCGCGCGCTGACCGAGCCGGTGTCGGTGATCACCGGCGGTCCGGGCGTCGGCAAGACGACGATCGTGCGCGCGATCGTCGCGATCCTCGGCCAGAAGCAGCACAAGATCCTGCTGGCGGCGCCGACGGGACGCGCGGCCAAACGCCTGGAGGAATCGACCGGGCACGCGGCGAGCACGCTGCATCGCTTGCTGGAGTACACGCCGGGACTGGCCCGCTTCGCCAGGCAGCACAACGCCCCGCTCGACGGCGCGATGCTCGTCGTCGACGAAGTGTCGATGCTGGACGTGCAGCTCGCGCACGCGCTGCTGCAGGCCGTGCCGCCGACGATGACGCTGGTGCTGGTCGGCGACCGCAACCAGCTGCCGTCGGTCGGACCGGGCAACGTGCTCGCCGAGGTGATCGCCTCGGGTCGCGTGCCGACGACCAGCCTGACGCAGATCTTCCGTCAGCAAGGAGGGTCCGACATCGTGCGCGTCGCGCACGGCATCCTCGACGGCGAGACGCCGGAGTCGGGCGGCGAAGCGAGCGACTTCTACTTCGTCGAGGCGCGCGACGGCGACCACGCCCGCCGCCTCGTGCTGGAACTCGTCACGCAGCGCATCCCCAAGCGCTTCGGGCTCGATCCCAACCGCGACGTGCAGGTGCTGTGTCCGATGTACCGCGGCGACGTCGGCGCCGACCGGCTCAATCGCGACCTGCAGGACCTGCTCAACCCTGGCCAGGTCGAGGTCGAGCGCAGCGGCAAGCGCTACCGCGTCGGCGACCGCGTCATGCAGATCCGCAACGACTACGACCGCGAGGTCTGGAACGGCGACGTCGGCCGCATCACCCACCTCGACACCGGCGCGGCGCGCGCGTTCGTGCGTTTCCCCGAACGCGAGCAGGAGTACCGCTTCGAGGAACTCGGCGACCTCGTGCCGGCGTACGCGATCTCGGTGCACCGGTCGCAGGGCAGCGAGTACCCGGCGGTCGTGCTGCCGGTCGCGACCGAGCACTTCGTGATGCTCAAGCGCAGCCTCGTCTACACCGGCATCACGCGCGGCAAGAAGCTGGTCGTCGTCGTCGGCTCGCGCAAGGCGCTGGAGATGGCGGTGAAGAACGCGGAGGAGGGGCGGCGGAACTCGGGGCTGTGCGAACGGCTGCGCGACTTCCTGCGCGGCGATGGCGTGCGACCGGAGAAGGTGACGCCGCCGAAGGCAGGATCGTCGACCACGCGCACGCCGCGACCATCGCGCCGCGACCTCGATGGGTGACGCGGCGCACGCGGGGATGGTGCCGGCGCCGAGCGCGGCGGCGCATTGGCTGCGAACCGGTCGTTGCCCGGGCCGTCAGAGGCCGAGCGCGGCGTGCACGGCGAGCGACGCCGAGCTGCGGTTGAGCGTGTAGAAGTGCAGCCCGGGCGCGCCGTCGCGCAGCAGCGCCCGGCCCTGGTCGACGGCCCACTGCACGCCGGTCGCGACGACCGCGGCCGGATCGCTGGCGACGATGCGCAGGCGGCGGTACAGCTCCTGCGGGATGCGCGCCCCGCACATCTGCGTGAAGCGCTCGGTCTGGTTGACGTTGGTGACCGGCATGAGGCCGGGCACGACCGGCACGCCGATGCCGGCCGAACGTGCGCGCCGGACGAAGGCGCGGTAGTCCTCGTTGTCGAAGAACAACTGCGAGACCAGGAAGTCGACGCCGCACGCGACCTTCTTCTGCAGGTTGGCGAGGTCGGCCTCGAGGTTCCGCGTCTCGACGTGGCCTTCCGGGTAACACGCAGCGCCGATGCAGAAGTCCCACGGCTGCTCGCGGATGAAGGCGACGAGCTCGGAGGCGAACTGGAAGCCGTCGGTGACCGGCTTGAACTCGGTCTCGCCCTTCGGCGGGTCGCCACGAAGCGCGAGGATGTTGCGGATGCCGCCGTCGTGCAGTCGACGCAGCGTCTCGCGGATCTCCGCGCGATTGCTGCCGACGCACGTCAGGTGCGCCATGGTCGTGATGCCGAGTTCCAACTCGATGCGCGAGACGAGTTCGAGCGTGCGATCGCGCGTGCTGCCACCGGCGCCGTACGTCACCGACACGAAGGACGGCCGACACGGACGCAGCTCCTCGACGGTCTTGTAGAGCTGCTCGACGCCTTCGGCCGTCTTCGGCGGGAAGAACTCGAACGACACCACCGGGCCACCGCGGCCGAACAACTGGGAGATCTTCATGCGGGAAGGGAATGTAGCAGGCGTCGCTGCCACGCCGCAGCCATCCACCGGGGTCGCGTGGTCCGGCGATCGCTCGGCGGTGAGGCGAACCGTTGCGCGCCGTCGCGGCACGGGCGCGGGCCGATTTTTGCGCACTGCCTAGTTTGCGCACTGCCTAGATTGCGCACTGCCTAGACGCCGTGCTTGGAGTGAGGCGTCTCGGAAGCGCCTCTGGAAAGAGAAACGCGTCCGTCACCCTTGGGGGCGACGGACGCGTTTTGGATTGACCCGGCACTGACCTACTTTCGCGCTAGGCACTATCATCGGCCCTGGCTGCTTGACTGCCGTGTTCGGAAAGGGAACGGGTATTTCCAGCCAGGTA
>JBKDXM010000142.1:0-44722 GCA_046306335.1 Planctomycetota bacterium
GGGACGAGAGCACCGGCCGATGGGGATCTACGGCACTCTCCTGGGCCGCGGCGGTGGCCCGTCTAGGAGTCTGCGTCACGGAACGCGCGCCGATCCGGTGCGCGGATTCGCGGCCGGGGCGAAGCCGACGACCGGAGGCGAGAATCGGTTGATTCGCCGAGGATCGGCGGCGAGCTCCCGGACGCGAAGACGCGTACCGGGCGGCGTGGCCGGCCGTGACGCGGACGCCTAGCCGGCCGGAACCGCGGTCGTGCTGCGCCGATCGAACAGGGCGCGGGCGTTGGCGTACGTCGCGGCGGCGGCAGCGGCGAAGTCGACGCCGCGCGCGATGGCGAGCGCCGTCAGCGTCTCGACGATGTAGGCCGGTTCGTTGCGCTGGCCGCGTCGGCGCTGCGGCGGCAGGAACGGCGCGTCGGTCTCGACCAGGATGCGGTCGGCGGGCGCGAACGCCGCCGCGGCGCGCAACGCGTCGTTCTTCGGATACGTCAGCGGGCCAGCGAACGAGAGCAACAGCCCGAGGTCGAGTGCTTGCCTGGCTTCGTCGACGCCGCCCGAGAAGCAGTGCATGACGCCGCGCACGGGTGGTTCGCTGCGCAGCACGGCGAACATCGGCGCGAAGGCGTCGCGGCAATGGAAGACCACCGGCAGGTCCAGTTCGCGCGCCAGCGCCAGGTGCGCCCGCAGGCTGCGCTCCTGCTGCGCGAGCGGCGTACGGTCGCGGAAGCAGTCCATGCCCGTCTCGCCGATCGCGGCGCACGACGGGTCGCGCGCCAGCGCGGCGATCGCCGGCCAGTCGGCGTCGAAGCGGGTGGCGTCGTTGGGATGCAGCCCTGCGCTCCAGCGCACGCCCGGCAGCTGCGACAACGCGCGCGCCGCTTCGCTGGTCGCCGCGTCGATGCCGACGACCAGCAGCGCGTCGACGTCGGCGGCGACGGCGCGCGCATGCTCCTCGGCGGGAGCGACGGCGCCGTCGAGGCCGAGATGGCAGTGGGTGTCGAAGATCGGCACGGCGCTCGTGCGCGCGTTCAGCGCGGCTTCGTGCCGGCCTTGGTCGCGCGCGCCTTGGCGGTGCGCGGCTTCGGCGCGCTCTTCGGTTCCGGCTTGCCGGCCTTGGCCTTCGGCGCGGCCGGTGCGGCCTTGCGCGGCGGCCGTGCCGCCGGCGCCGCCTTGCGCGGGATCGGCGTCGGTTTGGCGCCCGCCACGGTGGGCGCCGGCTCGGGCGCCGGCAGCGCGATGGCGCGGCCGTGGCGCGCAGCGAACGCCTGCACCGCGTCGCGGTGCGTTGCCGCCGCCGCCGTCAAGGCGCCGTCGATCGCCGCGAGCAGCGCCGCGTCGGCTTGCGCCACCAGCGGTTCCACCAGCTCGGCGAAGCGCGGGAAGGCCTCGGCGTCGGCGGCCAGCGGCCGCTCCGTCGCGACGACCGCGAGTCGCCGGCGAGCAGCGTCGTCGGCTGCCGCGAGCTTGCGCAGGTCCTTCCACACCTTCTTGGCCCGGATCGCGATCGCGCCGAGCACGTCGCGGGCGAGCCGGTCGAGCACCGCCGGTTCGGCCCCGCCGCCGAGGAAGGTCTCCAGCAGCGGCACGTCGGCCGGTTCGAGCAGCGTGGCGCGCAACGCCAGCAGCCGGCTGCCGACATCGCGCAGTTCGTGGACCTTGCTGCTCCACAGCGTGCGCACGAACGCCGTCATCTGGGCGCGGCCCATCTGTGGCCAGGTCGCGGCGAGCGCCTCGGCGGCGGCGGCCACGTCGCCGTCGTCGGCGCCGAGGAACGTCACCGCGCCGGTGAACGGCGCGCTGCGCGCGGCAGCGCGCTCGGCCGAGGCCTTGGCCTGCAGCTTCTGGCGCAGCAGCGACTGCTCGCGGGCGAAGTTCATGCTCATACGCCGGGCCTCTTGGTCAGGTGTTCGATCATGTCGAGCTTGGTGACGATGCCCAGCACTTTGCGGGCGTCGTCGACGACGAGCGCGACCTCGCCGCGCTCGAAGATGCGCGGCAGTTCGCTGGCCGGCGCGTGCGGCGCGATGGTCGAGACCTTGCGCACCATGACCTCGGCGATCGAGGTCTTGGCGTTGCCCTTGCCCTCGACGAGGCAGCGCAGCGCGTCGGCTTCCGTCAGGATGCCGGCGAGCTTGCCGTGGTCGGTGACGGGCACCTGCGAGAAGCCGCGCTCCTTGAACAGCGTGACCGCCTTGCTCAGCGGATCGCCGACGTCGACGGTGATGACCTCGCGGCGGCCCATCGCGCGCAGCAGCTCGGCGATCGTGCCGATGGCCCAGTCCTCCTCCAGGAAGCCGTTCTCGCGCAGCCAGCGGTCGTCGACGAACTTCGACAGGTAGTTGCGGATGCTGTCCGTCAGCACGCAGAGGATGCGCGCGCCGGGCGGGAAGTCCTTGGCGATCTGCATCGCCGCCCAGACCGCCGCGCCACACGAGCCGCCGACGAGCAGGCCCTCCTGGCGGATCAACTGGCGCGCGACGCGGAAGCTGTCCTTGTCGTTGCTCTTGACCCAGCGGTGCACGACCGAGCGGTCGAGCACGTCCGGGATGAAGTCGTAGCCGATGCCCTCGACCTTGTAGCTCTTGATCGGGCCGGGGCCGGCGAGGATCGAGCCCTCGGGGTCGACGCCGACGATCTGGCAGCCGGGCATGCGCTTCTTCACGGCGCGCGCCACGCCCGTGATCGAACCGCCGGTGCCCGCCGTCATGACGATGGCGGCGCACTGGTCGTCGAGCTGCTCGCAGATCTCGACACCGGTGCCTTCCTCGTGCGCCAGCGGGTTCGACGGATTGCCGTACTGGTCCAGGATGTGCGAGTTCGGGATCACCTCGCGCAGGCGCTTGGCGACGCCGATGTGGCTCTCGGGCGCGTCCCACGCCGCCTCGGTGGGGGTGCGGATGATCTCGGCGCCGAGCGCCTCCAGCACCACCTGCTTCTCGCGCGACATCTTCTCCGGCATGGTGATGATGACGCGGTAGCCGCGGACCGCGGCGGCGAGCGCGAGGCCGATGCCGGTGTTGCCCGAGGTCGGCTCGATCAGCGTGTCGCCGGGCTTGATGCGGCCCTGCTTCTCGGCGTCGAGCAGCATGCGCACGCCGATGCGGTCCTTGACCGAGCCGCCGGGATTGAGGAACTCGCACTTGGCCAGCAGCTCCTGCGGCAGGTGCCGGCCGATGCGGGCCAGGCGCACGATCGGCGTGTTGCCGACGGTGGAGAGGATCGAGTCGTGGATGCGGGGCATGAACGAGCGAGGATTGAAGCAGCCGGCCGCGGCGAAGGGAAATGCCTGCTGCGGCCTTGTCGGCGTCGTGCGCAGGGCGCATCGTGGCCGCCCCGTGAACGAGTCCGACAACGCCGGCCTTCCTCCGATCGACCCCGCGCCCGCCGCCGCATCCGCGGGCGACGACGTCGCTGCCGCCGGCACCGCAGCATCGTCCGCGGGCGATGCCGCGTCGGCGACTGCACCCGATGGTCCTGATGGCCCCGATGGCCCCGATGGCCCCGATGGCGCGGCTGCGGGTGAAGGCGAGCGCCGTCGCCGGCGTCGCCGTCGTCGCCGCCGCGGCGACCGCCCTGGTGTCGACGCGGCGGGCGCGCCTGCGGGCGACGGCACGGCGCCGGTCGGCGGCGCTGCGGCGAGTGACCCTACGACCGCCGGCGAACCGGCAGCGCCGCGACCGCCGCGCCACGACCGCGCGCCGCAAGGCGGCAAGGGCCCGGGACGGCACGAGCGGCACGAGCGCCATGGCCGGCAGGAGCGCCACGATCGGCACGATCGCCACGGCCGCCGCGATGCGCGCAGCCAGGGCCATGGTCGCACGCGCGGCGACTCGCAGCACGCCGCGTTGCAAGCCGTGCAGGCGCTGGCCGAGATGGCGCACACGCTGTTGCACATCGAAGGCGTCGATCCGCTGGCGATGCCGCGGTACCTCGAACTCAACCTGCGCATCCCGCTCGACGGTGGCAACGACGTCCGCCACGCGGCCGGCACCGCGGTCGAGCAGATCAGCAAGCGCGTGCGCGAGGTGCGCGAACACGAGAAGGCGCTGCGCCCCGGCGCCGTCTACAGCTACTTCGCCGACAGCTCGCACGCCGACGGCTGCCGGCCGGCGGAGCCGCGGCAGGTGTTCGAGGGCTACTCGTCGACCGGCAAGCCGCAGTTCGCCGACTTCGTGACGATGGCGATCGAGCGCAAGGACCCGAACATCGACCGCCTGCTCGCCGGCGAGGACATCGTGCTGACGCGCGTCACGATGGGGCGCGTGCTGCGCACCCAGCAACTCGCCGAGTTCGGCGGCAACTCGCCGGTGTTCAAGATCCTCGGCCAGGTCGACGCCGGCCTGTTCCGCACCCTCGACGCCGCCGGCCGCTGCGCCTTCAGCTTCCAGCTGCTGCGCGTCACGACGCTCGAAGGCCGCGTGCGCCTGCGTCTGCACACGGTGGGGGCCGTCGACCCGATGGACCTCGCCGATCCGGGCCTGATGCAGATCCTCAGCCGCTTCCAGCGCCAGCTCGACGCCGAGGCCATGCGGCTGCAGGGCCAGCAGCAGGGCGGCGAGGTCGACGAGGAGGCGTTCGTGCTGCCGCTGCTGCAGGAACTCGCCCGGCAGTTGCAGGGTCGCACGCGCCACGCCGGCCGGCGCACGCAACACGGCCTCGAGCGCAGCGAAGAAGGCCAGCGGCCGACCTCGCGCGCCTACCCCGACGCCGCCGAAGCGAGCGACGACGCGATCCTGTGGGACCTCGACCAGAGCACCGTCGTCGTGCTCGGCGGCAAGGGCCGCGTGCACGTGTTCACGCCGCAGGGCAAGCACGTGACGTCGGTGATGATGCAGGGCCACGCCATCGAGCGGCGCTTGCACACCGGCCGCTGGCGCAACGCCGAGCCCGAGGAACGCGGCGAGTTCCGGCTGCACATCAAGCGGCTCGTCGCGTCGGGCGAGGACAAGCCGACCGAGGACGGCCCGCTGCCGGCGGGCGGCGCGGACTGAGGCCGGCGATGGAGCGCCCGCGCATCGGCATCGTCACGGTCAGCGACCGCGCCAGCCTCGGCGTCTACGCCGACGAGTCGGGGCCGGCGATCGAGGCGGCGCTGCGCGACTTCCTCGCCACGCCGTGCGACTACCAGACGCACGTCGTGCCGGACGAGCCGCCGCGCATCGCCGCCGCGCTGCGCGAACTCGCCGCCGCGGGCTGCTGCCTGATCTGCACGACCGGCGGTACGGGGCCCGCGCCGCGCGACGTCACGCCCGAGGTGCTCCGCGACGTCTGCAGCAAGGAACTGCCCGGCTTCGGCGAGCAGATGCGCGCGGCGTCGCTGCGCGCCGGCGTGCCGACGGCGATCCTGTCGCGCCAGACCGCGGCGATCCTCGGCTCGGCGCTCGTCGTCACGCTGCCGGGCAAGCCGGCGTCGATCCGCGTCTGCCTCGACGCGGTGTTCCCCGCGATCCCATACTGCATCGACCTGATCGGCGGCCCACGCCTCGAAGGCAATCCGGCCGTCGTGCAGGTCTTCCGCCCCAAGGGCAAGTGATCCGAAGCAAAGCACCATGACGCAGACGATGACGAAGGAGCAGTTCACCGAGCTGTTGCGGCCGGTCGCCGAGGCCCTGCGCGCGGTCGACGTCGACGCCGCCGACGCGAGCGCGCAGGCGGAGCGCGCAGCCCCGTTCGCCAGCGCCGCGGTCGCCGCGCTGCGCGCCGCCGCGGTCGCCAACATCGCGTCCGAGTGGCTGCTGCCGAAGGCGCAAAACGGCATCCGCTTCGGCCGCGTCGCCAAGGACCTGCTCGGCTACTCCGTCGACGCCGTGCTGATGGACCTGCCCGGCCCGCGCCACCGCCACCCCAACGGCGAACTCGACCTGTGCATGGCGACGAAGGGCGAGCCGCGCTTCGACGGCAAACCCGCCGGCTGGGTCGTCTACGGCAAGGGCTCGGTGCACGTGCCGACCGTGCGCGGCGGCGAAATGCTGATCCTGTACTTCCTGCCCGCCGGCGCGATCGAGTTCCTCACCGCCTGACTGCCGGCGCACCGCGGCTGCACGCGCGCGCCGGGATCACTTCGGCTTGCCGTCGGCGGGCGCTGTCGGCGCCGCCGTGCCGCCGGCGATGCGGCCGAGCAGCGCCTGGATGCGCTGCGCCACCACGTCCTGGCGGCCGCGGGCCAACTCCCCTTCGAGGAATGCCTGCGCGTCGGCGCCGCGGATCGCCACCAGGGACTCGTAGCAGTGGTTGAGGAAGATCGGATCCTCCTGGTTGCCGGGCGGCTTGCGCACCAGTTCTTCGATCACCGGCGCGGCCGCGGCGCAGCGGCGCGCGCCGAGGGTGCGCACGCACTCCTGGACGGTCATGCGGTCGTGTTCGCTGCGTCCCAGCACCATCAGCAGCGTCTCGTCCGTCCGGGGATCCTCCGTCCGCGCGTAGGCGATCACGTAGTTGTGGAAGCCCGATGCCGACAACGCGGCGCGGTCGGGGATCACCGCGCCTTCGAAGGCGGCGGCGTGGTCCGGATTGAAGCCTCGGCTCGACTCGGTGAGCAGGACGCGGCGCAGCAGGTCCTGCGCGAGCGGCCGGTCGAGGTCGGTCAGTTCGCCGGCGACGTACCAGCGCAGGCGCGGCGACGGCAAGCGCCGACCGAGCAGCACCTCGCGGAACAGCTCCGTGCCCTTGGCGCGGTCGATTGCCATGGCGGCCCGGAGCAACTGCTTGATCTCGTCGAAGTCCTTGCTCGGATCGAGCGCCGCGAGCCGGTCCTGCACCGGCTGCCAGGCATCGGCGCCGATCGCGGCGAAGGCGCGCAGGATCGCCTCCATCTCCTTCTGGGCGGCGCGGTAGTCGGGCTCGGTGACGCGCGCGCTGGTCAACAGCGTCGCATAGCTCCGCAGCTTCTCCAGCAGGGCCTGAGGTCCCTTGCTGCCAGCGCTCTGCTCGATGCGCATGCGGGTCACCTCGCCGAGCACTTCGCGCCAGGTGGCGCGGTCGGCAGCGGACTCGCGGCGCAGGTCGTCGATCGCGTCCTGCAGGCACTGCTGCCGGTACCCGAGGATGCCGGCGGCGATGGCACCGAGGGCGAGGGCGAGCCAAGCCGTCGACCGGCGCGTGGTGGGGGCTTGTGGCACGGCGGACGCGGACATGCCACGAGGCTAGTGTCCGGGCGCTTGGCGGTCACGGCGTGTTCGGAAGCGAACATCGCCGCGAGCACTTTGGCGCATCGGCGGTGCCGGCACGCCGTCGCCGGCTGCCGGGCGCGCTCGCCGCGGCGGGGTCGCCGGGTCGCCAGCGGGCGGCATGGAAGTTGTCCGCCGAGCGGTTGGTTGTTGCCGGCTGGTCGTTGCCTCCCGCCCTGGATGCGGCGACCCCAGCCTTGCGGCCCTCCGTCGCTTATGGTCTCTTTCGCCCCCTCAGCGTCCCCCGAGCCGGCCCAGACCGCTTACCCTCGCGATCCTGCCGGACTTACGTACCACGATTCCCGAGTCGAGGCCCTCATGTCTGCACGCAGTTCGCTCCGCGGCGCGTCCGTTGGCGCCGGGGGAGCCCTAGCCCTCAGCCGTCCGCGCGGCGGTGCCGTTTCGCTGGCCTTGCTCGCCTTGGCCGCATGTTCGGGCGGTGGCGGCACGACGGGCAGCGCGGGGGTCAGCTGCGGTGCTCCCGGCGCATCCGTGCTGTGCTTGGACAGCTGCAACCTGGGCTGCACCACGATCGGCTGCACACTGACCGAGATCGCGCAGAATCAGATCGTCATCCTCAACTTCAGCGAGGACGTCGACCAGTCGACGGTCAACTCGTCGTCGATCCGCTTCCGCACGCCCTCCGGCAGCCAGCCGGTCGGCGAGTTCGTGGTCGAAGGCCGCACCGTCAAGTTCCTGCCGTCGTTGGCCATCTCGGGCGGCCAGACGTTCTTCGGCTTCACGTCGGGCGAGACCTACACGATGACCATCCTGGGCGGCGGCGACCAGGCGTCCGTCCTGCGCAGCGCCTCCGGCAAGCCGTTCCAGTCGACCTTCACGTGCGCGCTGAGCTCGTCGCTCGGGATCATCGACCTGAACGGCGTGGCGCCGCGCGGCGAACTCGTCGTACCGACGCCGACGCAGATCGGCGGCGCGCCGTTGAGCACCGACATCGTCGTCGAGTTCAACGAGTTGATCGACGCGACGCCGTTCCTCGGCGGCACGCAGACCCCGGTCAACTTCAGCATCCGGCGCAACCGCGAGGTCACGCCCGGCTCCGGCGTGTTCGAGTGCAATCCGAATTCGCCGCCGCAGACGCTGTCGGGCACGCAGGTCCTCGACTTCGACGCCGCCCGCGGCATCTCGGTGCTGTCCTTCCGCCCGACGCAGACGCTGCCCGGCAACGTCTGCATCGAGGTCAACATCACCGATGGCGTCGCGGACCTGTCGGGCCGGCCGGCGCAGCCGCAGACGCTGTCGTTCCGCACCGCCGTCGTGCCGCAGACGGATGGCGCCGTCGTCGAGCCGTTCGACAACGAAGACCAACTCGACGCCGACCAGTCGGCGGCGGTCTGGAGCGGCGGCAGCGCCACGTTCCTCGCCATCGGCGGCGATGGTCGGCACGGTCCCTTCAGCCTGTCGTTGTGCACCGACACGCTGACCACGGTCGAGGGCAAGCGGGTCTACAACCTCAACACCGACAACACGGTCATCCCGGGCAGCAACACCGTGACGGGCAACCCGATCGCGGTCACCGACGGCAGGTTCTTCTTCACCTCGCTGGTGGTGCCGAGCGACGCGCGGATCCGGTGCGTCGGCGCGAGCTCGCCGCAGATCACCGTCGCCGGTCGGCTCGACGTGCTCGGCCACATCGACGCCGCCGGCACCAATGCGTCGACGGTCCTGCCGACGTCGGCGCAGTTCGCCGGCACGCCGGGCACTGCCGGCGGGCCCGGTGGCGGCGCGGGCGGCAGGGGCGGGGACAAGATCTCGACGCTCCAAGCGACGACGACGGGGGCGACCGCCGCCAACAACGGCGTCAACGGCCAGGACGCGCGCGTGCCGGCCGGCCATGCCTACGCGACGTCGGTGTTCAACACGGGCGGCCGCGGATCGACCTGTTATCCGGCGTCCGGGTTGAACTCGGCGGTGTACTACGGCTTCACGACGACGACGGCGGGCGTCTTCTACACGCCGATGGCGGCCGCTGGCGGTGGTGGCGGCGGCTTCCTCGCGGCTGGGCAGCCCGGCACCGTGGTGACGAACAACCACCTCGAACCGGGGCTGACGAACGTACCCGTGGTCTCGGCGACGGCGACGACGCTGACGGCGGGCTCGGTGCTCAACCCGATCTTGCCGTGGTTCCCCAACCGCTACGCCGGCCGCACGCTGAACATCGTCAGCGGCACTGGCGCAGGCCAGACGCGCACGGTCGTCAGCAACGGCGGCGTCAACAACGCCACGTTCACCGTCGACTCGCCGTGGGCTACGCAACCTGGGGTGGGCTCGACCTTCAGCGTCGTCGGCGTGGCGACGCCGCCCCTGGCGTACGCGATGGGGCCGAGCGCGGCGGGCGGCACGGCGCTGCAGCTGTTCCCGATCCCGACGGCGCCCGGTTCGCAGCCGTCCTCCCTGCACTTCCTGGTCGGCGGCTCGGGCGGCGGTGGTGGCGGCAGCCACGCCTGCTTGTCGCTCAGCGTCTCGACCGATCGCTTCATCGTCGGCTGCGGCGGCGCTGGCGGCGGCGGCGCGCTGTCGCTGCGCGCGGGACGTTCCCTGACCGTGGCACCGGCGGCCAAGGTGCTCGCGAACGGCGGCGCGGCGGCGAACTCCATCGGTTCTACCGCGACGCAACAGGCGTGCGTCGCCGGCGGCGGCTCCGGCGGCTCCATCGTGCTCCAGGCGGGCAACGCCTACGTGACCACCGGCGGCTTGATCGACGTGCGCGGCGGCACGGGCGGCCAGTTCCAACGTGCCAACAGCACGCCGGCCTACCCCGCCGGCGCGTCCGCCACGGTGCAGGGCGGCAACGGCGCGGCGGGCTTCGTGCGCTTCGAGGCGCCGGTGACGCCGCCGCTGACGGCACTGTCGGGCATGCAGCCGGCGGCCGTCGCCGACAACGTCGGGGAATTGACCGAGCGCGATGCGCTCGCGCTGTGCCAGTCGAAGTACTACTCGACGCAGCAGATCTTCGGTCCGGAGTTCGTCCGCTACGAGATCCGCGGCGCCATCGACGGCGCGCCGTTCGTGCTCAGCGACGATCCGGCGGTCTCGCCGCTGCG
Source organism: Planctomycetota bacterium (assembly GCA_046306335.1). Classification (GTDB taxonomy): domain Bacteria; phylum Planctomycetota; class UBA1135; order UBA1135; family UBA2386; genus UBA2386. Next base: position 10,226 of record JBKDXM010000142.1, read on the forward strand.
CGCCGAGCCGGGGCAGCCGATCCGTGCCTTGTTCCAGGCTGCGCAGATCAACGTTTCGACGGGCGTCATCGAGCAGGTCGGGCCGTGGCGCCTCGCCGTCCGCAGCAGCTTCAGCACGACCGGCATCGACGCCGACTCGCTGAACGGCTTCCGTTTCCGACTGGTCGCCGATCGTGCGCTCGGCGCCGCCATCACCGTCGACGAGGTCCGCGTCGTCTTCCGCTTCTGAACCAGCACCAGCCATCTTCATGCGCAACGTCCCAGCTTCCTTCCTGCTCACGGGCGCGTTCGTCGCGGCCCTCGCGCTGCTGCCGAGCTGCTCGGGCGGCGGTTCGGCCTCGACCAACGAAGTGCGGATCCGCTGCCTCGACGGCGCGCCGTTCTGCATCATCAGTTGCAACCTCGGCTGTTCGCAGTCGGGCTGCTCGGCGACGGAGATCGCCGAGAACGAGCGCCTGCGCTTCAAGTTCTCCGAGGCGGTCGACCCCGCGACGGTGAACGGCGCCAGCATCTCGATCCGCACCGCGGCCGGCGTGCAGCCGCAGGGCGACCTGTCCGTCGTCGGCAGCGAAGTGAGCTTCGTGCCGCGGGTGACCACCGTCGCCGGCGTGACCACGTTCGGCTTTGCTCGCGGCGAGAGCTACGTCATCACCATCGCGGGCGGGAGCAGCGCGGCCTTCGGCGTGCGCAACCTGTCCGGCGACGCGCTGCGGCAGGAGTTCACCTGCACGGTCCGCGCCTCGGCCGGCATCCTCGACGAGAACCAGCAGCCGCCGACCGTCGCGCTCGTCGCCCCCACGGTCGCGACCGGCGTCGACCTCGAGCCGACGATCGTCCTGCAGTTCTCCGAACTGATTGACACGACCCCGCTGCAACTGCCTCTCGGGGCGGCATCGGCGATCCGGGTGCTCGTGCGCGGCACGCTGCCGGGCGGCTTGTGCGACCGCGACGCCGACGGCCTCGCGCTCGAAGGCCTGCCCGTGCTGTCGACCCAGCGCGTGGGCGACTCGGACGTGACCGTCGTCACCTTCCGGCCGTCGGTCGAGCTGCCCGGCAACTCGTGCGTCACCATCCAGGTGTCGTCGGACCTGCGCGATCTGGCGGGCCGTCCCGCCGTGCCGGCGGAGTTCGATCTCATCACCCGCCCGGCCGTCTCCGTCACCATCGACATCGACGAGCCCTTCCTCAACGACGCGCGCCAGGAGCCGCTGGTCTCGGGTGGCACGTGGAGCAACGGCGCCCGCGCCGGCCAGATCGGCAGCGATGGTCGCCACGGTTCGTTCAGCCCGACCTTCGGCGCCCCCCAAGGCAGCGGCCGCTTCGTCTGGAACCTCGATCAGCCGGGCGGCATCGTCATCCCGGCGACGAACACGCTCAACGGCTTGCAGGCGGAAGTCACGGACGGCCGGTTCTTCTTCACCGACTTCGTGCTGCCGGAGGGCCAGACGATCCAGTTCGTCGGCTCCGTGCCGCCGCGCATCACGGTGCGCGGCCGGATCGAGATCCGCGGCACGATCGACCTGAACGCGGCCGACATGCCGGCGATCGTGCCGACCTCGGGCGCGTTCATCAACCAACGCCTGACGTCGTTCGACTCGCGCGGCGGCGTCGGCGTCGTCAACATCGTGCCCGGTCAGCCCGGGGGCGCGGGCGGCTGCGGCGCTGGCGCCGGCGGTACTGGCGCCACCGAGTGTCCTGCCGGCGCCGTGCAGGCCGGACCGACCAACCGCGGCCAGAAGGGCCAGGATGTCCGCGTCGTCGCGACGCACGCATACGCCGGCAGCGCCCTCAACACCGGCGGCACGGGCGCCTACGAGCGACCCTACCTCGGCACGGCCGCGGCGATCGCGACGGGCACCGTGATCATCGTTCCTGGCCAGACGCTGCAGTACCACGACGAGTTCTCGCCCGGCGGCAGCGGCGGTGGTTGGCGCAATGCGGGCGGCGCCCCGACGACGCCGACGATCGCGCCGATCGCCACGGCAACGCAGCCGAACACCACGCTGAGCGGGCTCGCGCCGCCGCTGGTCGGCAGCCTCGCGTTCACCTTGTTCCCGTACCCGCCGGTGTCGCCGCCCACCGGCTACCAGTCGCTCGATCACTTCGTCGTCGGCGGTTCCGGCGGCGGTGGCGGCGGTAGCCATCCCTTCGGCGTTGCGACGATCTTCAACGACGACTACCTCGCCGGCCACGGCGGCACCGGCGGCGGCGGCGCGATCGCGCTCCGCGCGGGCGGCGGCGTGGTGCTCGACACCACGGGGCAGATCCTGGCGCGCGGCGGCCGCGGCGTGCTGATCACCGGCGACAACCTCTCCAGCATCTCGCTGGCGCAGGACGTGGATTGGGGCATCTCGTCGCCGGGCGGCGGTGGCTCGGGTGGCTCCGCGCTGCTGCAGTCGGGGCGCGACGTCACCGTGCGCGGCCTGCTCGACATGAGCGGGTCGACGGGCAGCCGGACCGGCAACTCGTTCACGGCGCAGGCGCCGACGCAGATCGCCGTCGTCGCCCAGGGCGGCGCCGGTTCGTCCGGCTTCTACCGGCTGGAGGCCGGTGGCGCGGTCAACTTCACCGGTCCGCTGGCGACGGTGCCGACCTACAACCCCACCGACAACGCCGGTCCGCTGACGGACCGCGACCCGCTGTCGGGCGACGTGTCGAAGTGGATCAGCACCGGGCGGCTGTTCCCGCCGACCTGGCTGCGCTACGAACTCGACGTCGACCCGGACGACGCCGGCCCGTTGCCGATGGTGACGTACACGGACTCCGGCGCGCCGGGCACGCAGCGCGCGAACAACCTCGCGCTCGACGGCGTCTCGATCCGTTTCCAGGGCGCGCGCATCGGCCAGGACGGCATCACCCCGATCGCCAACTCGATCAAGCCGTGGCGCGATGGCGTCGGCGTCGGCGCCGGTCCTGGCATCCAGCAGGACTCGGTCACGGGCTTCCGGTTCGAGCTGCGCTACGACACCACGACGTTCCCGAACCTCGTGGTCAAGGCGCTGCGCGTCCGCGCCCAGACGTGACCGGACCCGGTGCGGGCGGCCGCGTTGCCGCCCGCTTCGTCGCGGTTGCGCCCGGGGAGTGGCTGCACGCCCGCGTGGTCGACAGCCGGCCCGATGGCCGCCTTGGCGCTCTGGCCCGCGCGACGCGCGTCGAGGACGTGGCGGTCCTGCCCGCCCTGGTCAACGCCCACGCGCACCTGCAGATCGCGCCGTTGCCGCGTCCGCAGCGCCGGTTCCTCCCTTGGGTCGACGCGGTCATGGCGGCGCGCGCCTTCACCTCGCCGGCGCAGGAGCGCGCGCGCCTGCGGCAGGCGCTCGGCGAGTTGCTCGCCGGCGGCGCCACGGCGGTCGGCGACATCGATGCCACCGGGCGCGCCGGCGACGCGTTGGCGCGCGCGCGTGCGGTCGCGCAGCTACCGCGAGCTCACCGGCTTCCACCTCGACGGCGCGGCGGCGCGCGCGCTCGTGCGCGCGCGTTGGCGCGCCGGGCAGGGCGCGATGCAGGTCGGGTTGTCGCCGCACGCGCCGTATTCGGTGTCCGCGGCGCTGTTCGCGGCGGCTGCCGCCAGGACGCGCAGCCTCGCCGTGCACTGCGCCGAATTGCCGGAAGAGCAGTCGTTCCTGCGCACCGGCCGCGGTCCGTTCCGCGACCTGCTGCAGCGGCTGGGCCGTCTGCCGGCGGACTTCCGCCCGCCTGGCTGCGGGGCGGTGCGCTGGCTCGAGCGGCTCGGCGTGTTGCGCGCCGGCACCCAACTCGTGCACTGCCAGGAACTCGAGCGCGGCGACGCCGCGCGCATCGCCGCCAGCGGCGCGTCGATCGCCGTGTGCCCAGGCACGATCGCGTACTTCGGTCGCACGCCGCCGCCGGTCGCCGCCTGGCTGGCGGCCGGCATCCCGGTGGCGATCGGCACCGATTCGGCGGCCAGCAACGACGGCGTGTCGATGCGCGCCGAACTCGCGCGCGCGGCGCGCATGTGGCCGGGACTCGGCCCCGCCGAGGTGCTGGCCATGGCGACGACGAACGGCGCCGCCAGCCTCGGGCTGCGCGGCGCGGGGCGGCTGCGGCCGGGAGGCCGCGCCGACTTCGTCGTCGTGCCGGCGTTGGCGACGCCCGCGGCCACGTTGGCGGCCTTCGTGCACGGGGAACTGCCGTTGCTGGCAGTGGTGTGCGGCGGCAGGCGGCTCGTGTCCGCGCCGGGTCGTTGAGGCTTGCGCGCAGCGGCAATAGAGTGCCGCACCGCCCGTGGCCACGTTTCCCGACTTCCTGCGGCGCAAGCAGCGCTTCCTGCTGACCGGCCACGAGAACCCCGACGGGGACTGCCTTGGCGCCGAGACGGCGCTCTACCACCTGCTGCGGGCGCTCGGGCAGGACGTGGCGATCGTCAATCCCGACCCGATCGGCCGCTCGTTCGACTTCCTGCTGCGCCACACGCCCTTCCAGCACGCGCGGGCCGAGGAACCGCTGCCCGGCTTCGACACCGTCGTGCTGCTCGACTGCTGCCAGTTGTCCCGCGTCGGCGCGCTCGGTCAGCGTTTGCTGCAGCAGCGGCCGACGATCGCCGTGATCGACCACCACGTCGGCAGCGACCAGGGCGACGGCACGGTCTGCTACGTCGACGCCAAGGCCGCCGCGACGGGCGCCCTGGTCCGCCGGCTCTACCGCGAACTCGGCGTGCCGCTCGGACCGGCTGCGGCCGAAGGCGTGTTCCTGTCGCTGGTCGCCGACACCGGCTGGTTCCGCCACAGCAACACCGACGCCGAGGTCTTCGCGCTGGCCAGCGAACTGGTCGCCGCCGGCGTCGACGGCAGCCGCGTCCACGACGCGCTGTACCGGCGCAACCACCCCGACAGCGCCGCCCTGCTGGCGGAGGCGCTCGCGCGCCATCGGCTGCGGCTCGACGGCAAGCTCGCGATCGCGTGCCTCGACAAGGTCCTGATGGAGCGCGCCGGACGCGCCGACTTCGACACCGACGCCGTGCTGGACCCTCTGCGCTCGATCGATGGCGTCGAGGTGGTGGCGCTGCTCAAGGAGCGCTTCGACGGGGCCGTGAAGTGCTCGCTGCGGGCGCGCGGCGACGTCGACGTGCAGGCGATCGTCGCCGCGTTCGGCGGCGGCGGCCACAAGAAGGCTGCCGGCGCCACCCTGCGCATGCCCCTCGCGGCCGCCGAGGCGGCGATCGAAGCGGCGGTGCAGTCGGCCGTCGCGACGTTGCCGACAAGGGCGCGATGACCGCGTTCGCCGTCGTCTCCGACCTGCACGCCAACCTCGAAGCCGTCGAGGCGGTGTTCGCGCGCATCGACCAGCTCGGCGTGCCCGAGGTCGTGTGCCTGGGCGACGTGATCGGCTACGGCCCGGATCCGCTGCCGGTGACGCGCCTCGTGATGGCGCGCTGCAAGTGGACGATCCGCGGCAACCACGACTGGGGGTTGTTCCACGAACTCGACGACTTCAACCTGCTGGCCCAGCAGGCCCTGCACTATTCGCGCTCCCGCCTGCGGCCGTCGCTGCTGCGGCCGGGCCGCCGGCGCGCCTGGGAGTTCCTGCGCGACCTGCCCGAGCGCATGACGGACCACGGCTACCTGTTCGTCCACGGCTCGCCGCGCGACCCGGTGATGGAGTACGTGCTCAAGAGCGACGGCTTCCAGGACCCGGAGAAGATGCGGCAGATCTTCGCGTTGCTCGACCGCCCGTGCTTCGTCGGCCACACGCACTGGCCCGGCGTCCACGGCGTCGACCACCGCTTCACCTACGCCGCCGACGACCATCGTTCGTTCGCGCTCGACGGCCCGTGCGTCGTCAACGTCGGCAGCGTGGGGCAGCCGCGCGACGGCGATACGCGCGCCTCGTTCGCGGTCGTCGCCGATGGCCGCGTCGAGATCCACCGCGTCGCCTACGACTTCCAGCGCACGCAAGCGAAGATCCTGGCGGCGGGCCTCGACCCGCTGCTCGCCAGCCGGCTGGGGCGGGGCCGGTGACCGCCGACGCGGTCGTCGTCCTCTGCACGGCGCCCGCCGCTGCCGGCCGCGCCGGCCGACTCGGCGCCCACGAACTGGCGCGGGCCGTCGTCGCCGAGCGCCTGTGCGCGTGCGTCAACGTGCTGCCGGCCGTGCGGTCGTACTTCCACTGGCAGGGCAGGATCGACGCCGTGGACGAATTGCTGCTCGTCGCCAAGACGACACGCGCCGCCGCCCCGGCGTTGCGCGCGCGCTTGGTCGCGCTGCATCCCTACGAGACCCCCGAGGTGCTCGAACTCGCCGTCGCCGACGGCCTGCCGGCGTACCTGCGCTGGTTGGCCGACGCCGTCGCGCCGGAGCCCGCGCCGTGAGTTCCGGGGCCGGCGGACCGACGGTCGCGCGCGAGGTGTTCCCCGGGCGCATCGCCGTCGCGGCCGCGATCGGCTTGCTGTGCTGGTGGGCGGGACGGCTGCTGCCGTTCGCGCCCGGCGCCGACGTCGGCGCGGCGTGCCGGGCGCTGTTCGTCACCGGCTTCACGACCTCGTGCTGGCTGCTGCTGGCCATGCCGATCGCCGCCGCGGCCCTGATCCCGCTGGCCCTGTACCCGCTGCTCGGCGTCGCGTCGACCGGCGAGACCACCCGTGGCTATGGCGATCCGATCCTGTGGCTGTTCGGCGGCGGCTTCGTGCTGGCGCAGGCGGTCGAGCGCTGCGGCCTGCACCGGCGGCTCGCGCTCGGCATCGTCGCCCGCCTGGGCGCGCAGCCGCGCCGGCTGGTGCTCGGGTTCTTCCTGGCCGCCACCGTGGTGTCGACCTGGATCAACAACACCTCCGTGGCGCTGTTGCTGCTGCCGATCGGCACGGTGTTGGTGCAGCGCATGGCAGCGCTCGGCGAGCTGCCGCCGCGGGCGCAGGCGAACTTCGGCGCCGGCGTCATGTGCGCGATCGCGTACGGCGCGTCGATCGGCGGCGTCGGCTCGCCGATCGGCACCGCGCCGAACGCGATCTTCTTCGGCGCCTACGAACCGCTCGTCGCCGCCGGCGCGCGGCAGGTGTCGTTCCTCGGCTGGGTGCTGGCCTTCCTGCCGTATGCGCTGGTCCTGGCCGTCGTCGCGAGCTTCTGCCTGACACGCTTCGCGCTGCCGCTGCCGGGCGCGCGGCTGCGCGGCCAGGACGATCTGCTGCGCGAGGCGCGCGAGCTCGGCCCGTGGTCGACTGCCGAGAAGCGCACGGCGGCGCTGTTCGGGCTCGCGGTGCTGCTTTGGATCACGCGCGGCGACGTGCAACTCGGCGCCGGCGAGGCGATCCGTGGTTGGGCGTCGTACCTCGTGCCCGCCGGCAGGCGCGACAGCTTCGTCGCCGACGGCAGCGTGGCCGTCCTGGTCGCGATCCTCGCCTTCCTCGTGCCGGCGGGGACGCCCGACGGGCGGCGGCTCACCGATTGGGAGACGGCGCGCCGGATGCCGTTCGACCTGCTGCTGCTGCTCGGCGCCGGCGTCGCCATGGCCGATGCATTCGGTCCGACCGGCCTGTCGGCGGCGTTCGGCGAGGCGCTGCGGCCGCTCATCGGCAGCGTGCACCCCGCCGTGCTGCTGCTGGTCCTGGTGCTGTCGATCACGCTGCTGTCGGAGATCGCCAGCAACGTCGCCGTCGCGTCGCTGCTGATGCCGATCCTGCGCGACGGCGCCAAGGCCGCCGGCCTCGATCCGCTGGCGCTCATGCTGCCGGCGGTGATCGCGGCGTCGTGCGGCTTCATGCTGCCGATCGCGACGCCGCCGAACACCATCGTGTTCAGCTCGCGGTTGGTGAGCTTCGGCCAGATGGCCCGCGCCGGCGTGGTCGTCGACCTGCTGGCGGCGTTGCTGCTGCTGCCGGTGCTGTGGTTCTGGGCCCTGCCGCTGCTCGGCGTCGACCCCGGCCAGCTCGCCGCGCCCGGAGGCCCGCGATGAACGGGGACGCGCCCGTGCTGCGGCGGCTGTGGCTCGCCGTGTTCCTGCTGTTCGCCGCCGTCGCGCACGGCAACTTCGAGACCGAGGACGCCGGCTTCACCATGCAGGCGGCGCGCAGCCTGTGGCGGCGCGGCGACAGCGGGTTGCTGCGCGCCGACCAGGGCGGCGACTCGCTCGGCGAGGCCCTGGGGGCGGCCTACATCCGCGGGAAGGGCACCTGCGGCAAGCCGGGCGTGAACGGCGTCGCCTACACGTGGTTCCCGATCGGCCACGTCTGGCTGTTCGTGCCGTTCGTCGCCGTCGGCGAGGCGCTGGCCGGACCGTCGCGCGCCGCCGACGAAGCGTTCCGCCGCGCCGTCGCCCCCGGCCTCGTCGGCGACCAGCTCGCCGGTTCGCTCTCGTACGTGCGCGGCACGCCGGTGCTGACGCAGGGGCTGATCGCGCTGCTGGTGCCGGCGACGTTCGCGGCGTGCTCCGCGGCGCTGCTGTTCCTGCTGGCGCGCGCGCTCGGCAGTTCGCCGCGCGCGGCGGTCGGCGTCGCGCTGGCCGTCCTCGTCGCCACCCAGGCCTCGGCCTTCGGGCGCGAGCAACTCTCGGACGGCCCAGGACTGGCGTTCCTGCTCGCCGCGCTGCTGGCGGTCGTGGTCGTCGACCAGGGCCGCGGCACGGCGCGCACGGCGCTGCTCGGCGGCCTGTGCGGCGGCGCTGCCGTGTTGCTGCGCTACCAGAACGCCGCCTTGCTGGTGGCCCTCGGCCTCGCACTGCTCATCGCCTGCGTCCGCCAGCGGCGCCTCGGGCTCGTCGCGGTGTTCGCGCTCGGCGTCGTGCCGTCCGCTGCGCTGCTGCTCGGCGTCGACTTCGCGCGCTTTGGCGATCCGTTCGACACCGGCTACCCGAAGTCGTCGGACTGGCTCGACCAGCCGATCTGGCTCGGCGCCGCCAAGATCCTGTTCGGCGCCGGCCGCGGCGCGATGTGGTTCTCGCCGCTGCTGTGGCTCGCGCTGCCGGCGGCGCTGCGCGCGGCGACGACGCCGCGGCTGCGCTGGCTCGCGTGGGCGCTGTTCCTGTTCCCCTTGCTGTTCTTCGCTCAGGCGCGCGGTTGGCAGGGCGGCCAGTGCTGGGCGGCCCGCTACCAGACGCACGGCCTCGTCGCGCTGCTGGCGCTCGTGCTGCCGCAGGCGCAGCCGTGGCGGCGCTGGCCGAAGGCGTGGTGGACGACCGTCGTCTGCGGCGTGTTCGTCACCGTGACCAGCGTCGTGGCGCCGGTGCGCGGCGTGCTGCAACTCGGCGCCCAGGCCGTCGCTGCCGTCGGCACGCCCGGCGATCCGGCCGACCTCACCGGCTGGCAGCCGCGCTACACGCCGCTGCGGGCCAATTGGTTCTATGCTGCGGCCACGGCGCTGGGTGTGTTCGAGATCGACGAGGCCGAGCGGCAGACGCTTGCCAACACCTACGCGCCGTACGCGGTCCAGGAGGTGTTCGGGGTGATGCCGCGGGACGACGCCCAGCGCCTGCCGCCGATGCGTTGGGAGGACCGCGGCTTCCGGCACCTGTGGTGGCGCTTCTGGGCCGACCTGACCGGCGTGCCGTCGTGGGCGCTGCTCGCGCCGGTGGCGCTCGCGCTGGCCGTGGCCCTGGCCCGTTTGGCGACGGCCGTGCGCCCGGTGCCGTCGGATTCCTCGACATCGCGGTAAAGCCGGTGGCATGGGCGGCTCGATAGGGCCGGGGAGGAACCACCCCCGATGACCCTGCTCAGCCTGCTGTTCGTCCTCTGCTGCCAGGATCCGGCGCCGGCGCTGCTGGACGTCGTCGAACTGAAGAACGGCGACGTGCTGCACGGCCGCGTGTTGGTGGCGATCGACGGCTTCGTCGAGATCGAACTCGAAGCGGGAGCGAGCGTCGGCTTCCCGTCCGCCCAGGTCGCCGCGATCCGCCGCGGCGTCGTCGTGGCGCCCGCCGCCCAGACGCTGGTGCCGGCGCGTCGCGAGTGGTTCGTGCTGCACGACGCCACCGGCGCTGCCGTCGGCTGGCTCGCGAGCGCCGTCGCGCACCGGCCGGACGGCGGCTTCGCCGTGACCGAGGAGTACGAGTTCCAGGACGGCCTGCGGCGCTACCAGGTCACCTCGCTCGCCGTGGCGGACGCCGGTGGCGCGCCGACCAGCGCGTTCTTCCGCGAGCGCATCAGCGAGCCCGCCGCCGGCGGCCTTTCGCTGCCCGGAATCGACGTCGCCGGCCAGCAGGATCACGTCGTCGACGAGCGCATCGTCGAAGCCGCGTGCCGCGGCGACCGCCTCCAGGTCACCCGCATCGATCGCCACGGCCGCCGCGAGCGCGAACTCGCGTGGACGCCGCGCAACGGCTTTCCGCTGCTCGCGCGCACCTTGGCGCGCTCCCGCCGCAGCGTCGTGGCCGACGCCCAGTTGTTCGATCCCGCCGGCGAGGAGATGGTCGTGCGCAGCTACGACGGCCGTCGCCTGCGTTCGGTCGCGGTCGACGGCAAGTTGGCGAAGGTCACCGAGGTCGCCGAATCGGGCCCGATGCTGCGCAACCACGAGTGGGTCGACGCGAATGCCCGCACGCTGCGCCGCGAACTGGCCGGACCGGCGCTGGTCGCCGTCGCCACCGACGCCGCCAGCGTGCGCCAGCCGCTCGCCGGCGGGCAACCGCCCGCAGTCGTCGCCGAGCCCGGCAACACCTTCGGCGTCTGGATCCCCAATCCGGCGTGGTCGCCGACCCCCGACCTGCCCGCCGGCAACCTCGTGCTGGCGTGCGCGGCGCACGGCGCCGTCCTCCAACTCGTCCGCCTCGATCACCTGCCGACCGGCGCGACGGCCGACGTCGCCATCGCCGCCGTGGCGAACGCCTTCCGGCTGCTGCACCCGGGCATGCGCATCGTCGAACAGCGCTCCGGTCGCCTGCGCGACCGCGCCACCCTGCAGATGGTCGCGGTCGGTCGCAGCGGCGCAAGCGAGCTCCGCGCCGAGATCGACGTCGTCGCCCACGACGGCCGCTTCCTGGCGTGCACCTGCCTCGCGCCGGTCGCCGCCTGGGACGAACTCGCCGCCGACTTCGCCTTCGCGCGCAGGAGCATCGAGTTCGCCGCGCAGGCGCTGCAGCCCCGCTTGCAGGGCCCTTTGGCGACGCGCGCCAATGCGGCAGCGACCGTCGTGACCGAGGCCGCGCCGCCGGCCACCGGGCCGGCGACCGCCGCGCCGCCGCCCGCCGCCGCGCCGCAACCGACCGCCAACGTCCGCATCCCTGGCGACGGCTGAGCCGCTGCCGCGGCGCCAGTTGCAGGCGACGATCCACCCGCCCGCGGTCACGTGGTGGCCGGCGCACGCGCGAAGCCGCGCAGGTTCGCTGCCTCCAATACGTCGACGTCGTCGATGTGCTCGCGGTCGTCGAGGTCGGCGAGCGTGCGCGCGAGTCGCAGCAGGCGCACGCGGCCGCGCGCCGACTGCTGGTGTCGCGTCAGCACGTCGTCGACGCACGCCAGTGCCGCCTCGGTCGCGGCACAGGCGCGCAGCAGCGCGCGGTCGGCGAGCCGCGCATTGGGCGTGAAGGTGGCGCCGCCGGCCTGGCGTTGCAGCTGCCGCGCATGGGCCACCAGGACCTGCTGCCGCAGCGCCGCGGTGCTGCCGCCGGCGTCGGCGGGAGCGCGCAGTTCGGCCGCGGCGAGCGCTGGCACCTCCACCTGGAGGTCGAGCCGGTCGAGCAGCGGGCCGGACAGCCGCTGTCGATAGCGCGCCACCGCCGCCGGCGTGCAGACGCACGGCCGCTGCCGGTGGCCCCGGTACCCGCACGGGCACGGGTTCATCGCCGCCACCAGCAGGAAGCGCGCCGGCATGGTGACCGTCTGGCGCGCGCGACCGACGGTCACCGTGCCGTCTTCGAGCGGTTGCCGCAGCGCCTCCAGGACGTCGCGGCGGAACTCCGGCAATTCGTCGAGGAACAGCACGCCATGGTGGGCGAGGGTGATCTCGCCGGGGCGGACGTCGGAGCCGCCGCCGAGCACGCTCGCGGTCGAACTCGTGTGGTGCGGCGCGCGCAGCGGCCGCCGTTCGTCGGGCAGCGACAGGCCGGCGGCGGCGTGTACCTGCAGCACGGCCAGCCGTTCGGTCGGCGCGAGCGGCGGCAGCAGGCCCGGCAGTCGGCGCAACAGCGCGCTCTTGCCGGTACCTGGAGGGCCGACGAACAGCAGGTTGTGGCCGCCTGCCGCGGCGACGGTGAGCGCGCGCTTGGGCGTCAGGTGGCCGCGCAGATCGGCGAGGTCCGGCACGGCGTCGGCCGGCGCCGCGGGACGCGGCGGGGGGGCCGGCAACTGCCGTTGGCCGGCGAGCCACCAGATGGCCTCGGCCAGGGTCGCAGCGCCGAACAGCGGCAACCCGTCGACGGCGGCGCACAGCGCGGCGTCGGCCGGCGAGCAGACCATCGCCCGCGCACCCTGCTGGGCCGCCGCCAGCGCGACGCTGACGGCGCCGCGCGCCGGCAGGATCTCGCCGCGCAGGCTCACCTCGCCGAACGCGAACAACCGCGCGGCCCGCTCCGGCGGGTACAGACCGCCAGCGCCGGCGAGCGCCAGCGCCAGCGGCAGATCGAAGCCCGAGCCGTGCTTGCGCAGCGCGGCGGGGGCGAAGTTGACCGTGGTGACGCCGCGGGGCGACGGCAGGTCGAGGGCGAAGAAGGCCTGCAGCACGCGGTGGTAGGCTTCGCGCACGCAGGCATCGACCAGCCCGAGGAGCCGCGGCGTGCCGTCGCCCGCGTGGCGGGCCGTGGCCTCGACCTGGACGGGGATGGCGTCGACGCCCTGCACGAGGCCGCAGCCGATCGTGATGGTGGGAGTTTGCACGGCTGCATAGGGGCCGTGGCAAGGCGTCCGGTTGCACGCGGCGCGAGAAAATCCGCCGATGCCAGCAAGCGCGCAGGGGCGCGTGGCGGCCGCGGGTTCACGCGGCGGCGCACGAGGCTCGGCGGAACAACCATCGAGCGATCACGCCCATGTCCTGGCCGCGGCGGTGGCGGCGCGGCAGCTGACGGCGCGGGCGACCGCGCGCGCATCCGCGACGAGCAGATCCGGCACGCGCGTCGGCGAACCGCCGGCGACGAACACGGTCAGGCTGGCGAGACCGAGCACCTGTTCGATCGGCCCCTGGCGCACGACGACGGCCTGCACCTTCGCCAGCGGCAGGAACGCCGTGGTGCGACCGAGCACGCCGTGGCGCAGGGCCAGGAAGTCGGCGTCGACGGCGAAGCCGAGGTTGCGCCAGACCAGCGCGCCGAGCACCGACCACGCGGGCGCCAGCGCGAGCGCGAGCAGCGCCGTCGGGCCGTTGTGGGGCCACAGCGCCGCCGTGGCGATCCCCGCCAGCGCGAGGCCCTGGATGCTCATGCGGGCGACGAGGCGCTGGCTGCCGCGGCGCCACGGCAGGTGCGCGCGTTCGAGTCCGGGCAGCAGGGCCGGCAGCAGCGCGATGGCGGCGGCGTCGCGCGCCAGTGGCGTCACGACGTCCCAGCCGCCGACGGTGTCCTCGCCCTCGCTGCGGCTGCCGCCGGCCGAGTCGGCCTTGATCACGCCGCAGCCCAGCAGCCGCCGCAGCCACGTCTGTTCGTAGGTCACACGCTGCACGCGCGCGCGCGGCAGGGTCTTCTGGCGCGTGGTCAGCAGGCCGAAGCGCCGCTGCAGCACGTCGCCGCGCAGGGTCAGCGTGAAACCGTGGAAGGTGATGCAGTTGCCGACGACGGCGGTGCCGACGCCGAACGCCATCACGACGAACAGCACGCCAAGCAGGATCGCGACCATCACCGGCGTCGGGAAGCGCGCGAGCCAATCCTGCACGCTGCGCGCGACGCCGGCCATGCGCACGGCGACGCCGAGCGAGTCGGCGAGTTCCAGTGCCGCGTAGCCGGTGACGAACATCGCCGACAGGCGCAGGTCGGTGAGGCCGCGCAGCGTCAGTTCGCCGCCGGTGCTGCGGTGCACCAGCCACTCCGGCGTCGGCGTCGCAGGCGTCGGCGCCGGCGTCGCGATCGCGCCGGCGGCGGCAGTCGCAAGGCGCTGTTCGGCGCGGGCGCGCGCGGCCAGCAGCACCTCGCGCAGATGTTCGCCGTCCTGGCGCGACAGCGCGTCCAGCCTCGCCTCGACGCCGCGGCCCGACGCCGTCTCGACCAGCACGACGCACAGGCCGAGCGCCCGCCGCAGCAGCGACGACTCGAAGCCGAGGTCCTGGATGCGGTCGAGCGGGATGCGGCGTTCCTGCCGTTCGAGCAGGCCTTCGCGCACACGCAGTTCGTCGGCGGTCAGCGTGTACTCCAGCGACACGTAGCGCGCGAGCGCGTAGCCGAGGTACAGCACGAACGCGAGCACGCCGAAGCCGACGAACCACCACGACTGCAGCACGAGTCCGGCGACGACCGGAAACGCCGACTGCCGCAACGCGTCCAGCAGGCGCAGCAGCAGGATGGCGGGGTGCAGATGGCCGCGCGCCAGCAGCGGCGGGCCGGCAGCGGCGCCGGCGTCGTGCGCCGGTCCCGTGGCCGCCGGTCCGGACGGCGGCGGGGGCGGCGGGCCGTCAGATGCGTCCGTCACCGCGGGCCTCGAGGATGCGGTCGCGCAGTGACTGGGCGACGCTGGCGCGCAGGCCTGGCACGCGGAAGGCCGAGCCTTCGTTGCCGGCGGTGAACACCACCAGCGTCGCGAGTCCGAACAGGCGTTCGATCGGCCCGCGCACCAAGTCGACGTGCTGCATGCGCTTGACCGGCACCGCACGCTCCTCCACGAACAGGATGCCGTAGCGCAGCAGCAGCAGGTCGCCCAGGTAGGCGTAGCGCCAGCGCGCGTACGCCAGCGGCGGCACGACGAGCGCCAGCAGCAGGAGTCCCATCAAGGCGCCGAGCAGCAGCAACTCCCAATCCGCCGACCAGCCCCGCCAGTGCTCGGCCAGCAGCGGGCGGCCGACGAACCACGCCAGTCCGCCGACGACCCCGGTCGACAGCAGGTCGCCGGCGATCCAGTAGCCGACGACGCGTCGCTCGAGGCGTTCCGTCGCCGTGGCGGCAGGAGCCGATTCCATGGCGCGAGCGTCGCCGCCGACGGCCATCGGCGCAACCATGGTGTCGGCTGGCTGTCGGCGCGTGGCGCTGCCTCCGCCGGCGGCGGCCGGCCGCTCGGGCCGCGGCGCTGGTCGGGTCGCGGCGCCTGGGCGCGCACGCGCGGTCGCGTGGTCCGCGGCGCCCTTGTGCGCAACGCCATCGCCGCGTAACCCTCGCACTGCCATGCCGAACTCGCCGCTGCGGGCGTTCGCCGTTCATGTCGTCGTCTGCGTGCTCGCCGTCCGCGGCGTGCGGGCCCAGGATCAGGAACCGCAGTGGGCCGGCGCCGCCGCCGCCGCGCTCGCGGCGCAGATCGAGCGCGACGGCATCCCGGGGTTGTCGTGCGCAGTAGCCGTCGGCGACCGCCTGCCGTTCCGGCGCGGCATCGGTCGCGCTGACGTCGAGAACGACGTGCCCGCGTCGCCGCAGACGGTCTACCGGCTCGCGTCGATCAGCAAGCCGGTGACCGCGGTGCTGGCGCTGCAGCTGGCGGAAGCCGGCGCCTTGGACCTCGATGCCGACGTCGCGTCGCTGGTCGCCGATTGGCCGGCGAAGGCGTGGCCGGTGTCGACGCGGCAACTGCTCGGCCACCTCGGTGGCGTGCGCCACTACCGCGGCGAGGCCGAGAGCGTGCAGGTGTACGCGACGCAGCGCGCCGGGCTCGTCCGCTTCGCCGCCGACCCGCTCGCGCACGAGCCGGGCAGCAAGTACCTCTACAGCACGTACGGCTTCAACCTCGTCGGCGCGGTGGTCGAGGCCCGCGCCGGCGTTGCGTTCGGCGAGCTCGTCCGTACGCGCATCGCCGAACCCTGCGGCGCGCCGACGCTGCAGGCCGACGACAGCAGGCGCCTGATCCGCGGTCGCGCGCAGGGCTACGTGCGCGTCGACGGCGTGCTGCGCAACAGCAAGCCGATCGACACCAGCTACAAGCTCGCTGGCGGCGGCTTGTGCAGTTCGGCCGAAGACCTCGCGCGCTTCGCGCAGGCGCTGCTGGCCGGTAGGCTGTTGCCACCGGCGAGAATGGCTGCCATGTGGACCGAACAGACGACCAGGGACGGCGCGGGCACCGGCTACGGGCTCGGCTTCGCGGTCGCGCACAAGGACGGCGTGCAGGTCGTCGCGCACAGCGGCAGCCAGGCGCGCGTCAGCACGATGCTGGTGCTGCTGCCGTCGGCGAAGGTCGCGGTGGCGGTGCTGTGCAACCTCGAAGGCTGCAAGCTGGCGCCGGTGGCCGAACACATCGCCGCGCTGGCGGCGGAGGGCGGCAAGTGACGCGCCGTCTCTGGTCGGTCCTCGGCAACGCGCAGAAGCTCGACGGTGGCGCGATGTTCGGCAACGCGCCGAAGGCGATGTGGAGCCAGTGGTCGCCGGCGGACGAGCACAACCGCATCGACCTCGCTTGCCGCTGCCTCGTCGTGCGCGACGGCGGGCGCACGATCTTGTGCGAGGCCGGCATCGGCGCGTTCTTTCCGCCGGAGCTGCGCACCCGCTACGGCGTGCAGGAAGACCGCCACGTGCTGCTGGAGCGGTTGGTGGCGATCGGCATCGCGCCGGCGGACGTCGACGTCGTCGTGCTGTCGCACCTGCACTTCGACCACGCCGGCGGCGTGCTGGCGGCGCACGCGCCGGGGCAGCCGCTGGCGCTAGCGTTCCCCAATGCGCACTACGTCGTCGGCAAGCACGCGTTCGAGCGGGCGCAGCGGCCGCACGCGCGCGACCGCGCCAGCTTCGTGCCGGAACTGCCGGGTCTGCTCGCCGCCACCGGCCGCCTCGAACTCGTCGACGGCGACCGCAGCGCCGTGCTCGGCGACGGCTTCCGGCTGCACCGCAGCGACGGCCACACCCCCGGCATGATGCTTGCCGAAGTGGCGGGCGAACGGGGTCCGCTGCTGTTCTGCGCCGACCTGATCCCCGGTGTCCCGTGGGTGCGGCGTGCGATCACCATGGGCTACGACCGGTTCCCCGAGCTGCTGATCGACGAAAAGTCGGCGCTGCTGGCCGATCTGCTCGCGCGCGGCGGCCGATTGTTCTTCACGCACGATCCGGCGGTCGCCGTCTGCCGGCTCGGGCGCGACGACAAGGGCAACGTCGTCGCCAGCGAACCGCTGGCGGCGCTCGTCGGCGACGTGGCATGAGGGACGTCGTTCAGGCATGCTGACCGGATGCGGCTCACCCGGGAGTCTTGCCACGTCCTTGCCCTGTTGCTCGTCGCCTGCGCCTCGGCGCCGGCCGAGCGCGCCGACGCCGGCTTCTACGTCTTCGACGCCGAGGCGTCGGCTGCCGCGATGGTCGCACGCCGCCCCGAAGCCGACCGCGACGACGTCGCGCTGCAGCAGGCCCGGGCCCTCGCGCACCGCGTGCGGCAGGGCTTCGTCGAACTGCTCGCCGACGGCTCGTTCCTGTCGCACCTGACCGTCGTCGACACGCCGGTGATCGCGGCGCGCGGCACGTGGCGGCGCGAAGACGACGTGCTCCGTCTCGTCGCGGTCGCGCCGGGCCAGCCCGACGTCGTCAGCGACTTCCGCAGTGTCGACGACGCGCTCGCGCTGCAGCGCCATCTGCTCGGCAACGACGTCGTGCTGGTCTACCGGCGCACGCCGGCCGCGCCGCGCTGAGGGGCGGTACGGGCCGCCGTCATGGCCGCGCTGCGGGTTGGCGCGGCCGCATCGCGGTGCCATGATCGCCACCCGAAGTCAGGTCCACCGATGCAACACCGCTACGCCTTCGTCCTGCCGTTCCTCCTCCTCGCCGCCTGCGGTCACCCGCTCGCGGGCAACTGGGCCCAGCAGGTCGAGGGCGGCAAGAAGGGACTGCAACTCGGGTTCCAGACCGCCGGCGACAAGGTGATGGTGCACACGCCGCCGCGCGAAGATGGCAGCCACGACCACCTGTACGGCACGTACACGTTCGACGCCAACAGCATGGCGGTCACGGTGAAGTGCAAGCTGCTCGGCGACGGCAAGCCCGAGTCGTGGACGGGCACCCTCGCCGGCAAGGCGCTTGACCTGTCCGGCGGTGGCGTGACGCTGAAGTTCGCGCAGGGCGGCTCGGCGCACTGAGCCGGCTCGCGCGCGGACCGACCGGCGCAGCCGGCTTCGGGCGCGCCGTCCGCGCGCCGGCTGGACGTCCCCGACATCCCGCGGCAGGCTCTTCCTTCGCGATGCGGTCGGTCTATTCTCGCGCCACGACCCTTCGCGCCATGGCCACCTCGCCGCACTCCGACGTCACGACCAACGGCATCCGCATCCTGGCGGCGGCCGAGTTCCTGCCGCACGAGCAGATCCCGGCGGAAATGCTCGCCAGCGGCCGCGAGCCGCTGCCCAAGAGCGTGTTCCGCTACAAGATCACGATGACCAACGTCGGCGAGCGGTCGGCGCGGTTGCTGTCCCGCCACTGGATCATCGTCGACGCCGACGGCAAGCGTGAAGACGTGCGCGGCAAGGGTGTCGTCGGCGAGTTCCCGCACCTCGCGCCGGGCGAGTCGTACAGCTACCTGAGCTTCTGCCCGCTGCTGACGACGTGGGGCACGATGGAGGGCAGCTACCAGTTCGAGCGCGACGACGGCAGCCGCTTCGCGGTCGCCGTCGGCCGCTTCTTCCTCGTGCCGACCGCGCCGCCGCTGCCGCTCGAATCGACGTCGAACTGAAGTCGTCGGCTGCGCTGGTCGTGCGTGCGGATCCCGGGCGCCGGCGGCGCAGCAGCGCCTTCCGGGCGATCGCGCGTTCCTTGCCCGCCTTGGCGGACGCAGCTAGGTTCGCGCCGTGCCCACGATCCGACTCGGCGAACCGAACCTTCCGCTCGCGACCCTCGTGCAGTTGAGCCGGCCCGGCTGCAAGGCGGCGCTGGCGCCCGCTGCGCTGCAGCGCGTGCGCGCGAGCCGCACGGTGGTGGAGGACGCGGTCGCCACCGGCCGCACGATGTACGGCATCAACACCGGCTTCGGGAAGCTGGCCGGCGTGCGCATCGCCGACGACCAGTTGGCGACGCTGCAGACCAACCTGCTGCTCAGCCACGCGACCGGCGTCGGCGAGCCGCTGCCGCTCGCGACCAGCCGGCTGGCGTTCGCGCTGCGCATCCACAACCTCGCGCTCGGCTTCTCCGGCGTGCGGATCGAGCTGCTGCAGCAGGCGCTGGCGCTGTTCAACGCCGGCTTCGCGCCGGTGATCCCCTCGCAGGGTTCGGTCGGCGCGAGCGGCGACCTCGCGCCCCTGAGCCACATGGCGCTGCCGTTGATCGGCCGCGGCGAGATGTTCGCCGCCGACGGCGGGAAGGTGGCCGGCGCCCAGGCGCTCGCGGCGGTGCGCCGCCGGCCGCTGCTGCTGCGCGAGAAGGAAGGCCTCGCACTGATCAACGGCACGCAGATCATGACCGCGATCGGCTGCCTCGCCGTCTTCGAGGCCATCCGGCTCGCCAAGGCCGCCGACGTCTGCTGCGCGCTGACGGTCGAAGCGCTGCGCGGCAGCGCGACGCCGTTCCAGGAGCGCATCCACGCGATCCGTCCGCAGCCGGGCCAACTTGCGACCGCCGCCAACCTGCGCGCGCTGCTGCAGGGCAGCGCCATCCTGCCGAGCCACGTCGACTGCAAGAAGGTGCAGGACGCGTACTCGCTGCGTTGCGCGCCGCAGGTGCACGGCGCGGCCAAGGACGGCGTGCGCTACGCGCTCGACGTCGTCGTCACCGAGGCCAACTCGGTCACCGACAACCCGCTGGTGTTCCCCGGCGGCGACGTGCTCAGCGGCGGCAACTTCCACGGCCAGCCGGTCAGCCAGGCGATGGACTTCCTCGCCATCGCGGTCAGCACGCTGGCCAACATCAGCGAACGGCGCATCGAGCAGATGGTCAATCCCGACATCTCCGGCCTGCCGCCGTTCCTGGCGCGCGACGCCGGCGTCGAGAGCGGCTTCATGATCCCGCAGGTCGTCGCCGCGTCGCTGTGCAGCGAGAACAAGACGCTCGCGCACCCCTCCAGCGTCGACACCATCCCGACCTCGGCCAACCGCGAGGACCACGTGTCGATGGGCGTCACCGCCGCGCGCCACGCGCAGCAGGTCGTCGCCAACAGCGCCAAGGTGCTCGGCATCGAACTGCTGTGCGCGGCGCAGGCGCTCGACCTCGGCGAGAAGCTGCGCCCCGGCAAGGGCGCGCACGCCGCCTACAAGGCGCTGCGCAAGACCGTGCAGGGCCTCGACCGCGACCGCTACCTCGCGCCCGACCTCGCCGCCGCCGAGCGGCTGCTGCGCGACGGCACGATCGTCGGCGCGGCGGAGAAGGCGGTCGGCGCGCTCGCCGTTTGAGGCGCGGTCGGCGGCCACGCCGCCAACGGGCGTCGCCGCGACGCTCCCGCAGTCGTGGCCGCACGGCGCAGCGAACGTCGTCGGATCCGGCTCACGCCTCCGTCGGCGTTGCTGCGGACCGCCGGCAGCCGGCCGGGCACCCGCGCCGGCTCGTCGGCGCTGATCGTCAGTGTTCGCCGCGGCAGCGCACGAAGCGGCGAAAGCGCGGCCGCTGCAGCGACTGCGCCAACTCGGCGACCAGCGGGAAGGTGTCGCGGCGCAAGCCGCAGCGTTCGGCGACGCGCTCGGAGGCGCGGTTCTCGTCGTGGATCCAGGCGTACACGACGTCGAGTTGGTGGGCGGCGAAGCTGCGCTCCAGGAACGCAGCGAGCACCTGCGGCATCCAGCCCTTGCCCCAGTGGGCTTCTCCGAGCCAATACGCCACTTCGCCCGCGCGCACGCCGGCGAACGCTGGATCGAAGCGCAGCAGGACCTGACCGACCGGCGTGCCGTCGCGTTCGACCGCGAGCGTCTCCTGGCGCCCGGGCAGCGAGCCGACCTCGATCAGCGTGCGCGCCATCGCCTCCGTCAGGTTGCCGGGAAACGGCTCGGGCAGGAACTGCCACAGCCGCGGGTTGTCGAGCAGCGCGCGGTACGCGGGCGCGTCCGCCGCGGTCCACGGCCGGAAGGTGAACGCCGGGGTCGGCGCGGGCGTCGGCGGCGCGGCGGTCGCGGCACGCCGGCGGGCGGCGTCGAACTGCAGGACGAAGTGCAAGGCGCTCGCCGTTCGCACGCCGTGCCGCGCGGCGAAGTCGCGGACCGCCGCGTTGCGCTCGGCGTCGTCGGCGGCGGACGAGGCGAGTCGGTGCGTCGCCCGCAGTTGCAGGGCCTCGCTCTCGGGGTCGCGACCGGCGGACGTCGCCAGGTTCGGCGACGTCATCGGTTCGTCGTCGCGGCACGACGCGACGACCCAGCCGGTCTGGGCGCAGTCGTAGGCGAGTGGGATGCCGTTGGCGCGGCACCACGCCAACTCTTCCGCATCGAGTGGCCCGTCCCATCGCGAGCGATCCAGTTGCAGCACTCGGCCGCTCGGCAGCTGGCAGAGGGTCGGTGCCGTGGGTGCGGGCGACGGGGATGGCTCCGGCGCGACGCCGGGCGCCGCGGCAGCATCGTTAGGAGGTGGCTTGAGCACGAAACGGCGCGATTCGTAAGCCGGACCGGCATTCTTGCTAGGGGGATTCCTGCATGAAGATTCGCGCCATTCCGTACTGCGCCGGGCCGCATCCGGCCGTTGGCCGTGGACGGAGCCCGCCACAATCGCGCAACCGCCCTTGGCAACGGCGGTTCCCGCGCCGTGTACGCGCGGTCGGTGGTGGCGCCGCGACGAGGGTTCGGGCCGGGCGCGCGGTCGACGCGGCCGTCAGCGCACCGATACCGTCGCTGCGCCGGCACCCGCGGCGGCGCGTTCCGCCGCGCGCTGCAGGCCGCGCAGCATGCCGGCGAACACGAGGCCGTGCAGCGGCAGCACCGCGTACCAGTAGGCGATGCCGAGCAGGCCGCGCGGACGGAAGCGTGCCGTGAGGCCGAGGCGGCTCGCGGCGCCGCCCGCGCCGTCGGGGTCGACGGTGACCGTCAGCGTGGCGACGCCGGGCAGCTTCATCTCGGCGCGCAGTTCGAAGCGGCGGCCGGGCGCGACGTCGGTCACGCGCCAGAAGTCGAGCGCGTCGCCGACGACGAGGTCGTGCTGGTCGCGGCGGCCGCGGCGCAGGCCGGGTCCGCCGATCAGCTTGTCCATGGCGCCGCGCAGCCGCCACAGCCAGTTGCCGCCGTACCAGCCGGTGTCGCCGCCGATGGCAGAGGCGGTCGCGTACGTCGTCGCGGTCGGCGCGGCGACCTGGATCTCGCGGTGGTCGACGTAGGTGGTGCCGCCGGCCCAGTCGGGGTCGCCGGGCATCGCGCCGGCATCGGTCCACGCCGTCTCGACCTCGTCCTCGGCGCGCTTGCCGAGCGCGGCGTCGATCGCTTCGCGCATGGTCAGCAGCGACTGCGGCATCAGTTCGGCCGCGCGGCCGTCGCGGCAGACCGTGCGGTTGCGCAGGCCCTCGGCGAGCGGCCGCGCGATCGTGTGCGGCACCGGCGTGATCAGGTGGATCCAGAGCGAACTCAGCCGCGGCGTCAGCACCGGCACCGGCAGCACGAGGCGCGGGCGCAGGCCGCGGGCCTCGGCCATCACACGCATCAGGTCGCGGTACGACAGCACCTCGGGGCCGCCGATGTCGAGCGTGGCGCCGACCGTCGCGGGCACGTCGAGGCAGGCGACGAGGTAGTGCAGCACGTTGCGCACGGCGATCGGCTGCGATTCGGTCTTGACCCAGCGCGGGGTCACCATCGCCGGCAGGTGCTCGACGAGGTAGCGCAGGATCTCGAACGACGCCGAACCCGAGCCGATGATCATCGCGGCGCGGAACACGGTGACCGGCACGCCGGTCGCCGCCAGCGCGTGCTCGACCTCGCGGCGCGACGTCAGGTGTTCGCTGAGGTCCTTGCCCATCTCGCCGAGCCCGCCGAGGTAGACGATGCGGCCGACGTCCGCGGCCTTGGCGGCATGGGCGAAGGCGTGGGCGAGCGCGAGGTCCTGCTGCCGGTAGTCGCGTCCCTGCGCGATCATCGAGTGCACGAGGTAGTACGCCGCCTCGGCGCCGCGCATCGCCGTCGCGACGGCGTGCGGGTCCGTCAGGTCCACCTTGAGCACGGCGACTTCGGGATGGTGGCGCCACGGCCGGGCGTCGAGCTTGCGCGGTTCGCGCACGAGGCAGACGACGCGGCAGCCGGCGGCGAGCAACCGCGGCACGAGCCGGCCGCCGATGTAGCCGGTCGCGCCGGTGACGACGACGGTCCTGGGAGCGTGTCGACCCCGGGCGGGCGAGGACACGGCGGGCAGGTCTTCAGTCATGGGGCCCACTTCGCCGCTGCGGTCCGCCGGATGCGCCCCTGACGGCGCACGGCTCGGGCCGACGACCGCGGCAGCCGGCGGGGGCTGGGCCCTGGTGGCGCACGCAGATCGTCCCGATCCGGGCCGAGGCGTCGCTGCGGGCGGGGTTCGTCCCGCTCGCGCCGTGCGCCTGGAGGCTCGGGCAGGGAAGCACGCCGCGGTTTTGCGGTCGTGCGGCGTGCGCGTCGCTGCGAACTTCGCTCCGAACGGTGACTCCGTGCCATGCGCGTGCGTTACGCTCATTCGCACGTTTCGTCCGGGACGTTCCCGTTCGCGGCGCCCTCCCTCGTTCTACGATCATGCCCCGCATCTCCTCCCTCTCGCGCGCTGCCTTCGCCGCAGCCGCCTGCGCGTTCTCCCTCTCCGCCCAGTGCCTCGACGCCAACGTCGGCGTCGGCGTCGGCACCGGCGACGACATCGTGCTCCCCGGCCAGACGCTGCCGTTCCCGTTCCCGTTCAACGGCGCCACGTACACGACGATCCATCCGTCGACGAACGGCTTCGTGTACCTGAGCAACGGCACGACCACCGGCGGCGCGCTGTGCTGCGACGGCACGACCCCCCTGCTCACCACCGCCGTCAGTCCGATGATCGCTGCGTGCTGGACCGACCTCAACATGGTCTCGGGCACCGGCGAGGTGAAGTTCTTCGCCAACGCGGCGAAGGCCAACATCACGTGGGAGAACGCCATCGAGTACGGCACGCCGACGGCGACCGGCCAGTTCACGGCCCAGTTGCAGCTCTACCCGACCGGCGAGTTCGACGTGGTGCTGGACTCGCGCGTCGCCGTGCGCAACGTCCACACGTTCCTCGTCGGCATGTCGCCGGGCGCGGGCGCCGTCGCCGGCGCGGCGGCGAACTTCGGTGTTGCCAACACCGGCGCCACCAACACCAACTACCAGACCTTCGGGCCGACGAACGGGCCGATCGGTCTCGCCGGCAAGGGCGTCCACTTCGTGCCGACCAATCCGGGCTTCGTCTGGGTGCCGACCAACTGCTCCGCGAGCCACACGGCATACGGAACCGGCTGCTACAACGTGCCGGCCAGCGCCGGCTACGAGTTCTTCGCCAACGCGCCCGCCGCGCAGGCCGCCTTGCAGGGCAACGCGCTGACGCTGATCCCCGCCGGCGCCAGCTACGTGACGACCTGGCTGCCGGGCGTCGCCAGCTCGCTCTACGTGCCGCCGACGGCCGCCGCCGTCTCGCTGCCGGTCTCCGACGACGGCGACGACCCGTTCACGCCATCGGCCCCGTTCCCGCTGCCGGGTGGCGTGGCTTCGCAGTTCCGCATCTCGCACAACGGCCTCGTGACGGTCGGCAACGTCGCCAACAACGACTTCGACTACACGCCGACGGGCGCGGAGCTCGCCTCGCAGACGCAGACGGCCTTCTACCTCGGCTGGCACGATTGGGCGGACTTTGACGCCGCCGGCACCGGCCGGATCAAGACGGAGGAGATCGGCAGCGTCATCTACATCACGTGGGACAACGTCGAGAACCACCCGACCGGCGTCGCCAATCCGGGCACGATGCAGATCCAGTTCGACCGCAGCAGCGGCATCGTGACGTACGTCTGGACCGTCATCGACCCGTCGACGGCGTCGACGTTCGGCACCGCATACGTCGTCGGCTTCCGCGGCGCGGGCACGACCACCGACCCGGGCTCGACCACGCTGTCTGCCGCAACGCAGACGTGGGTCGTCACGCCGACCATCCCGCTGGCGCTGGCGGCCTCGCCGAACCCGATCTCGACGGCGACGACGGGCACGACGGTGGTCTACACGACCAGCAACATCCCCGAGTTCGTGACGGGCTCGGGCCTCTACGTCGCGGTCAACATCCTGAGCCTGAACCCGGTCCCGGCGCCGGGCTTCGACCTCGCGCCGCTGGGCGCGCCGGGTTGCGCCGCCTTTGTCGGCACGCTCAGCCTGACGCAGTCGATGGTCGGCACGAGCAACTCGCAGACGGTCACCCTGGCGCTCCCGCCCGGCGTGCCGGCCGGCACGCTGCTCTACTCGCAGTCGGCGTCGCTGAACGGCCTGAATGCGTTCGGCATCACGACGAGCAACGGCATCGAGAGCTTCGTCCAGCCGCAGTGACCGCGCGGGGTACGGGCGGCGCCCGCCGCCCAGCCTGAGCCACGAGCCCGTCGCTCCCCGAGCGGCGGGCTCGTCGCGTCTCCGGGAGGCGTCGGTGGCGAAGGGTGCCCGCCGCGGGTCACCGGCCTTCGCCCACCTTGCGCCATCGTGCTCCCGTCGCCACGATCGCCCGCATGACGTCGTACCGCGCCCCGCGGGGCAAGCAGCTGAACTGTGCCGACTGGACGATCGAAGCCGCGTACCGGATGGTGCAGAACAACCTCGACCGCGACGTCGCCGAGGACCCCGAACGGCTGATCGTCTACGGCGGGCTCGGCAAGGCGGCGCGCAACCCCGAGGCGCTGCAGAGGATCCTGGCGACGCTGCGCCGCCTGCGCCCCGACCAGACGATGCTGGTGCAGTCGGGCAAGTGCGTCGGCGTGTTCGACACGCACCCCGACGCCCCGCGCGTGCTGCTCGCCAACAGCAACCTGGTCGGCAACTGGGCCAACTGGGACGAGTTCCGCCGCCTCGACAAGCTCGGCTTGATCATGTACGGCCAGATGACGGCCGGCTCGTGGATCTACATCGGCACGCAGGGGATCGTGCAGGGCACGTACGAGACCTTCGTCGCGGCCGGCAAGCGCCACTTCGGCGGCGACCTGAAGGGCCGCCTCGTGGTCACCGCCGGCCTCGGCGGCATGGGCGGCGCGCAGCCGCTGGCCGTCACCATGGCGGGCGGCGTGTGCCTCGCGTGCGACGTCGAGGGCTGGCGCATCGACAAGCGCCTGGAGACGAAGTACCTCGACGAGCGCATCGACGACCCCAAGCTGGCGCTGCAGGCAGCACTGGCGCGCAAGGCAGCGGGGCAAGCGTGGTCGATCGGCGTGAAGTGCAACGCCACCGAGCTGCTGACCGTGATCCGCGACAGCGGCGTGATCCCCGACCTGCTCACCGACCAGACCTCGGCGCACGACATGCTGGTCGGCTACGTGCCCGACGGCATGACGGTCGAGAAGGCGCGCGAACTGCGCGAGCGCGACCCCAAGGGCTACCTCGAGCAGGCCTACCGCACCGTCTGCAAGCACGTCGGCCTGATGCTCGACCTGCAGGAGCGCGGCGCGATCACGTTCGACTACGGCAACAACATCCGCACCGAGGCGCGCGACCACGGCATCGCCGAGGCCTTCCGCATCAAGGGCTTCATCCCCGAGTACATCCGGCCGCTGTTCTGCGAGGGCCGCGGGCCGTTCCGCTGGGTCGCGCTCAGCGGCAACCCGGCGGACATCGCGCGCACCGACGCGCTGGCGCTGGAGATGTTCGGGGACAACCCGGCGATCCGCACGTGGATCGAGAAGGCCAGCAGGAAGATCGCCTTCCAGGGCCTGCCGGCGCGCATCCTCTGGCTCGGCTACGGCGAGCGCGCGCGCTTCGGCCTCGCGGTCAACGAGCTGGTGCGCAAGGGCGAGCTCGAGGCGCCGGTGGTGTTCGGCCGCGACCACCTCGACTGCGGCTCGGTCGCCTCGCCGTACCGCGAGACCGAGGCCATGCTCGACGGCAGCGACGCGATCGCCGACTGGCCGCTGCTCAACGCCATGCTCAACGTCGCCTCGGGTGCTACGTGGGTGTCGCTGCACCACGGCGGCGGTGTGGGCATGGGCAAGTCGATCCACAGCGGCCAGGTCACCGTCGCCGACGGCACCGACGCGGCTGCTCGCCGCATCCGCCGCGTGCTGACGTGCGATCCGGGCACCGGCGTGATGCGCCACGCCGACGCCGGCTACCCGGCGGCGCAGGCGTTCGCCAAGCAGGCCGGCGTCGACCTCGGCGGCTGAGCGCCCGCTCGCATCATGCAAGAGGCACTCCGACGCACGTTGCTGGCTGTTCCGGCGCTCGCGCCGATCCCGCGGGATCGGGCGGCGCTCGCACCCTGACGCCGCCAAGCCGCCATGAGCTACTGCGCTGCCACCGATCCTGCGACCGCCCGCCCCGCCGCGCCGGCGGGGGGCGCGTGCGACGTGCTCGTCGTCGGCGCCGGCCCGGCGGGCAGCGCCGCGGCGGCGCGCGCGGCGCGCGCGGGCCTGCGCTGCGTCGTCGTCGAAGCCGACGCCTTCCCGCGCTTCCACATCGGCGAGTCGCTGCTGCCGCTCGGCGACGCCGTGTTCCGGCAACTCGGCGTCAGCGACCGGCTGCACGCCGCCGGCTTCGTGCAGAAGCGCGGCGCGCAGCTGCGCACGCCCGACGGCGCGCACACCGTGCTGTTCGACTTCCAGACCGCCAAGCACGTCGATCCGCCGTACGCCCTGCAGGTGCCGCGCGCGCAGTTCGACGCGCTGCTGCTCGACCACGCGCAGGCCTGCGGCGCACGGCTGCTGACCGGCCGCGCGCTCGCGCTGCGCGACGTCGCCGACGGCGTCGAGGTCGACGTCGCCACGGCGGACGACGTGACCACCTTGTGCGCCAAGGCCTTGGTCGACGCCAGCGGCCGCGCCGGCTTCGTCGCCCGCCGCCAAGGCGTGCGCGTCGCCGACGCGGAACTGCGCAAGGCGGCGGTCTACGCGCACTTCCGTGGCGTGCCGGTCGATCCCGGCCAGCGCGCCGGCGACACGCGCATCGTCGCGCTGCCCGACCTCGGCTGGATGTGGTTCATCCCGCTGCCCGACGGCGTGATGAGCGTCGGCGCGGTGCTCGACCTCGACACGTGGCGCGGGCGGACGAAGGGCGACGCGGAGCGACGGTTCGCCGACGCCGCGGCGACGTCGCCGTACGCAACCGACCTGCTGGCGGCGGCAGAGCGCATCGGCGAGTTCCACGTCGAGAGCGGCTTCAGCTACCGCGCCAGCGCGTACTGCGGCGACCGCTGGTTCCTCGCCGGGGACGCCGGTTCGTTCCTCGATCCGATCTTCTCGACCGGCGTGCAGATGGCGCTGCGCTCGGGCATCGAGGCCGCCGACGCGGCGGCCGCGGTCGTGCGCCGTGGCGTCGCGGGCAGCGCCGGGGCGCGCGCGCGCTTCGACCGCACGCTGCAGGCGCGCTACCGGTTCGTGCGCCGCTTCGTCACCGGGTTCTACGATCCGGCGACGCGCGACATCTTCTTCGCGCCGCGGCGCATGTTCGGCATCGCGCGCGCGGTCACGACGGTGCTCGCCGGCGGCTTCGACCTCGGTTGGCTCGACCGCCTGCGCCTGCAGGTGTTCTTCGCCATCGGCCGCTTGCAGCGCCGCTACGACCTCGTGCCGCGCGTGTCGGGAGCGGCGGCGGAACCGTCGGCGAGCGTCGCCGATGCGCCGACCTCGCTGGAGCGCGCATGAAGCGTCCCGGCACCGTCGCGGCGTTCGTGCTCGCGGGCGCCGCCGGCCTCGCCGGCCAGGGCCAGCCGCCGTCGGTGCCGGCGGCCGCGGCCCAGCCCCAGTCGCAGGCGCCGACACCGGCTCCGGCCGCCGACGTCGCCCGCGCCGAGGCGCTGCTGCGGCTGCACGCCGAACGCTCGCAGCGGGCCAAGGTGCTGGTCGCCGACTACGTGCAGCGGCGCACCACCGAATTGCTGAAGGAGCCGTTGGTCAGCACGGGACGCTTCCTGTTCCGGCGCGATCCGGCGGTCGTCGTCTTCTTCGCCGCCGAACCGCGGCCGTCGGTGGTCCGCCTCGCGGAGCGCGTCTACGAAGTGCACCGGCCGCAGAAGAAGCAGATCGAGCGCTTCCACCTCGATGGCCCGGAACTGTCGCGCAGCCTGTTCGCGGCGGTCGGCGGCGACAGCGCGCCGCTGCTGCGCGACTTCGTCGTCGTCGGCGTGGCCGACCTGGCGGCCGCGGCGGACGGCAAGGTGCCGGCGACCGTGCAGCTGCAGTTGGCGCCGCGCACGGCGGCGGTGGCGGCGCGCGTGCGCAGCCTGGACCTGACGCTGCAGGCCGCTGACGGGCTGCTGCGCGAGGTCGCCTATCGCGACCACAGCGGCGATCGCGTCGCGATCGAACTCAACGGCATCGAACTCGACCCCAAGACCGCGCCAGCCGCCGACCTCGTCGTCGCGCCGGGCACCGCCGTGCTCGAGCATCGCCCGAAGCCCGCCGGCTCGTGAGCCGCGCGCGCCGGGCCAGCGCCGCGAAGTTGCGCCCCAGGGTTGCAGCCGCTGCGGCGCACCCTAGGATGCGCGCGCCGTCGGGCGGTCATCCTGGCGGCGTCGGGCGGTCGCGCGCGCTACTCGTCATGGCGTGCGTCCCGCCCCTTGCGCGGCGGCGCGGTGCATCGCGTCGTCGGAGGGTGCCATGAAGCAGAACGAGCGTTTGTTGGTGTATGCGGTCTCCGGATTCCTCGGCCTGATCCTGGTCGTCGCGGTGCTGTTCCGCCCGAAGGGCGATGACCAGCGCGCGGCGCAGACGCCGGGCTTGGCGCAGATCCTCAACCAGGAGGTCGCCGCCAAGGACGCGGACGCCGGCAAGCCGGCGGCAGGCGCGGCCGCCGTCGCCGACGCGGCGTTCCCCGGCGTACCGGTGCCGACCGAGGTGGCGCCGCAGCCGCTCGCCGTGCCCGCGCCGAAGCCGATGGTCGCCGCCGACCTCGTCGCGCAGCAACTCGGTCTGTCGCGCCGCGAGCGCAACGTGCGCTGGGTGCGCGCGAAGCCCAACGACTCGCTCGACAGCCTCGTCCGCCGCTGGTGCGGTGCGCGCGATCCCTACCTCGCCGAGACCAAGTCGCTCAACGAGGACCTCGTCGTGCTGGGCGTCGGCCACGAAGTAGCCGTGCCGTGGGTCGACGACGAGGTGCTGCTGCTCGCCATCGAGGCCAGCAAGCCCAAGGTCCTGACGGCCGAGGCACCCAGCGCGGCGGCGCCCGTGACCAACGTCCCCATGCCGACGATCGCGCCGGCGGGCACGGTCGCCCCGGTCAGCAGCAACGGCACCGGTGGCGCGATGGGCGCGCCCCTCCCTGGCTCGGCGACGCCGATCCCTGGCTCGGCGACGCCGACGGCCGGTGGCACGAGCTACACGGTCAAGCCCGGCGACTCCCTGTGGCGCATCGCGGAACGCACCTACGGCCGCAAGAACGCCGACAAGATGGTCGCCGCGATCAAGCAGGCCAACCCGGGCCTGGGCGACAGCGTCCGCGACGGCCAGAAGATCGTCCTGCCGGCGAAGTGATCGCCGCACACGCGCGCCCGCCGCGCCTCCGACCGCCACCCGCGCCGGACCAGCGCCCGGTTACTTGAGTCCGTAGCGCTCCAGCTTCTTGTAGAGGTTGCTGCGCATCAGGTCGATGTGCTCGGCGGTGCGCTTGATGTTGCCGCCGAACTGCAGCAGCTTGCGGCGCAGGAACTCCTTCTCGGTCGCGGCGCGGAAGTCCTCGATGCGGTCGAAGGCGAACCAGTCGACTCCGCCGTCGCCCGTGCGCGACGGCGATGCCGTCGGCAGCGCGCCGGCCAGGTCGGCGACGCCGACCTCGTCGCCGTCCGCGAGCGCCGCCGCCGCCTCGACGACGTTGCGCAGCTGCCGCACGTTGCCCGGCCACGGCTGCGTCGTCAGCCACGCGATCGCGTCGGTGGTCAGGCGCTGCGGCGACAGCCCGTAGCGGGCGCGAGCGCCGGCCAGGAAGTGCGCCGCCAGCAGCGGCACGTCGTCTGGTCGTTCGCGCAGCGCCGGCAGGCGCACGCCGACGCCGTGCAGCCGGTAGTAGAGGTCCTCGCGAAACGTCTTGGCGGCGACCATCGCGACGAGATCCTGGTTGGTGGCGGCGACGATGCGCACGTCGACGGCGACCTCCTTGCTGCCGCCGACGCGCTGCACGACCCGCTCCTGGACCGCGCGCAACAGCTTCGCCTGCATCGCCGCCGGCATGTCGCCGACCTCGTCGAGGAACAGCGTGCCGCCGTGCGCCTGCTCGAACGCGCCGGCGTGCGCCGTCGCCGCGCCGGTGAACGCGCCGCGCTCGTGGCCGAACAGCTCGCTCTCGACCAGTTCCGGCGCGATCGCGGCGCAGTTGCGCGCCACGAACGGACCTTGGCTGCGCCGGCCCTGCAGGTGCAGCTGCCGCGCCGCGAGCTCCTTGCCGGTGCCGTTCTCGCCGGTGAGCAGCACCGCGACGTCGGTGGGGGCGACCTTGGCGATCGTCGTGCGCAGGTGCTGCATCGCGGCGCTGTCGCCGAGCAGGCGGTGGTCGCGGGCGAGCGCCTCGCGCAGGGCGCGGTTCTCGCGCGCGAGGCGGCTCGCGGCCAGGGCGTTCTGCAGCGACAGCACCAGCCGGTCCTTGCTGAACGGCTTCTGCAGGAAGTCGTACGCGCCGCGGCGGACGGCGAGCACGGCGGTGTCGAGGTCGCCGTGGCCGCTGATCATCACCACCGGCAGTTCCGGCCGCGCGACCTTGGCCTGCGCCAGCACGTCGAGGCCGTCGAGCCCGGGCAACTTGACGTCGAGCACCATCAGGTCGACGGCAGGGTCGGCGGCCATCGCCACTGCGGTCGGGCCGTCGGCGGCTTCGCGGGTCTGGTAGCCGTCGTACCCGAGTTGGAAGCACAACTCTTCCCGCACGGCGCGATGGTCGTCGACGAGCAGGATCACGGCGGGGGTGGTCGGCATGGCGGCGGCAGTCCGTGGGGCGGTTGCGGCGGGCGGTGGCGGCCGGCGGTCGGGCGCGCCGGTGGGCGCCCCGGCCAGCGGTGGCGTTGGCTTCGCCGCGGTCGGGGACGCGGCGGCTGGAGGTCGATCGGCGTCGCCGTCCGGCGCGGCGCATGCTTGACCCTCAACGGACGGAACATAGCATTCGCCGGCCCTTTCCGGCTTCGTCCGGACGGAGGGCCGCGGTGCATTGCGTCCAGTGCACGAAGCCCAGTGGCGCCGCGCGGCCTTCCCAGAGACCCCACTGCATCCGACCCTCAAGGAGTCCCGTTTCATGGCTCGCTCCCTCTCCCAGTCCCTGCTCGCGGCGGCCATCGCCGCGGTCGTCGGTGGCGCCGTCGCGGCGCAGGATTCGCCGCTGCAGGAGGCCGCCACGCTGCTCCGCCTGAACAAGAAGGAGGAAGCGACCGCGAAGTTGCGCGAGATCCTCGCCGGCGACCCGTCGAACGCCGACGCGCTGACGATGTACCGCTCGATCTCCCAGGACGAGTGGTACCTGCTGATGACGCAGAAGGACGCCGACGGCAACCCGAGCGAGATCCAGAAGATCGCCATCTCGATCATGGATCGCGCCAAGGTCGAGAAGAAGGTGCGCTCGCGCGACGAAGCGACGATCGCCGGCCTCGTGGCCACGGCCACGGCCAAGGACAGCGACTACGGCGCCCGGCAATCGGCGATCAACACGCTGATCGCCGAGCACGGCGAGTTCGCGGTGCCCGCCCTGGTCGAGAAGCTCGCCAACAAGGACGACCAGGACGGCCAGATCCTGGCGGTGTCGGCCCTGTCGCAGTTGCGCTCCCACGCCGTGCTGCCGCTGATCGCGGCGCTCGGCAGCAGCAGCAACGAGGTGGTCCAGAACGCCGCTGCCGCGCTCGATCTGATCGGCGACGGCCGCGCCACGCCGGCGATGACGCAACTCGGCAACGACGAGCGCGCCAACGTGCGCGCCGTGGCCCGCAAGTTCCTGCAGAAGAAGGGCGCGACCGGCGCGGTCGTCGACCTGTACCTGGCCCAGTCCCGCGACTACCTGAAGGGCAACGTCGCGCCGGGCGCCTGGAGCGACGTCGTATGGTCGCTGACCAACGACAAGCTCGTCGCTGCCGACGTGCCGTCGCTGCTCTACCCGGCGGAGCTGGCCAAGTCCTGCGCGGCAGCCGCGCTGCGCATCGCACCGTCGAACGCCGACGCGCGCAGCGCCTACGCGGCTGCTTGCCTCGCGCAAGCCAACCTGATCGATCAGGGCGTCGCCGGCGGCGACGAGGCGATGAAGCCGATGGAAGCCGTCGCCGCCGACCTGAAGGCCGTCGCCCTCGCCACCGGCCTCGACGCCGTGCGCGGCGCGCTCGCCGCGGGCAGTGCCGCCGGTCTCGCGCCCGTGTCGATGGGCGCGATCGGCGTGCTGGGCGTCGCCGAGAACGCCGACTCCGCCGCTTCGTCGGCCCTGGTCAATGCGCTCGACAGCACGGACAAGCGCGTTCGCTACGCCGCGGCCGAAGCCTTGGTCAAGGCGACCGGTGGCGTGAACGTGCCGGCGGCCGGCAAGGTCGTCGGCGTGCTCGCCGCTGCCGTGACGGAGCAAGCCGTGCACACGCTGCACGTCGTCGCGCCGGCGGCCGACGCCGACGCCGCCGTCGCCGCGATCGCCAGCAAGCGCGGGTTCGCGGTCGGCCACAGCTCCGATGCCGTGACCGGCATGGCGGCCCTGCTGACCAACCCCAACATCGACTTCCTGGTGGTCAGCGACATCCTGCCCGACCGTCTGCCGCAGGACGTGATCGGCAACGTCAAGAAGGACCCGCGCATGGCGAACTGCAAGATCGCCATCCTGTGCAAGGACGAGGAAGCGGCCAAGGCCCGCCTCGGCGACAGCTTCACCTACATCAAGTCGCCGCTGACCGGCGAGTCGCTCGAGGCCGCTGCCAAGACGGCGCTCGAAGGCGTCGCCGATCCGGCGAACGCCCGCGCCGAGGCCTACGCGGCGATGGCGAGCGGCAGCCTGGCGGCGATGGCCAACGGCAAGTGTGACGTCGGCGGCGCCCTCGCGGCGCTCGCCGGCCAACTCGACCGGGCCGACGCGGTGGCGGTGCCGGCGACGAAGGCGCTCGGCCTCGCCGGTGGCGAAGCCGCCCTGCCGGCGCTGTCGGCGGCGCTCGCTGGCGGCGGCAGCGTCGACCTCAAGCGCGCGGCTGCCACTGCGATCGGCAACATCCTCGGCCGCGGCGCGGCCGGCGCGGACGCCGTCGCGGCGCTGCGCGCGGCGATGGAGTCGGCGACCGATGCCGGCCTGCGCATCGACATCGGCGCGGCGCTGGGCAAGGCCAAGCTGGCGCCCGAAGCCACGCTGGAACTGCTGCAGAAGTTCCAGCGCATTGCGACGCCGCCGAAGTCGGAAGGCTGATCGACGACGGGTGGCCCGTGGCGGCGGTGAACCCACCGCCGTCGGCGCGCCCGCAGCGCGCCCACTGGACCGGCCCTGGGAACCGCGGTTGCCCCCGCCCGGGGCCCGGCTGGGCGGGGGGGATGGGTCGGGCGGACGCAAGGCCCCCCCCCCC
>JBKDXM010000143.1:0-16888 GCA_046306335.1 Planctomycetota bacterium
TCGGCCTCATTTCGAGCCTGGCGAACTCCACGGGCGACGAGGCCTCCCGCGTCCTCGGCACGCCCTACCCCCAGATCACGAAGGGCAAGCTCACCGACGCCGTCGTCTGGCTGCGGGCCGACGAGGAGCACGATGCCCATCTCGCTCCGGCCGATGCCACGGTGGTGGACGGCAAGCTCGTGGGGGACACGATCATCGCCCGCTACAAGGGCGACTTCGTGCTGGTGCCGGCCGAGGACATCGAGTTCATCGACGTCGCCCCGAGCCAGAGGGTCGGCGTGTCGGCCGGCCTGATCCCGTTCCTCGAGCACGACGACGCCAACCGCGCCCTGATGGGTTCGAACATGCAGCGTCAGGCCGTGCCGCTGCTGCAGTCCGATGCGCCGTTGGTGATGACCGGCATGGAGCGCGAGGTCGCGCGCAACTCCAGCCTCGTCGTGCGCGCCCGCAAGGGTGGCACGGTGACGGCCGTCGATGCCTCGCGCATCGTGGTCGGCGACGACGTCTACAAGCTGCGCAAGTACGAGGCGCTGAACGAGCGCACCTGCCAGACGCAGACGCCGATCGTCAAGCTCGGCCAGAAGGTCAAGGCCGGAGAGGTGCTCGCCGACGGCGCGGCGACCAAGAACGGCGTGCTCGCCCTGGGCAAGAACGTCACGGTCGCCTTCATGCCGTGGGACGGCTACAACTACGAGGACGCGATCCTGCTCAGCGAGAACCTCGTCAAGGACGACGTCTACACGTCGATCCACATCGACGAGTTCGAGATCGAGATCCGCGAGACGAAGCTCGGTCGCGAGGAGTTCTCGCGCGACATCCCGAACGTCTCCGAGAAGGCGCTGCGCCACCTCGACGAGACGGGCATCGTGCGCGTCGGCACGCGCGTGAAGCCGGGCGACATCCTGGTCGGCAAGGTCGCGCCGAAGAGCAAGAGCGAGCTCACGCCGGAGGAGAAGCTCCTGCACGCGATCTTCGGTCGCGCCGGCGAGGACGTGAAGAACGCCTCGCTCGAGGTCCCGACGGGCGTCGAGGGCATCGTCATCGGCGCCGAGAAGTTCAGCCGCAAGGTGAACCTCACCGAGATCGAGCGCAACCGCAACCTCGAGGAGATCAAGAACGCCGAGGTCGAGTTCCTCAAGCAGTACCGTGCCAGCACGAAGAAGCTGCTGGACGGCGCCAAGGACATCCTCGGCGCGCCGTTGACGTCGGCCGAGGGCAAGCGCCTGGGCGTCAACGACGAGATGCTGATCCTCGACCTGCGCACGATCCGCGACCGGGTCCGGCAGGTGGCGGAGGAGACGTCCGACGCGAAGAACCGTGCCGCGCTCATGCAGGGCCTGCAGGAGTTCAACGACCGCATCGAGGAGTCGGAGGCCGAGAAGAACAAGCTGGTCAACCGGCTGTCGCGCGGCGACGAGCTGCCCCAGGGCGTTCTCGATAGGGTGAAGGTCAACGTGTCGACCTATCGCCGCATCGCGGTCGGCGACAAGATGGCTGGCCGCCACGGCAACAAGGGCGTCATCAGCAAGATCCTGCCGCAGGAGGACATGCCGTTCCTCGCCGACGGCACGCCGGTCGACATCGTCCTCAACCCGCTGGGCGTCCCGAGCCGCATGAACGTCGGCCAGATCCTGGAGACGCACCTCGGCTGGGCGGCCAAGAAGCTCGGCTGGCAAGTCGTGTCGCCGGTGTTCGATGGCGCCAGCGAGCAGGAGATCGAGGACGCGCTGGCCCTGGCGGGCTTCGCCAAGGACGGCAAGTCGACGCTGTACGACGGCCGCACCGGCGAGGCGTTCACCCAGCGCGTCACGGTCGGCACGCTGTACATGCTGAAGTTGCACCACCTCGTGGACGACAAGGTGCACGCGCGCGCCACCGGCCCGTACTCGCTGATCACGCAGCAGCCGCTTGGCGGCAAGGCCCGCTTCGGCGGCCAGCGCTTCGGCGAGATGGAAGTGTGGGCGCTCGAGGCCTACGGCGCGGCCAACATCCTCCAGGAGCTGTTGACCGTGAAGTCGGACGACGTCGACGGCCGCACCAAGATCTACGAGGCGATGGTCAAGAACGAGAACATCCTCGAGCCAGGCACGCCGGTCTCCTTCGGCGTGCTCTGCAACGAGATCAAGGGTCTCGGCCTGAACATCGAACTCCACAAGCGCGGCGCCGCGGAGACCGTCCTGCCGGGCTGATGCCCGACGCCAGGCTGAGTTCCCACCGCACCGTCCGTTCCGCACACACCGAATCCGCATCCACTCGCGCCGCGGCGAACCCGCGGCGCCACAGCAACGCAGGCGCACGATGGTCGAGCCCATCTACGACAAGATCAACGACTACGCTTCCGTGACGATCCGTCTGGCCTCGCCCGAGGACATCCGGGCGTGGTCCTTCGGCGAGGTCAAGAAGCCGGAGACGATCAACTACCGCACCTACCGGCCGGAGCGCGACGGCCTGTTCTGCGAGCGCATCTTCGGTCCGGAGAAGGACTGGGAGTGCTCGTGCGGCAAGTACAAGGGCATCAAGCACAAGAACATCACGTGCGACAAGTGCGGCGTGATGATCACGCACAGCCGCGTGCGCCGGAAGCGCATGGGGCACATCAACCTCGCGGCGCCGGTCGCGCACATCTGGTTCTTCAAGGCGATGCCGTCGCGCCTGGGCACGCTGCTCGGCCTGAAGACCGCGAGCCTCGAGAAGGTCATCTACTTCCAGGACTACATCGTCATCGAGCCCGGCGACACGCCGCTCAAGGCGCTGCAGCTCCTGTCCGAGGACGAGTTCCGCCAGGCGCGCCAGAAGTACGGCATGGGCTTCCAGGCCGGCATGGGCGCCGAAGCGATCCGCGAACTGCTCCGCCGCCTCGATCTCGCCACGCTCAGCGAGCAGCTGCGCGAGGACCTCAAGCGCACCGAGAGCAAGCAGAAGATCAAGGACTACATCAAGCGGCTCAAGACCGTCGAGATGCTGCGCGACTCCGGCAACAAGTCGGAGTGGATGATCCTCGACGCGATCCCGGTGATCCCGCCGGATCTCCGTCCGCTGGTCCCGCTCGACAGCGGCAACTTCGCGACGTCGGACCTCAACGACCTCTACCGTCGCCTGATCAACCGCAACAACCGGTTGAAGAAGCTGCTCGACCTCAACGCCCCCGAGGTCATCATCCGCAACGAGAAGCGGATGCTGCAGCAGTCCGTCGACGCCCTGTTCGACAACAACCGCTGCCGCCGTCCGGTCCTCGGTTCGAGCAACCGCCCGCTCAAGTCGCTGACCGACATGATCAAGGGCAAGCAGGGTCGCTTCCGCGAGAACCTGCTCGGCAAGCGCGTCGACTACTCGGCGCGCTCGGTCATCGTCGTCGGCCCCGACCTGCGGCTGCACCAGTGCGGCCTGCCGAAGATCATCGCGCTGGAGCTGTTCCAGCCGTTCATCATCCGGCGCCTCAAGGAACTCGGCCACGCCGACACGATCAAGTCGGCGAAGAAGATGCTGGAGCGCAAGGACGAGGAGGTCTGGGACATCCTCGAAGAGGTGATCCAGAACCACCCGGTCCTGCTCAATCGCGCGCCGACGCTGCACCGCGTCGGCATCCAGGCCTTCGAGCCGGTGCTGGTCGAGGGCAACGCGATCCGCATCCATCCGCTCGTCTGCTCGGGCTTCAACGCCGACTTCGACGGCGACCAGATGGCGGTCCACCTGCCGCTGTCGTTCGAGGCGCAGATCGAGGCGTCGACGCTGATGCTGTCGACGAACAACATCTTCTCGCCGGCGCACGGCGGCCCGATCATCGCGCCGAACCAGGACATCGTCCTCGGCTGCTACTGGCAGAGCCTGTCGCGCCCGAACGAGTTGGGCGAGGGCAAGCGCTTCGCCAGCCACAACGAGGTGTGGATGGCCTACTCGGCCGGCAAGATCCACATCCACGCCCGCATCAAGGTGCAGTTCCCGGCGGGCGTCGAAGTCCGCAACCAGGGCAACACGGTGACGACCGACGGCAAGGAGCCCGTCGAGACGACCGCCGGCAGGATCATGTTCAACGAGATCCTGGATCCGGGCATGCCCTTCTACAACCACGACCTCGACAAGAAGGGCCTGTCGAGCATCATCGCCGACTGCCACCTGCGGCTCGGCCGCGAGGCGACGCTGCACCTCCTCGATCGCATGAAGGAGGTCGGCTTCAAGGCCGCGACGCGCGCCGGCCTGTCGTTCGGCAAGGACGACATGGTCGTGCCGCCGACGAAGGACAAGATCATCGCGCAGACCCAGAAGGACGTGGAGAAGATCCACCTCGCGCACAGCCGCGGCATCATCACCGAGGGCGAGCGCTACCTGAAGGTCATCGACGCGTGGACGCACGCGCGCGAGCGCATCGGCGAGGACATGCTGCATTCGCTGCGGAACGACACGCGCGACGGCAGGCTGTACGTCAACCCGATCTTCTGCATGGTCATGTCGAAGGCGCGCGGCTCGGTCGAGCAGATCCGCCAGCTCGCCGGCATGCGCGGCCTGATGGCGAAGCCGTCGGGCAAGATCATCGAGCAACCGATCAAGGCCAACTTCCGCGAAGGCCTGCGCGTGCTCGAGTACTTCTCGTCGACGCACGGCGCCCGCAAGGGCCTCGCCGACACGGCGCTGAAGACCGCTGACTCGGGTTACCTGACCCGCAAGTTGGCGGACGTGGCGCAGAACGTCGTCATCAGCATCGAGGACTGCGGCACCATCCACGGCGTCGACAAGGGCACCGTCTACCAGGGCGACAAGGTCGCCGTCGGCTTCGTCGACGCCGTGCGTGGCCGCGTGGCCCTGCAGGCGATCGTCGATCCGATGACCGAGGAAGTCATCGTCGAGAAGAACGGCCTCATCACCGTCGACATCGCCAAGCGCATCGAGCGCGTGGCCAGCAGCGAGAGCATCCGCGTGCGCTCTCCGCTGACCTGCGAAGCCGGCGTCGGCATCTGTGCGCGCTGCTACGGCATGGACCTGTCGCGCAGCGCCGTGGCCGAGCCGGGTCTCGCGGTCGGCATCATCAGCGCCCAGTCGATCGGCGAGCCGGGCACGCAGCGGACGATGCGCACGTTCCACATCGGCGGCACGGCCTCGAAGAAGGTCGAGGACACCGAGATCAAGAACAAGCGCGCCGGCCGCGTGCAGTTCGCCAATCTGACGACCGTCGTCGTCGCGGCGGACGAGCAGAAGGGCAAGTCGACGACGCAAGTCATCGCGCTGAAGCGCAAGGGCGAGATCCTGATCGTCGACGCCAAGGAGCGCGAGCTCGAGCGCCACGTCGTGCCGCTCGGCGCCGAGGTCCACGTGACCGACGGCCAGGAGGTCAAGGAGCAGACGAGCCTGTGCTCGTGGGACTCGCACCACAACCCGATCCTCGCCGAGGTCTCGGGCACGGTCCGCTACGAGGACATCCTCGAGGGCAAGACGTTCCGCACCGAGCGCGACGCCGAGACGAAGGTCCAGCGCAAGGTGATGATCGAGCACAAGGGCGACCTGCACCCGAACCTCGTCATCGTCGACAAGAACGAGAACCGTCTGGCCATCATCCAGATGCCGGAGAAGGCCTACCTGCTCGTCGAGAACGGCGAAGAGGTCGCGGCCGGCAAGCTGCTCGCGAAGACGCCGCGCGAGATCCAGGGCACCCAGGACATCACGGGCGGTCTGCCGCGCGTGACCGAGCTGTTCGAGGCGCGACGTCCGAAGGACCCGGCGGTGCTCTCCGAGATCGACGGCACCGTCGACCTCGGCGAGAAGCGCCGCGGCAAGCGCACGATCATCGTCAAGGGCGAGGGCGGCCTCGATCGCGAGCACCTCGTGCCGCAGGGCAAGAACCTGCGCGTGCAGCGGGGCGACCACGTCATCGCGGGCGAGGCGCTCGTCGACGGGCCGCTGGTGCCGCAGGACATCCTGGCGATCCAGGGCGAGAAGCCGGTGCAGAACTACCTGCTGCGCGAGATCCAGACGGTCTACCGCGCGCAGGGCGTCAGCATCGACGACAAGCACATCGAGATCATCCTCGGCCAGATGATGCGCAAGGTGCAGGTCGAGGATCCGGGCGACAGCGACTTCCTGCCGGGAGCCGTCGTCGACAAGTTCCGCTTCCGCGAGTCGAACGCGCAACTCGGCAGCCAGCGCAAGAAGCCGGCGACGTCCTCGCCGCTGCTGCTCGGCATCACCAAGGCGTCGCTGCAGTCCGACTCGTTCATCAGCGCGGCGTCCTTCCAGGAGACGACGAAGGTGCTGACCGAGGCGGCTTTGGCGGGCAAGAGCGACGAGCTCGTCGGCCTCAAGGAGAACGTGATCCTTGGCCACCTCGTTCCCACCGGTACGGGCTTCCGCAACTACCAGAAGACCCGTGTCCGCAAGAACGTCGACCTGCAGGCTGCGGCCGAGGAGATCGGTCGTCTCAGCAAGCAGGGATTCCTCGATCAGGGCGGCCCCGTCATCCGCCTCGAAGGCATCGACCCGCCGAGCCCTGCCGTGCAGCCCGCCGACGACGTCTGATCGCCGACGCCGTCGCCCGTGCCGGGCGACGGCTTCTCCCCGCCGGTCCGCTGGCGGGGTTGCAAACCCCGAACCAATCTTTATCCTCTCGCGCCCTCGATATCCGGACCGACAGATGCCCACGATCAACCAGCTCATCCGCAAGGGTCGTAAGAAGATCACCTACAAGAGCAAGTCGCCGATCCTCGATGCGTGCCCGCAGAAGCGTGGTGTGTGTCTGCAAGTCAAGACGATGACGCCGAAGAAGCCGAACTCGGCACTGCGCAAGATCGCGCGCGTGCGGCTGAGCAACGGCAAGGAGACGACGGTGTACATCCCTGGCGAGGGCCACAACCTGCAGGAGCACTCGATCGTGCTGATCCGCGGCGGCCGCGTCCGCGACCTGCCCGGCGTGCGCTACCACGTCCTGCGCGGTTGCCTCGACGCGTCCGGCGTCGAGAACCGTCGCCGCAGCCGCAGCAAGTACGGCGCGAAGCGTCCGAAGAAGTGATCCCGGTTCCCGAAGATCGCGCAGCAGACATCTCGTAGCGACATCTCGTAGCAGACGTCCTCGTCGCAGACATTCCCCAAGCAGCCGACGGCGCGCACCGGCGCCAAGACCTTCCAAAGCCAGCCTGAGTCCCCGATGCCTCGTTCCTACAAGTCGACCGAAGTCTTCCTCAAGGGCGACCCCCGG
This sequence comes from Planctomycetota bacterium, assembly GCA_046306335.1. GTDB lineage: Bacteria > Planctomycetota > UBA1135 > UBA1135 > UBA2386 > UBA2386. The sequence goes on from JBKDXM010000143.1 coordinate 7,181, forward strand.
TACAACAACAAGCTCGCCAGCAAGATCATCAACAAGATCATGCTGCAGGGGAAGAAGAACACCGCCCAGCGGCTGTTCTACGACGCCCTCGACACCGTCTGCAAGAAGGTCGAAGGCGCCGACCCGATCAACGTCTTCACGACTGCGATCGAGAACATCAAGCCGCGCGTCGAGGTGCGCAGCAAGCGTGTCGGCGGCGCCACCTACCAGGTGCCGCGCGAGGTCAACAAGCGTCGCCAGCAGAGCCTGGCGATCCGTTGGCTCGTCGACGCGGCGCGCAGCAAGCGCGGCAAGCCGATGGCGAAGTCGCTGGCCGAGGAGTTGTTCGACGCGTTCAACAACCAGGGCGCGGCCGTGACGAAGAAGGAAAACGTGCACAAGATGGCCGAGGCGAACAGCGCCTACAGCCACTTCGCCTGGTGATCGTCGCCGCCTGATCGGGCGCGTCAGTCCGGTCGGGTGCTTGCGCAGCCCGACACCGATGGCTAAGTCGCGACCCAAGGCCGCCGGCAGGCGGCCTTGTTCGTTTCCAGGCCATGCAGCGGGAAGAAGGCCGGCGCGTGCCCGTCGGATCGCCGTTCGGGGCTGCTGCCGTTGCCCCGTTGGTCTGCTACTCTGCGCCGAAGTCGATGAAGCTCATTCCCTTCCTGCTCTACGCCTTGGCCTTGGGGTTGGCGTGCCACGCCGGTTGGATGGTCTACGAGATCGTGCCACTGCGCGACCGCGCGGTCCGCGACAAGGCGACTGCCGACGGCCAGAAGGAGGGCAGCGCGCTGGTCGAAAAGGGCCGCTCGCGCGGAGCCAAGACGTCGAGCTGGGTCTACTCGCGCGAAGCCGAGCCATGGTGGGCCAACCTCAAGACCACCAACTGGACCGGCAAGCCGCCGCCGCCGCCGCCCAAGGATCCGGCGCAGGTCGCGGCCGAGACCAAGCCCGTGGTGGTCGCCGACGAGCGTCCACTGGAGCAGTTGATCGAACTCGTGTCGTTGGTCTACGACGGCCAGTTCGAAGGCAAAGGCGGCAACTCGCACGTGATCGTGCGGTTCAAGCCGGAGGCCAACGTCCAGCCGCCGGATTGGTGGGTGAGGGAGAACGTGCCGCAACCTGGTTCGGCTGCGTCGCGGGCTGGCGGCCCGACCGACATGGTGCCGGCCGGCGGCGGGGGGCGCGGCGGCGGCCGCGGTGGTGGCCGCGGCGGCGCGGGGACGGCGCCGGCCGGAACGCCGGCGAATCCGCCTGGCAAGGGCGCGATGTCACCGATGCCCGCCTCCAGCAGCAGCCTGTCCCGTGAACCCCTTCAGAAGATCTGGGTCCAGGACGGGGGCGACCCGCGGCGCTCCGCGCAGCTCTGGTCGATCAAGTCGAACGACGGCCGCGAACTGGGCGCGATCCGCCTCGTCCGCGTGGCTCCCGACGCGCAATCCGCCTTCTTCTCGCGCGTGCCGCCGGCGCGCGATGGCGCACCCGCGACGGAGCCGAAGGAGGAGGAACTCATCAAGACGATCGCCGATCTCTCGCAGGACATCCTGCGCGAACTGCGCGTGCTGCAAGGGCGCGACAACGCCACCGGGGCGACGGACAAACCGAAGGCGACCTTGATCGACGACGGACCGCCGAAGTGGGTCGACGTCGAGGAGACGACGCGCGATGGCAATCGCTACAACGTCGGCCGCAAGGACGAGCAGCGCTGGCGCGACGACCAGGACACGGTGATGGAGCAGATCGCCGCCGACACCTATGTGTCGCGCTCCGGCGTGCGCGGCATCATCGTCAAAGCCGTCGACCAGCAGTTGTCGGGCAGCTTCGGGGTCGTCGCCGGCGACGTCCTGCTGGAGGTCAACGGGCGCAAGGTCGAGTCGAAGGCGCAGACCGTCGCCCTGGTGAAGGACGACTACAAGCGCGGCGTCCGCACCTTCGTGAGCAAGTGGATGTCGAATGGCCAGGTCGTCGAGCGGTCGTACACCGTGAGCGATCGTTGAGTCCGGTTCGCCGCGCCATGACGAGGCCATCGCGGTCGCCGCGCGCTCCCGACCGACGGCGGTGCCGCGACGTCGCGCGGTCCGCGATGCACCGTCGATGAGCGCGGCCTTGGATCCGGCGGCGGCGACAGCCCTCGTCACCGTCGACTGCGGCAATTCCACGATCGACTGCCTCCGCCACGTCGACGGCGCGCGCGCGCGGTTGCGGCGCGATCAAGCCGACCAGCTCGCGACGTTCTTCGCCGGAGCCGGTCGCATCGTCGCGGTGAGCGTCGTCCCCGACGCGCTCGCCACGGTGCGCGAAGTGGCCGGTCGTCTCGGCGTGGCGCTCGCGTGCGCGGGCGTGGACGTGCCGTGCCCGTTGCGCATCGCCTACGCGACGCCCGAGACGCTGGGGGCGGACCGTTGGGTTGCGTGCGTTGCCGCCCATCGCGAGGCCGGCCGCGCCATCGTCGTCGACTGCGGCACGGCGACGACCGTCAACCTGGTCGAGGACGACGGGTCGTTCGTCGGTGGCCCGATCGCGCCCGGGCTTCGCGCCTTCGAACTCGGCCTGCTGGCGGCGACGCCCGCGTTGCCCACGCCGCGGCTCGATGCCGCGCCGACGGCCTTGCCGCGTTCGACCCAGGAAGCCGTCGATGCGGGCGTGTTGTTGGGTTACGCGGGCCTCGTCGAGCGCCTCGTCGCCGGCGCCATCGCCGCAGCCCGCGGCAGCGCGACCGTGTTCCTGACCGGCGGCAACGCCGAACGCTTTGCGCGCCACGCGCGCCTGCGCGCCATCCGCGCGCCCGACCTGGTGCATCGCGGCCTGCGACTGCTCGCCGGTGGTTCGCCGTGCGCGTCCTGACTCCGCCCGGGCGTGCCGGCATCGCCGTGTATCGGTTCGAGGCGGCGGAGCGGGCGGCGATTGCCGCTTGCCTGCGCGCGCCGTCCGGCGGTCCGCTCGTGCTGCGAGCCGATCGGCCGCTGCGGGCCACGCTGGTCTTGCCGGGCGGCGCCGAGGACGACGTCCTCGTCGTCGCGCTGGCGGACGGCAGCATCGAGTTGCACGCTCACGGCGCGCCGGCGCTCGCCGCGGCGCTGGAGCGCTGTGTTCCGGCGACTCCGCCGACGGTCGGACCGGCTGCCGTGCGGCTGCTGCAGGCAGCGCTCGGCCCGACGCAGTTGGCGCTCGCCCTGGAACAAGTGGCGTGGGACTTCGATCAGGAACTGGAGCGCATCGCCGCGCTGCCGCCGGCGGTCCGCGCCGCGACCGTCGCCGCTGCCGTGGCGCGATCCCGCCCTGCCATGGCGCTGGCGCAACCGCTCGCCGTGCACCTGATCGGCCGCCAGAACGTCGGCAAGTCGACGTTGTTCAACCGCCTCGTCGGCCACGACCGCGTGCTGAGCGGGACGTTGGCCGGCCTCACGCGCGACGCGGTCGCGGAACCGCTGCTGCTCGACGGCTACCCGTACGTGGTGTGGGACCATGCGGGCGAGGGGCCGGCGGCGACGGCCGCGGACGCGGCGGCGATCGCGCGGTCACGGCGCCAGCGCGCCGACGGGATGCGCATCCTGCTCGTCGACGCCGCCGCGGGACCTGACGCGGTCGATCGCGACCTCGCGGCGACAGCGGACCTGGTGCTCGCCAGTCGCGCCGACCTGGTCGCCGCGCCGTGGCCCGACGATGTTCCCTGCCACGGTCGCTGCGCGCCGCTCGGCGACGACGTGGCGCAACTGCGCGCGCTGCTCGGTGGCTTGCTCCGCACGCACCGGGGTTTGCCGGCGGCGAGCCCCGTCGGGGGCTTCGCGGCGCTCGACGACGGCCAGTTCGCCCGGCTCGTCGGGCTTGGCGCTGCGTGAGCCCGGCCGCGTGCGCCGATTGTCCGCGCCGCGCCGCGCCGGCATGATCGCGCCGCCGATGGCCGCAACCGCGAAGCGCGATCTCGTGTCGATCGAGGACCTCAGCACGGCCGAGATCCTCGAACTGTTCCAGCACGCCGACCGCTACCGGTCCGATCTGACGGCTTGGTCCGACGTCGGACGGGGCTCCATCATGGCCACGCTGTTCTTCGAGCCGAGCACGCGAACCCGGTTGAGCTTCGAGTCGGCCATGCATCGCCTCGGCGGCGGCGTCATCACGGCGGCCGACGAGAAGAACACCAGCCGCTCGAAGGGCGAATCGCTCGCCGACACCGTGCGCGTCGTCGGCGGCAGTTACGCCGACATCCTCGTCGTCCGTCATCCCGAGGACGGCGCGGCGCGCGTGGCGGCGCGGTACGCGCGCGTCCCCGTGATCAACGGCGGCGACGGCGCCCACGAGCACCCGACCCAGACGCTCTGCGACCTCTACACGCTGTGGAAGGAGAAGGGCCGGCTCGAAGGCCTGGAGGTCGTCCTGTGCGGCGACTTGCGCTACTCGCGCACCATCCATTCCTTCTGCTACGCGTTGGCGCGATTCGGCGCCAACATCGTGACGATGCCGTACCCGGGCTTCGAACTGCCGGACTACGTGCTGCAGCGCCTGCGCCGCGACTTCGGCGTGCGCGCCGCCGCGGCGTCCGTGGCCGACCTGCCTGGCATCGCCGGCAGCAGCAACGCGGCTGCCTACCTCACGGCGAGTCAGCCGCACCAACTGGCGCTCTTCACCCAGCTGACCCACGTCGAGGTCAATCGCATCGACGCCATCTACATGACGCGCGCCCAGCGCGAGCGTCACTCGGGCGAGGAGACGAAGAACTACCCGCGCCTGTCGCGCTCGACGCTCGGCGTCGCGGCGGCGAAGGACGCCCGCGTCATGCACCCCTTGCCGCGCGTCGACGAGATCGACTACGACGTCGACGACGACCCGCGTTCGGTGTACTTCCGGCAGGCGGAACTCGGCGTGCCGATGCGCATGGCCTTGATGGCATTCCTGTTGGGCAAGATCCGCCTGCAGGCGGCGCCGCCCGCGGCGTTCACGGTCACGCCGGGGATCGCCGCCGGCGCCGGTTTGCGCTGCCGCAACGAACGCTGCATCACGAACAACGAGGGGGTCCGCTACCTGACGCGGGACTTCCGTCTGCGCGCCGAGGAGTCGCCGCCGGTGTTGACGTGCGCCTACTGCGAGCGCGAGGTCGAGGCCCGCTTCATCGGTGACGGCGCCAGCCGTGCCGTGCACCGGTTCGAGGCCGAGGCGGCGCAGGCCATCGCGCTGGCTGACCGCGTCTACTTCGAATCCGAGGACCAGGCGCGTGCTGCCGGCTTCGCGCCGGTGGCGTGACGCCGAGGCGGGCGGGGGGTGGCGCCGCTGCGGCGAACCGCCGCCGCCGCGGCTCGCGGGCTCCTCGGAGTCTGCGTCACGAAAGGCCGCGCCGCCCGGCACGCGTCTTCGCGTCCGGGAGCTTGCCGCCGATCCTCGGCGAATCGACCGATTCGCCTCCGGTCGGCGGCTTCGCCCCGACCGCGAATCCGCGCACCGGGCGGAGTGGTCGTCCGTGGTGCAGACCCCAAGGCACCGCCGGGGGCTGACCCGGGTGGGGGGCGGGGCGGGCGGCGGCCAGGCAACCTCGCCGGAATGCCGATTCCGATGGGACCGAAGGTCCGGGGCGCTGGGCTGCAACGATTCGGCCCACCGCAGGCCGGCCGAAGCAAGTTGGGGGTAGGTGCGACCGGGTTGCTCGCGCGGCCGCCATGGTGCCGCGGAAGGGGCGCCGCGGCGGTCCGCTAGCTGCCCGCGCGTGTGCGCTAGCGCGCACGCGCGGCGCGACCCCGCTCGGCGCCTGCCGCGCGATGGCGGACGATTGTCCTGGAGTCCCGCAACCTCCTTCGGTGTGGGTTCTTGAAGCAGGCCACGACGTCGGCATGATGTTTGTTGCCCCTCCAAGCATGCACCGGGTTGGCGCACGTGGCCCAGACGTCGCCCCTCCGGTGGTTTCGGTCCTCGCATCCGTGTTCCTCACCGCAGCATCCGACGCTGTGGTGGCGTTCCCGTGGCGCGCAACGGCCGGTCCCCAAGTGCTTTCGTGCCATCGCGGTTGCCCGCGGTGACACGGCGAATCCAGACTTTGCTGCCAACAACCATGGCTCACCTTCGTCACACGTCGCGAAGCTCGCGGTCCGCGGACCGCCAGCCGAGAAGCCCACAGTCGTCGAACTGGCTGCTCCGTCGGCTCGTGTGGGCAGGAACCGTGCTCGCGGCCTGCTCCGGCGGCGGCGGCGCATCGGGGGCCGGCAGCGGCATCGCAGGTGGCGCGCCGGAGTTGGTGGCGATCGAGTACGGGCGCCTCGCCGACGTGTACGGGCTGCAGGTCACGCCGGAAGGTTCGTCGATCCAGCTGTTCCGCAAGGACGTGCTGATCGGCGGCAACATCCAGGACCAGCGGCCGTCGAACAGTTCCCTGCGCGACGAAGACATCACCTACGACTTCATCTCGACCGACCCCGACTCGCTGCAGGCGCGCCTCTTCATCCCGCGCGACCTCGCCGGGAGCGAGTTCCGCGCCGCATTCGACGCGCTCGACGACGAAGTGCGCGAGATCGCGCCGCAGTTGTTCAGTCCGACGCCGCCGGCGGCGCCCTACTCGGTCGTGCCCCGCAACGCCGGCGTCCGACTGCGCTTCTCCAAGCCGCTCGGCTTGACCGACGACTTCTTCGTCGAGCGCAACGATCAAGGCCTGATCACCGGCCTGCGCAACACCGAGGCCGTGCAGTTGCTGAAGATCGTCGGCGACCCGACGCAACCCAACGGCTTCGTGCCGTTGCCCGCGCGCGTCATCGTCGGCGAACGCGAGCTGTTGATCGACCCGGTGCTGCTCGGCGCGGAGGGCACGCAGTACCAGACGGTCAACAACGCCGCCGGCATGCCGGAGTCGCCCAACCAGATCGGAGCCAACATCCGCGTCGCCGTGGCGCTGGAAGGCCCGCTCGCCTTGCCGCGGTTGCGCACGGGGCCCAACGACCTCACGGGGCTCAACAACAGCCGCCGTCAGTCCGTGGTCCGCGACTTCCGTTCGGGCAACAGCGCCGACACGTCGTCGGACATCGCCGCCGGCTTCGTGCGCGACGAGCTGCCGCTGCGGTTGCTCGGCGAGATCCCGTTCTACCTCGAGCGCGTCGAGTCGATCAATTCGTTCACGCAGGAGATCACCGTCTACAAGAACGGCATCTCGCACGAGATCGACCGCGGCGACGTGATCCGCATCCTGGTCGACACGTCCGGCTTCGCCTTCGGCGTCGCCGAGGTGGTCGTCGATCCCACGGACGACCAGAACAACCCCGGCGTGCAGCACGTGCGTGTGCGCATCCGGCGGATTCCCGGCCTGGAGGCGCGCGATCCGCGCCTGTTGCCCGGCTACCCTGACGTGCTCAGCGAGCGCGAGCCCTGGCTCGTCGCCAACGCGCCGCGGGCGATCTGCGTCGCCGAGTTCACGGCCGGTGGCGCGGCCGGCCGCGACGACCCGCGCAACTTCCTGCAGTTCTCGCCGTCGCCGCTGCCGCTGAACGGCGTCCAGCCGCCGCTCAACGAGTTCGTTTCGCCGTTCGCTGGTGCGGTCGTGCGCTTCACCAAGCCGGTCGACCTGACGACGGTGCGGTGGGCGGACACGTTCTTCTTCGCGATGCGCGATCTGGTGACGACCGCGAGCATCGAGCAGTTCATCGCGTCGCGCCCGAACGCCCAGGGTGGCGTTGGCATGAACCCGGCGACCTTCAATACCGCCAAGTACCGCACGCCGTACCTGATCGAGGCGCGCGTCTTCGACGAGGACGGCTCGCAGACTTCGCTGCGCCTGCAGCCTTCGTCCGGGTTCTTCCTGGACGACACCCTGCGCAATCCGCCGGCCGGCGCGGACTACCGCTACTTCCTGCACATGATCTCGGATTCCAGCGACGGCGGCATCCGCGACCTCGCCGGCAATCGCCTCGACCTGCAGGGCTCGACGGCCGACCGCAGCAACAGCGTCGTGATCCCGTTCACGGTCGACACGCGGGTCAACGGCAACCTGCCCGTGTTCCCCGACAACATCGCCGCCTCGATCGTGCGGCGCCTCGCCTCCCGTGACGAGGACGCGAATCCGAGCTACTTCCTCTTCAACGAGGTCCAGGGCACGACGCAGGGCAACATCGCCGAGGCCTACCCGCTCGAAGACCTGTTCGGCGGCTTCGTGTACCTCGACGGCAAGGTGCAGGCTCGTCCGACGACCCGCACGCGCGTCGTCGCCGACAACCGCAACCAGGCGCCGGTGGCGCAGAACAGCGCCCAGGGCCAGTTGTTGAATCCGCTGGCATGGTGCCCCCAGACGGTGAGTTCCGAGACGCAGGTCGCTAGCAACTCCGCGGGCAACGTCGTTCCGGCGGGCATCCAGAACCCGCTGAATCCCTTCGGCTGCCGTCTGCAGACCCTCTGGCGCGAAGTCGACCTGAGCCTGTCCCGCACCGACCCGTTCGACTTCAATCTCGACATCGAGCGCATGTACTGGGCGCCGTTCACCGCGACGAACCTCCTGTTCGACGAGTTCGATCGCGCCAGCCTGTTCCTCGGCCACTCCGAGTACCGCCCGGTGCCCTGCGTCGGCGACTTCAGCGCACAGCCGTCGTTCCCGTCGAGCGGACTGCGGTCGCAGTTCGAGCGCAACTTCGCGTGGAATCCCCAGCCGACCGGGTCGGGCACGGCGGTCCAGTCGGAGTCGCCGATCCGCACGGCGTACATCGACACGCCGCTGACCATCGACCCGGCGACGGTGGTGCTGGAGAGCACCCAGATCAACCGCTACCTGCCGCTGCCGGTCTTCCAGAAGCCGTACCTGGTCTACCGGGACGAAACGGTCATCGAGCAGGGTGGCGACTCCGGCGTCGCGGGTGACACCTCTGCCGCCACGTACGCGCCGTACATCGCGAGCCCGTTCAACATGGGCCAAGGTCGGCGTTGGGTGGACAACGCCGGTGCGGTCACGTTCGTCAACGCCTACTGGAACGACGCCACGAGCCAGAGCCTCACGAGCGGCTCCGACAACTTCACGGGCGGTCACCTCGGCAACGTCGCGCTGCCGCTACTCGCCGACTTCTGGACCTACTGCGATTCGTCGGAGTTGCCGGCGGGCGGTGGCTACGTCGCGCTGGGCACGAACGGCTGGCAGACCTCGGTCGCGCTGCTGTCCTCGCCCTCGCCGAACTTCCGCGTGCTCAGCGCCGGTCGGCCGGCGGTCGGCGGTTCGCCCTCGGTGTGCCGCGGCCCCGGGGATCCGTCATGGACGACGGCACAGGGCGGCTTCGGTGGCACGGCGCCCACGCCGTCCGGCGACAACACGTTCTATTGGATCATGATGGACGTGGTGAAGCGCCAGAGCGTCATCACCAACGGCTTCATCGACCTGAACAACCCGCACCGCGTTCCGGAGGGCTTCGCCGATCCGCGCCTCGGTCCGTTCTACCTGGCCGGCGGAGCGTCGACGGTCCCGAACAACGTCCTGCCCAGGTTCAGCTTCCAGTTCGATCCGCCGCTGTCGCAGCTGCCGGCCGGCACGGCGCTGGTGCCGCAGTTCCGCGGCGCCAGCGTGGTCGACTCGAACCCGTGGTACTGGAACGCGTGGATGAACACCGCGACGCCGGTCTACCCGTCACCCCAGTTCAACGCCATTCGCCCGCAACTGCGGCCGACTGCCGCCAACTTCCCGCTCGACCCGTTCAAGGCGGGCGACGCCCACATGCGCAAGTGGGACCAGCGCACGATCCCTGGCACGACGACGGCGCGCAACTGGTGGACGTACCTCTA
>JBKDXM010000144.1:0-50756 GCA_046306335.1 Planctomycetota bacterium
GCGCCGCGGCGGCCCGCGCTCCACCCCCCCCGCGGCGGAACCCACAAACCCCCCCGGGGGGCGGCAGCCGCCGGGGGGCCCCCCCGCTGCGCAACGACCGGAACCGCCGCGGCGGACCGGCGTCACGGGCGCATCACTGGCGGAAGTAGTTCGCCACCACGCGCACGCCAGGAACCGAGATCGTCGCCAACTTCGCCGACGTCTGCAGTTCGATCACGTCGACCTTGCCGGTGTCGGACGACGCGACGAAGAGCAGGCGGGGCGTGACCACCGGCACCGCGCCGCCGGGCACGGCCTTGAGCAGGTGCTTGCCCGAGTGCTGGTACGGCGTGGCGGTGTACGACGGCGCAAAGGCGTTGGCCTGTCCCAGCAGGCCGCCGTTGTTCACCAAGTCGTCGACGCACAGGTCGATGATCGAGTTGCCGCTCAACTGCACCTGGCCGGGCGAGGACTGCGACAGACCGCCGATCCGCTGCGTCACCGACCACTCCTTCTGGCGGAAGGTCGGCGGCAGGATGAAACCGCCGGAGATCGGGTTGAGCTGCAATTGGCCGACCGGGGAGGCGGTCAGCGCGAGGCGCGACACCTGGCCGAGGCCGGCGTCGTCGGTGTGTCCGATGAGCACGCCGCCAAGGTTGGCGGCGTTGTCGTACACCATCGAGCGGGCGCGCGGGAAGCTGACGTTCGTCACGGCGCCGATGATGTCGTTGAAGCCGATGCCGTTGACGCCGTCCGGGCCCGACTCGTAGACGGCGACCGTGCCGTTGGCGTTCAGGATGTAGGCGAAGTAGAGGCCCGAGAGGTTGCCGGTCGTGATGAAGCGCGGCGTCACGACGAGATCGATCGGCAGGTTGAGGAAGCCGCCGACCGTGCGCCGGACGCTGAAGTCGAGGCCGCTCACGATGGACAGCAGGTTGGCGTCCGACGAGACGCAGAGGATGTCCTCGCCATCCGGCTGCCAGGCGAGGGCATTCGGCCCGGCCTCGAGCCGCGTCTCCCCGACGACCTGATGGAAGGTCGGGCTGAACGGATTGATGTCGACGAGGCTGATCGACGAGCTGGCGAAGTTGGCCACCGCCAGGCGGGTCATGTTCGGCGAAATCGTCATGGCGGTCGGATCCGACAGCTGGATCGTGTCGATCACCGTGAAGCGATTGCTGTTCAGGACGACGATCTGGCGGTTGTCCCGGTCGAGCACGTAGAGGAAGTGGCCGATCTGCTGCCGCGAGGTGAACGGGCAGAACGGCGTCGGCGGCGGCGGCGACGCGGGTGGCGTCTGCGGGCCGACGAACACGCCCATGAACTGGGTGCCGAACACGCCCAACTCGTTCGTCACGGAGCTGAACGGATTGCCGACGACGAGCTGGTTCAGACCGACGGCGCGGCAGCCGGCGGGCGGACCGCCGGTCACCAAGGCGCCGGGCGGACCGAACGACGACTTGACCGCCGGCTCCTCGCCGAAGATCGCGCGGTTCGGGTTCGGCGGCGGGAACACCAGCCGCGGCGGGTTCGGCACCGGCGGCTGCGTGATCGTGTTGCCCGCCTGCGCGAGGCCGAGCAGCTGGTTGATCTGGTTGCTCCGGCTCGCGTTGACGTTGATGTTCTCGTTGTTGTAGATCAGGTCGAGCGGCGCGCCGAGGTGAATGTCACCGACCTCGCCGATGAGCGGGTCGCGAATCAAGCGGGTGTTGCCCGTCGTGTCCTGCGTGAGCGACAGCACGCCGGCGCCACCGGCGTCGAGGGTCGAGGTGCCGGGCCCCATGACCGGCACGACGCCAGGCTGGCCGATGTTCGGGCCTGCCGGCCAGCGCGTCGTCTGCAGGCTGCCGGTGCCCTGGCCGAAGCCGTGCAAGTCGATGACGCCGACGCCCGGCTCGGCGCCGCCGATGCCGACGTAGATCGCCTCGGGCGCAACGGGCGCGTTGACGATGCCCGGACCGGCGCCCGTGGTGTAGGACGTCGACACCGCGATGCCGATCGTCAGGCCCGGCAGGCTCCGGATCGTCGCCGTCTGCACGGTGACGTCGACGCGCGACTGACCGGGCAGGCTGTACGACGGCTGGATGATGTAACTCATCAGGTCGCCATAGCTGACCGGATCGGCGTAGTACGTGACCGGGAAGGTCACCGCCGAAGAAGTGCAGGACAGCGACAGGCCGCCCGATGGCGGCGTCAGCAGGGACGGACGGAAGAACGCGCCGACGAGACCCGGCTGCACCGGCTTGTTGAAGCGCACGAGGATCGAGCCCGTCGGATCGATGCCGGTCTGGCCGTTGCCCGGCGCGATCTGCGGCGTGGCGGTCGTGTAGCCGAGGACCTGCGGCGGCAGCGTGTCCGTGCCGACCGTCGTGGCGACGCCGACTTCCTGCTCCAGGATGTCGCCCTCGTTGTTGCGCACGGCGTTGGTGACGATCACCCGCAGCAGGCGATTCGACGGGAACAAGTCGAGCTGGGTCAGGTCGCCATCGTCGTCGGCGACGAACACGAACGACTTGCGGCTCACGAGATCCGCGGCGCCGAGGTAGCTCGGGAAGCCGTTGGCGCGCGCATCGAGGATGCGCACGTTCGTGCCGTCGGCCTCGACGGCGCGGACCAGTTGCAGGACGCCGCCGACGTTGAAGTACGTGTAGCCGTTGACGAAGCCACGGCCGCGCACGGTCGTCGACGTCTCCGTGACCGGATCGTAGGCCAGGATCGACAGCGAGCCGGCGAGGCCCGAGTTGCCCTGGTCGGCGAGCAACGGACTCAGGATCGAATCGACCTTGAGCTTGTGGCTGAAGGTGAAGTGCAGGAAGTGGTTGCCCGGGTTGCCGTCCGGCAGCACCGCCGTCGTCGGCAGCGTCGCGACCGGCAGCACGCCGTTGGCGCCGGTGACGAAGTCGCTCAGCGTCTTGTCGCTCTCGATGTTGACGACCGTCGACGTCGGGTTGCCGAACGAGTCGGGAACGCGGATGCGGTACGGATAGACCGCGCCGGAACCGGTGCTGATGCCGACGACCTTGAAGTCACCGCGGTTGTCGGGGTCACCCTTGCTGCCGCCAGTGCAACCGGCGAAGACGAGGCCCGCGACGGCGAGCAGCGACAGCGACGCAACACGGCCCGAGGGAGCGAGAGGGCAGTGCGGAAGCGAGAAGGTTGGGTTCATAGGGACGGATCCACCCGCAGTCGGGCGCAGGTCTTACTCGGGGACGAGTCGAGCCAAGAGTGACGTAGCACCTTACTTGGAGGGGGGTTCCATGCAAGCGAACTTCCGGCGGCAGCCGCGGTGCGGCACCTGGCGCGACGACCGCCTGCTTGCAAACTGGATGCCCGGCGCGAGGTTGCCGCCCGGGCGCGCCCGCGGCGGCGGCACCGCGGCCGGTCAGGCCGGCCCACGTCTCTTTGCAGCACCCGCTGGGGGCAGCCCGCGCGCAGCCTGCGCCGCGTTCCGGCAGCGCGGCCGTCGGCGCGGGCTGCGCGTGCGATGCCGCGCACCGCGACGGGCGGCCGCGCCCGCCGTGCGGGCAGCGGACTCAGGTCGCGGACGCGCTGGCCAGCATGGCTGCTGCAAGCCGCGGCCCGCGGCCCGTGTCTTCGTGACGGAAGAATGCGAAGGCCTCGGTGCGGGCGGCCGCGAGCAAGCGGCGGCCCCAGGCCTCGAGCTCCGCTGCCGCGTAGTCATCCCGCCGCAGCCGGGCGTACTGCCACGAAAAGGCCCCGGCGGACTCCGGCGCGGCGCTCGCGGCCCCGCCGTCGTCGCGCAGCACGCGCGTGCCCCCGTGGGCCGCGAGCAGGTCGTCGACGTCGCGGTGTCGCCACGACGGATGCGCGAACTCGCCGGCGCAGCGCCACTCCGCCGGCATCGCCCGCAGCAGCGCCGACAGGCGGGCCAGGTCGCACGCGACGTGCGCCGGAAACTGCAGCAGCAGGCAGCCGAACGTCGGCCCGAGCGGCGCGAGCGCATCGCGCAACTGGGCGATGGCCGGCGCCGGGTCGACCGCCTGGCGGCCGACGGTCAGCCACATCGGCGCCTTCACCGCGAAGCGGAACGTCGCCGGCACCTGGGCCCGCCAGCCTGCCGCCGCGGCCGGCGTCGGCATGCGGTAGTAGGTGTTGTTGAGCTCGACCGCCGGCAGGCGCGCCGCGTACGCGGCGAGCAGGTCCTTGGTCTTCGTGCCCGCCGGATAGAACGCCGGGATCCACGTGCGGAAGGCGAAGCCGCTGGTGCCGACCCGCAGGCTCGGCGGGCTCACGCCCACAGCACGAGGCCGCGCACCTTGGCGTCGTGCCGCCCCGTCGCGGGCACGCGCACGCGCATGCCGTGCTGGTACTGGCCGGCGACCTCGATGCGGCAGCCGCCGACGAAGCCGTGCACCGTGCCCGCCTTCGCGCCGGCGTGGCGCAAGGGCACGACCAGCGCTTCCGCGGCGGCGCCGTCACCGCGCGTGACGACCAGTTCGGCGACGACGTCGGCCGGCTGCAGGGCGCCGAGGTCCACGTCGAGCGTGACATCGAGGTGCTGGCCGACCTTGAAGTCGGTCATCTCGACGGTGTTGGCGGCGACGATGCGCAGCTTCTCGAAACCCTGGCGCACGCGCAGGTGCTCCTTGGCGCGGTCCCGCGCCGGGGCCTTCTTGTGCGCCTGCTGCGCGAAGTACTGCGCGGCCAGCGGCACGTAGGCCTGCTGCAGGTAGTCGCTCACCATGCGGTCGGTGTTGAACAGCGTCGGCACGGTCTCGAGGCAGTGGCGCATGCGCTCGACCCAGCCCTGGGGCACGCCGGCGGCGTCGCGCGCGAAGTAGAGCGGCACGATCTCGTCCTCGAGCAACCGGTAGATGGCGGTCGCGTCGGCCTGGTTCTGCAGGTCGGTGGCGCCGTAGACCTGGCCCGCGCCGATCGTCCAGCCGTTGTGGCCGTCGGCGGCTTCGGGCCACCACCCGTCGGCGATCGAGAGGTTCAGGACGCCGTTCGCCGCAGCCTTCATGCCCGACGTGCCGCTGGCCTCTTCCATGCGCGTCGGCGTGTTCACCCAGACGTCGACGCCCTGCACGAGCGCGCGCGCGACCGCGATGTCGTAGTCCTCGACGAAGAAGACCTTGCCGAGGAACTCCGGGCCGCGCGCGATCTGCACGATCGACTTGAGGATGTCCTGGCCCATCTTGTCGCGCGGGTGCGCCTTGCCCGACACGACGATGCGGACCGGCCGGCGGGCGTCGTCGAGGACGCGCCGCAGCCGGGCCGGATCGGAGAACAGCAGGTGCGCACGCTTGTACGGCGCGAAGCGCCGGGCGAAGCCGAGGACCAGCGCCTTGCCGTCGAGGCCGGCGAGCATCGCCGACAGGTCGACGGGGCTGTCGCCGCGCGCCTGGAAGCAGCGCGTCAGCGAGCCGCGCGCGGCCTCGATCATCGCCGCCTTGCTGGCCTCGTGCGCGCGCCACAGTTCGGCGGGCTTGATGCGCGCCGCCTGCGCGAAGTCGGCCGGCCGCACCGGCCCGTCGTCGCTGCGCAGCAGCCGGCTGACGCCCGGACCGGTCCACGACGCGAGGTGCACGCCGTTGGTGATCGCCGCGACCGGCACCTCGGACTCCAGCAGGCCGGGCCAGAACGCGTGCAGGAGCTTCTGCGAGGCGACGCCGTGCAGCTTGCTGACACCGTTGACGAAGCCGGCGAAGTTCATCGCCAGGTACGTCATGTTGAACTCGCCGCCGCCGCCGCTCGCCTGCCCGAGACCGAAGAAGCGGTCCCACGGCAGCCCCACCCATTCCTCGGCGTCGCCGAAGTAACGGCGCACGAGGTCCTCGCCGAAGCGGTCGTGGCCGGCGGGCACCGGCGTGTGCGTGGTGAACAGCGTCGTCTGCGCCACGTACTCGCGCGCCGCCTCGAACGGCAGGCCCTCGCCGCGCACGAGCCGGCTGGTGCGCTCGAGCGTCAGGAAGGCCGCGTGGCCCTCGTTCATGTGGTAGACCGCCGGCCGGATGTCGAGCGCGCGCAGCACGCGCACGCCGCCGCGACCGAGGACGATCTCCTGCTGGATGCGCGTCTCGGCGTCGCCGCCGTAGAGGTTGCGCGTGATGGCGCGATCCTCGGGCTTGTTCTGCGGCAGGTTGGTGTCGAGCAGGTACAGCGGCACGCGGCCGACGCGGGCCCGCCACGCGCGCACGAACAGCTCGCGCCCGGGCAGCGGGATCGACACCTCCAGCGGCCGGCCGTCGGCGGCGCGCACCAGTTCGATGGCCAGCTTGCCCGGCCGGTTCTCCCGGTCGGCGGCGATCTGCTGGCCGTCGCCCGTGAGCTGCTGGCTCATGTAGCCGTAGTGATAGAAGAGACCGACGCCGACGAGCGGCACGCCGAGGTCGCTCGCCGACTTGAGGTGGTCGCCGGCGAGGATGCCGAGCCCGCCGCTGTAGACCGGCAGGCTGTGGTGCACGCCGAACTCGGCCGAGAAGTACGCGACGGGGTGCTGCGGCGAGATCGCCGGCGCGTTGGCGCCGTCGGCGACCGGCAGCGGCTTGCTGGCGGACGCCATGTAGGCGTCGAAACGCTTGCAGACGTCCTGCAGGCGGGCGAGGTAGCCGGCGTCGCGCGACTTGCGCTCGAGGGCGTCGAGCGAGACGCCCTGCAGGAACGCGACCGGGTTCTCGCCGGCGGCGGCGAAGCCCGGCGCGAGCTCCTCGAACAAGGAGCGCACGCCGCCGTTCCAGCACCACCAGAAGTTGCGCGCCAGCCGTTCGAGGCCGCGCAGCGACTGCGGCAGCGTCGCCGACGCCTCGAACGAAGCCAGCCGCGGCGTCGTGCCCGACCCCGGCGACGGCAACGCCCGTTTCGGCAGGCGGAACTGCAGCACGCCGCTGGTGCTGCGCTGCTGCACCGACGCGATCGCCTTGTGGTACGCCAGTTCGTAGCCGGCGAAGAACTGCTTCCAGGCCGTGCGCGCGGCGGCGGCCCGGCAGCGGGCGCGCACGCGCTCGGGGTCGGCCTTGGCGACGAGGAAGGCCTCGATCGCCGCGACCAGCGACTTCGTCACCTCGGCGTACGGCACGCGCTCGCGCGGCAGCACGGTGATGCCGTCGTCGGGACCGAGCCCGGCCTCGACGGCCCAGCGGCCGAAGCCGGCGAGGTCGGTCGTGATCGTCGGCACGCCGACGGCGATCGCCTCCTGCGGCGTGTAGCCCCAGGGTTCGTAGTACGACGGGTAGGCGCCGAGGTCCATCGCCGCCAGCACGCCCTCGTACTCGCGGCCGAACAGGCCGTCGTCGGGACGCAGGTAGATCGGCACCTGCACGACCTTGACGCGCCCGCCGGGCGCGTTGTCGAGACCGAGGCGCTTGCAGTGCCGGTGCACCGGATCGTTGGCCTCGTCGAACAGGTTGTGCGTGCACAGCCCGATCGGCCCCTTGGCGTCGCCGCCGGCGAGCCGGTCGAGCAGTTCGCCGCGCGCGCCGCTGTTGCCGCTCGGCACCAGCAGGAACGCGACGACGCGCCGGCCCTTGCCGTCCTTCATCGCCGCCAGCGCGTCGAGCAGCAGCTCGATGCCCTTGTTGTGGAACTCGTAGCGGCCGGCGAGCGCGAAGAACGCCGCGTCGCCGACGTCCTCGCCCAGCATGGCCTTGGCGACGCGCGCCAGCTCGCGGCGCGTGGCGGCGTGGTCGCCGCCGGCGAGCTGGTCGACGACCGCGAGGTCGATGCCGTTGGGCAGCAGCACGTCGACCTTGCGACGGTGCAGCAGTTCGGCCTCCGCCGCGGTGATCGAGCTCACGGTGGTGAACACGTCGGCCTTGCGCGCGCAGACGCCCTCGAGCGAGTGCTTGGCCTGCACGCCGTGCTGGCGCGCCAGCTCGTCGACCGACTTGCCGCCCAGCCCCTTGTCGGCGGCCTTCGGATCGGACGTGATGCCGAGCGAGGCGAGCGCGCGACCGAGCATGGTCGCATGCGTGGTGAACACCGTGCCGATGCTCGGGATGCGCTCCTGCAGGTACAGCAGCGCGGCGCCCGTCATCCACTCGTGCGCCTGCACGACCGCGCGGCGGTGGTACGGGGCGAGGTGCTCCTCCCACCACAGCTCGATGACCTTGGCGGCAGCGATCGAGAACAGCACCGGCTCGACGTAGTCCCAGTCACCGGCGATGGAATCGACCTCGTGCCTCTCCCACAGGCCGGCGAGGATGCCGTTCTTCTGCTCGTAGAGGCCGGAGAATCCCACCAGGACGCAGCGCGGCCGGCCCGGGATGCGCCAACGGCCGACGCGGATCGGCACGCCGATCTTGTGGCAGGCGGCGACGAAGTCCTCGTGCCCCGGCTCCTCGTCGAAGGGCGGCTGCACGCCCGCGCCGAGCAACTGCGGTCCGATCACCACGTAGTCGTCGCCGTAGCGCTCGACGGCGGTGACGGCCTTGCTCGACAGCACCGTGTGGATGCCACCGACCTTGTTGCAGACCTCCCAGCTGATCTCGAACAGTTGATGCGGACGATCCGACATGGTCACTGGCTGCGCTTCCTGGGCGGCTTCTTCGCCTTGCCGACCTGCGCGCGCAGGTGGTCCAAGGCGGACATGAAGGTCACGAACGCGGCGTGCGGCGAGTCGAACGGACTGAAGTACTCGTGCACTTCCGCGTCGCTGTGGTGCTTGGTGGCGGCGTAGTAGACGTGGTCCGACGTGGTCAGCTTGCGCCACGCCGCGAGCAGGTCGGGCCGGTCGTCGGCGATCGCCAGCACGTCGGCGCGCAGCGCGTAGAGCGCCTCGTGCGCAGCCGTCTGCATGGGGTTGCCGAGCCAGGCCGTGAGGTTGCGTTCGGCGTCGGCCCACGACACCGGGGCGGGCACGTCGAGTTCGGCGGCGGCCTCGCGCTCGGCCGCGACCTGCGCGGGGGTGCGGAACCGGAAGTCCGCGCGCTTGAGCACCTGCTCGGGCAGGCAGCGCATGAACTCCAGGATGCCGGTGTGCGCGCCCTGATGCTCGCCGAACGTCTCGTAGTCCATGAACAGACCGATGAACTGCGCCGGCGGTGGAACGTCGTGCAGCCAGCCGGCGTACGTATCGGCAAACAGCGGGTAGGAAGGCCACTTCCGGTTGGAGAACCGGAACGCGATGTCGTCCGACAGCGAGTAGCTGCGCAGCAGCAGCTTGAGCGAGCGGCAACCCTTGGGCCGGTACGGCACCTGCGGACTGCGCCAGCCGAGCAGGCGGTCGGCGCCCTCGCCCATCATGCAGCCGAAGCCCAGGTCCTCGACCTTGGCGCAGATGCGGTTGTCGAGGATCAGCTCGGTGTTGCGGAAGGTTCCGGGCGCGCCGAACAGGTCGGTGACCACGTCCCGCTGGGCCTCGACCTGGGCGGCGAACTCGTCGAGGTCGGCGAGCGCCGCGAGGCTGTGCTGCTGCGTCTCGCAGAGGAACTCGACGTTGCCGGACTCGGCGAGGTCGACGAAGCTGTCGAGCGCGTCGGGGGCCCAGTCGCGCATCTGCTGGATGACCGTGCCGGACAGCGAGAAGGCGCAGCGGAACTGGCCGTCCGTCCGTTCGATCGCGTCGAGCAGCAGCCGGTTCATCGGCAGGTAGCAGCGCTCGGCGACGCGTTCCGCGACCATGCGGTTCAGCGGCTCGTCGAACAGGTCGAGCCCGCGGATGCGGTCGTCGGGCTTCCACTTGCGCAGCCGGTACGGCTGGTGCACCTGGAAGTAGAAGACGACGTCGATCAAGCCTGCGCCTCCGCGACCAGCGCGAGCGCGCGCAGCAGTTCGCCGGTGTTCCACGCCTGCGCGAACGTGCCGCCGGGGCGGTGCGGCGCGTCGCCGTCGAACACCTCGCTGACGTGGCCGAGGCCGGCGCGGTCCAGCTCGGGGGCGACGCCGTCGAGCCATGCCCGCAGCTTCGCCGCCGTGCGTTTGTGCGCGCGGGGCGCCGCGCGCAGCGCCGCCTCGACGTAGAAGCCGGCGAGCCAGGGCCACGCCGTGCCCTGGTGGTAGGCGCGGTCGCGCCGCTCCTGGTCGCCGTCGTAGCGGCCGCGGTACGCGCCATCGCGCGGCGACAGCGTGCGCAGCCCGACCGGCACGAGCAGTTCGGCTTCGGCCGCCGCGACGCAGCCGGCGCGCTGCGCCGCCGACATCGGCGACCGCGGCAGCGCCGCGGCGACGAGCATGTTCGGACGCACGCTGGCGTCGGCGACGCCGTCGTGCACGCGGTCGGCGAGGCGCTTGCCGTCGGGCAGCCAGAACGCGCCGACGAACGCCTTGCCGCAGCGGTCGCTCGCCGCCTGCCACGTCGCCGGATCGCGCTCGGCGAGGAACGCCAGCAGGGCGTGCCACAGCGCCTGGATCTCGACCGGCAGGCCCTGCCTCGGCGTCACCGGACCGTCCTTGGTCCGCGCGTCCATCCACGTCGCGTTGAGGTCGGCGCGGCCGGCGCGCAGCAGGCCGTCGGAGGCGACGGCGAGGCCGAGTTCCGTGCCTTCCTCGTACGCGCGCGCGATCGCAGCGAGGGCCGGCAGCAGTTCGCGCGCGACCAGCTCGGCGTCGCCGCCGGCGTCGGCGAAGCGCTGCACGGCGAGAGCGAACCACAGCGCGGCGTCGCAGCTGTCGTAGTGGCTGTCCGCCGGCGTCGCGCCGTAGACGTTTGGCAGCAGGCCGCGGCGCAGGAACGGCAGCGCGCCGCGCAGGACCTCGGCGCACAGGTCGCGCCGGCCGCGCGCGAGCGTGAGTCCGGGCAGGGCGACGAACACGTCGCGCCCCCACTCGCCGAACCAGGGGAAGCCGGCGAGCACGCCGAGCCGGCCGCCGTCGGCGCGGTACAGGAAGTCGTCGGCGCCGCGCGCCAGCCGGCCGGAGAAGCGGTCGCGCGCGGTCGCTGCCAGCCGGTCCGAGGCGTGTGCCGCCGCGAGCGCCTCGTCGAACGCGGCCGCCGGCTCGGCGCACGGCTCGGCGAGCGCGAAGGCGAGCGTCGCGTCGCGGCCGGGGCCGAGTTCGAACTCGACCACGCCGGGCGTCCAGCGGTCGCCGACGTGGTCGTAGCCGCGGTCGCGGTCGGTGGCGTAGAGGAAGCGTCGGTACCAAGCCGGTTCGGCGACGAACGCGGCGACGCCGTCGGCGGTCAACCACAGCGTGGGCAGACGCGGATCGGGCCGCACGCCCCAACTCGCGCCGCGCGCCTGCACGGCGCCGTCGAAGCGCTCGTCAGCGGGCGGCAAGTGGTCGGCATCGCACCAGCCGAGCAGCGGCCGGACGTGCAGCCGGATCGTCGCGCGACCGTGGTTGCGCCAGCGCAGCAGGCACACCGGCGGCCGGTCGGCGGCGCTGCGGCGCAGCGCGACCGACCGCTCCAGCACGAAGCCGTCGCCGGTCGTCACCCAGGTCGGCAGCGGCGTCGGCACGAAGTCGACGTCGGCAGCAGGCCGCGCCGGCTCGGGCTGGTCGGCCCAGTGCGCGCGCAGCAGGAAGGTCGTGCGGCCATCGAGCAGCACCCGCTCGTCGACGGCGCTGACCACCGCCATGCGGCGCGCCTGTTCCGGCGGGCGCGCGATCCACAGACCGTGGTAGCGCCGGCGCGGCACGCCGTCGACGGCGCCGCAGGCGAAGCCGCCCGCGCCGTCCGTCAGCAACCACTCGGCGTCGGCCGACGACGACGCGGCGGCGGACGGGGCGGCAGTGCGATCGTCGGGACGGCGCGTGGACATCAGCGGGGCCGTCGATCGGTCGGCGGCAACGGCGAGCCTACGTCACCGATCCCCCGTATCAACGCTGCATCGACGCAGGAATCGGCGGCAGGACCTGTCGCGCATCGCGCCGAACCTGCATCCTGTGTGCCCAGTCGTCCGTCGCGCCCTCGCGAGGGCCCGCCATGGCCAACCTCGACCTCCGCAACACGCTCGTCTTCATCCTCGCCGGCGGCGAAGGCAGCCGGCTCAAGCCGTTGACCACGCACCGCGCGAAGCCGGCGGTGCCCTTCGGCGGCTGCTACCGCATCATCGACTTCACGCTCAGCAACTGCATCCACTCCGGGCTGCGGCGCATCCACCTGCTGACGCAGTACCAGGCGCGCTCGCTGGAGGAACACATCCGCTTCGGCTGGAACTTCCTGCCGCGGCGCCTGGAGCAGTGGATCACCTGCAGCCCGCCGCACCACGTCTCGGTCGGGAAGTGGTACCGCGGCACCGCCGACGCGATCTTCCACAACCTCGACTCGATCGAGGACTGGAACCCGCCGAACGTCGTCGTGCTGTCCGGCGACCACATCTACCAGATGGACTACCGCGACATGTTGCGCGAGCACGTCGACAACGGTGCGGCGCTGACGATCGGCGCGGTGAAGATCCCGGTCGCCGAGGCGTCGAGCTTCGGCATCCTGCAGGTCGCCGCTGACGGCCGCATCGTCGGCTTCGTCGAGAAGCCGAAGAAGGACGCGCCGCAGATCCCCGGCGAGCCCGGCTGGTGCCTCGCCTCGATGGGCATCTACGTGTTCGAGACCAAGGAGCTGGTGCAGCGGCTGCGCGCCGACAACGCCATGCCCGAGGGCCAGGGCGGCGACTTCGGCCACCACGTGATCCCGCGCATGATCCACGAGGTCCCGGTCTACGCGCACGCGTTCCGCGGCCTGCCCGGCGACGAGAAGCCGTACTGGCGCGACGTCGGCACCATCGAGGCCTTCTTCGAGGCCAACATGGACCTCTGCAACGTCAAGCCGCAGCTGAACCTGTACCGCAAGGACTGGCCCACCTACACGCTGTGGCACAACGACCCGCCGGCGAAGACGGTGTTCTCCGAAGGCCCCAACGGCCGCAACGCCGAAGTGCAGGACTCCCTGCTCTGCCCCGGCGTCGTCGTCTCCGGCGCGCACGTCAAGCGCTCGCTGTTGAGCAACCTCGTGTACGTCGACGAGCACACCAGCCTCGACGAGTGCATCGTCATGCGCGGCGCGCGCATCGGCAAGAACTGCAAGCTGCGCCGCGTCATCGTCGACAAGTGGAACGAGGTGCCCGACGGCACGGTGATCGGCTACGACGCCGAAGCCGACCGCAAGCGCTTCACGGTGTCGTCGACCGGCATCGCGGTGGTCGCGCGCGGTCAGAAGTGGAAGTGAGCGCCGGGGCGGTCGTCAGCGCCAGCGCCGCGCGAGTTCCTGCGCCAGCCACGCGGTGACCGCCTCGTGGCCGGCCGCGGCGAAGTGGCGGCCGTCGGCCAGGAACATCGCCGCCGGATCGGGCGCGGCCGCCAGGATCGGCGTCGCGTCGAGCGCCTGCACGCCGGCCGACTTGGCCGTGTCCAGCCACCGTCGCTGCGCCAGGCCGCGCTCGGTCGTCGTCGGGTCGATGCCGCGTTCGCGCAGGCGCGCGACGCGGTGCTCCTCCACCACCTGCCACAGCGTCGGCACGACGACGAACACCAGCGGACGGCCGTCGGCCTGTCCGCGCATGCGTTCCAGCGCGCCGCGCAACGTCGCCAGGCTGCGCGCGATCAGCGGCGGCGCGCCAGCATCCCAGGCCGCGCCCTCGTCGACCGCGTCGAGGAACAGCCCGTCGGCCAACCGCTGCGGCGGGAACGCGATCGACGCCTCGCCCGCCGCGGCGAGGTCCAGCAGTCGCGCGGGCAGTTCCGCCGCGGCATCGGCCGCCGGGAGCGCGCATTCGAGCCACAACGCCGCGCGCGACCGGCACAGGAGCCGCGCGCGCAGCGACGAGCGGACGAGGCGCGCCCATGGTCCTTGCAGCAGCAAGCCGGCGTGCACGACGCGCTCGGGTGCGGCGTCGTCCAGCGCGTCGTCGCCGAGGCTGCCGCAGACGACGAACGCATCGGCGCCGAACGGCGCGTCGAGGCGGGCCATGTGCGCCGCCGCGTGCGTGCTGCCGTGGCCGGGCACGCCACCGTTGCCGGCGAGACACGACGTGGTGTCCGTCGACAACCGCCCGCTGAGGCGCGCGACGAAGGTCTCCTCCCACCCGACGCCGGCCCCGAGGACCACCGTGTCGCCGAGCACGAGCAGGCGGCGGTCGCCGGCGGCCTTCGGCCCCGGCTCCGGGCCGCGCATGCCGAGCGAGTTGACGGCGATCGCCGTGTCGCCGTCACCGCTCGGGGCGCCGCGAAAGCCGGGCTGCAGGACCACGTCGCCGTCGGCCGCCGTGACGCAGAGCCCGGCGGGGCCGAGGGCCGCGAACCAAGGCGGCGGCGTCCACCACCAGCGCGCCGCCGCCTCGCCGACGATCAGCGCGACGCACAGGCAGACCAGCGCCAGCGCGGCCCGCAGCGCCGGGTGCGACCGCGGCGGCACGGCGCGTCCGCGCGCCGTCGCCGTCACGACGTCGCAGCGGCCTTCGCCGGCAGCAGTTCGCCGAGGAACTGCGGCAGCATCTTGCGCCACGTCACCCAGTCGTGCCGCCATTCCTTGCCCCACGCGTCGACGCGGTTGGGCACGCCCTTGGGACCGAGCACGCGCTCGACGCGCCAGCTCTGCTCGGGCTCCTCGTAGTCGCCCTGGCCGTGCGCCAGCAGGATGAAGCGCTTCTTCAGCAGTTCGAGCTGCGCGCCGCCGAGGTGCGGCACGAAGTCGAGCGGCGAGCTCTCGTGGTACTCGCGGGTGATGCGGCCCTCGAGGAACTTGTTCATGTTGTAGGTGCCCGAGAGGCAGATGGCCTTCTCGAACACGTCGGGATGGCGGCACGTCGCCGCCAGCGCGTTGAACGCGCCGATCGAGGCGCCGGCGGTCCAGATCAGGCCGTCGTAGCCGCTGGTGTCGCGGCGGATCGCCGGCACCACCTCGCGGTAGACGCACTGGTCGAACTGGTTCTGCACCTTCGCCGCCTGCTCGAGGGTCTTGCACTCCTTGAGCCAGGCCTGCCCGGCGATCGAGTCGACGACGTAGACCTTCAGCCGCAGGTCCTTGAGGAAGTCGCCGATCGCCGAGATCAGGTGGAAGCGCTCGGGCTCCTCGGCGTCGCCGCCGGCGGTCGGGAACAGCAGCAGCGGCGTGCCGGACACGCCGTAGCGGACGAAGGTGATCTCGCGACCGCCCATCGCGGGCGACTTCCAGGTGATCTTGTGCTTGCTCACGACTTCGCTTCCTTCTCGTCGTCGGCGACCGACTGCTTGACCAGGTCGAAGAACCGCGCCGAGAAGTCGGCGACCTCGTGCGCGGGGTACATGTTGGCGACCTTCTTCGTGACCGCGTCCTTGCAGCGGTCGCTGCGGAACCACGCCTGCGCCGCTTCGTCGACGGGCCGCAGGTGCTTGTGCGCGAACTCGGCGAACTCGTCGGCCTGCAGGCGCTCGCGCGCCACCTTGGCGTAGCCGCGCAGCTTGTCGCGGTACGGCAGGTCCTTCCTGGCGATCGCGTAGAACGGCTCGAAGTCGAGCGTCTTGCGCATCGGGCGCTTCGTCGCCGCGCAGAACAGCGCCCACTTCAGGTTGCTCTTCACGTACCACGGCCAGTGGTAGTGGATCGAGTTGACCTGGTTGTCCGGGCACGGGTTGGCGAAGTCGATCGGATGGAAGACGCCGTCCTTGCGCAGCGCCTCGACGCTGTTGAAGTCCCAGCCGAAGAAGCTGTTGATGGTCAGGCAGGTGTCGACCATCAGCTCGCGATCTTCCTTGCTGCAGAAGTCGCGCGCCGTGGTGTAGCGGCCGTGCAGCGGCTGGCTGGCGTCGTACTTGATGACTCGGACCTGCGGGCCGATGCCGACCGCGCGCACGAACAGGTCGAAGCCGTCGACGGCCTTCTGCACGTGCATCAACCACTTCTCGCTGTTCTCGTACCCGGCGCGCAGGGCGGCCTCGTCGTCGATCTTGGTGACGCCCTGCCAGCCGCCGCCGTCGTACGGCTTCATGAACAGCGGGTAGCCGACCTGACGGCCGAGGTCGCCGAGGTCGAACAGCCGCGCGTACGCCTTCAGCGTGAACTCGAGGTCGTTCTTCGGCTCGTAGTTCTTCTGCGGCACCATCAGCGTCTTCGGGATCGGCATCCCGAGCGCGAGCATGGCGCAGTAGGTCGAGTGCTTCTCGTAGCTCTGCACCGACCATGGGTTGTTGTAGACGTAGAGGCCGTCCATCAGGATCGACTTCTTGATCCACTCGCGCTGCAGCGCGAACCAGTGCGTGAGGCGATCGACGACGAGGTCGTACTTGCAGCCCTGCTGCAGCGCGAACGGCTCGAGCGTGACGCGCTCGCAGGCGAACCGCACGACGTCCTTGCCGAGCTTCAGCTCCAGCTTGGCGTCGGCGAGGATCTGCTCGAAGGCGAGCGGCCAGCAGATGTCGGCGCCGAGGGAGAGACCGATGGTGCGGGTGACGGCGGGCATGGGGCGGTGGTCCGGGCCCGGCACTATGCCTCGACGCCGGCCGGGCGGCCAGCGCGACGGCGACCGTCAGTTCCGCGACAGCGCCGGCCGGAAGCCGACGACGGCGTAGCGCGCCCCGATGCGATGCAGCCGGCGCGCGGCGATACGGCTGTGCATCGGCGAAGATCCCCAATTGCCGCCCCGCGAGACGCACGCATGGTCGAGCGTCGGATCGCGCCTGCCGACGGGATCGACCGCGACGGCGTCGGCGGGGAACGACGCGAGCAGGCACTTGTTGGCGCGGTCCGCGCACCACTCGCTGACGTTGCCGTGCAGGCTGCGCAGTCCCCAAGGACCGGCGGGCAGGGCGTCGACGGGCGCGTAGAAGCAGTGGCCGTCGTGGAACGGGAACCGGTGCGCGGCGCGGCCAGCCAGCGGATAGCTGGCGCCCGGCTGATCGAGCACGTTCTCCTTGTCCTTGCCGCCGGCCGGGTCGTCGCCCCACGCGAACCGGGTCGTCGCGCCGCCGCGGCACGCGTACTCCCACTCCGCTTCGGTCGGCAACCGCATGCCGAAGTGGGCGCAGAACACCATCGCGTCGTTCCAGCTGACCATCGCGACCGGATGCCGCTCGTCGAGCCGGTACATGCCGCGCCCGGCGAAGACCGGCAGGGGATTCTCCCAGGTCGCGTCCTTCAGCGTGTTCGCGCGGATGCTCTGGTCGGTCTCGAGCACCATCGAGACGCCGCCGGGCGATTCGCCGTCGAGCTGCGCGTCCGTCACGTAGCCGGACGCGCCGACGAACCGGCGCCACTGCGCGACGGACGCCTCTTGCTCGGCGAGGTAGAACGACGACAAGCGGACCCGCCGCTGCGGCTGCTCCTGCTCGATCATCTCGGCGCGATCGGCGACGGGATCCAGCATGGCGAGGTCGTCCGCTTCGCCGGTCGACGCGCCCATGGTGAACTCGCCGCCGGCCACGAGGCGCAGGCGCATGCCGGTCGCCTTGTGCACGACGACCTTGCACCAGCCGTCGACCCCGCTCGCCGAGGCGGCCGCGCAACCGGTCGGCACGCGCAGGCCGCCGCGCGGGGCCGGCGGCGGCGCGGCGGCGCGCAGGCGTCCCTCGTACTCGATCATCGACTCCGCGATGACGCCGCGGGCGAGCTCGACGGGCGCGCCCGGCAGCAAGGCCATGGCGCGCCGCTGCACCTCCGCCGCCTTCGCGAAGTCGCCATGCCACGCGTGCACCCTCGCCAGGGTGTCGATGGCGTTGGGCGACTGCCAGTCGCCGGACTCGACCGCCAGCGTCGCGGCGCGCATGGCGAGCTCGAGGTCGCGGCGCGCTACCTTGGCGTCCGGATCGACGATCGCCCAGGCCAGTTCGTTGAGAAGCCACGCGTCCTTCGCCGCCGCAGCACGCGCGAACAACGACGCGGCCCGGTCCGCGCTCGCCGTCTCCGCGCCGTCCGCCAGCAACTGCTGCAGCTTGGCGACGTCGGCCGAGCGGGAGCGCGGACTTTGCGCAGCGAGCGGCAGCGCCATGGCGACCGCGAGCAGGCCGGCAAGGCCTGCGCGGCGCATGGGATTCGATGCGGGTTGGAACATGGCGGCGCGGCGGCGCGGGCAGGATACCCCCTCCGCGGCGAACTGTCGTCGGCCCGGCGCGACTGCGGTCAACCGCCCGCCGTCACGACGCAGACCGGTCGCTGCGCCCGGCGGAGCCAGCCGAGCAGCCGCCGCACGTCCGCTGCGGCGGCGGCGACGCACCCTGCGGTCGGCGTCCCCGGGCCGCTCCAGACGTGCAGGAAGATGGCGCTGCCCCTGCCCGGCACGACCGGGTCGGTGTTGTACTCCAGCACCACCGCGACGTCGTACTGGCCGTCGTCGCGGCGCAGGCGCTCGGCGCTGACGCCCGGGGCGCCGACGACCCACTGGTTGTATTGCGCCGCGCGCGGGTCGTCGACCCAGTGGTCGTCGGCGGTCGCCGCGACGTAGTCCAGGCCGGTGGCGAACGACTCGTCCTTGCCGAATGCGCGTCGCAGCGACCAGACGCCCGCGGGCGTGCCACCGTCGCCTTCGCGCTTGTGCGCCGCGTCGACGACGCCGCTGCGGCCGACGACGCATGCGACGGGACCGCCGACGCGGCGCCAGCCGCCGCCGGCGCGTTCCCACGCCTGCCACGACGCATCGCAGCGACCGGCGCCCTGGGCGCGCACGACCACGGCCTGGGCCGCATCGGCGGGCAACGCGGCCAGCGCCGGGTCGGGCGCCACGGCGGCGCAGGCGGCGAGCGGCAGGGACGCGAGCAACGTCGACAGCTTCATGGCGGCAAGGTGCCGCGGCGGCCCGCCGCTGTCGAGTTCGGGCGCGCTACTCGTAGACCAGCCACAGCGGGCCGGGGAACAGCCAGCTCAGCCCTTCGCGCAGGCGATCGCGCCAGTTCTCCCAGTTGTGGCCGTCGTGCGCTTCGCGGAAGCGCACCTGCATGCCGGTCTCCTGCAGCAGCGGCACCAGCGAGCGGTTGTAGTAGATCAGCGACTCGTACACGCCGCACGACACGAACACGCTGTCGGCCGGCTTGCCGGGCACCTTGCGGAACTCGTTGACGAACTTGACCACCGGATCGAACACCGGGCCGCGGTCGTGGTCGCCGATCTCGGTGAACACGAACGAGCCCGACTGCAGCAGCAGCTTGCCGAAGTACCCGGGGTGCCGCCACGCCGCCGCCAGCGACGACACGGCGCCGAAGCTCGCCCCCATGACCGCGCGCGCCGACGGCTCGCGCACCAGCGGCAGGATCTGCTCCATCTGCGGCACGAGGTCCTTGACGAGGTAGTCGGCCTGCCGCGGATCGGCGGCGTACTCGCGCATGCGGTCGCTGGCCTGCGTCAGGATCGCGATCAGCGGCGGGATCTCCTGCCGGTGGATCAGGTTGTCGAGCACCTGCTGCAGGCTGGCGAAGCCGAGGTAGTCGAAGCCGTCGTGCACGACGAGCAGCGGATAGCGCCGCGTCTGGCGGAAGCGCGCCGGCCGGTAGACCTTGATCGGCCGCCAGTCGCCGTACACCTTGCTGTCGACGTAGCGGTCCTCGATCGTGCCCTTGCGCGCCTCGGGGTCCTCCAGGCTCCACTCCGGCGGGCTGTAGCCCTCGCCGTAGACGACCGAGTTGGCGCCGAACGGATCGCGCGCGGTGTGCTTGTTCAGCGGATCGCGCAGCATCACGCCGCGGCCGAACATCGACACCCCGATCTTGTACTCCATGCGCGAGCGCGGCGGCAGGTCGAGCTGCAGCACCCACGCCTCGCCGTGGCGCAGCCGGCGGAACGGCAGCGAGCCCGGCAAGCCGTGGATCCAGTGCTGCAGCGAGACCTCCTGCGCCTCGCCGCGGAACAGGAACGTCACCGAGCGGCCCTCGACGTGCGGGAACTCGGTCGTCGCGACCAGCTCGTCGAGCGCGTGCGGCCCGCGCCCGACCGCGTCCTCGATGCGCTGCAGCAGGCTCATGCGCCGACCTCCTCGACCCAGCCTTCCTCGCCGAGCCGGTGCGTGCCGGACTGCGCCGACCAGCGCGCGCCCTTCCAGTCGATGCGCGAGCCGTCGTCGAGCAGCACGCACGACGCGGGCGCGAAGCGGCGCGCGAACAGCTGCACGTTGCGCGGATCGGACACGTCGACGCGCTTCTTGGCGTGCGGCAGCGCGACGAGGCCGGGCACGCGGCCGAAGCCCGCCTCCATCACCTCGGTGCAGCCGCCGCCCTGCGGCGGGGCGTCGTGGAACAGCACGATGCGCTCGCACAGCGCCATGGCGCCGGCGGACCACGCCACCACCGGGCGGTCGCCGTGCAGGCCGAGCACGTCGAACAGGCGCAGCCGGTGCAACAGCACGGCGATGTGGCCGCCGGCGAGGCACAGCGCCGAGCACTCGCCCAGGCGCTGCTGCAGTTCGCGCTTCTCGCGCTGCACGGACGGCCGCTCGGCGGGCCGCCACCGCGCCTCGAAGTCCTCGTGCACCTGCTGCACGCGGGCGACGTGCTGGGCGTCGATGCCCTGCAGCATGACCATCGCGTCGTGCCGCTCGGCGGCGAGCCAGACGTCCTTGCCCGGCCGCCCCATCAGCTCGCGGATCGCCTGCAGCGCCCCCTGCAGGCGCAGCCGGTACAGCTCCTGCACGCGCCGCAGCGTGTCGTGGCGCTCGCGCATCGCCGCCAGCAGTTCGCGATCGCGCTCGAAGATGCGCTCGACGCGCGCCCAGACCTCGAGGTTGACGACCTCGCGGCCGACGTGGTCGCGGAACTCCAGGTCCTCGGCCTCGCGCTCCTCCCAGCCGGGCGAAGCGAACGCGACGGGACGACGATCGTCGGGCACGAGCGCGTCGAGCGCCGGCTTGACGATGCGCACGTGGCGCTGCGGACCGAGCAGGATCGCGGAGGTCAGCATCCGGGACGGTTCGTACCAGAGCCGTCCGCGCCGGGAAAGCGCGGCGCGTCGAGCCGGCCGGTCATGCGAGGTCGCTGTCGCCGAGCGTGTACCACCACGAGGTCGCCAGGAACTCCGGCGTGAACTCGGGTTTGCACACGTTGTGGATCAGGCGGCGCTGCAGCCAGTTGGCCGACGGCGTCCAGACGAAGCCGCGCTCGACGAATCGGCGCGCCTCCGTCGACCACGGCGGCAGCACCGTCATCAACCGCTGCCGGCCCGCCTCGCCTTGGCGGCGCGCCGCCGCCGCCAGCAGCGCGTCGGTCGCGCCGACGTCGGACTCGGGCACGAGCCAGTCGGCGATGGTCGCGGCGTCGGGCGCGAGTCCGGAACCGGGCTTGAGCACCATCAGGCCGCGCAGCTCGCCGCCGCGGCGCGCCGTCCACAGTTCGTAGTCGGCGCGCGCCGGGTTGTCGACGTAGCGCCACTGCAGGTAGCGCCGGTCGCGGCGCGTGAGGCAGCGTTTGTCCGCGCGCGCGGTCGCGTACAGCGCGTCGACGTCCGCCGGCACGTCCGCGACCTCGGCCACCGAGACGTCGGCAGGCGGCGGCAGCGGCGGCGCCGACGCGTCGCGGATCAGGTAGTCGACGACCGTCATCAACTCGTACTTGAGGTAGCGCTGGCCGATGCGGAACGCGGCGTCGACCGGGAAGCCGTAGAAGAGCGCGTCGCCGATCGCGCGGCTGTGCGCCCAGAAAGGCATGCAGGTCTCGACGAACAGGCTCTTCGCCTTCAGCCCCTGCCGGTAGTCGGGGTGCGTCATCGAGTCGACGCAGTGCACGAACAGCTGCTCGCCCCACGGCGTGTCGCAGCGCACCGGCATGCCGGCGTACTGCGACGCCACCGTGCCGTCGGGCGCGAGCGCCAGCGAGATGCGGTGACCGGCCGGGTTGCGCAGGTACGCCCACTGCCACTGCGGCAACGTGCGGTCGACGTAGCCCGGGCCGCAGACCTCGCGGAAGACGAGGTTGAACGTCGCGAGGATCGCGTGCTCGTCGCCGGGCTGGTACGGCCGGATCGTCAGGCCCGACGTCATGCGCCCGCCTTGCCCGCGCCGAGCTTGCGGCAGAACGTCGTCACCAGCGCGGTCAGCGCCGCCGCCGCCTGCTTGCCGGCCGCGACCACTTCGTCGTGCGCCAGCGGCGTCGGCGAGATGCCGGCGGCGAGGTTGGTCACCAGCGACAGGCCGACGACCTCGGCCCCCATCGCATTCAGCGCGATCGCTTCGTGCACGGTGCTCATGCCCACTGCATCGGCCCCGAGGGCCTTCAACATGCGCACCTCCGCCGGCGTCTCGTAGCTCGGGCCGAGGAGGCCGGCGTAGACGCCCGGCCGCAGCCGCGCGCCGCACGACGCCAGCAGCGCGCGCAGCCGCGGCGACCACACGTTGGTCTGGTCGGGAAAGCGCGGTCCGAAGGCCGGCTCGTGCGGCCCGACCAACGGCGAGCAACCGGTCAGGTTGAGGTGGTCGCGGATCGCCATCAGGTCGCCGGCCGACAGGTCGTCGCCGATGCCGCCGGCGGCGTTGGTCAGCAGGAACGCCGGCACGCCGACCGCGCGCAGCGTGCGCACCGCGCGCACGACCTCGCGCGGCTGCCAGCCCTCGTACAGGTGCACGCGGCCCGACAGGCACGCGACCGGCGTGCCGCCGACCTCGCCGACGACGAGCGAACTGCCGTGGCCTTCGACGTGCGGCGCCGGCCAGCCGGGCACCTCGGCGAACGGCACCTCGACGGCCCGCTGCACCTCGGCGGCGAAGCCCTTGAGCCCGCTGCCGAGCACGAGTCCGAGCCGCAGCGCCGCGCAGCGGTCCGGCCCCAGGCGCTGGCGCAGGAACGCCGCGGCGGCGGCGACGACCTCGTGTTCGTTCGCCGCGTTCATGCGCCGCCCTCGCTGCCGAGCACGCCGGCGACGCAGGCCGTCAGGCAGGTGGCGATGGCGCCGCCGAGCATCGCCCGCAGGCCGATGCGGGCGAGGTCGCCGCGGCGCTCGGGCGCGATCGCGCTCAGGCCGCCGACCTGGATGGCGACGCTGCCGATGTTGGCGAAGCCGCACAGCGCGAAGCTGGCGATCATCGCCGTGCGCGGCGAGACGGAGCCGTCCTTCACCATCGGGCCGAGCTTGCTGTAGGCGACGAGTTCGGTCACGGCGATCTTGGTGCCGAGCAGCTCCGCCAGCAGGCCGACCTCGTTCGCCTGCACGCCCATCACCATCGCGACGGGATAGAACGCGGTCGCCAGCACGTTCTGCACCGTCAGCGACGCGTGGAACGACGTCAGCGCGGCGTTCAGCACGGCGACGAGGCCGAGGAAGGCGATCAGCATCGCGCCGACGTTCAGCGCCAGCTTGAGCCCGTCGCCGGCGCCGGCCGCGGCCGCCTCGACGCAGTTGCCGTAGGCCTCGGCCTCGACCTTGCCGACGCGGCCGAGCGTCTCGCTGCGTTCCGTCTCCGGCCAGATGATCTTGGTGCAGATCAGGCCCGCTGGCACCGCCATCACCGAGCCGACCATCAGGTGGCCGGCGCTGACGCCGAAGCCGACGTAGAGGGCGAACACGCCGCCGGCGATCGTGGCGAAGCCGCCGACCATGACGGCGTGCAGTTCGCTCATGGTCATGCGCGCGAGGAACGGCTTGACCAGCAGCGGCGCCTCGGTCTGGCCGACGAAGACGTTGGCGCAGGCCGACGTCGACTCGCTGCCCGACGTGCCGAGCACGCGGACCATCACCACCGCCATGCCGCGCACGATCAGCTGCATGACGCCGAAGTGGTAGAGCACCGCCATGAACGCGCTGAAGAAGATCAGCGTCGGCAGCACCATGAAGGCGAACAGGAAGCCGCTGTCCGTGCCGAACACGGACCCGACCTTGTCGCCCCGCGCCAGCGCGCCGAAGACGAACTCGGTGCCGCCCTGCGCCAGCTTGAGGAAGGCGTCGACCTTGCCGCCGAACGCCTGCAGCGCGGCGTTGCCGGCGTCCCAATAGAGGAAGGCGAAGCCGAGCGCGGCCTGCAGCAGCAAGCCCTTGCCGACGAGGCTCCACCGGATCGCGCGACGGTTCGTCGACAGCGCGAAGCAGAGGACGAGCATCACGAGGATCCCACCGAGCGAGACGAGACGCAGCATGCGGCCGGCGATGCTAGGAGTCTGCGTCACGGAAGGCCACGCCGCCCGACCGCGCAGCCCGTGCCGCCGACTCCCGGCAACGACGTGCGTCGGACGGCGACGCACCGTGCGCCCGCGAGCCCCGCCTTGACCGCGTCGGCGCGCCGACTGACCATGTCGACGATCGTTCATGGGGCCATGCGCCCCGGGAGACCACCATGCTGATCCGTCCGCTGTTGCTCGTCTCGCTGCTCATTGCTCCCGCCACCGCGCAAGGCTGTCCGAACGGCACGTTCTGGAAGCGCGACTCCCTGCCCGTCGCGCCGGCCGGACTCACCGCGGTCTCGGTGATCCAGGGCATGTGCGAAGGCGAGAGCGCCGGCGTCGTGTTCGAGATGCCGGCGAGCATGCCCGTGCAGCGCATCACCCAGGTCGTGGCGCCTTGGGGCGCAGCGCTCGGCGTCGGCGGCTTCCAGGCCGCGCTCGACGTCGAGGTCTACGACGGCGTCAGCTTCAGCGGCGCGGCGGCGAACATGGGGCAGCTGGTGTTCAGCCTGTCGGCGCAGGCGACCGCCAACATGCAGGTGCAGAGCCACTCGCTCAACACGCTCGACACCAGCACGTACAACATCATCGTCGGTGCCGCGCCGCCGACCGGCAATCCGCCGGTGCGCCGTTTCGCGATCTGCTTCCGCATCGACCTCAACCTGCACCCCAGCGCGACCTGCGCCACCGGCTACCCGGCCAACTTCTTCACCGACAACAGCCAGCCGCCGACGTTCCCGTTCGCCTGCAACCCGGTGACGACGCCGCAGCGCACGAGCCTGATCCAGATCCAGGGCCAGGGCTGGCGCGACGCCGCGCTGGCGACGGTGAGCGGCATCCCGCTCTGCCCGATCTACTACGCCGGCGTTTGGTGCATCCGCTGCTGCAGCGAGGACGCCTTCCCGGCCTTCTACAACGGCTTCGCCGCCGGCTGCCCGGGCACGCTCGGCACGGCGCAGCTGATCCCGGCGACGCTGCCGCGCCTGGGCACGACGATGTTCGTCATCGTCAACAACCTGCCCGTCAACCTCGGCCTGATGCTGACCGGATTCAGCAACACGGTTTCGGGGTTCGGGCCGTTGCCGGCGAACATGACCGGCGTCGGCCTGACCAACTGCCTGCTGCACGCGAGCCCCGACCTGCTGACCACGCTCGTCGGCGGCGGCGGCACCGCCTCGTACAGCCTGGCGGTCCCGAACAGCAACAGCGTGCTCGGCGTGCGGCTGTACCAGCAGCCGTTCGCCTTCGATCCGCCGCTCAATCCGTTCGGCGGATCGCTCGGCAACGCTGCGGCGCTGCAGATCGGCAACTGATGGCCGACGCCATCCCCGAACCGCCCGTCGGCGCCGCCCGCCGCACGCTCGCCGACGGCCGCCGCGACCTGCTGATCCGCGAGGAGCCGCTGCTGCTCGTGGTGCACGGCCAGCAGTTGCTGACCATGCGCACGCCCGGCCGCGACGAGGACCTGGCGCTCGGCTTCCTGCTCGGCGAGGGCGTGATCGCGCGCGCGGACGACGTCGTCGGCCTGGACTTCGCTGCCGGCGACGCCGAGGCGGCGCGCGTTGACGAGTTGCGCGTGACGCTGCGCGCCGCCCCGCAAGGCCTCGGCCGCGAGCGCCTCGCGCGCACGCTCGAGATCCGCAGCTCGTGCGGCGTCTGCGGCGTCGCCGACCCGCAGACGCTCCCCGCCGGCGCGCCGCCGCGGCTGCCCGGCGTGCCGAAGCTGCCGCGGTCGCGCATCGCCGCCTGGCTGCGCGCGCTCGCCGACCGCCAGGAGCTGTTCGCGGTGACCGGCGGCAGCCACGGCGCGCTGGTCGCCCACGCCGACGGCGCCGTGCTCGGCTGCGCCGAGGACGTCGGCCGCCACAACGCGCTCGACAAGGCCCTCGGCGAAGCCGCCCGCGCCGGCGCCGACCTGACGCGCTGCGTCGCCGTGCTGTCGGGCCGAGCCGGCTACGACCTCGTCGCCAAGTGCCTGCGACTGCGGCTGCCGGTGATCGTCTCGGTGTCGGCGCCGAGCGCGCTCGCCTTCGACCTGTGTGCCGACGCCGGCGCGACGCTGGTCGGCTTCGCCCGCGGCGAGGCCTGCGAGGTCTACTGCGGCGCGGAGCGGCTGACCGACGGCTGACGGCCGGGCGGCGCCGTCGCGCCGCCGGCGGTCACTTCGCGCCGACCTCGGCGAGCTTGGCCCGGCGGGCGCGCAGCGCCTCGATCTCGCGCTGCCGGTCGGCGATCACGGCGTCGACCGCGGCGGCCTCGGCGGCGCGCGCGGCGTCGTCGGCCGCGAGTTCCAGGCGGGTGAGGCGGTAGCCGCGCTGGCGCAGCAGCTCCAGCACGCCAATCTTGCCGGGGTAGTGCGCCGCGCCGACGGCGAACACCTGCACGCGCTCGGGCGCTTCCTGCAGCTTGCGCACGATGCGGTCGGCCATGGCGACGTTGCGATCGTCGATGAGGCGCGCCATCAGGCGCTTCTTCAGCTTGGCGTCGGTCAGCGGGAAGTCGTTGACGCGCGCGTCGATCGCCGCCTCGTCGCCCCGCAGGTACAGCCGCAGCAGGTCCTCGGTCGGGTGCACGCCCTCGGCCTCCTTCTTGACGAGGTCGGCGAGGCCGTCGCGGACGAACGTGCGCTGCTCGGCCTGCGTCATGTCGCCGAACACGCTCGCCTGCTCCTCGACCGTCTCCAGGCCGCCGACCTTCTTTCCGGCGCGCTTGGCGCGCTGGTAGATGACCATGTCGAGCGGCTGCTTCGCCGCCATCTTCTTCATCTGGTCGAGCAAGCCGAGCTGGGCACCGACCGCCCACGGCTGCAGGCGGTCGAGCATCGCCATCGACGCGCCCTTCTTCTGCACGTACGCCGCGACCTCGTCGTACAGCTCGTCGCCGAGCGCGCCGCGCAAGGTCTCGCCCTCGGGCAGCTGCATGCGCCCCATCTGCTTCATCAGCAGCGCGAGGTCCATCGGCAGTTCGGTGTACAGCGCGTCGCAGCGTTCGATCACCTGATCGACGACCGGCGGCAGTTCGGTGACGCGGTCGTCGGGCAGGTGGATCGTGCCGTACAGGTAGCTCGGCGGCGCCAGTTCGATGCGCCACAGCAGCGGTCGCTCGACGGCGGCCGGCGCGGCGGCGGCCGCCGGCCTCGCGGCCGGCGTCTCGGCGGGAACGGGGACCTGCGCCGGGAGCAGCCGCGGCAGCAGCAGCGCGACGACGGCGAAGAGGGTGGACAGGAACGGTGAGGACTTCCGCGCGGTCGGGGTCATTGCCGTCCGAGGATACGGCACGCCCGCGTCGCCGTCAGGGGTTGCTCGGCAACTCGACGAGTTCGACGAGCCCGTTGCGATCGATGCGCACGCGACCCTTCTGCTCCAGGGCCTGCCAGACCTCGGGCGGATACTGCGTCGGCGGCTTCACCGCGACGATGCCCGACCGTCCGCCCTTGCTCATCGCGTCGTGGCCCAGCCGCGACTCGTCGTCTAGCCGCGTCACCTTGAGCCGCTTCTTCAGCGCCTTGATCGCGCGCGCCAGCGTCTCCTTG
Source organism: Planctomycetota bacterium (assembly GCA_046306335.1). GTDB lineage: Bacteria > Planctomycetota > UBA1135 > UBA1135 > UBA2386 > UBA2386. Next base: position 27,389 of record JBKDXM010000144.1, read on the forward strand.
GTGAACGTGCCGTCGGGGTTGCGCTCGATGAGGTTGCCGGGCTCGTGGTCGGGTGGCTGCATCGCCGCATCATGCCAGACGACGGCCCGACCGCGCGCGCCGGCGTCCGCAGACGGGGCCGACGCCGACGCGGGCGGCGGCTGCGTCCGCCCGCCGTCGCTCACCTGGCCGCGGCGTCGGCGAGCTTCGCGCGGCGGGCGCGCAGCGCCTCGATCTCGCGCTGGCGGTCGGCGATCACCGCGTCGACCGCGGCGGCTTCGGCGGCGCGCGCGGCGTCGTCGGCTGCGAGTTCGAGCCGCGTGATGCGGTAGCCGCGCTGGCGCAGCAGTTCGAGCACGCCCGCCTTGCCGGGGTAGTGCAAGGCCCCCACGGCGAACACCTGCATGCGGTCGGGGGCTTCCTGCAGCTTGCGCACGATGCGGTCGGCCATGGCGACGTTGCGGTCGTCGAGCAGACGCGTCATCAGCCGCTTCCTGAGCTTGGTGTCGGTCAGCGGGAAGTCGTCGGCCCGCGCCTCGATCGCCGCCTCGTCGCCCTGCAGGTACCGCCGCAGCAGGGCCTCCGTCGGGTGCAGGCCCGCCGCTTCCTTGGTGACGATGTCGGCGAGGCTGTCGCGCACGAACGAGCGCTGCTCGTCCAGCGTCATGTCGGCGAACACGCCCGTCTGCTCGCCCATCGTCTCCAGCCCGCCGACCTTCTTGCCGGCGCGCTTGGCGCGCTGGTAGATCACCAAGTCGAGCGCCTGCTTGGTGGCCATGTCCTTCATCTGGTCGAGCAGGCCGAGCTGCATGCCGATGGCCCAGGGTTGCAGGCGTTCGAGCAGGGCCATCGTCACGCCCTTCTTCTGCGCGTAGGCGGCGACCTCGTCGTACAGCTCGTCGCCGAGCGCGCCGCGCAGCGTCGCGCCCTTCGGCAATTGCATGCCGTCCATCTGCTTCACCAGGTAGGCCAGCTCCAACGGCAGTTCGGTGTACAGCGCGTCGCACCGATCGAGCACGTCGGCGACGACCGGCGGCAGCTTGGTCACGCGTTCGTCGGGCAGGTGGATCGTGCCGAACAGGTAGCTCGGCGGCGCCAGTTCGATGCGCCAAAGCAGCGGCCGCTCGACCTGCGTCGGCACGGCGACCGCCGGCGCAGCGGCCGGCCCGTCGGCCGGCGCGGGAACCTGCGCCGGCAGCAACCGCGCGAACAGCGCGATGGCAGCGACGACGAGATGGGTGAACGGCGTGAGCCAGGAGCGGCGCGGCGTGGCGATCATGGGCAAGGAACGGCGATGGCGCGCCACGTAGCCACCCATCGCGACTTCCTGTCGGACCGACGCGCCGGCGTCAGCGGCCGCCGGCCGGCGGCGGCGCCGAGCGCGCGCAGCGGAAGCCGGTGTGGCACAGCGAGGTGTCGGGCGTCGACTTCATGCGCGTGCCCGGCTGGTAGCCGAGGCAGTAGGCATCGCTGCACAGGAACGAGCCGCCGCGCATGACGCGCTTGTGCGCGCCGGGCTCCTGCGGATCGAGGCTGGTCGCCGGCCCCTGCGGGTCGATCGCGACCGCCGCCGGATCGCCGTAGCCCTGCGGGTGGTACCAGTCCTGGCACCACTCCCAGACGTTGCCGCTCATGCCGTGGAGGCCGAAGCCGTTGGCCGCGAAGGCGCGCACCGGCGCCGTGGTGGCGAAGCCGTCGGCCAGCGTGTTGCGGCGCGGGAACGCGCCCTGCCAGATGTTGGCGCGCGGCGCGGCGTCGGTCGGCGCTTCGTCGCCCCACGCGTAGCGCGCCTGCGCAAGGCCGCCGCGCGCCGCGAACTCCCACTCCGCCTCGCTCGGCAGGCGCTTGCCGGCCCAGCGCGCGTACGCCTGCGCGTCGCGCCAACTGACGTGCACGACCGGATGGTCGTCCTTGCCGGCGAGCGACGTGCCCGGGCCGTCGGGCTGCCGCCAGTTGGCGCCGGGCACGAAGCGCCACCACGACCAGAACGCGCGCAGGTCGACGGCGTCGGGCGGGGGCGAGAACACCAGCGAGCCGGCGACGCGCTGGTCGTCGGGCAGGTCGGGCACGTCGGCCTTGGACGGCGGCCGCTCGGCGTCGGTGACGTGGCCGGTGGCGGCGACGAAGGCGGCGAACTGCGCGTTGGTGACCTCCGTCGCGTCGAGCCAGAAGCCCGCGACGCGCACGCGATGCAGCGGCGCGTCGGCGTCGCCGTTCTGGCTGCCGAGCACGGCTTCGCCGCCGGGGATCCACAGCATGCCGTCGGCGACGCCCGCGTCCCCCCAGCGCCACACCGCGAACGCGATCGCTGCGCCGGCGACGACGACGACCGGCGGCAGCACGCGGGCGATCCAGGGCAGACGCATCGCGGCATCGTCGCCGCGCCGCGCGGCCCCGGCAATCGCCCGCAGCGAGGCGGCGCCGTCAGCCGCCGAACGCCGCGCGCCAGATCGGCAGCAGGTCGCGCGCGGTCGGCGCCGCGTCCGCCGGTTGGTCGACGAGGCACGCCGGGCGCGGGCCGTGCACGGCATTGCAGACGGCGAGCGCCTGCGCGCGGTGCAGGTCGCCGAGGTCGCAGGCGCGTTCGTCGACGGCGAGGCCGCGCGCGCGCAGGCCGTCGCACAGCAGCGCGCGCGCGATGCCGGGCAGCACGCGGCCATCGAGCGCGGGCGTGACCCAGCCGCCGTCGACGAACAGCCACAGGTTGCCGAGCGCGGTCTCCAGCAGCGCGCCGTCGCGGGCGAGCACGAGGCCGTCATCGGCCTTGCCGTCCTGCGCCTGCTGCCGCACCGCGTCGTAGTAGCCGCGCGGCTCCGCCTTGAGGTCGCCGGGCGGCGCGTCGGCGGGCCGTTCGACCACCGTCGGCAGCAGCTGCACGACCTTCACCGGCGACCGCGCGCGCACGACGAGCGCGGTCGACACCCCGTCCGCCGTCGGCACGACGGCGAGTCGCAGCACGCCATCGCCGCGGTCGTTGGCGCGCAGCAGGTCCATCGCCGCGGCGCGCAGAGAGGCCGGCTCGCGCCACGGCAGCCCGAGCCGCGCGACCGACCCACGCAGGCGCGCGAGGTGGCGATCCCACAGCGGCAGTTCGCCGCCGCGCGCCCCCATCGTCTCGAACGGCGCCACGCCGGCGCGGCGCGGCAGCGCCCCGTCGGCGACGATCCGGCCGTCGACCCACGCGGTCACGGCAGCGCCTCCGGCACGGCGGCGCGGCGCTGCAGCGCGCGATCGATGCCGGCCAGCTTGGCCAGCGTCTCGCGCCACTCGGCGTGCGGGTCGCTGAGCGCGGTGACGCCGCCGCCGGCGTTGCCGCGCAGCGCGCCGTCGCGCAGCACCAACGTGCGGATCGCGACGTTGAGGTGCATCGCGTCGCCCGGACCGAACCAGCCGATCGCGCCGGTGTAGACGCCGCGGCGCGCGACTTCGAGCTGTTCGAGGATCTCCAGGCACCGCAGCTTCGGGCAGCCGGTGATCGAGCCGCCGGGGAACGTCGCGCGCAGCAGGTCGACGTGCGACGTGCCGGGCCGCAGTTCGGCGACCACGGTCGCGAACAGGTGGTGCACCTGCGCGAACGAGCGGTGCTCGGGGAACGGACCGACGCGCACCGAGCCGGTCTTCGCCACCTTGCCGAGGTCGTTGCGCAGCAGGTCGACGATCATCGCCAGCTCGGCCTGGTCCTTCTCGCTGCCGACGAGCTCGGCGAGCAGGCGCTCGTCGTCGGCGCGCTGCGCGCCGCGCGGCCGCGTGCCCTTGATCGGCCGCGTTCGCACCGACTCGCCGTCGCGCCAGAGGAACTCCTCCGGCGAGCTGCTGACCACCGCCGTGCCGTGGCCGTCCTCGACGTACGCCGCGAACGGCGCCGGGCTCTGCTCGCACAGCCGCCAGAACAGCGCGCGCGGGTCGCCCTGCCAGCGGCCGGTGAACGGCTGCGTCAGGTTGGCCTGGAAGATGTCGCCGGCGCGGATGTGCTCGACGACCGCGGCGACGCGCGCTTCGTAGTCGGCTTGCGTCACGTGCGCGCGCAATTCGTCGGCCGGCGGCAGCGCCGGCGCGCCCGCCGGGACCGCCGGCGCGAACTCCTGCACGCGGCCGTAGGCGGCGACGTGCAGCACCGGCACCGGGAAGTCGTCGGCCAGCGCCAGCGGCCACGCTTCGACGTCGAGGCCGAGGTCGTAGCCGAGCCAGCCGACGCAGCGGCGGTCGCGGTGCGCGCGCAGGAAGTCGTCGAGCCGCGCCCACGCGCCCTGCCAGCCGCCGGCCGGCAGCGTCAGCTCGGCGACCGGCTCGGTGCACAGCCACGTGGGCCCCTGGCCGCCGCCGTGCAGCAGCGCCACCGGGCCGCCGCGCGCAGCCGCGAGCAGGGCCGCGAACGGCGCCGCGCCGGCGTCGCCGCTCACGCGCGCAGCCAGGACGGCTTCCGCTTCTCCAGGAAGGCGGTCATGCCTTCCTTGAACTCGGCCGTGCTGCTGACGATGCCGAACAGGTCCGACTCCAGCTGCAGCGCGTCGGCCAGCGGCATGTGCACGCCGCGGCGCACCGCCTGCTTGGCGAGCGCCAGCGCCTGCGGGCCGCGCGAGACCATGCGCAGCGCCACCGCCTTGCAGTGCGCGAGCAGCTCGGCCGGCTCGCAGACGCCGTTGACGAGGCCGATGCGCAGCGCCTCGTCGGCGGCCACCGGGTCGCCGGTCAGGATCAGCTGCAGCGCCGCGCCCGTGCCGCACAGCCGCGGCAGCCGCTGCGTGCCGCCGTAGCCCGGGATGACGCCGAGCGAGACCTCGGGCAGCCCGAGCTTGGCGGTCCTGGCGGCGAAGCGCACGTCGCACGCCAGCGCCAGCTCCAGGCCGCCGCCGAGCGCGAAGCCGTTGATCGCGGCGACCACGGGCTTGGACAGGTTCTCGATGCGCAGCGTCAGCGCCTGGCCGCGCAGCGCGTTCTGCTTGCCGTCGAGCACGCCCTGCTTGCTGAGCACGCCGATGTCGGCGCCGGCGACGAAGGCCTTCTCGCCAGCGCCCGTGAGCACCACGGCGCCGACCGACGCGTCGGCGTCGAGGGCGGCGAACAGCGCGTCGAGCTCGGCGATCGTCTGGTCGTCGAGCGCGTTCAGCTTGCTCGGACGGTTGACGCTGACGACGGCGAGGTGGCCCTCGCGGACGAGCTGCACGTTCTGCAGCGCGGCGGGATCGAACGCGGGTTGGCCGGCGACCATGTCAGGCCCCTCCTTCCTGCTGCGGCTGCGCGCTCTCGCGCTGCTGGCGCGGGCGCAACTCGACGCCGCGGATCTCGACGCGCTCCTTGGGCTTGCTGCGCTCGCCGCTGCTGCCGAAGTCGCACTCGACCGACGCGATCGCGTCGAGCACGTCGAGGCCCTCCTCGACCTTGCCGAACACCGTGTACTGGCCGTCGAGGAAGCTCGCCTGGTCGCCGTGCACGATGAAGAACTGCGAACCGGCCGAGTTCGGGTCGCGGGCGCGAGCCATCGACAGCACGCCGCGCGTGTGCGGCACGTCGTTGAACTCCGCCGGCAGCTGGTAACCGGGGCCGCCGGTGCCCGGCATGCCCACGGCGCCCTTCTTCGAGTGCGGACAGCCGGTCTGCACCATGAAGTTGCGGATGATGCGGTGGAAGGCGACGCCGTCGTAGAAGCCCTGCTGCGCCAGCGTCAGGAAGCTGCGCACGTGCCGCGGGGCGTGCTCCGGGAAGAACGTGACGACCAGCGGGCCCTTGTCGGTGACGAGGACCGCTTCGATGGTCGCGGGATCGGTCGATTCGAGATCCATGGCGGGAGCCCGGGATCGTGCCCGACAGCCCCGCCGGACGCCACCGGCGACTACTTCTTCACCGGCAGCACGATCGCCGCGATGAGCTCGACGGGCGCGATCGGCAGTTCCCGCGTCGGCCCGCCGACCGGCGTCTCGGCGATGCGGTCGAGCACGTCGGCGCCGGCGACGAGGTTGCCGAACGCGGTGTACTTGCGGTCGAGGTGCGCGGCCTCGCGATGGCACAGGAAGAAGCCCGAGCCGGCGGAGTTCGGATCGCTGGTTCGCGCCATCGACAGCGTGCCGCGCAGGTGTCGCAGGTCGTTGAACTCGGCCGGGATCGTGTACCCCGGCCCGCCGGTGCCCCACTTCTCCTGCGCCGCCTCGTCCTTGGTGAACGGACAGCCGCCCTGGATCATGAAGCCGCGCACGACGCGGTGGAACTTGGTGCCGTCGTAGAAGCCCTGCAGGCAGAGCTTGACGAAGTTCTCGACGTGGCCCTTGGCCTTGTCCGGGCGGAACGACAGCCGCAGGTCGCCGTGGCTCGTCGCCAGCACGACCTGCGTCTTGGCGAGGTCGAGCGCGGCGAGGTCGACGTGCGCCGGGTCGGGCGCGACCGCGAGCTCACACGCCGCCGACGGCACGCCGGTCACCGCCAGCGCCACGGTGGCGGCTTCGCCGTGCGTCGGGCTCGGCAGCAGGGCGCGGCCGGGCACGCGCAGGGTGCGTTCGACGCGCGTGCCGGCGGCGAGCGCGACCTCGCCGCCCTTGCCGGCTACCGCGATCGGCGGCAGCGCCGCGCCGTTGCAGCGCACGTCGAGGCGCACGGCGGTCAGCCAGTCGCCCGGCACGACGACGTCGGCCGACGCCTCGATCGCGAGCTTGACCTCGACGTCGCCGCGGGCGCTGGCGACGGGCCGCGACGACAGCGACAGCCGGACGCCTGGCAGTTCCTGGGCGGGCAGGCAGAGCGCCGCGGCGGTGGCCGCGGCGACGAAGCGGAGCGATTGCATCAGGGAGCGGCGACGGCGCATGGTGGCTGCGGGCTGCGCAGGCTAGCCCGCGCCCGTGCGCGCGTCACCGTGCCGGCTCGGCGGCGTCGGCGAACGGCGCGGGCCGCTGCCGGCGCGGCAACAGGTCGCCCGCCGTGCCGAAGCGCCAGCGCTGCAGCACGAGGCGGTGGTCGAACCACAGCACACACGCGGGCTGCTCGGCGGCGACCGACTCGTACGACAGGCTGCCCGACAGGGTGTCGTCGCCGTACTCCGCCTGGACGCCCCAACCCGACGCGTCGCGCCACGTCCACAACAGCGCGGCGCCGGAGTTGCCGTCCTGGTCGACGTCGTACTCCAGCACGCGCCACGGCGCGCCGAGCCGCTGCAGGCAGTCGCCGAGCGCGGCCGCGCCGGGCACCAGGCCGGCGAGGTCCGCTTCGCGCACGGGTTCCTGCAGGTGCACGCGGTCGTACGAACCGGTGATGCACGCCGGCAGCGCGGCGAGGAGCAGCGCGGCGCCGAGGCTGCGCACGGCGCGGCTCACCGGCCCGACTCCGCGCGCGCCGCGTCGCGCACCGCGTGGTCCTCGGCTTCGTGCACGTCCTCCCACGGCAGCGCGTACTGCGTGCGTTGGGTCGACAGCGTCGCGCCGTAGTGCAGCAGCACGTCCTTGTCGTCGAAGAACAGCCACACGCGGTCCTGGCGGGCGTCCTGGTTGGCGAAGTTGACGAGCCCGAGGAACAGGATCGTGCTCTTCGTGCGCGTCGCGTCGTAGCGGTAGGCGCTGCGGCGGCCGAGTTGCACGACCTCGGTCGGGGCGCCGAGCTTGGCGACGACCTCGGCCGCGGACGTCTTGCCTGGCGCGAAGGCGCGCAGGTCGGTGGCGAGGATCGGTTCGTTGACGTCCTGGCGGCCGAAGGCGCAGCCGGCGAGCAGGGTGAGGAGGAGGATGGAGGGTCGCAGCATCGTTGGAGTCACGTCGGGAGTTGCGGAAGGAATCGGATGGAAGTGGCCGCAAGCGCAGGCCGCCGCGCCGGAGTTGCAGCCGTCGGCGCGGCCGCGCGGCGCGCGCGCGCCGTCAGCGCTCGAACTCGATCGCGAGGCCCATGCCGCCGCTCATGCACAGCGTGGCGAGGCCGCGCGTGCCGCCGCGGCGGGCGAGCTCGTGCAGCAAGGTGACGACGATGCGCGCGCCGGTCGCGCCGATCGGGTGGCCGAGCGCGATGGCACCGCCGTTTACGTTCAGCCGCTCGGCGGCCACCGGCAGTTCGCGCAGGCAGGCGAGCATCTGCGCGGCGAAGGCCTCGTTGAGCTCGACGAGGTCGAAGTCGGCGAGTTGCCGTCCGGTCTGCTGCAGCAGCGCCTTCACCGCCGGCACCGGGCCGATGCCCATGATGCGCGGCGACACGCCCGCCGTCGCCGACGCGCCGAGCCACGCCAGCGGCCGCAGGCCGCGCCGGGCGACCTCGCTCGCCGGCATCAGCACCAGCGCCGCGCCGCCGTCGGTGATGCCCGAACTGTTGCCGGCGTGCACGCTGCCGACCTTGGGCCGGAACACCGGCGGCAGCTTCTGCAGGTCGTCGAGGACCACGCCAGGGCGCACGTGCTCGTCGCTGGCGACGGTGACCGCGCCCTTCTTGCCCTGGATCGTCACCGGCGCGATTTCGTCGCCGAAGCGTCCCGCCTTCTGCGCCGCCTCGCCGCGCTGGTGCGAGCGCAGCGCGTACTCGTCCTGCTCGGCGCGGCCGATCTTGTAGTCGTCGGCGAGGTACTCCGCCGTCATGCCCATCGGCTCGCCGAGGATGCCGCAGGTGAAGCCGTCCTGGTAGTTGCCGTCCTTCACCTCGACGTGGCCGAGGCGATAGCCGTTGCGGAAGTCCGGCAGCAGGAACGGGATGTTGGTCATGCTCTCCATGCCGCCGGCGACCACCACCTTGCGGCCGTCGAGCAGGATCGCGGCGCGCGCGAGGTCGATCGCCTTGAGGCTGCTGCCGCACGCCTTGTTGACGGTCATGGCGACGCAGCCGTCGCCGCAGCCGGCCTTGATCGCGACCTGCCGCGCCGGATTGGGGCCCGAGCCGAGTTGCCGGGCCTGGCCCATGATGCACTCCTCGACGTCGGTCGGAGCCACGCCGGCGGCGGCGAGGGCGGCCTTCACCGCGTGCGCGCCCAGGTCGACCGCCGTCAACGGCGACAGGCCGCCCAGGAACTTGCCGATCGGGGTGCGCTTGGCGCTGACGACTGCGATGCGTTCCATCGCCGGCAGCATCGAGGCCTCCGCGCCTGCCTGCAACGACCGGTCGCCCATTCGCGGCGGCCGCCGGCTCACGCCGGGCCGGGTTCGCGCCGATAGGGCCGCCATGACGTTGCGCGCGCGCGCCCACCGCCAGCAAACCGGGGAGAGCTTCCCCGAAGCGGTTGCCCAGTGGCGACTGACCCTGCGCACCGAGGTCAAGAACACGTCGTCGCTGCCGACGTCGGTCTTCCACGCCCGCGACGCCACGCTGGAGGCGCTGCTGGCGGCATCGACGGAGACGATGCTCGCGCGCCTGCAGACGCCCGAGCGCGCCACGGGCACTGGCGCGGGCTTCGGCGCGGGCCAGCGGCTGGAGCGCATCGAGGTCGCGGAACTGCGGTCGCTGCCGACGGTGCTGCGCGCCGGTGGCGCCGGCACGCCGCGCGTCGACGACCACGCCCGGACCGAGGCGCTCGGCGTGCTGGTGGACGCCGCGCTCGGACCGGACACCGCGGCCGCCGCCACCGCCGCCGAACTGCTGCGCCAGCGCTTCGCGGTCGGCGCCACCGGCGATGCGGCCGTCGACGCCGCGCAGTTGCGCCAACTCCTGGCCCCCGCGCTGCCCGCCGTCGCGGCCGGCGGACCGGCTCTCGACGCCGTCGCGCGGGCGGTCGTCCACGTCCTCGCGCGCCAAGCCTCCGGCTGCCCCGCCTCCGCATGAACCTGACCGCCGCCGTGCAACTCCGCCGCGAGGCGGTGGTCGCGTTCGCGCACGCGTTCGTCGTCGCCGCGCTCAATCGCCAGGTCCACGACCGCGACAGCCGCTGGGTCGCCGACTCGCTCGCGGACGTCGTCGGCGCGCTGCGCACGGCCGAGGCCGTCGGCGTCGAATTGCCGCTGATGCTGCAGTGTGGCGACGATCGCCTGCACCACGACGGCGAACCGCTCGACGGGCCGAGCCTGCAGGCGCGCTCGCTGCTGCGCCGCTGCGCCGAACGCGGGATCGCGATGCTGGCCTTCCGCCGCAGCCTCGACGCCGCCGAGGTCAACCGGCTGCTCGACCTGCTGCTGCTGCGGCGCAACGCCGACGCGCTGACCCGCAGCAACCGCGACGCGGCGCTCGGCGCGATGGGCATCCGCAACGTCGAGGTCACGCTGCGCAGCGTCGGCGATCCGGCCAATCGCCGCGCGGCGATCGCCCCCGAAGCGCGGGCCCTGCACAGCTACCAGGAACTCGCCGAGGCGCTGCAGCACAACCACGGGCTCGCGCTGCGCGACCTCGAACTCACCATCGACGAGACCGCCGCGGCGATCGAACGCACGCTGGCCGACTTCGACGAGCCGAGCCATCTGCTGGCGCTGGCGACGCAGGACGATGTCGATCGCTTCACCGTCGGCCACTCGGTCCGCGTGGCGCTGCTGGCGCTGCAGGTGGCCCGCCGCCTGGACGCCTCGCGCGACCAACTGGTGCGCGTCGGTTCGGCGGCGCTGCTGCACGACATCGGCAAGTCCAAGGTGCCGCAGGACGTGCTGTTCAAGCAGGGGCCGCTCGACGCCGCCGAACGCGCCGCGATGATGCAGCATCCACGGCACGGCGCCGCCATCCTGCTCGAACAGCGCGAAGGCGTCGACCTCGCCGCCGTCGGCGCGGCGTTCTGCCACCACATGGGGCCGGGCGGCGGCTACCCGGACGCCGCCGTGCCGGTGCGCCCGAGCGGCATCAGCCGCCTCGTGCGCGTCTGCGACGTCTTCGAAGCGCTGACTTCGATCCGCCCCTACAAGCGTGCGCTGACGCCGATCGAGGCCTACGCGGTGATGTTCCGCGACGCCGAGGAGTTCGACCCGGCGTGGCTGCGCGCCTTCGTCCGCACGATCGGCTTGTTCCCCGACGGCTCGCGCGTGCGGCTGACGGACGGGGCGCTCGCCGTCGTGCGCTCGCAGACCACCTGCCCCGAGAAGCCGGTCGTGCAGTTGTTGACCGCGGCGGACGACGGCGCCCTGGCCCCGGGCCAGCCCGACCACTTCACGATCGGCGACACGTTCGAGGGCCAGGTCCTGCGCGTCGCGACGATCGAGACGCAGGAACGCCGCGTCGAGGTGCCCGACCTGGGCGAGCCCCCGGTGGCCACGGCGGCCGGCGCCTGCCTGCCCGGCTTCGGCCCGTGTGGCGAGCCGGCGCACCAGGGTTGATCCGTCCCCGCCGCCGCCCGGTGTACAACTGCCGGACATGCTGATCCCCGTCGTCTGCGCGCTGGCGCTGCTGCCGCCGCAGGAGCGGCTACCTGCCGCCCCGACGCCCGCTTCGCCCCCGACGACGACGACGACGACAGCGCCCGCCTACGACCCGCTGGCCGCGCCCGACGGCGACGCGACCTCGCTCGCGCTCGCCATCGTCGACGCCGAGCGCGAGCGCACGATCCCGGTGCGCGTCTACCTGCCGGCCGCGACGACGCCGGCGCCGGTGATCGTCTGGAGCCATGGCCTCGGCGGCTCGCGCGACAACTCGCCGTACCTCGGGACGCACTGGAGCAAGCGCGGCTACGTCTGCGTGTTCCTGCAGCACCCCGGCAGCGACGAGGCGGTCTGGCGCGACGTGCCGCTGCGCGAGCGCATGGGCGCGCTGCGCACGGCCGCGTCCATGGCAAACCTCCGGCTGCGCTGCGAGGACGTCGGCAAGGCGCTCGACCAGCTCGCGCACTGGCACGCCGACGACAAGCACGAACTGCACGGCCGGCTCGACCTGGAGCGTGTCGGGATGTGCGGCCACTCGTTCGGCGCGCAGACGACGCAGTGCGTCGGCGGCCAGTCGGCGCCGCTGGTCGGCGCGCGCTTCCGCGACGAGCGCATCGACGCGGCGCTGCCGATGAGCCCGGCGCCGCCGGCGCGCGTCGACGCGCGCAAGGCGTTCGCCGACGTGCGCATCCCGTGGCTGCTGATGACCGGCACGCACGACGGCTCGCCGATCGAGGACCGCGACCCGGCGGACCGCCGCAAGGTCTACCCCGCGCTGCCGGCGACCGTCGACCGCTACGAACTGGTGCTGCACGAGGCCGAGCACTCGGCGTTCGCCGACGTGCCGCTGCGCGGTGAGACGAAGGCGCGCAAGGCGAACCACCACCGCTCGATCCTGGCGTTGTCGACCGCGTTCTGGGACTGCCACCTGCGCGGCGACGCCGCGGCGCGCGAGTGGCTGCACGGCGACGGACCGCGGCGCGTGCTCGACGCCGAGGACGGCTGGCAGTTCGCGGCGGCGGCGGCGGCGGCGGTGAAGCCGCAGTGACCGACGCCGGCGCTCGCGCCCTTCCCTTGCCGGCTGCCAACGACCAAGATGCCGGCGTGACCGCCGCCGAACCGAGCCTGCCGCCGCTGCCCGTGCTGTGGCGGCGCGTCCCCGCCGGGCGCGTGCTCGCCTTCGCGCCGCACCCCGACGACGAGGTCGCCGGGCCCGGCGGCGTGCTGGCGATGCACGCCGACCAGGGCGATGCGGTGCGCGTCGTCGTCGCCACGGACGGCACGTCGGGCGATCCCGATGGCCGCCACGCGCCCGGCGCGTTCGCGGCGCTGCGCCGGCGCGAATCGCAGGACGGCCTGCGTCACCTCGGCGTGCACGACGTGCGCTTCTGGGGCTTCCCCGACGGCCACGTGCTCAGCGAAGCCGACCTGCGGAACGCGGCGGCGCTGGCGGCGCGCGAACTCGCCGATCACCGCCCCGACGTCGTCTACCTGCCGTGGGAACTCGACGGCCATCCCGACCACCACCGACTGCACGTCGTCGTCACGCGCGCACTCGCGGCGACCGGCTTCCGCGGCCTCGCGCTCGGCTACGAGGTCTGGAACGCCATGGTGCCCGACGTCATCGTCGAGACGACCGCGGTGTTCCCGCGCAAGCAGGCAGCGATGCTCGCGCACGCCAGCCAGATCGCCTACACGCAGTACGACCACTGCCTCGGCGGCCTGTCGGCCTACCGGTCGCTCGTGCACCTGCGCGGCCGCGGCTACGGCGAGGCGTTCCGCCGCGTGTCCGGCGCGCTGCCGGCGGCGCTCGCCGAGCCGACGTAGCGCGCGAACAGCAGGCCGAGCGCGCCGGCGCCGACGAGCGCGGCGGCAGTGGCGGCGAAGGTCCAGGCATGGCGCGCGGCGAGTTCGCCGGTGATCGCCATCGCCGGCGTGAACGCGACGGCTTCGCCGGGCCGCACGTGCGGCGCCGCCAGCTGCAGCACGTCGCCAGTGACGCGGGTGAACGCCGCGCCGCCCTGCTGCGCCGCGATCGGGTGCTGCCAGGCGTACGTCGCCGCGGCGGCGACGACGAGCGCGGCGAGGCCGGCGCGCGCGCGGCCGCCGCCGACGCGCAGCAGGTCGGCGGCGCACAACGTCAGCGGCACGGCGAACAGCGCCGCGAAGCGCATGACGTCGTAGGCGAACCACATCAGCGGCGGCACGGCGGCGACGAACAACAGCAGGCCGGCGCGGCCGCCGACGGCCGCGGCGCGGACGCGCCAGCCCGCGGCGACCACTGCGAGCAGCGGCCCGAACTCGGCGACGGCCACCAGCAGCCAGAGCGCCCACAGCGCCGGCAGCAACCACGGCGCCCAGAAGTTGTTCTCGACGTAGTAGCCGGCGCCATAGCCGCCCGGCGGCGCCTGTGCGGCGACGAACAGCCGCCAGCCGCCGTAGGCGGCGACGACGAGCGCCGCGCCGACGTAAGCGTCGGCGCGCAATGTCCCGCCGCGGCGGAACCGCAGCCAGAACAGCCACGGCAGGAAGAACAGCGTCAGCTCGTGGCTAAGCGCCCCGAGCAGCGCGCACGCCCACAGCCGCCACGGTCGCGCCGCCCAGTGCGCCGCCAGCAGCAGCAGCGCGAGGTTCAGCGGGTCGCTGAAGCAGGCCATCGTCTGGTAGACCAGCACGCCGCCGCTGACCGCGACCGCAGCGCCGGCGAGCAGTCCGTCGACGGCTCGGCCCGTGCGCGCGCGCACGACGTGGCAGACGACGGCGAGCAGCAGGCCGTTGCACAGCGCACTGAAGCCGACGACGTCGAGCCCGCACGCCGCCGCGCCGCGAGCCAGCAGCGGCCACAGCACGCGGTGCGGGAAGGCGCCGTCGAACGCCAGCGGGTCGGCGGCCATCGCGGCGAAGCGCTCGCCATGGCCCGGGAACGGCGCCGCGGCGGCAGGCACCAACGCGTTCGCGCCCGCCCACAGCAGCGCCCCGGCAGCAGCGGCGACGCAGGGATCGAGCAGGCGCTGGGCGCGGCCGGCGAGCATCGACGGGGACGCTAACCGATCGCTGGCCGGCGACCATGCGTCCCGGCACCGCCGCCCCGGCGCGTTGCCGCAGATCGCCAAAGCGCCCATGCTGCCGGGGTGAACGAGTCCACCGCGCAACCGCAACCGACCCGCGCCGGCGCCGCCCTGCCGTTCGGTCGCTGGCTCGAGCGCTCGCCCGCGCCGCACGCGCCGTACCTGCAGGCGCTGGTCGCCGTCGGCGCCGCAGCCGCCGTCGGCAGGCTGCTGTTCGCGCACGCCGACCACGCCAACGTCGTGATGGTCTTCCTGGTCGCCGTCGTGGTCGTCGCAGCGCGGCTCGGCAACGGTCCATCGGTGCTGGCGGCGGTGACGGCGGTCGCTGCATTCGTCTACTTCTTCGTCCCGCACTACAACTCCTTCGTCGTCGAAGACCTCGCCTACCTGCCGACCTTGGCGGTGTTGCTTGCGGTCGGACTGGTCGTGGCGACGCTCACCTCGCGGCTGCGCGACGAAGCCGTGGCGACCGTGGCGCGCGAACAGCGCAGCCTCGCCCTGTACGAACTTTCGCGCGACCTGACCGCCGCCGACGACCGCGACGCCGTGGCCGCCGTGGCGGACGCGCACGTCGGCCGCGTGCTGGGCGGCCACGGTTGGATCGTCGTCGCCGACGGCGACGGCTTGCGCGCGCATGGCGTCAGCGCAGCGCCGCCGCTCGACGCAGCGAGCGCCGCAGCGCTCGCGCTGCAGTTCGGGCGACCCGAGCAACGACCGCCGCACTGGGCCACGCCGCTGGTCTTCGGCCGCGACTGCATCGGCGCGCTCGTCGTGCAATGCCCCGATGGCGAACCGACGGACGCCGTGCGCCGACTGCTGGCGTCGTTCGCCAACACGCTGGCGATCGCGTGGCGCCGGCTGCTCGTCGACGAGGACGCCAAGGTCGCGCGGCAGGCGGCCGAGCAGGAGCGCCTGCGCAACGTCCTGCTGAGTTCGGTCAGCCACGACCTGCGGACCCCGCTCGCCTCGATCACGGGCGCGGTGACCACGCTGCTCGACCGGAGCGCGCCGCTCGACGAGGCGACGCGCCTCGACCTGATGCAGTCGATCCGCGAGGACGCGGACGCGCTCGAACGCCAGGTGCGCAACATGCTCGACCTCACCCGCCTGGAGTCGGGCACCATCCACGCCGTGCGCGAGATGCACTCGCTGGAGGAGATCGTGGGCTGCGCGCTGTCGACGGCGGGCGCAGCGCTGGCCGACCGGCCGGTCCAGGTCGATCTCGCCCCCGAACTGCCGCTGGTGCACCTCGACGCCGACCTGATCGCGCGCCTGCTGGTCAACCTGCTGGAGAACGCCTGCCGGCACACGCCGTCCGGGAGCCCGATCCGCGTCGCCGGCGAGTTGCACGGCAACCGCCTGCTGCTGGCGGTCGAGGACCGCGGCCCGGGCGTGCCGGCAGGCGAACGCGACGCCGTGTTCGGCAAGTTCCACCGCGGCGCGCGCGCGCGGCACACGCTCGGCGCCGGCCTCGGCCTCGCCATCTGCCGCGCCGTCGCGACGCTGCACGGCGGCAGCGTGCGCGTCGAGGATCGCCCCGGCGGCGGCGCGCGCTTCGTCGTCGACCTGCCGGACGTCGCCGTGCTGGCGCTGCCGACCGAGGGCGCGCCGGCGCCGGAGGTCGCGTCGTGAGCGAGGTCGGCAAGGAAGCGACGGGCGGCGGCCCGCTCGTGCTCGTCGTCGAGGACGACGCGCAGATGCGGCGTTTCCTGCGGGTCACGCTGCGCATGCACCAGTACCGCGTGCTGGAGGCGACGACGGCGCAGGAGGCGCTGGTCGCCGCGGCGGCGCGCCGGCCGGACCTCGTGGTGCTCGACCTCGGGCTGCCCGACGCCGACGGCCTCAGCGTCGTCGCCCACCTGCGCACGTGGTACAGCGGCCCGGTCGTCGTGGTCTCGGCCCGCCACCAGGAAGACGACAAGATCAAGGCGCTCGACGCCGGCGCGGACGACTACCTGACCAAGCCCTTCGGCACCGGCGAGCTGTTGGCGCGGCTGCGCGCCGCCCTGCGCACCCACAACCGCACGGCGGCCAACGTCGACCAGGGCGTCTTCGTCACCGGCACGCTGCGCGTCGACCACGATCGGCACGAAGTCGAGTCGCGCGGCCAGCCGGTCAAGCTGACGCCGCTGGAGTACCGGCTGCTGCAGGCGCTGATCCGCCACGCCGACAAGGTGGTGACCCGGACGCAGCTGCTGCGCGAGGTCTGGGGCGAGGCGCACGTCGACGAGGCGCATTACCTGCGCGTCTACATGTCGGCCCTGCGGCGCAAGCTGGAGGAGGACCCGGCCCGGCCGCAGATGCTGCTGACCGAGCCGAACGTCGGCTACCGCCTGCGCACCCAGTGAGGCGAAGGCGGGCCGAAGCTTGACGGCGGGCGGCCGGCGTCCGACCCTTGGGCCTTGCCGATGACGAAGCAGAAGGGCCTGCCGCTCCGCGCCTTCGCGATCTTCTTGCTCGCGGCCGTCGTCGGCGTCGCCGGCGGGCTGCTCGGCAGCGGCTTCCAGAAGGGCCTCGACGCGATCCAGAACCTGCTGACCGGCCGGTCGCTGGCGCTCGATCCGGACACCGGCCGCAGCGAACTGGAGTCGCTGCCGGACGCGGTGCGCGCGCACCTGACCTGGTGGCAGACGCTGCTGGTGCCAACCGTCGGCGGACTGTGCGCCGGCCTCGTGCTGCTGGTCCTGCGCGGCAGGAAGCCGCCGTTCGGCATCGCCGACCTCGTCGTGATGGTGCAGTTGCGCAAGGGCGCGCTGCGCCTGCGCGACACCGTCGTGCAGATGGTCTCGTCGGCGTGCACGATCGGCAGCGGCGGCTCGATCGGCCGCGAGGGCGCGAACTCGCACCTCGCCGCGATGGCGGCGACGCTGCTGGCTCGCTGGACGCGCATCGGCTCGCGGCCGCGCGCGGTGCTGATCGGCTGCGGCATCGCCGCCGGCATGGCGACCTCCTACAACGCGCCGATCGCCAGCGCGATCTTCGTGATGGAGGTCGTGCTCGGCAACTTCGCGATGGACGTCGCCGCGCCCATCGTGCTCGCGTCGGTGCTGGCGACGATCGTGCGCAAGCGCCTGCTCGACGAAGGCGCCATCTACCGCGACGCCGCCGCGGCGATCGGCGACGAACTGACGTGGTCGCTCATCCTGGCGGCGATCGTGCTCGGCGTGCTGTGCGGCTTCGGCGGCATCTACTTCCGCGCCGGCCTGACCTGGGGCCGTCGCGCCTTCGGCGCGCTGCGCCTGCCGCTGCCGGCGACGATGGCGCTCGGCGGGCTCGTCGTCGGCGGCATCGGCACGTTCATGCCCGAGGCCTGGGGCAACGGCATCGACGTCATCCGCCGGGTCGCCAGCGGCGACACCGGACTCGGCGTCGTGCTGACGCTGTTCCTGTGGAAGCAGGTCGCCACGATCGCCTCGGTCGGTTCCGGCGGCCTCGGCGGCATCTTCACCCCGAACCTCGTGATCGGCGCCGCCTTCGGCGCGCTGTTCGCTCAGGCGCTCGGCACGCTGACCCCGCTCGACTCCGGCGAGCGCACGGCGTTCGTCTTCGTCGGCATGGCCGGCCTGACCGCGGCGACGATGCACGCGCCGGTGACGGCGCTGGTGCTCGTCTTCGAACTGACGCGCCACTACGAACTGACGCTGCCGGTGATGCTGTGCAGCATCGCCGCCAGCATCATGGCCTCGCTGCTCGACCGCGACAGCTACTACACGGCCGCCTTCCGCGCCAAGGGCGAGGACCAGCCCGGCGGCATCGAGGACCTCGCGATCCGCGCCACCTACGTGCGGGACATCGTGCGGGCCGATGCGCTGGCCGTCCGCGACACCGCCAGCTTCCCCGAGGTCATGGGCCTGCTGGCCGCGCGTCGGGGCGACACCGTGTACGTGCAGGACGAGGCCGGCCGCGTGGTCGGCCGCATCGAACTGCAGGACGTGAAGACCTTCCTCAACGATCCGAGCCTCACGCCGGTGGTGATCGCCGCCGACATGACGCGGCCGGCGGTGACGGCGCAGCCCGACCAGTCGCTGGCGGCGTTGCTGCCGCTGTTCGACGATCCGGAGCTGCGCGAGGTCGCGGTCGTCGAGTCGGCGACCAACCCGCGCCTGCTCGGCCGCGTGCGCCACCAGGACGTGCTGACGACGCTGGGCGACGAGGTGCTCGGCCAGCAGCGGCGGACCGGCAGCGTGTCGTTCGGCGGGGAGGACCTGCGGCTGCCGGCCGGTCACGAGTTGCGCACGATCCCGCTGCCCGACGCTTGGAACGGCCTGTCGATCGACGCGCTGCCGGCCGAGCAGCTCGGCGGCGCCGTCGCGGTGATGGCGCTGCGACCGGGGCCGCAAGGCTACGAACCGCTGGCCGCGCGACCCGATCTCGTGTTGCAGGACGGCTGGCGGCTGGTCGTGCTCGGTCCGCGCGATGCCGTGGGCCGCCTGCGCGCGCACGACGCGACCAGCGACGACGCGTCGTGACGCGCGCCGCTCCCCAGGGTCGCCGTTCGACCGCCGTGCGCGCGGCTGCTAACCTGCGCGCCCCCGGATGAGCCGCCGCACCGCCGCAGCCCTCTTGATCACCCGCGGCGACGGCCAGGACCGCGCCGTCTTCCTCGTCGAGCGCTCGCCCGAGTTGCGCTTCTTCGGCGGCTACTGGGCGCTGCCCGGCGGCACGCTCGCGGCCGAGGACGGCGATCCGGCGACGGCCGACGGCCTCGCCGCGGCGTTGCAGGCCTGTGCGCACCGCGAGCTGTTCGAGGAGACCGGCCTCGTGCGGCACGCGCTGCCGGCGGCCAGGTCGTCGCGCGAGGCGCTGGTCGCCGCGCGCGCCGCGCTGCTGGCGAGCGAAGGCCGCGACGCCGCGACCGCGTCGGGGCCGTCGCCATGGCGCCAGTTGGTCGATGGCACGCCGCCGCCGCCGCCGTTGCGGGCGCTGTGCCGCATGGAGACGCCGCCGTTCGCGCCAGTGCGCTACGACACGGTGTTCTTCCACGCGCCGCTCGACGGCTGCGCGACCGGCACCGCCGGCCAGCGTCCCGACGTGCGCGGCGGCGAACTCGTGCAGGGCCGCTGGTGGCTGCCCGAGCAGGCGCTGGCGTCGTGGCGCAACGGCGACCTGCTGCTGGTGCCGCCGGTGGTGATCCTGCTGCAGCACCTCGCGCGCGCCGGCGACTTCGAGCGCTTCGCGCGCGCGATCGACGCCACTGCCGAGGGCTACCGCGCCGGCCGGCTGCACCAGGTCCGCTTCTCGCCCGGCGTCGTGCTGGCGCCGCTGCGCACGCCGACCCTGCCGCCGGCGACGACGACGAACTGCTGCATCGTCGGCCACGAGCGCCTGTGGGTCGTCGACCCGGGCTCGCCCGACGCCGACGAGCAGCAGCGCCTGCTCGACCTGCTGGCGGAGCTGACGCGCGACGGCGCCCGCGTCGAGGGCGTCCTCGCGACGCACCACCATCCGGACCACGTCGGCGGCATCGCCGCGCTGTGCCAGGCCCTCGATCTGACCGTGCGCGGCCACCAGCTGACCCTCGAACGGCTGCCGGCGGGCTGCCGCCTGGGCGCGCCGATCGGCGACGGCGACCGCATCCCGCTCGGCCGCTCGCCCGACGGCAATCCGGGCTGGGAACTGCGCGCGGTCCACACGCCCGGCCACGACCGCGGCCACTTGTGCTTCCGCGAGAGCCGCTACGGCGCGGCGCTCGTCGGCGACATGCTGTCGACGATCAGCACGATCATCGTCGACCCGCCCGAGGGCCACCTCGCGACGTACCTCGCCAGCCTGGAACGGCTCGCCGCGGCGCCGATGACGACGCTGTACCCGGCGCACGGCCCGGCGATGCGCGACGGCCAGCGGCTCATCAAGCAGTACCTGCGCCACCGCCGCCAGCGCGAGGCCAAGCTGGTCGAGACGCTGCAACAGGGCCCTGGCACCGTCGAGGAACTGCTGCCCAAGGTCTACTGGGACGCCGACCCGAAGCTGTACCGATTCGCCGCGCGTTCGCTGCTCGCCGGCCTCGAGAAGCTGGCCGAGGAAGGTCGGGCCGAGGCATCCGCCGGCCGCTGGCGCGCGAAGGCCTGAAGGTGGCCGCCGCCCCCGCTGCGCTGACGCTCCGCACGACGCTCGCGCTCGGCTTCGTCACGTTCCTGCTGATGCTGCCGGAGACGCTGCCGGTGCCGGTGCTGCGCGGGCTCGTCGTCGACCGCTTCGCCGTCGGCGAACGGCTGGCCGGCGTCTTCATGTCGGCCAACATGATCGGCGCGCTGCTGGCAGCGCCGTGGCTCGGCGCGCTCGTGCGCCGCGCCGGTTCGCGCCGCCGGCTCGCCGTCGCTGCGCTGCTGCTCGACGCGCTGGCCATGCAGTCGCTCGCGCAGGTGCGGGACTTCGCGCCGTTCCTGCTGCTGCGCGCCGTCGAGGGCGCGCTGCACATCGCCGCCCTGACGCTGGTCATGAGCCTCGTCGCCGACGCCGCCGGCAGCCGCCGCGGCGGCGCGCTCGGGTGCCTCGGCGCCGGCCTGACGCTCGGCGTCGCCACCGGTGCTGCGATCGGCGGCCAGTTGGGCAAGGACGACCCGCTGCGCACGCTGCACATCGCCTCGGCGGTGCTGGCGGCCTCCGGCCTGCTCGCCGCCCGCCTGTTGCCGCCTGACGTCGCGCCGGCGCAGCCGGCGGCGCGGCGCGGCCTGCTCGACGCGTGGCAGCGCGTGCCGGCCGCGCGCGCGCCGCTGCTGGTCGCCTTCGTCGAGCGCTTCACCGTCGGCTTCGTCACCACCGGCTTCCCGCTGCTGCTGCCGGGCGACGAACCGGCGGAGCGGGCGCGCATCGGCATGCTGCTGGGCGCGTTCCTGTACCCGTTCGCGCTGCTGTCGTGGCCGTTCGGGCGCGCCGCCGAGCGCTGGTCGCGCGTCGGCATGGTGGCGATCGGCAGCGCCGTGTACGGGCTCGGCGTGATGGCGGTCGGCGTCGCGCCGATCGGGGCGATGTGGTTCCTGATGCCGCTGCTCGGCGTCAGTTCGGCGGTGATGTTCGTGCCGTCGCTGCTGTGGCTGCTCGACCGCGCGCCCGAGATCGACCGCACGACGGCGATGGCCGCGTTCCACGGCGCCGGCTCGCTCGGCTTCCTCGTCGGCCCGATCTGCTGCGGGCAACTGATCGCGCTCGGCGGCGCCGAGGGCGGCGTCGGCTACGCGCTCGCGTTCGGCGTCGCCGGCCTCACCGAGATCGGCGCCGCGCTTCTCGTGGCGCTCGGCGGCCGGCGGCGCTGACAACGGCCATGGCCGGCGTTCCTGCGGCTCGGCGCGCGTTCCGTGACGCAGACTCCTAGGCCGTCAGGCGACCTTGCCGCAGCACTTCTTGAACTTCTTGCCGCTGCCGCACGTGCACGGCTCGTTGGGGCCGACCTTGCGATCGAGCCGCTTGTACGGGCGCGGCTTGACCTCGATGCCGTCGACGAAGAACCACTCGCCGTCCTCCTTGCGGAAGCTGGCGATCTCGTGGTGGACGATGTCCTCGTCGCCGATCGTGTAGTGCGCCTTGAAGTCGACGAAGCCTTCCTCGTCGCCCTCGCCGCCGTCCTTCGTCTCCAGCACCTCCATGCGGTGCCACGTCGCGCGCTTGCTCCACTCCTCGGTCGCCTTGCGGTCGACGAAGGCGCGGCCGTCGGGCGACTGGCTGTCGACGATCCAATCGACGTTGCCGGTGGCGTACGCCGTGTAGCGCGAGCGCATCAGCTGCTCGGCCGTCTTCGCCTTCTGCTTGCCGGAGAGGATCGGTTCGCAGCAGGACGCGAGGTCCTTGCCGCTGCTGCACGGGCACTTCATCGCCGCACCGTAGAAGCCTCCGCGGCGACGGTCAACGGCGCGGCCCGAGCAGTTCGGCGATCAGTTCGAAGGTGCGGGCCGTGGCGCCGCGGTTGTCGGCGATGACGGCGCGGGCGCGCGCCCCGAGTTCGCGCCGGCGCGCCGGGTCGGCGAGCAGGGCGGCGAGCGCCGGCGGGAACGACGCACGGTCGGCCGTCTGCACGACCGCGTCGGCGGCGCGCAGCAGTTCGACGTCGCGGCGGAAGTTCGCCGTGTGCGGGCCGAAGATCGTCGCCTTGCCCTGCGCCGCCGGCTCCAGCATGTTCTGGCCGCCGTGCGGGATCAGGCTGCCGCCGACGAAGGCGACGTCGCAGGCGGCGTAGAACGACTGCAGCTGGCCGATCACGTCGACGACCACGACGTCGGCGGGGCCCAACGCCGGCAGCGCGCCGCCGGCCTCGCTCCAGCGCACGGGCGTGCGCCCCGCCGCCCGCACCGCCTCGGCGATGGCCGTCGAGCGCTCGGGATGGCGCGGCACGAGCACCAACCGCACCGGCTGCGCCGTCGCCGGCGGCAGCGACTGCAGCAGGAAGGCCTCCTCGTCGTGGTGCGTGCTGCCGGCGACGAGCACGGCCTCCCCCGCCGGGGCGAGCCACGGGCGCAGCCGCGCGCAGGCGTCGCCGTGGTCGCGCATCGCCACGCTGTCGTACTTCATGTTGCCGGTGACGGCGACGCGCGTCGGATCGACGCCGAGGTCCAGCAGGCGCTTCTGGTAGGCCTTGTCCTGCACGCAGTACCGCGTGATGAGGTCGAGCTGCGGCAGCAGCCCGCGCAGCAGGCGGTAGCCACGGAAGGTCTTCTCGCTGATGCGGCCGTTGACGACCGCGACCGGGATGTCGCGCTTGCGCGCGGCCTGCAGGAAGTTGGGCCAGATCTCCAGCTCCATCAGCAGCACGCAGCGCGGCCGCACCCGGCCGAGCGCGCGCGACGGGAAGCTGGCGAGGTCGAGCGGGTAGAACACGATCGGCAGGTCGGGATGCTCCTGGCGCGCGACGAGGTGGCCGTTGGGCGTCGTCGTCGACAGCACGATCTGCAGGTCGGGACGTTCCTGCCGGATGCGCGCGACCAGGTTGTTCGCCGCCTTGACCTCGCCGACCGACACCCCGTGGATCCACACCACCGGCTTGTCGCTGCGCAGGCGCGGCACGAAGCCCATGCGCTCGCGCGTGCGCGTGCGCTTCTGCGGGTCGGCGAGCCAGCGCCAGAGCAGCATCGGGCTCCAGCACAGGAAGCCGAGCAGGAAGAGCGGCTG
>JBKDXM010000145.1:0-15568 GCA_046306335.1 Planctomycetota bacterium
GCCGTCGGCGCCGTGCCCCAGCCAGGCGCACGCGGCGGCCAGCGTCTCGTCGTCGGCCAGCGGCTGCAGCAGCCAGCCGACCGCGACGGCCGGCGCGGCGACGCCGCGGACGGTCGAGCGGCGGATGCCGGCGAGCGGCTGCGGCGGCTGGACCGCGGCGCGCGCCGGCGTCGGCAGCTTCGTCGCGGCGAACGCGCGGGCCAGGATGGCGCGCGTCGCGTCGAGGTCGAAGTCGCCGATCAGCGCGTGCACCGTCGCCGTCGGGTGCTGCGTCAGCGCCCAGGTCGCCGCGGCGAGGTCCCGCGGTGGCAGGCCTGACTCCGGCGCGTTGACGGTGCGCGCGGCAGGCGTGCCCGGCAGCGTCAGCGCCACCAGTTCCGCGCGCAGCGCCCGCTGCGGATCCGCCGCGCGCGCGAGGTTGCGTTCCTGCAGCGTCTGCAGCCACGTGCGCGGCAGGTTGCGCAAGGCGCAGTCCTCGCGCCGCTCGACCAGCAGGGCGGCGACGGCCGCGATGCCAGCCCGCGTCGTCGTCAGCGCCAGCACGTTCGCCGGCCCCAGCTCGCGCGTCTCCGGCCGCCAGGCCGGCGCGGCGGCCAGTCGGCGCTGGAACGCCTGCGGGTCGGCGAGTTCGCGGGCTTGCTCGTCCCAGCGGCGCACGTCCTCGGCGGCCACGGTGTCGCTGCCGTTGCGCAGCAGCCGCTGCCACGCCTCGTCGAGCCACATCATCGCCTCGCGCTCGCGTCCGGGGTCGCGCGAGCCGGTTCGCCACGTGCCCTGCAGCGAGGCCCGCACCAGGGTGCTCGCGAGGCCCTCGCGGCCGGCAGGGTCGTGCGCGGCGTCGCCCGGGCTGGCGACGGCCCAGTGCACGGCCACCGCGGTCGGATCGGGCGCGAGCAGGAAGCGCGTGCCGTCGGGCGCCAGGAACGGCGTCGGCTGCTGCGCCGCGGCGCTTCCGGCCAGCAGTCCGAGCAGGACCGCGCCGGCGAGCGCGGCTGCGTCACGCCGTCGCGGAGGCATCGCCATGGATCTCGCCTTGGGCTTCGACGTTGTCCGCGCGTCCGTGCCGGTTGGTGCGCGGGCTGCAGACGCCGCGCTTGCTGGCGGCGACGAAGTCGACGACTTCGCGCCACAGCGGGTCGCGGGCCGGCGCCCCCTGGCGCACCGCGTCGAGCCGCTGCTGCAGCGTGCCCGTGCGCCAGAACAGCAGCCGGAACACGCGCTTGACCAGGGAGCGCTGTTCGGCGCTGAAGCCGTTGCGGTGCATGCCGACGAGGTTGACGGCGACCAGCTTGGCGCGGTCGCCCTGCACCATCGCGAACGGCGGCGCGTCGTGCGAGACCATCGCGCCGGCGCCGACCATCGCCATGCGGCCGACGCGGGCGAACTGGTGGATGCCGACCATCGCACCGAGGATGGCGCGGTCGCCGATCACCGTGTGGCCCGCGGCCATCGCGCCGTTGGTGAAGACGACGTGGTTGCCGACCGTCGCGTCGTGGCCGATGTGCGCGCCGACCAGGATCATGTTGTGGTCGCCGACGGTCGTCGTGCCGCTGCCGTACGGCGTGCCGCCGTGGATCGTCACGTTCTCGCGGATGCGATTGTGCGAGCCGATGCGCAGCTTGCCGGCGGCGTCGCCGGCCTTCAGCTTCTTGTCCTGCGGCGTCACGCCCAGCACGGCGAACGGGAAGACCTCGCAGTCGTCGCCGAGCCACGTGTCGCCGTCGATGACGCAATGGCTGACGAGGCGGGTGCGGGCACCGAGCCGCACGTGCGGGCCAACGGTGCAGTACGGACCGATCTCGACGTCGTCGCCGAGTTGCGCCCCTGGGGCGACGATGGCGGTGGGATGGATGCCCATCAACGGTGCGGCAGTGGCCGCGACGCTCGTCGCAGCGGACGTATGTCTACCCGAGCCGCCGACACGGCGCTACCCTTGCCGCCCCGCCGCGCGGCGCACGGTGGTCGCGTCGAACCGGCTGCCGCCGATGCCGTCGGTCGTTCCCCGTGCGTCACGTCCGCGTGACATTCCCGATGACGCCGCTCCCGAATCGCGAACTCCCGTCCGCCGTCACCGCGCCGCCGTCGGCGCGCCGCCGCTGCGAGGCCGGCCGATGAGCCGGTTGCGCGGTGAGTGCATTTCGCCCGGCGTCGCCGTCGGTCCGGTGGCGCTGCGCGGCTTCGACGCCCAGCAGACGAGCCGCCGCATCGCCGCCGACGAGGTCGAAGGCGAGCTGAACCGCCTGCGCGAGGCGCTCGACAAGAGCCGGGCGCAGATCGAGGAGATCAAGCAGAAGCAGGGCGGCACGCTCGGCGAGGCCGAGCTGCGCATCTTCGACGCGCACCTCTCCTACCTCGCCGACGCGGTCTTCGTCACCGAGATCGAGGCCCAGGTGATGAACGAACGGCTGCCGGCGCGCGCGGCGGTCCAGGCCGTCTTCGCCAAGTACGACCGCATCTTCCAGCTGGTCGAGAGCGACCTGCTGCGGCGTCGCGCCGGCGACTTGCGCGACGTCGCCACCCGCCTGCTGCGCAACCTGGAGGCGTCGACCGTGCGCGGCGCCGCCGCGTTCGCCGGCCCGCACATCCTGGTCGTCCGCCGGCTGACGACGGCCGACATGTTCAACGTCGCCAACGAGAAGGTCGAGGGCATCGTCGCCGAGGAGGTCGCGACCAACTCGCACGCCGCGATCCTGGCGCGCAGCATGGGCATCCCGACGCTCGCCGGCGTACCCGACGTGGCGCGCGCCCTGCGCGATGGCGACCCGGTCGTGCTCGACGCGACCGCCGGCGAACTGGTGGCGCGGCCGGCCGACACCGACCTCGCCGAGGGCGCGATCGCGGCGCAGCGCTGGCAGGCGAGCCGGCGGCAGGCGGCGGCGCCGGCCGAGGCGGTCGAGCACGCGACCCGCGACGGCGTGGCGGTGCGCCTGCTCGGCTCGTGCGGCAGCCTCGGCGAGGCGGAGATGGTCCGCACCTTCGGCATGGCCGGCGTCGGCGTGTTCCGCACCGAGCTGCAGTTCCTGAGCGAGAAGATGCGCCCCACGGAGGACGCGCTGGTCGCCAGCTACCGCAAGGTGGTGGAGGCCGAGCAGGGCCGCGACATCGCCTTCCGCCTGCTCGACGTGATGGCCGCGGTGCGCGAGGGCGATGGCGCGGCGCAGGAACGCAACCCGACGATGGGCCTGCGCGGCGTGCGCGGCCTGCTGCGTTCGCCCGACCTGCTGCGCATGCAGTTGCGCGCCATCCTGCGCGCCGGCGCCGGCGCCGGCGGCGTCGGCATCCTGGTGCCGTTCGTCACCGGCCTGCCCGACCTGCAGCGAGTCAAGGCGGCGCTGCTAGAGGAGCGCGTCGCGCTGAAGAAGGCGCGCGTGGCGGTGGCCGAGGACGTGGCGATCGCGCCCGTCATCGAAGTGCCGGCCGCTGCGATGCAACTCGGCGCGCTGCTCAACGAGAGCGACTTCGCCGTCGTCGCCATCGACGACCTGCAGGCGCACCTGCTGGCCGCCGACCGCGACAACGCGGCGGTGCGCGAGTACCACGAGATGGCGCATCCGGCGGTGTTCGAGATGCTCGCGCGCATGGCGAAGGACGCCGAGCGCCGCGACAAGCCGCTGGTGCTGTTCGGCGAGAGCGCGGCGGATCCGCTGCGCGTGCCATTCTACCTGGGGGTCGGCTTCCGCAGCTTCTCGATCGCGCCGGTGCGCCTGCGCGGCATGCTGAAGGTGCTGCGCCGCTATTCGCTCGACGAGTGCCGCCGCATCGCCGCGCGCATCCTCGAAGCGCCGCGCACGCTCGACGTGCAGAAGGTGCTGGTCAACATCGAGACCGGCTGAGCGCCCGAGAAGGAATCAGGATACGGGCTCTCAGATTGCCCCTGGTGGCCGCTGTCGCGGCCGCGCAGGGCCTGAGCAACCGCTTGTTTCCCAGGCTCAGAGCGCCGGCGAGGAAGCCGCGCCAGGGGCACCGGCCGGTCACACGCCGCCGCCGGGACCCGCGCCGCCGCCGCCAGCAGGCGGTTCCGCCGGTTCTGCCGGTTCGCCGCCGCCTGCCTCGCCGCCCGCGGCCTTCTCCAGCTCTTCGAGCGGGTCGGCGACGCTGGTCTTCAGCGTGTCGACGTAGTCGTGGAACTCGGCCTCCAGCGCCGCGAGGTCGATGCCCTTGAAGACCTTCTTCTGCACCGACTCCCAGTTGGTGTCGCGGCACAGTTCGGCGACGTACTGCGGGATCAGCTTGGCGTGCTTGCCGTCGGCGCCGTGCAGCAGGAACTGGCAGAACGCCCAGCCCTGCGCGTAGCAGATGCTCGGGTTGCTGTAGTAGTCGCGCTGCAGCATCGCCAGGAACTCGGCGAGCGGCACCATGCGCGACTGCGCCTTGGCGGCCTTCAGGATGCGCAGGCGGCCGTCGAACATGCGGCCGAGGTCCGCCTTCTTGCCCTTCCCGTCGCGCGGCGCAGCCGTGTAGAAGTAGTCGCCCATGCCCTCGTTGATCCACGACGGCAGGTCGACACGGCTGACGACCATCCAGTGGTAGTACTGGTGCCAGCCTTCGTGCGCGGCGCAGCCGAGGATGTCCATCTTCATCATGTCCTCGAAGTCGCCCATGCGCCGCGCCAGCCGCTCGCGCGCGGTCTCCGGCCCGGTCGCCGGCGCCGACTTCGGGTCCTCGTCGCTCCACTTGCCGGTGTCGTAGCAGACCATCTCGCGGTCGCCCGGGCTGTAGTAGGCGCCCGCGCCCTGCGGCGCGCCGTAGGCGTGGAAGGCCTTCGCGTCGACGAACAGCTTGATCGTCTGCAGCTTCACGCCGCCGGTCTTGTCCACCTTGAACATGCGGCGGTAGACGGCGTTCATCACTTCCATGTGCTCGCCCAGGCGCTTGGCCTTCTCCGGGCCGCACTGCGACTGGATGTGGTAGTTCTTCGTGTTGTGCACGACCCAGCCGTCCGGAACCTTGCCGGCGGTCGTCCACGGCCCCGGTCGGACCTGGCCTCGGGCGGCGAGCGGCGCGAGGAGCGCGGCGAACAGCGTGAGCGCGGCGGCGCGCGGGAGGGGAATCGGCATCGTCGATCGGTGGCGGCGGAGGAGCGGCTCGGCGCGGCATGCGCTGCCGGGTGACTTTCCAGGCCGGCGCGAGCGGGCGCAAGGGGCGCGGAGCGTTCGCGGGCGCGCCGGCTCCGCGTGCTACAACGCGCCGATGACCACGACCCCGTGCTTCACCGTCGACGCCTTCGCCGACGCGCCGTTCCGCGGCAACCCCGCCGCCGTCTGCCTGCTGGCCACGCCCAAGCCGGCCAAGTGGCTGCAGGCGGTCGCGGCGGAACTCAACCTGTCGGAGACCGCGTTCGTCACGCCGAAGAAGGGCGGCTTCGGCCTGCGCTGGTTCACGCCGGTCTGCGAGGTCGACCTGTGCGGCCACGCCACGCTCGCGGCCGCGCACGTGCTGTGGAGCGAAGGCCTCGTGCGCGCCGGCGAGTCGATCCGGTTCGCCACGAGCAGCGGCGTGCTCTCGGCGGCGCGCGATGCCGACGGCCGCATCGCGATCGACCTGCCGGCTGGCGCGCTGCGCCCGGTGAAGGTCCCCGCCGGCCTCGCCAAGGCGCTCGGCTGCAAGCCGGTCGACGTCTGCCGCGGTGGCGACGACCTGCTGGTGGCGCTGCGCGACGAGCGCGCCGTCGCCGACCTCGACCCCGACCTCGCCGCGCTCGCCCGCCTGCCGTTCCGCGGCGTGATCGTCACGGCGCGCGCGGCGAAGGGCCGCCGCGGCGTCGACTTCGTGTCGCGCTGCTTCTACCCGGCGGTCGGCGTGCCCGAGGATCCGGTCACCGGCTCGGCGCACTGCGCGCTCGGCGTCTACTGGGCGGTCGAGCTGGCGAAGACGACGTTGCGCGGCTTCCAGGCCTCGGCGCGCGGCGGCCACGTCGACGTGACCCTGCGCGGCGACCGCGCGGTGCTGCGCGGCGGCGCCGTGACGGTGGTGCGCAGCGAACTGCTCGCCTGACGGCGGGCGCGACGCGACACGGAGCGAACGGACGCGACATGATGCGCCGGCGACCGGCCACAGGGCGCCGCCGCAGCGTCAGCACCTCGCCATGCCCCCGATCCTCGATGCGTCCCTGCGGATGCTGCAGCGCCTGCGTCGCGTCACGCTGCTGCAGCTGTTCACGATCGGCGTCCGCTACCTGATCGGCCTCGCCTTCGTCTTCGCGGCGTTCGCAATGGGCAAGTTCTCGCCGCCGCCCGCGGACCAGCAATCGTTGATCTACAACACCGAGCCGATCCAGGACCTGTCGCCGATCGGGCAGTTCTTTCGGATCATGACCCACTCGCGGCTCTACTGGGGGTTCCTCGGCGCCGCCCAGGTGCTCGCCGGCGTGCTGCTGGTGACGCAGCGCTTCGCCGCGCTCGGCGCGGTCGCCTTCTTCGGCATCATCCTCAACATCTTCGTCCTGACCGTCGGCTTCGAGTTCCGGGGCACGCCGGTCGTCACCGGGTTGATGCTGCTGGCGACCACGTACCTGCTGGTGTGGGACCTCGACGCGTTCCAGCCGCTGTTCCGCCGGCCGGAGCGTTGCCTCGCCATCGCCCCGCCGACCGGTTGCATCGCGAGCCCGTTCTGGGGCTGGTGGGGCGCGGCGCTGTGCGCCGCCGTCGTCGGCGGGTTCGCCCTGCCCAAGCTGGCGCTGCACATGCTGTTTGCCGCGTTCGGACTCGGGCTCGTCGGCATGGCCGGGTTCGCCGTCGTGCGCCTGCGGCGTTGGCGGCGCTGACGCGGTCAGCGCGTTGTCGGCGCCGCCGCGTGCCAGTCCGCCGTCAGATCCATCCACAGCGCGAGGCCCTGCCACGGCGCGAACGGCGCGTAGCGGCGCGCGATCGCGGCGTCGCTCGGCGGCGTCCGCCGGCCGTCGCGCTCCTTCAGCTTCGCCCGGCACCAGCTGTCGAGCGCGAGCCGGTCGTAGTGACCGAGCAGCCGCAGCGCCTGCCCGGCCGCGTACGGGCCGAAGCCGCGCAGCGCGGTGAGGTGCTGCCAGAGTTCGTCCGACGACTGCGGCGCGAGGAACTGCGCGTCGGTGAGCGCGCCGGTGGCGAAGCCGTCGGCGAGCGCCACCGCCGACGCGGCGCGGTACCCAGCGCGCACGACGTCGCGGTAGAACGCGGCGTCGCGGCGGCACTGCTGCGGCGACGGGAACGCGCGCGCACCGCTCGGCGCGACCGGCCCGGCGGCGGCGACGAGGTTCCGCGTCATCGCCTCGGTCCCCGACCACGTCGTGTTGGTCGTGAACAGCAGCTTCATCAGGTCCTCGAACACGCTCGCCGAGCGGAACAGCCGGCCCGCGCCCCGCTGCGCGACCCAGCGCAGCCGCGGCTCCTGCGCGCAGCGCGCGTGGAACGCCGACAGGTCGTCGTCGAGCCGCAGCATGTGGCGGACCTGCGCCGCCAGCGCGCCCGCCGCCGCCGCCGTCAGTGGCCGCGCGCTCGCGAGCCGCAGCCGCAACCGCGCCGGCGTCGCCTGCGACAACTCGGCGTCGACCGCCCGTTCGTCGAGCCGCAGCGCCGTGCGCAGCGTGCCCTTCGCCTCGTCGTACGCGTGCGGCGCGAGATGCACCCAGCCGTGGCCGTGCAGCGCCAGCTGCAGGTCGAAGGGCGGGTGGACGGAGATCGCGAGCGTGCGCGTCGGCATCAGCGGCGCGCAGTCTCGTGGGAGACCTGCGCGCTTTGGATCCTTGCACGATCTCCGCGGTGTTTGCAATGCCATTCGGCGGCAAGAAGGTTCGGCACTCCGACACGCCGCGACGCTGCAGGGAAGCGGCTGCAAAGAAGCATCGCATCGGTATCGAACGCCATTGCTCGGCCGCGCCGCCGGGCGCATGCGGATTGACTTCGCCGCGGAAGGGCGATACCACGCTGGTGTGCGCGGTGGTCGATCGCTCGGTGGCCGAGCGCTCGTTTATCGGAGTGACGCATGAGCCAAGCACACATCGTGTTTCGCGCGGTCATGGCATGGGCATTGCTCGCGGTTGCCGCGGCGGCGCAGGCAACGATGGGTGGGCCTTCCTGCAGTGGTCTGTCGGTGACCTGGGGGGGCGCGAACATCGGTGCCGGCGATCGGCTGCACCACAAGGTGACGATCACGCAGCCCGGTCGTTCGCCGCAGGTCGTGTTCGATGCCCCCGACTCCGATCCCGGGCCAGGCGAACGCAGCATAGAGCTGCCTGACATCTTGCAAGGCGCGGGCATCGAGGTCGAGGTCATGGTTCCTCCGCCTGTCGGACAGCAGGGCCCTCCACAACTCGTTACCGGCAAGACAACTGCGGCCTAGAGGATGGCATGACCCTGTCGCGCCGATCTCGCTGCCTCCGCGTACCCGTGCGAAACGGCAGTCTGGTGCCGTGGATGCTGGTGTTCGTGGCGGCGTGTGTGGCGGCGACGCTTCACCGGCTGCGAGTTGGCGGCCCCGAAGTCCCTTATTCGGAGTCGCCTGAAGCGCTTGCTGCCAGTGACGTATCGTCGGGACGGGCAAGCGATCTTCATGGCGAGAGTGCTGTGGCGCCAAGTGGTGTGGTGCCGCAAGGTGCGCCGCGAACACGCGCTGAGGCCGCGACCGATGAGCCGATTGGCGCGGGGGGCACCGGTGCGGTTCGCATACGAGCGATGAATGGTGTCGCTGGATGGCCGCCTGTCATCGACATCTACGCAACCGATTCGTCCTCGCCAATCGTCGAGGATGTCGATGCGCAGCCCTTCCACCTGCCTGTTGGCAACTACTGTCTGCGCGTTCGCATTCCTTATCGCCTGGCGATTCCATGTGAGTTTCGCGTGGTTGCTGACGTTCTCACGGACGTTCAGCCTGAACTGGCGCGCGTGCATTCCTGGGTGATTGCTGACTTCGAGGAAGGCCTCGGGGCCGCAAACGACGCCTCGCTGTTCGACAATCATGGCGAGCGTCGCGAAGGCGCCAGCAAGGTGCTCTTCCTGCGGTTCGTCACGGATCCCCAAGATGACTTGCGATTGCGAGTCCTTTCAGATGTCTTTGAGTGCAGTCCGGCGCGCTTGCCATGGGACTGCTCCACGCATGCGGTTGCCGTGACGCTGCGCCCCACGTTGCAGGTCGCGGTCCGCGGGCAGGCGGTTTGTCACCGCATGCGCTCGATGCAGCGGGTCGTGGGATCCGGCGCAGCGTGGCGCATGACATCATGGCAGTTGCCGGATGGTGCTATCCCTCGGCTCGTGCCACCGGATGGCGAGGTGAGGGTTGTCTTGGATACTTCGACTGGGTTCTTTGGGCCGGTAGCTTTGAATGCGGCGTCCGGGATGCTGCAGAGCGTAGATGTTCCAGGTGTCGCGACGGTTGCGTTGGTCCGTGAGGCAGGCTCGCAACCGGTTGCTGCAGGGCGGTTGCTGATCGGGGGCGATGCGTGTGTGGATGTCTTGTCGGACGTCGTGACCAAGGACAACCTCGCGCGGTACGAGCCGGCGAAGTGGCTGCTGTGCCAGGAGTTCTCGTGGTCGGATGGACTGACCGAATCGCTTCCAGTCTTTCGGGGAGTGCCGTTCGCCGTGGAGGTCGCGGAACGCGACGGTCGTGTCACCAGGCACGGTCCCTACCGCGTCGACGCGGAGCGAGCGACGATCACGCTGGCGGCCGGCTTCGTCGCCGACGTCGCTGTTCGAGTTCGAGTGCGAGCAGCACCGGACATGCGCAAGCCCGTGCGAGTCGTTGCGGATGCTCGAGACGGAGATCCTCTTGCCAGCGTGATCGTGCCCATTGTAGATCCTGACAAGGAAGCGCACTTCCGATGCCCGACGGGTGAGCAGGTCGTGATCACGGGGCAATACCAGCACGCGCCCGACGGTGCGTGGTTGGGATTCGACAGCGCGGTCGTGGAACGG
Organism: Planctomycetota bacterium; assembly: GCA_046306335.1. Taxonomy (GTDB): domain Bacteria; phylum Planctomycetota; class UBA1135; order UBA1135; family UBA2386; genus UBA2386. The sequence continues at coordinate 9,885 of JBKDXM010000145.1, forward strand.
CAGGCAGGCGAGGTCGATGTGTTGCTCGACGCGACCCACCTGCCAGTGGCTCCCCGGGCCGGCGTCTTGGCGGGCGTCCTCCCTCGTCCAGGCGGCATGCAAGTGGCATTTCATCCGATCGATGGGCGACTTGCCGTTGTCGGCGGCCTGGAAATGCCCGGTCACCCTCGTCGACGCTCCGGCAACCTCGTGGCCGATGTCGACGATGCTGGCAGATTCATGCTCGAGGTTGGGCTAGGCACTTACGAAGTGCACGTGACGGATCCGTTCGGCCGTGACGTGGGCATGCGGTCCGTGCGGTTGTCCGTCGACGATGCGCTGGGGCAGCTTTTCGTAGGGTCGGGGCCGCGCGACGTCGTCTTGCTGATGCCGGCTGTTGCCGCGGGGCGCGCGGTCTGTGTGCATGGCCCGGACGGTGTGTCAACTGCCACCGTGGACGAGCAGGCCCGGTTGGCGCTCCATGCCGCCGCGTGCGGTGAGTACCGGGTGTTCGACCTTGCAGCTGGCGACCAGCGTCTGCCGATCGCCGTGTTCCAAGTCGGGAGTGATGGCGCGGTTGTCGCTGGCAAGAAGCCCTGACCGGACGTCGTGAGGTAGCTCGCGCTTCGGCTCGCCGAGCAGCTTGTGGCTTGATCGAGCAAGGTCGCGCTTGAGGCGGCAACCGACCTCCGCTTGCCGTGGTCGCCGAACTGCCCTCGCGACCATCGATGCCGCGTGCCACCGCGCCGTCGTCGCGGTCGCTGCCGCGGTGCGTGGTCCGATGTCAGGCCGTAGTCGGCGCGCCGCCGTGCGCCTGATCCCAGGCCTCCAGCCGCTGCTCCGCGGCCGCGGCTTCGGCCGTCTTCGCCGCGAAGCCCTGGATGTCGCCGCCGCGCTGCAGGTCGCGGGCTTCTTCGAGCAGGCGCAACCACACTTGCTCCAGGCGACGGCGTTCCTGCTGCAGACGGCGACGGCGGAGCCAGGCGAACATGAGTGTGCTGTTCGCCGCCGACCGCCCCGCGGATGCACGCCGCTGCATCCGCGCGGGGCCTGCGGCGAACGGCCCCCCATGCCCGACGAACGCGGCCCCGCTTGGGCCAAGCCCGTGCTGCTCGCCGCCGCCGCCTACAACCTGCTGTTCGGCGCCTTCGCCGTGCTGTTCCCGCTGGCATGGTTCGAATGGGGCGGCATGCCGGCCCCGAACATGCCGTCGCTTTGGCAGTGCATCGGCATGATCGTCGGCGTCTACGGCATCGGGTACGGCATCGCCGCATTCGCGCCGCTGCGCCACTGGCCGATCGTGCTGGTCGGCCTGCTCGGCAAGGTCTTCGGCCCGATCGGCTTCCTCGACGCCGCGCTGCGCGGCGAGATGCCGTGGCGATGCGGCTGGCTGATCGTCACCAACGACCTGATCTGGTGGCTGCCGTTCACGGCGCTGCTGCTGGCGGCGCGGCGTGCGCACCGGAGCCGGGCGGCGTGAGCGGGTGGCTGCAGGCGCTGCCCTGGCCGGCGCTCGCCATCGCGCACGCGGTCGTCACGCTCTACCTGTGCGGCCTGATCTGGACGATCCAGGTCGTGCACTACCCGCTCTTCCTCGCCGTGGGCGAAGCGCAGTTCGCCGCCTACGAACGCGCGCACTGCCGCCGCATCGGCGCGATCGTCATGGTGCCGATGCTCGTCGAAGCGGCGCTCGCCGGCCTCGTCTGGGTGCGGGCGCCGGCCGCGCACGCGGCGACCGCGGCGAGCGGCGCCGTGTTGCTCGCGGTGGTGTGGGGCTCGACGTTCCTGCTCCAGGTGCCGTGCCACCACCGGCTCGAACAGGGCTACGACGCCGCCGCGATCCGCCGACTCGTCGCCACCAACTGGCTGCGCACGCTGGCGTGGACCGGCCGCGGCGCGTGCGCGAGCGCGCTGCTGTGGCCGCTCGCGGCGTGACGCGGCCGTCGCTGGCGCCGTGATACCGCGTGATACCGCGCGGGCGAACAGCACGCGCGCACGCACGAGCCTCGGTTTGCCGCGGTAGCGCGGCCTCGTAGCCTGCGCACGTGCCATCCGCCGCCGTCTTCGATCCACGCGCCTTCCCGTTCGTGCCGACGCTGCAGGCGGCGTGGCGCAACGTGCGCGCCGAGATGCTGGAGCTGCCACCAACGTGTTTCCCCGACGCGCCCGACGCGCTGAGCGTGGCGACCGTCGACTACGACGAGCGCAGTTGGTCGTACTGCCCGCTGGTCGGCGACGCGCCGGCCGCCGCCGCCAACCGCGCGCGCTGCCCGCGTACCGCCGCAGCGCTCGCATGCGTGCCGGGCCTCGTCAATGCCGGCTTCTCGCGCTTCGCGCCGGGCACGCGCCTCGACCGCCACGCCGGCGAACTGCGCGGGGTGCTGCGCTGCCACCTGCCGCTCGCGGTGCCGGCGGGGGACCTCGGCCTGGAAGTCGACGGCGTCGTGCTGCGCTGGCGCGAAGGCGAGTGCTTCGTCTTCGACGACACGGTCGCGCACACGGCGTGGAACCTGGGGCATGGCGATCGCACCGTGCTGCTGGTGACATTCGTCCGGCCGTGAGTCGGCGCGCTGCGGCGGTCGACCGCTCGTCGCTGCCGTCGCCGCGCGCCAGCGGATAGGCTGGCGCGTCGCCATGATGCTTCGCCCGTTCGTCGCCGCGCTGCTCGCCGCCGCCCTCGCCGCGCAGGAGGCGCCGGCCTGGAAGCTGCCGCTGCGCGGCGCCGCCGAGTACCGCCGCACCTACGCGGCGGCGAGCGACGTCGCCGGCAAGGCCGCCGAAGCGCAGGCGCTCGACGCCAAGGGCAAGGTGCCGGACGACCTGCTGCCCGACCTGCTGCCCGTGCCGTGGCTGTGCCAGGGCGAACTCGCCGACGACCAGCGCGCGATCGGCGATCCGCCGCGCGACCTGCGCGACGTGCTGCGGTTCGTCGCCGGCGACCTGCGCCTCGGCGGCGCGGTCAAGCTGCGCGCGCACCGCATCGTGCCGTTCGGCGACCTCGTGCTGACCGGCAAGGTCGACGCGATGGCGGCCGACGGCGCGCAGTCCTTCGCGCTCGCGGTCGCCACCGAGGACCTCGAGGTGCTGCCCGGCGAATCGAAGGCGTCGATGGCGAAGTTCGTGCGCGACCTGTGCAAGCACCGGGCGAAGGGCGAGCTGCGGATGCGCCGCACGTTCGACGCGCAGCGCGGCGCGCTCGGCAGCTGGCAAGGCGAACTCTCGCTGGTGTTCGAGGAGGGCAAGGGCGTGTGGCGCAAGCTCGTGGTGCGGGACGCGCAGGAACTCGTCGCCGTGCACGACAACCAGGACGCCGCGTTCCGCGGCGCCGTGGCGCAGGCGATCCGCGACGGCGCGAAGTGGCTGCGCCGCGACCTGGAGAAGCTCGATCGCGGCCATCTGCAGGACGCCGAGGACGGCTCGCGCAGCTACGGGGCGGGCCGCCTCGCGCTGGCGCTGCTGACCCTGCTGCACGCCGAGACGCCGGCCGACGACGCGGTGGTCGCCGCCGGCTTCGACGAGCTGCGCAAGCGCGTGCTCGTCGACACCTACTCGCTGTCGGTCGCGCTGATGGCGCTCGCCGAGCGCTATACGCCGCCGGGCGAGGCGGACCTGCTGCGCAGCGGCGCCCTGCCGGCGCCGAAGCCGCGCGCGCTGTCGGCCGCGGACAGGCAGCTCGCCGGCGAGTGGCTGGCGACGCTGCTGAAGAACATCGACACGCGCCACAAGCCCGACCGCAAGCTGGCGTTCAACTACACGGCCGGGCCGCGCTTCGACAACTCGCTGAACCAGTACGGGCTGCTCGGCCTGTACGCCGCGCTGTTGTGCCAGCTCGACGTGCCGCCGACGGCGTGGGCGGCGGCGGCCGAGCACCAGCTGCTGCAGCAGTGCGACCACTTCGGCCGCACCGCCGTGCCGCAACTCGTGCGCTATGCCGAGCGCGCGGCCATGGAGCGCGGCGATGGCGCGCCGGCCAAGCCCGGCACGGGCGCGCCGGCGCCGGTGCGCGGCTACTGCTACCGCGAGCCGACGAGGCCCGCGTACGGCTCGATGACGGCTGCCGGCGTCGGCAGCCTGTTGATCAGCCGCTTCGGCCTGCTGCGCACCGGCCAGGGCAGGTCCGACCTGCTGCCCAAGGTCGACGCCGGCATCGCGAGCGGCTTCGCGTGGCTCGGCGAGGAGTTCAGCGTGCGCAGCAACCCCGGCTTCGTCGAGAAGGGCGACGACAGCTACTACTACTACCTCTACGGCCTCGAACGGACTTGCGAGCTCGCCGGCGTCGCGCTGGTGCACGGCCGCGACTGGTACTACGAGGGCGCGGTGCAGCTGCTGGCGCTGCAGAACCGCAACGGCAGCTGGCCGGTCGAGCGGCGCGGCCGCAACCTGCTCGAGGCCACCTGCTTCGCCGTGCTGTTCCTCAAGAAGGCGGCGCTGCCGCCGACCACGGGCGGATGACCGCGTCGGCCCCGTTCCGCCCGCTCGCGCTCGGCCCGGTCGCGGTCGGCATGCCGGCGGTGCAGGCCGCGCTCAGCGGCTACTCGGATCTCGCGATGCGCACCGTCGCGCGCGAGCACGGCGCGCCCTACGCGCTCAACGAGGTCGTGCTCGACGAGGTCGTGCTGCAGAAGGGCAAGCTGCAGCGGCGCATCCTGTCGGTGCCCGAGCACGACCATCCGGTCGGCGGCCAGTTGATGGGCAGCGACCCGCAGCGCTTCGGCGCCGCGGCGCGCGAACTGGTCAAGGCCGGCTACGACGTCGTCGACGTCAACTTCGGTTGCCCGGTCAACAAGGTGCTCGGCCGCCGCCGCGGCGGCTGGCTGCTGCAGGACCCCGAGACGGCGCTGGCGATGGTCGACGCCGTGCTGCAGGCGGTCGCCGGCGACGCGCCGGTGACGGTCAAGATGCGCCGCGGCTCCGACGACTCGCCCGACGCCGAGCGGCGCTTCTGGACGATCTTGGAGGGCGCGATCGCGCGCGGCATCACCGCCGCGACCGTGCACCCGCGCACCGTCGCGCAGAAGTACGTCGGGCCGAGCCGCTGGGAGTTCCTCGCCGGCGTGAAGCGCCACGTCGGCGCCTTCCCGATCCTCGGCAGCGGCGACCTGTTCTCGCCGTTCGACGTCGTCGCGATGCTGCGGCAGACCGGCGTCGACGGCGTGACGGTGGCGCGCGGCTGCATCGGCAATCCGTTCGTGTTCGGGCAGATCGCCGACCTGCTGGCGGGCCGGCCGGCGCAGCGGCCGACGATGGCCAGCACGCGCGCGGCGCTGGCGCGGCACTGGCAGCTCGCCGTGCCGTTCTACGGCGACGAGCGGCGGGCCCTGCCGCACGCGCGCATGCACTGCATCAAGTACGGCCAGTACCACCGCGAGCCGGTGTGGGCGCGCGAGCGGCTGGTGGCGATGCGCGGGCCCGAGCACTGGGGGCCGCTCGTCGACGAAGTGTTCGCCGATCGCTTCGACGAAGGGCGAGCGACGGAACTGCGCCCCGAGGACGCGGTCGTGCCGGCGCTGCAGTCGTGCAGCGAGTGAGCGGGCGGCGGTAGTACGCGTCGCTAGACTGCGGCAATGGTGCGTCGTGACGCGACAGACGACAGAGACCCGCGAGGGCCGAAGCCGGCTGGCGCACGTCGTTCTCGATCCGCGGGAGCCAGTCCCGCCCCGGCAAGCGCCGAAGCACCGGGTAGCAGGCCCCACGTGGCACCGGGA
>JBKDXM010000146.1:0-16858 GCA_046306335.1 Planctomycetota bacterium
GCTGCACATCGTCGAACGTGGCGCGTACGAAGTCGCAGGCCGCACCGTGCGCTTCGCGGCCGAGCAGGCCGCGGCCGTGGCGCGCACGCGGCACTACACGCCGGCCGATTGCGCCGCGCTCGCGGCGTGTCCAGCGCCCGCACCCGAGGTGCAGGTCGTCGCCGGCACGACGCAGGAAGTCGCCTGCCGACTGGCGGCGACGTCGGCGGCGCGCGTCAGCGTGCTCAACTTCGCGTCGGCGGTGAGCCCCGGCGGCGGTTTCCTGCGCGGCGCGCGGGCGCAGGAGGAAGACCTGTGCCGCTGCTCGGGCCTGTACCCGTGCCTCGTGGCGTGCAAGCCGTACTACGACGCCAACTGCGCGCACGACTCGTCGCTGTACACCGACCACGCGATCTTCAGCCCGGCGGTGCCGTTCTTCCGGGTCGCCGACGCGGGCAGCCTGCTGCCGGAACCGTTCTTCGTCGCGGTGATCACGGCCCCGGCGCCGCACAGCGAGTGGTTCCTGCGCGACCAGCCGGGGGCGACGGACGCGCTGGCGGCGACGTTCCTGCGCCGGTGGCGCAACGTGCTGCGCATCGCGCGCCACCAAGGCACGCAGACCCTCGTGCTCGGCGCGTGGGGCTGCGGGGCCTTCGGCGGCGATCCACGCATGGCGTCGGCGACGGCGCAGCAGGCGCTCGCCGCGGACGGCGGCGGGATCGCGCGCGTAGTCTTCGCGATCCCGCGCGGCAATCGCCAGAGCGACGCCAACCTCGCGGCCTTCGAGGCGACGTTCGGGGCGGGCTGACCCGGCGTGCGCCGGCGCAGCGAAGCGACGGCTGCGGCAGCGCCGCCGTCCCTACCGCCGCACGAACCCGGTGCGCGACCCGCCGCCGGGCGCGGCGGGCCACGGCGCGTGAGGGCCGGGCAGTTACCGGGCGTCGTATGCGGCCTATCGCCGAGGTCCCCTCTACCCGCTCGCAGCCGCCTCGACGGCTGGCCACCAAACCCATGAAGCACGAGTTCCTCGCGTCCAGCGGCGTCGTGTTCGCATTCACCGTCGCCAACCTCCCCGCGCAATGCGGCATCGACGTCCGGGAGCTAGCCACACCCGACAACCTCGATGGCCTGATCCGAGCCAGCATCGAATGGGACCGCGACGGCGCCGGTCCGCTGCCGCCCGAACTGGTGATCGCCGGCACCTTCAACACGATCGGCGGCGTGCTGGTGAAGGGCATCGCGCGGCTCGATCCGGCCGCCGGCTGGCAGCCGCTTGCGTCAGGCCTCGGCGGCGCAGCGTCCTCCCTCGCCATCGACGCCAACAACCACCTGCTCGTCGGCGGCGCGTTCGGGACGGCCGGCGGCGTCGCCGCGCCGCGCATCGCGCGCTTCGACGGCGCGCAATGGCATCCGCTGGCCAGTCCGCCGCCGGCTCTGGTCGGCGAGGTCACCGCCATGGCGCGCCACGGCGCCGCCGACCTGGTCTTCGTCGAGACGGGCCAACTGCGCCGCTTCGACGGTTTCACCGTGAGCGCCATCCCGCTCACCGGCCTGACGACGGCGGGCGTCGCCGCCGACGTCGCGCGCATGCCCAACGGCGACACGCTGCTCGGCGGCCAGTTCAGCGCCGTCGCCGGCGTGACCGCGCGCCACGTCGCCGTGCTCAGCGCGGCGACCGGCGCGTGGAGCGGCTTCCCAGGCATCCTCGACCAGGGCGTGACCGACGTCGAACCGCTGCCCGGCGGCGGCTTCTACGCCTTCGGTCCGTTCACCAGCCTGAACGGCTCGCCCGCCGAGCACGTCGTCAAGTGGACCGGCGCGACGTGGACGACCTGCCCGGCGCTCGGCCCGGCGTACGCCCAGGGCACCAAGGGCTTCGCCGACGCCGCCGGCGAGCCGGTCGTCGCGTCGCTCGGCGGCGTCGCGCGACTGGTCGCCGGCGCGTGGCAAACGCTGATCCCGAGCAACGCGTTCATCTACCACGGCCGCGGCCTTGCGAACGGCGCGCTGCTCTTCGGCCACCTCGGCACGGCCTCGGCGACGCGGCCGGCGTACGGCTTCTTGTGGGCCAATGGCGGCGAGACGCCGATCTACACCGGCATGGGCAACGAGCCGACCGCAGGTTGCCGGCTCGCCGACGGCTCGCTGGTGGTGTATGTGCGCTCCAACACTGCGACCGCGCACGTCAACGGCGTGCCGGCGCCGGGCGGCTTCCTGAAGTCGCAGGGCGGGACGTGGCAGGCGCTGCCGACCGGCCCGGCGCCGCGCGCGTTCTCGACGGCGGTCACCCGGATCAACGGCATCTATCCCGAAGCCAACGGCGACCTGATCGTCGTCGGCAGCTTCACGCAGATCGGCGGGCTCGCGATCGCCGGCGTCGCGCGCTTCAACGGCGTGACGTGGCATCCGGTCGTGTCCGGCAACGTCGAGTACCACAGCTCGGTGCGCCTGCGCGACGGCAGCATCATCGTGGGCAACTCCGGGGGCGGCTGGCGCATCGTCAACGGCGCGCTGCAGCCGGTGTTCACGCTGCCGGTGGGCGCCATGGCGAAGATGGCCGCCGACCCGTTCACCGGCGGCCTCGTGGTGATCAAGACGGAGATCTTGCCGCCGCCGCAGCGAATCTCGGTGGACGGCTACCTCGGTGCGCCGACGCCGGTCCCGGCCATCTTGCCGCTCAGCAGCGCCCAGGGCATCACCGTGCTGCGCGACGGCCGCATCGTCGCCGTCGGCGGGTCCAACACCAGCACTCAGCGGGGCTTCGTCTACGACTCGACAGGCTGGTCGCCGCTGCCCGGCGGGCCGACCGACACGCTGCGCGGCGTCGCAGCGCTGCCCGACGGCAGCTACGTGGTCGTCGGTGGCCTGCCGATCGGCGCACAGGGTGCGATCGCGCCCGGCGCAGCCCGGTGGGACGGCGCGCAGTGGCTGCCGTGGCTGACGGGACGCTTGCCGAACCTGGTCGACTTGGGCGAGGGCAGCGTGCTGCTGATGAGCGACTTCGCGAGTTCGTCGCCGCTGCGTGGCGCCTTCGCGATCGCAGCCGCGACGTGCCCGGCGTCGACGGCGGCGATCCCCGCGGGCTGCACGACGACCTCCGCGACGCTGGCCGCCAGCGCGCCGTGGAGCGGCCAAGCGCTCGTCACGAGCGCGACCGGACTGGCCTGGCCGAGCCTCGCGGTGTTCGTCACCGGTCTGCAGGCCGCGAACGTGCCGCTGGCGAGCCTGTTCGCGACGGCGCTGCCGGGTTGCACGCTGTGGACGCAGCCCGACGTGTTGACGGCCGCGTTGGCGTCGAACGGCGTCGCCGAGAACACGATCGCGCTCCCGAACAGCCCGGCCGTGGTCGGCGCGGTCTTCCGCCAGCAGTGCGTGGCGTTCGCCACGACCGGCCTGCCGACGGTCGACGCCACCCAGGCGCTGCAGTTCGTCGTCGGCAGCTACTGAAGCACGGCGGCCACGGTCCCGGCGGCCGGCGGCGCGGTCGCCGCGGCCCCGCGCGTCACGACGGGTCGCCGGCGCCGGCAGCGGCGCCGAGCGCGGGGCGGGCCGCCGCCGCAGCGTCCGCCGCGCCCGGGGCCGCCGGCAGCGCACGCAGCGTGGCCATGCCGAGCATGCCGACCACGTAGACGCCGAGCGCCACGTAGAACACGTTGGAGAAGCCGATCGCCATGCTGAGCACGATGCAGAAGATCGAGCCGAACACGCTGAAGAAGGCGTTGACCGCCCAGCCCCACGGCACGAGCTGCGGGCAGCGCGCTTCAACCGCGCGCATGCCCGTCGGGAACGGCATGCCGAGCGCGAGCCCGGTCGGCACCAGCAGCAGCACGACCACCAGCATGCGCGCCCACAGCGGCGCGCCGAGCAGCAGCGGCAGCAGGTGGTTGACGGCGAGCACGTCCAGCAGGACGACGGCGACGATGGCGAGCAGGATCCACAGCAGGTGGCGGCGGCCCACCACGGCGATGCGGCCGGCGAGCAGCGAACCGAGTCCGGCCGACGCCAGCAGGCTGACCAGGACCAGCGACAGCGCGTAGGTCGGGTGGCCGAGGAAGATCACCAGCTTCTGCATCAGCGCGATCTCGATCAGCATGAAGCCGAGGCCGAGCGCGGCGAAGTAGAGGAAGAAGCGCGTCGCGCCGGGCCGGCGCGCGCCATCGCGCTCCAGCTTGCGCAGCGGCAGGAAGATCAGCAGCGCGGCCAGCAGCAGGATCTGCGCCATCGAGCCGAGCAGCACGAGGTGGCCGACGGGGAAGTCGGTGTGGTAGTTGAACAGCGTGTCCTGCTGCGTCCGGCTGCCGCCGCCGAACCACGCGGTGACGCGGTCGGCGAGCGCCGACCAGCGGTAGTAGTTGAAGAAGAAGGGCCGGTCGTCGGTCGAAGGCGAGACGTCGAACTCGTAGCCGGCGAGGAACGCCGCGCGCGCGGCGTCGTCGCCGCGCAGCAGGGTGGCGAAGTCGCGCCGGGTCGCCGCGAGGTACTCGACCTGGGCAGCGAAGCTGGCGCGCTGGCCGGCCAGCAGCTGCAGCGCGGCGGCGGCCGTCGCCGGCGCCTGCAACGCCGGCGGCAACTGCTCGGCGGTGACCGGCTGGCCCTTGGCGACGGCGGGCGCCAGCGCCGCGAGCGCGTCCCAGGCCGCTTCGACCGCCGCCGGATCCGCGCCGACGCCGGGCAGCGCGGCGACCTGCGGCAGCATCCCGACGCGCTGGCCGGCGAACCACGTCGGCTCGGGCTCGCCGACGGCCGCCGGTGATTGCAGCGGATCGAAGATCAGGCCGACGAAGCCCTGCCGCCGCGCGAAGTCGCGCAGCGCCTGCACCTCGGCGGCGGTGAACGGCGACTGCTTGAGCATCGTCGACGCCCAACCGAGGCCCTGGAACACGCAGACGTGCGCGGCGGGGTCGGCGACGCCGAGTCCGCGCAGCGAGCTGACCGCGATGTTGGCGAGGCGCAGCGTCTCGCGCGACTTCTTCGGCGCGCTCTCGATGAAGCGCGACCACGTGACGACGCCGTCCGGGTTCAGGTGCGACCAGAAGTCGGCCACCGCCTCGACGGTGTACAGGTAGCTCTCCGACAGCGTGTAGGCGCCCGTGCTGAGCGCCGTGTACGAGTCGACGCCGCTCATCTGGATGACGTCGTACTTGGCGTCGTGCGAGCGCAGCCACGCGCGGCCTTCGCTGTTGACGAGCTCGATGCGGTCGGCGAACGGCCCGGGCTCGTCGAACAGCCCGCCGAGGTAGTCGCGGTGGCGCTCGGTGACCATCTCGATCATCGCGGTGTTCAGCTCCACCGCGGTGACGTGCTTGGCCCCGTTGGCGAGCGCGACCATCACGTCGACGCCGCCGCCGACGCCGATGACCATGACCTGCTGGTCCTTCTTGCCGGCGGCCCGGTGCACCACGTACGCGGTCGCCGCCTGCGTGTCGTCGAGGAACGGGAAGGAGTCGAGCTTGGCCGCGTCCTTGAACAGCATCGTCGGCGCGGTGCCGTCCTGGGCGACGCCGCGGGCCTCGATCAGCCGCTGGTCGACGCGGCCCTGGTCGCCGCCGATCATGGGCGGCGAGGGGATGCTGGGCCCGACCTGCACCTCGGCGGTGGCGCTGTAGATGCGTTCGCGCTCGGCGCGTTGGCCGGCCAGCGCCCCGCGCTGCTCGGCCTCGCGCAGCAGGACCTCGGCGACCAGCGCTTCCTTGCCGGGCGCGAACGGCACGCGCCAGTCCATCGCCGGCACGCCGAGCGCCGGCGCGCCGCCGGCGAAGCCGATGCCGAGCCAGCCCGCGAGCGCGAGACCCGGGACGGTCAGCAGCAGGTAACGCCAGCCGACACCGAGCCCGAAGCAGAACGCCGCCAGCAGGCCGAACGAGCCCGCCAGGACGACGGTCGCGGAGCTGCCGTACCACTTCATCAGCAGCACGCTGAGGCCGGCACCGCAGGCGCTGCCGACGAGGTCGGCGAAGTACAGGCGGTTGACGCTCTGCACGTGCCGCGTCAGCGCGAGGCCGATGCCGAGTCCGCCGAGCAGGAACGGCACGAAGATGATCAGGTAGACGAAGAACAGCGCGAGGAAGTTCTGCTTCTGCTCCCACACCGCGAGGCTGTCGATGCGCACGAGCGTCGCGAAGCAGAACGCCAGCACGACGCTGACGCCGTAGCCGAGGCTGGTCCACACCAACGCGCGGTCGGCGGCGCGCTCGGTCGCGCCGAGCCGCGTGGCGGTCAGCAGGCTGCCCGACGCGCCGAAGCCGAGCAGGCCGATCGAGATCACCATGTAGGTGAAGTGGTGCCACATCATGATCGCGAAGACGCGGGTCAGCGCGATCTCGAACAGGATGACGGACAGCCCGAGGCAGAAGATGCCGGCGAGGGTCGACTTCTTGGTGGCTGTCATCGGCGTGGAGCGGGCTCGGCGGTGGCGACGCGGGGCGTGCCGGCGCGGCGAAGGATCTTCGACGTGGCCGCCATTGCGGCAAAGGATATTGCGCGCCGCGCGACCCGGCGGCCCGCCGCGCCGTCGCCGTCCCGCGGCGGGACGCGCGCGATGGCATGGCCGCCGCGCGCGGTCGTTCGGCCCGCGAATCCACGCACTGGACCGGCGCGCGGCCCGTGACGCAGACTCCTAGTCCGGGATGTACGGCAGCGTCGGCGGCCGCTTCTCGCCGTCGTCGCCCATCAGGTCGACGAAGGCGAAGCCGAGCAGGAAGTCGGCGAACTCGACGACGTTGAAGCCGACGCGCGCGCCGACGAACACCGGCACGACGCCGACCTCGACGCCGAACAGGTCGGCGATGCGGCGCTGCGGCGACAGCACGAACGGGTAGCGGCCGTCGAGGTCGAAGACGTCGCCGACACCGAGGTACGCACGCACGTCCTGGAAGCTCTGCGGGTCGGCAGGGTGGTTGCCGAGCGAGCTGGTGGCGAACAACTGGCCGAGCGGCGCGCGCCACAAGAACGGCCCGAGCGTCGTGAACGGCACGCCCATGCCCTGGCGCGTCAGCGTCTCGCCGGGCGTCTGCCAGAACGTGTCCTTGCCCCAACCGGCGTCGGCGATCCACGCGCCGAGCGCGGCGTCGAGCGGGCCGAGCTTGGCTTCGAGCGCGCCGCCGAGCGCGCCGTCGTGCCAACGGTAGAGGAAGCTGTCGTCGAGGTCGGCCGCGCGCGTCTGCCAATACGCGCAGCCGGGCAGCGCGGCGGCGACGGCGAGCGGCAGGAGGCGGGCGAAGCGGCGGGCGGCGCAGCGCATCGACGCGACGGTACCGCGACGTGGCGGGAGCGGCCACGCGCGGGCGCTGCGACCGCAGGGACCGGCCGGCCGTCGCCAGGGGCGCGTTCGGCCCCCACCCCGACGGTTCGCCCGGTCGTCGTTGCGGCCGAAGCTCCGCCGCGACCGCGCCGTCAGTCGTTGCGCCCGCCGACCGGCCAGCCCTACAACGGCGGCGCGGCCGCCCCGCCGCGCTCCCACCCGTGACCACTTCGCCCCCCATCGTCCGTCGCGCGCTCGTCACCGGCGGCAGCCGCGGCATCGGCGCCGCCGTCTGCAAGCGCCTCGCCAGGCAAGGCCATCCCGTCATCGTCAACTACCGGCGCGACGCGGCGGCGGCCGCGGCGGTCGTCGACGAGATCGCGCGCGCCGGCGGCGAAGCGGTGGCGGTCGCGTTCGACGTCGCCGACGGCGCGGCGACGGCGGCGGCGCTCAAGGAACTGCTGAAGGACCCGCGCCCGATCGGCATCGTCGTCAACAACGCCGGCGTCACCGCCGACGCGGCGTTCCCCGGCATGAAGAAGGAGCAGTGGGACGGCGTGCTGCAGACGACGCTCGGCGGCTTCTTCCACGTCACGCAGCCGCTGGTGATGCCGATGGTGATGCAGCGCTGGGGCCGCATCGTCAACATGGCTTCGCTGTCGGCCGTGCGCGGCAACCGCGGGCAGGCCAACTACGCCGCCGCCAAGGCCGGCCTCGTCGGCGCGACCAAGACGCTCGCGCTCGAAGTCGCCAAGAAGGGCGTCACCGTCAACGCGCTCGCGCCCGGGCTGATCGCCACCGAGATGATCGCCGGCGTGCCAGACCAGATGGTGCAGCAGATCCCGATGCAGCGGCTCGGCGCGGCGGACGAGGTCGCGGCGCTGGTCGCGTTCCTGTGCACGGAAGAGGCCGGCTACATCACCGGCCAGTGCATCGGCATCGACGGCGGCTTCGGGGTGTGAGCGGCGGCGCGCACCGCGTGCGACCGGCCAGGGGTCTGCGTCACGGCAGGCCACGCCGCCCGGCACGCGCCTTCACGTCCGGGAGCTCGACAGCGAGCTCAGGCGAATCCGCCGATTCGCCTGCGGTCAGAGGCTACGTCCCGAACGCGAATCCACGCACCGGATCGGCGCGCGTCCTTTGACGCCGGGTCCCATGTGCGCGCCGCGAGGCATGGCGACGGCGCACGCCGCAACGCCCGGCACGGTGCCGCCGTCAGGGCGCTGGGGCGCATCCTGCCGACGTTCGCCCGCCGGTGGCGCGTTGGCGCGAGCCGGCGAGGGGCTCAGCCCAGCACGCCGTCGACGCGCTACCATCGGCGCCCCCGCTAGCCCCACGGAGTCCCGATGCCCCGCTCGCTCCCTGCCGCCGCGCTCGCGGCCGCCGTCCTCTTCGCCGCCTGCACCTCGCCACCAGCACCGCTGCCGCCGCTAGCGCTCGGCGCGTCGTTCGACGTGCGCCACGAAGGCCGCGTCGGGCCGCTGGCGCCGCTGACGCGGGAAGCCGCGGACGCGACGAGCGCGCTGGCGCAGATGCAACAACCCGTGGTGGCGACGGCGGGCGAGGCCGCCGGCGCGTCGGCCGGGACCGCGTCGGTGCGCGTGTGGCTCGTCGAGTTGCCGGTCGACGACCCTACCGCGCGTGCGCTCGCGGCCGGCGGCAACGCGGCCCCCGGCCAGTTGCTGCAGACGCGCGGCGCGCTCGTCGCGCCGGCGGCGCTCGCCGAGCGCATCGACGCATGGGGCCACCGCGCCCACATCGTGTCGTCGCCGTTCCTGGTCACCAAGCTCGACCAGCGGGCGTCGCTGCGCATCAGCCAACAGCGCGCCGCGGTCTCCAGCTTGCGCGTGCAGGCAAAGGCGGGCGCGGTCACCGTCGATCCGCATGTCGACACCTACGAACACGGCACGCACATCGACGTGCGCGTACGGCGCGAAGACGACGGCGCGGTGGCCGCGATCGCGTGGTCGATGGTCGACATGAACGAGCCGCGCACGGTAGCAGCGATCGACCGCGGCGCCTTCGGCAGCCTGGAGGTCCCGATCGCGCTGCAGCAGACGACCACGGCCGAGACGAAGCTGCCCGCGCACGGGGCGTTCCTGCTCGGCCCCGTGCCGACGACCAACCTGCGCTTCGTGCAGGCGCTCGCGGTCGAGATCGACGCACGCTGAGTGTCGCGGCGCGAACGCGAAGGCGCGCGCCGGGCGGCGTTGACGGCCGCGACGCAACCGCCTGACGCATGCGCGCCCGGACGAGCAACTCGCGGCCCGGGCCGAGCAGTTGGGCCGCGGCGCGTCGCACGACGGCGACGCCGCCGGCATCGAGCTCGAACGCGCCACCGAGGCCGACCGAGCGCGTCACGATCTGCTCGACCGTCACGACCTGGCGCGGCAGCATGACGCAGCCGGTTGCGGTCACGGCGACCATGTCGGCCGCGATCGACAGGTCGTGCTTCGTCATCCTGACGAAGTCCGCGCGATCGAGCGCGAGTTCGACGCGGCGCGGGCTGCCCGTCGGCGTGGGCAACGGCTTGACCGACGCGAACCAGCATTGCTCGCAGAGGCCGACCTTCGGGTCGGCGCTGCGCACGCTCTGCGCGACGTCGACGTCCCAGTCGCGCAGGCCGATGAAATCGCGGCCGGAGCGAAGCAGTTCGGCAGACCGACGACAGCCGGGTCGGCGCAGCTCCGCAGCGTTCGCACGCCGGCCGGCGGGTCGAAGGCCTCGAACGCCAGGTCGGCTGCAGCAAGCGCGTCGTCGATGCGACGGTCGAACTCCGCGGCGAACTGCCAGCCGGCCTCGCCCTGCAGCGCGAGGCTCTTTCCGTCCTCGGCGCCGCCGACGAGGGTCGCCACCGCCGCGGCCTGGCTGTCGTTCGACAGCAGCGCGCGCGCGAGTTCGGCGACTTGCACGCCCTCGTCGAGCGCTGACGCCTTCGGGTCGTCGCGTCCGATCGTGCGCATGTCGCTGAAACCGATCACGGGCGCGTTCAGCAACGACGAGATCCACGCGCCGCCGGCCTGCGGCACGGGCGATGGCGTCCGGTCGACGCGACAGGCCAGAGCCGACTTCTGGCCGTCCAGCGTTGTCCACTCGTGCCGGCCCTCGCTCCCACGCTCGGCGCGGAACACGACGCCAGCTTCGCCGAAGCGGCCATCGACCCGATGGCAGGTGCCGACGTCGGTGCTGGTCGGCATCAGGCTCACGTACCCGGGCCGCGCACCCGGATGAAGGCCTCGACCACCGCCTTGTCCCGACCGGGCAACGGCCGCGCGCGCAACAGTGCCGAACTGCCATGCCGCAACTCGAGCTGGATCGGATTGCCGCAGGCCGAGGCCTGCGCCAACTCGAAGTCGAGGTCGGCGATCACGGACCAGCGCTCGACGTCGCCGACCGCAGCCGATTCGCCGTTGCCGAACCACTCGTCACCGCCCGGCAAGACGCTCGGCTCGCCGTTGGCAACGCGCTCCAGTCGGAAGCGGCAATCCAGTCGCGCCGGCAAGGCGCGCCGCAGTTCGACGAGCGCCGACTCGACCTGCACGGCCTCGGGAGAGCGCACCAGCGTGCGCGCGCCGATGGGCACCACTTCGCACGCGGCGCCGACGCCGACGCGCAGCGCTTCGATCTGGACCGTGATCGTCGCCGTGGTGAAGAACGGTCCGGCTGCGCCGGCTTTGGCGCGCAGGCCGTCGATCATCCGTCCCTCCGCGGGGACAACGTGCCGCACGCCGCGGTCGCTGGGCAACTCGGCGCGCAGCACCAACTGGTCGCTGCCGCTGCGGCTGCCCGACGCCGCAACCGACAGCAAGTCCGTGACTTCGGGGGACGGCCGCGGCGCGGCGAGGGTGGCGCAGCCGAACGCGAAGGGGATCCGCATCATCGTCGCCGTGCGAAGCAAAGGACGCGCCGGTATCGGGACGCGGTGACGGCCACGCCGGTCGACTGCGTCAACGCGGCCGATCCCGCAGGCTCGCCCGCCCGACGTACCGACGCTCACGGTCCCCCAGCCGTGCATGACCCCGGAGACCGTTCCAGCACGCAGCCACGCGCCCTGCGGCAACCCCCGGGACCGACCGATCGGGTGCGCGCCGCCTTCGCCGGCGTCGCCGACCCTCGCGCCGTGCTCGGCTGGTCGCTCTCGAGGCCGCTGTCGCGCCGCAGCCGGGCAGCCCGATGCCGTGGGCGCGGTCGGGCCGGCGACGTCGTTCGCGACCTCGCCGCTGCTGTGGCTGCGCCCGACCGGCCCGCTGCTGGCCATGCTGCGCCGGACACCACGCCTTCAGGGCACGGCGTGGACCACTGCGAGCATGATCGCCATCGACGCGGCGATGCCGACCAGCACCGCCAGCAGCGGCCGCCAGCCGATGTCGCGCAGCGCCCGCCAGCGCAGCGACATGCCGACACCGGCCAGCACCATGAGGAACGACCAGTTGGTGACGCGCGCCAGTGCTTGCTGCTCGGCCGCGGCCAGCCCGCCCAACAGCGTCAAGACCGTCATCAGGCCGAGCCCGTAGACAAAACCGGGCACGCGCGCCATGGCCCAACACACGACCGCGACCGGCCGCCGTCGCGGCGTCGCCGAATTCGTTTCGAGGGATCGCAGGTGCGCGACCACGGGCAACCACAGGCAGAGGTTGACCAGCAACCGCATGGCGCCGGTCGCGCGCATCGCTTCCGGTGAGTGTTCCGCCCCGACGAGCACCGCCTCGGCCGTCGTCGCCATGGTGATGCCGACGAAGCGAGCGCACCGGGTCGCGTCCATGCCGCAGACGGCGACCACGTCGGGCAGCAGCAAGTAGCCTGCAGCACCAGCCAACAGCGTGGCCATGACCGCGAGCTGGCGCGCCTGCGCATCGCGCTGCGGGGCGCTCGCTTCCGCGGCCAGCACCGCCGACAAGCTGCCGCCGCCAAGACCGACGGCAACGAGGCTCGCAGCCGCGGGCGTCACGCCCGCATGGCGCAGCGGAACCCGCACGCAGGCTCGGACCAGCGGCTGGTAGAGCAACCACAAGGCGCAACCGGTCGCTCCGATGGCCTGCAAGGCCGCGACGTCGACCTGCGCTCCGAGCAGCACCATGCCGACCGTCAGCGGTACTTCCGGCGCCGGTCGATGGCGTCGCAAGGCCGGAAGCACGCCGAAGAGCCTGCCAAAGACGACGCCGACCAGGAACGTCTGCGTCGGCAAGGGCAGCAAGCGTAGTTGACGATGCAACCACCAACTGACGATGGCAATGACGAGCAACACGACCAAGTCGAAGAGCGCATGCCGACTCCACGCCAGCACGCGCGGTGCAGCGATGTCGGTCGACGTCACACTCGCCGCTCCTGACGCTCCTACCATGGCAAGGTAGCCAGCAGTTCGGCCTTGGCGGCGAACACCAAGGCTGTGATCAACAAAGTCGCCCAGCCGGTGCGGAGGCGTCGGTGTGTTCGGTCGGAATCGCCCTCGGGCGAGGAAACGGCAACGGAGGTCATTGGGGTACTCGGCGACGGCGGGACCGTGCATCGCGGGCGCCCTCGCGCCCTGAGGCTCCCGGCCAAGAGGGATCCAGCCGGAAACGAAGAAGGCCACCGTTGGTGGCCTTCGTGCGAACCGCGATGCAGCGTGGGAACGGACTAGTCCGACTGCATGGGTTTGCACGGCCACCAGCAAGGGTGGAGGTGCACACGACAGCAGAGGGATTTGGACGCGGACATCGAGCGGCGCTTGGTCGAGCGCGGAACGCGCACGACTGTGACGTGATTGTACCCGGATGGACGACACGTCGTCAAGGGGGTGCGGCACGCGCACTGGCCGGCGGCACACATGCGGCTGCTCGACGAGCAAGGCGGCCGCGGCCGCAACCGCGGTCCGCTCGCCGCAGCGGCGCTGCCGCGCCACCCGCCATGGCTGAGCCTTCGCCCATGCTCCAGCAGGTGCTGCCCGGCATGGAGGCCACCGACGCGCTGCCGATGCCGATCGCGCGGGCACTGGCGCCCGACGTGCCGACGCGCGCGGTGACCTACCCGACGCGCGGCGGCGAAGACTACGAGCGCACACTGCCACTCGTGCAGCCGGCCGTCGCCGACGTCAGTCCGTCCGCCGTGCTCGGGATGTCGTCCTCCGGGGCGCTGGCGATCCGCATCGCCGCCGATCGGCCCGACGCCTTGCGCGCGTTCGTTTCGGCGGCGACGTTCGCGACCTCGCCGCTGCCTGACCCCGCTGGCGCCGCCCGCTGCCGTTCAAGTCGCCGGTCGCGCTGCTGGCCACGGCGGTCGCAGGCAACGCCGCGCACTGCCGTCACCTATGCGGGGTTGCACCCGGCCCGCGCCCATGGCCCACCGCATAGCCTTGGCCCCATCCTCGTCAACCTCCAGAACCCGCCCATCCTGTTCTTTCCGCTCGGCGTGCTGGCGACGCTGATGCGCGCGGACCTGCAGAGCCCCTCGCCGATCACGAAGCTGTTGGCGCTGTGCCTGCCGTGGGCGATCGGCTTCAATGGCGGCGTCGAACTGGTGCGCCGCGGCCTCGACGACAGCACGGATTCGGCGCTCGCGGTGGGGCTAATCCGGGCGTTCGCGATCCCGCTGCACGCCCTCGCGATCGCGCGCCGGTTCTGCTCGGTACACGACGCGGTGACGCTGGCGGCGACCTACGGCTCGGCGAGCGCCGTGAGCTTCTGACGGCGTGCGCGGCGCTCGACTGCCAAAGCGCGCCGTACGGGGGCCACATGATCGCGGCGATGGTGCTGATGGAGTCGCCGGCGATCCTCGTCGCGGGGATGCTGCGCCGTCGCACCCTCGAACTCGGCGGTCAGCGCGCGACGACGCCGCAGATGCGCGACCTGCTGCACGACACGCTCGCAGCGTCGGCGTCGCACATTGCCGTGGCGGCGGCGCTGCGCATGTCGGTTCCCGAGGGGGAACCGTCGCTGCACGTCGGCACCCCGCCGGGCAGCAGCTTCCCGTTCAACACCCTGCTGGGCCTGCCGCTTTGCGAAGCAGCGGCGACGGCGCTGCTCGGCAACGGAACGGTATGGCAACGCCGCGTTGGCGCGGCCGCCGCGATGACGTCAGCGCGGACCCGCCGCGTCGCCGCGGCGGCGGAGAACGAGCACGACGTCGGGGCGCGCGGCGCGGGCGGCGGCATGGGGCGCCTTGGTGCGCACGACGGCGGGAAGGCGGTCGATGCGGCGTCCCAGCGCCAGAGCACACCAGCCGACGGCAACGTCATCTGCGCTGGCCGCGAGCATCCACGGCACGACTTGCCAACCGACGATGGCGCGCTGATCGTCGGTCGCCCACTGCACCAGCTTCCATGGCACCGCGACGACGAGCGCCAGCGTGGCGGCGACTGCGGCGATGGTGCCGACGATCCTCAGCGCGAACGGGGCGAAGGTGAGGCACAGCACCGGCGCCGCGGGCCAGGTCTCGTCGTCGCGGCCGTCGCCGTGCCGTTCGCACACCGCGAGCTCGTAGTCGCCGCGCGGCACATCGACGCGCGCCCCCATGTCGTAGCGACCGAGGCCGCCGGGTGATGTCGCCGCGCTGCCGTACAGCGGGTCGTTGGCCGCGCACTCTGCGCCGCAGACCCACAGACCTCCGCTCGGCGCGGTGAGGCGGCCACGGTGCGCCGGGGCGCGGCCGGCGACTTCGCGCGGTTCTTCGTCGACGAGCAAGCGCACGACGTGTTCGACATCGCCGCCGGCGCCGCCAAACCACCGACGGCCCTCCGCCTGCAGCGCGGCCAGCAACGCGTGCGGGTCGTCGTCGACGCGCGCGTCGAATTCGACCGGCAATGCCGCCGCGTCGAACGCGGCGATCGTCGCCCCGTCGGTGCCGGCGGTGACGGTGTGCTGCATGGGGAAGGTCGCGGAGCCGGCGAGCGGGCCGTTCCGCGGCAAGATCGGCCATCGCGACCCGGCGACTTCATGCTGCCAGCGCCGCGGCGCACCGCCGCCGTCGCCGCGCGAGGGCTCAGGGCGTGACGAGCAGCGCCGCGTTGCCGAGCGCGAGGCCGCCGCCGACGTCGAGGATCGCCGCCTGCGCGGCGACGAAGACGCCGGGCACGCCCGGTGGGATCGCAACCGTCGTCGCCGCTGCGCCGGTGGCGCTGGTGGCGACCGCGCCGCCGGCGATCAGCGGCCCGGTGCCCGCGAGGTACGCGAGGCACCCGGGCGACAACACGATGCCGACAGGATCGAGGCCGAAGGCGAAGAAGTTGGCGCCGACGCTGTTGGCGGGTGCGTTGGCGTGCGCGATCACGGTCGCGCCGCCGCCGGGCGGCGGGCTGGTCCAGGTCGATGCGACCGCGCCGCCGCCGGCGCGGCAGCCGACGCCCCACGCGCCGCTCTGGCCGGGCCGCAGGTAGGCGATGCGCAGCGCCGGGCCGCCGGCCGGGGCTTCGCGCGACTGGATGCGGCGCGCGCGGCCGGCGAGCGTCGTCTCATCGGTCTTCAGCAGCCAGCCGAAGTTGCTCGCGGGCTGCGCGAGCCAGTCCTGCACGTCGGCCGCCGCGACCGGCAACGCGAACAGGCCCTGCGCCGGCATCGCCACCACTGCGGACGGCACGGACGCGAAGTCGCCGCCGGGCGCGGTCCACGGCGTGTTGGGATACTGCGCATGGATCCACGTCGCGTCGGTCGGCTCCGACGGCGCGCCCTGGCCGCCGCCACCGCCGGTCGCTTGCGAGCTGCCTTCGCCCCAATTGCGCAGCAGGCGGTGCACGCCGACGGCGCCAGGACCGGGGGCCGTCGAGATCACCACTTCGCCGGTGAGCGTCGCGGCGACGACGACCGCGTCGGCCGGCAACGCGCTCGCCACCGGGAAGCGCACGACCGCGCGGCGCGCCACGCCGAGCGCGGTGAGGCCGCAGAAGATGCTGTCGCCGGCGCCGTTGCTGAAGCTGCCGAACGGGTGCTCGTAGAGCGTGTTGTCGCGGTCGGCAGGGACGACGACGGTCGTCTGTGCGCGGGCGGCGGTCGGGCACGCGGACAGGCAGGCGAGGGCGAGGACGACGGCGCGCGGGATCGCTGGCATGCGTGATGCTTCGCACGCGCTCGCGCAGCCGATGTGCAGGTGCGATCAAGATGCGGCCAGGAATCGTGGCGCCGGCCGGCGCGGGCGCCAGCGCACGCCGGTGCCGGCGTTGCGGCTGCGGGTGCGCGCGGGATCGACGGCGGACACGCCGTCGATGCGGCGCCGGAGGTCGACGTCGACGCGGCCGTCGAGGTAGTAGCTGCGCGCGACGAGGCCCTTCACGCGGCCGGCGCAGTCGATCGGTTCGACCTTGTCGGGCAGCGCCGCAGCGCGCGCGAGCCGGTGCAGGTCGAGCATCGGCTGGCCCGGCTCGAACACGTCGGCGTCGATGGCTGGCGCGAACAGGAAGACGTGGCCGAACAGCCGCGGCAGGCGGCGCGCATCGCGCGCTACGGCGCGACGCTGCGCAGCCCGGCGCTGGCGGTGAGGCCGGCCGGCGCCGTGGTGTCGAGCACCGCGAGCTGCCACCAGAAGCTCGCCCCCGTCGCCACGCCCGCCGGCCACGGCAGGCCCAGCGACCAGCGGCCTTGCGCGTCGAACGCCGCCACCAGCGTGACGTCGAGCGACGGCACCAGCGTGCCGCCGAAGATCGGCACGTTGAGCGCGCTCGCGCCGAAGATG
>JBKDXM010000147.1:0-18117 GCA_046306335.1 Planctomycetota bacterium
CACTCCGTCGTCGTGCCGGCGCGGCAGCAGTACTCCCACTCCGCTTCCGTCGGCAACCGGTACTGGTAGCCCGCCGGCACGCGGCCGGCCGCCTGCTCGCTCGCCGTCAACGCCTGGCAGTAGGCAACGGCGCTGAACCAGTTCACCTGCTCGACCGGCCGCTGCGCCGCGTTGGCGGTGCCGGCAAAGTAGCTCGGGTTGCTGCCCATCACCGACTGATACTGCGCCTGCGTCACCTCGTACTTGCCCATCCAGAACGGGGCGCTCAGCGTGACTTGGTGCACCGGCTGCGCGTTGCTGCTGCCCGCCGTCGAACCCATCTGGAACGTTCCCGGCGCGATCGGAACCATGTTGAGCGTCGGATTGACGTTGGCCGCCAATGGCGCCAGCACGACGCGGAAGCCATAGCTGCTGCTGCGGAAGCCGGGCGCGAACGAACTGCGCGCCGCCGAGCGGCACTGGTTCGCCGTCTGGAACAGGAACCAACTGCCGCCACGAAAGACCCGGAACGGGCCGCTGGCGGTGTACGGATTGGTCGTCATGCCAGGCGCGTACGGCGCGTATGCGTCCAGGCACCACTCGCCGACGTTGCCATGCATGTCGTGCAGGCCGAGGGCATTCGGCGCGTAGCTGCCGACCACTGCGGTCTGGCCGTACGGGTAGCTGGCGTCGGCCAGCGCGCCGGCGAAGTTGGCTTGGCTCGTGCCGAGGCCGGAGCCCATGTTCCACTCCGTCGTCGTGCCGGCGCGGCAGCAGTACTCCCACTCGGCCTCCGTCGGCAGGCGGTAGATGTAATCAGGCGGCACGCGGCCGGAGGCCTGCTCCCGCGCGGTCAGCGCTTGGCAGTACGCCATCGCCTCGTTCCAGCTGACGTTCTCGACCGGGCGATTCGCTGCGTTCGGCGCGTTGGCGAAGGCGCTCGGGTTGGTGCCCATCAGCGCCTGGTACTGCGCCTGCGTCACTTCGAACTTGCCCATCCAGAACGGATAGTGGAGCGACACCGTGCGCACCGGCTGCTCGTCGGCGTTGCCCGCCGTCGAACCCATCTGGAACGTCACCGGCGCGTCGTCGGTCGAGTCCTCGATGATCGCGACCATGTTGAGCTGCGGTGCGGGCGGACCCGCCGGGCCACTGACGCCGAGGCGCAGTTCGACCCCGTTGCTCGACGCCAGCAGCGCCGTGTTGCTCAGCGAGAACGACAGCGCTTGCGCCGACAGCGTTGCGCCGACGAGCGGCATCGAGTTCGGGATCGGCAGGTCGAGCGTGCTGACGTTGCCGAGGCCGGTCGGACCGGGGCTGGCGAGGCTGCCGGTGAAGATGCCGATGTTGCCGTTGGTGTAGCCCTCGCAGCCGGTCATGCCGAGCAGCAGACCGAGCGGCAGCCCAGGGTTGGTCACCGTCGTGCCGAACGCGAACAGACCGAGCGGCGAGATCGCCGGCATCGTCTCCGCGCGCAGCCGGAAGCCGGCGTGGCCGAGCGTCGGCAGGCCGAGCGCGCCCAGGCCCAAGCCGTCGCAGCCCGTGCCGTAGCGCGTCGCCGTCGCGCAGTTGCTCGACAGCGCCGTCGCATGGCGGTACCCCGTCGCCGTCGGCGTCAGCACGATCGTGCGGTCGGCGAGGTCGAAGCCGTTCGGAACCGGGAACAGCTCGTACGTCGTCGGCGCACTGCTGACGCCGTTGCTCGACAGGTCGACCCCCGCCGGCGCGCCGACGCCGCCCGCGGGCGTGACCCCGGCGATGCCGTTGTTCGACACCCCGCCGAAGGTCGAGTTGTTGGTGCAGCCTGGCCCGTAGACGAAGCGGATGATGCCGTTGGGCTCCAGCACCAGCTGGAAGCTGAAGCGCGGCGACGGGATGCCATACGACTGCGCGTTCCACCACGTCACCGTGCACTGCGTCGGCGTCGCGTTCAGGAAGCACTCGCCGCCGCCGGCCAACTGCATGTCGCTGTACAGCGGCGCGATCTTTGGCGCGCCGGCGGTGAAGTTGGCTGCCGTCGGCGTGAACAGCGCGGCGCTGCCGCTGCCCAACGGCGCGGGCACGCCGCCGTTCGACAACTCGACGAAGCCGTGGTCGTTGACGGGGATGTCGGTGTAGGTCGGGCAGTTCAGCGGGAAGGCGAACCCGATCGGCCGGATCGGGTAGACCGTGTCGGTCGTGCCGTACCCGAGAGAGGTGCCGAACTCGCCGACGAAGCAGGACTGCGCGGCGAGGGGTGCGGCGAGAAGCGCGGACAACGCCAGCGGCAGCGCCACGGGCAGGAAGGACCGCAGCGCGGCCGGTAGGGAGCGATGGGACATGGGCGGAAGGAGTGGGCTCGATCGGGTTGGAGCGGCTCTACCTGCGGCGCGTGCGGGGCGATCGGCGCCTTGCGGCAGCCGTCGATCCGGACGCGGACGCGGACGGATGCGGCCGGGGTAAGCAGCGGAACCCGGCGTGAAACCACACACCGCACGGCGAAAACTCGGCCTGCGAGCCGTCGACCGGTCCCGCAATCTCTCCGCGGCGGATTCGACCGCGCTGTGCCCGCGACGCCCAGACGCCGCGGGCGCGCCACCCGGCCCCCTAGGAGTCTGCGTCACGAAAGGCTGCGCCGCCCGGCGCGCGTTCCGTGACGCAGACTCCTAGATCCTGCCGCCGCCGGTTGGCCGCGGCCCGGCGCGCGACTACCGCTGCGCGGCCTTCAGCAAGGCTGCGACCGCAATGTGCCCATTGGCCTCCGCCAACTGGAGCGCGGTGCGTCCCTGCCGATCCTGCGCGTTCGGGTTGGTGTCCCGCGCGGCGAGCAGCGCCTTCACCGCCGCCGACTGGCCGAGCTCGCTCGCGTGCATCAACGCGGACTTGCCCGCCTCGTCGGTGATGCGCGGATTGGCCTTGGCCGCGAGCAGCGCCTGCACGACGTCGACGTGGCCGCTGCCGGCCGCGTGCATCAGCGGCGTCACGCCCTGGGCATCCCCGAGGTTCGGATTCTGGCCGGTGGCGAGGATGCGCTGCACTGCCGCGAGGTCGCCGGCCTGCGCACTGCGCACCAGCAGTTCCGCCTGCGCCTTGCCGCCGCTCGTCGGCATGCCGAAGGCGTTGCCGAGGCGATCGGCCTGCGCGCCAAGGGCGCGCAGTTGGCCTTCCGCGGCCTCGACCCGCGCGGTCAGCGCCTTGCACGTCGCCTCCACTGCCGCGAGGCGCTGCTCGGTCGTGGCGGCACCGGGCGCCTGGCCCGCGCTGCGCGCGAGCCCCGACCAAGCAGCCAGCGAAACGACGGACAGCACGGCGATCGTCTTCATGCGCGGAGGCTCCGAGAGGCACTGCCACCGGCGCGGGGAATCGGCGCCGGCGCAAGATCGATCGGCAACCGCGCCGGGTCGACCTGAGGCGCCGAGCACGCCGCAGCCGCCGTCGACCGCGCCGCCGCGCTCAGGGCACGAGCGCGGGCGCGAGCACGACGCGGAAGCCGACGTAGTCCCACGTCGTCGCCGGCGTCGTGAAGTTGCGGTACGCCGACCGGGCCAGGAACGCCGTGCAGCCCCAATGCCAGAAGCCGCCGCGCAGGACCCGCCAGATGCCGCCGGTCACGAACGGATCGGTCACAGCACCCGGGGCGTACGGACCGAACGAGTCGAGGCACCACTCCGCGACGTTGCCGTGCATGTCGTGCAGGCCGAACGCATTCGGCGCGTAGTTGCCGACGAACCACGTCTGGCCGTTGGTGAACTCGCCTTCGGGTTCGAGGAACGCGCCGGCGATGTTGGCCTGGGTCGTGCCGAGGCTCGCGCCGGTGTGCCATTCCGTCGTCGTGCCGGCGCGGCAGCCGTACTCCCACTCCGCTTCCGTCGGCAGCCGGTACTGGTAGCCGGCAGGCACGCGGCCGGCGGCCTGCTCGATCGCGGTCAGCGCTTGGCAGTACGCCATCGCGTCGTTCCACGACACCGTCTCGACCGGGCGCTGCTGCGGGTTCAGCAGGTTGACGCCCTGGAAGAAGCTCGGGTTGACGCCCATCACGGCCTGGTACTGCGCCTGCGTGACCTCGAACCTGCCCATCCAGAACGGCTGGCTCAGCGTCACCTGCCGCACCGGCTGCTCGTTGGCGTTGCCGGTCGTCGAACCCATCAGGAACGTGCCGGGCTGGAGCTGCGTCAGGTTCAGCGCCGGGTTCGGGCCTTGGACGACGGTCAGCGTGACGTCGTTGCCGGCGAGACGGAGCGTCGCCGTCGGATCGAGATCGAACGACTGGCAGTCGAGGCTGCTGCCGAGCAGCGCCGTCGTCGCAGGCACCGCCAGCGGCATCGTCGGCAGGCTGACACCGTTGGTGACCGACAGGCCGAGCAACTGGAATGCCGACGGGTCGACGCGCAGCAGACCTTGGACGGTGAAGCCGGGCAACGGCACGGCGACCGTTCCCGTGAAGGGCGCCGACCACAGGAAGCCGGCGACGTGGCCAGCCAGACCGTTCGGCAACTGGTGGCGGACGTAGCAGGTGGCGCCGAGCGCCGGCGGGCCGCTCAGGATCGTGGTGCGGGCCTGGGCCACGAGCGGCAAGGTGAACAACGCCGCGAACAGGATGCGGGTGTGCATGGTGCAATCGCGTGAGGTCGAGAGGAAGACGGACGGCCGTTGCCGCCCGTGCGGATGGTCCGTCGGTCGCACGGCGCGCCGTCGGATGGCGGCAGATTAATCCGGCCGCAGCGCCGCGTCACCATGGGCCGCGCGCCAGGCCGACCTGCCACGGCGACGGCGGCCGATCGCGCCGTGGCGGCGCACCTGTCGACTGCCGCGGACCACTGGCCCGCTACCCCCCGGCCTTGCGCGCCGCCAGCTCCGCCGCCACGTCCAGCTCCCACTCGACCGTCTCGCCGTCGCGGATCGCGCGCACGATGCGCAGGTCGGGCTGGCCGGGCTCGGTGACGACGAGCGTGTAGGTGTCGGGCGGCACGCTGCCGAACTCGTACCAGCCGGAGTCCTTCACCTCGTCGCGACTCGTCATCAGGCGCTTCATCACCGTCAACGTCGAAACGCGGCTGACGACCGGCTTGCCCTTGCCGTCGAACAGCGAGAGTTGGGCGAACGGGATCTGCTTCTTGTCGACGTTGGTCGCGCGCAGCTTCAGCGTCGCGCCGCGCACGATGCGCAGCGTCACGTCGACCGTCGCGTCCTCGCCGACGCCGACGTCGTCGAGCTTGCCGGTCTCCACCGCCTCGGTCTCGACCTTGAGGCTGTACGTGCCCGGGTTGAGGCCGTCGACGACGAAGCGGCCGTCGTCGCCGGTGCGCACCGGCCGCGCCTGCGCGCCGACGAGGTCGAGCAGCGGGTTGCCGGCGCTGCGCTTTTTCTTCTTGGCCGACGTCTCGGCGTGCACGATCTCGGCGCCGGCGACCGGCGCGCCGCTGCCGTCGAGCACGACGCCGGTGATGCGGCCGGCCAACGGCACCACCACGACGATGCCGTCGAGGCTG
This sequence comes from Planctomycetota bacterium, assembly GCA_046306335.1. Classification (GTDB taxonomy): domain Bacteria; phylum Planctomycetota; class UBA1135; order UBA1135; family UBA2386; genus UBA2386. The sequence continues at coordinate 5,448 of JBKDXM010000147.1, forward strand.
CGCGCGCCGTCGACCACGAGGTCGTCGACCGTCGCTTCGCCGTGCTTGCGGCCCTCGCCAGCACCGCCGCCGCGGCGGCGGCCGCCGAGCTGCGCGCCGGCGGTCACGCGGTACGTGCCGGCGGCGACCGAGCGCAGCGTGAAGGCGCCGTCCTTGTCGGTGCGCGCCTGGGCGAGGCCGTTCTGCGCGATCAGGCCGATCAGGCCGTCCGCGCCGGCGAGCGCGCCCTGGCTGCTGCCGAGCGTGACCTGCACGTCCGCCACCGGCTGGCCGCGCGTGGCGACGCCGCGGCCGGCGAGCTGGCTGGTCGGCAGCGCGACGTCGAACACGAAGTCGCGCGCGTCGTCGGGCACCTCGACCTCGAACGTGGTCTGCACCGGCCGGCCCTGGAAGCGCGTGACCTGCATGACGTAGCTGCCGGGCTTGATGCCGATCAGCTCGTAGCGGCCGTCCATGCCGGCGGTGCCGGCGCGCACGCCCATGCCGAGCAGGCCCTCGCGGTCGCTGCCGAGCAGCGAGACGAGCGCGCGCGGCGTCGGCGCGCCGTTCTCGCGCACCACGCCGTGCACGCGCACGCCGTCCTCGCCTTCGTCGTGCACGTCGAGGCGCGTGAAGCGGCCGGGCTTCACCGTCACCGCCTTGAGCCGCATGTTGCTCATCAGCTCCAGCGGGATGTTGTCGGCGCGCTCGCCGAGCTTCGACTTGAAGACGACGTACTGGCCGCCGGGCAGGCCGTCGATGCGGTAGAAGCCCGCCTTGTCGGTCGGGTTGCTGCGCATGGTGCCGGTCTGCAGGCTGAAGGCGACCACCAGCGCGTCGGCGAGCGGCTGCATGCCCAGCCCGGTCACCGTGCCTTCGACGCCGCCGCCGTCGTCGAGCGTGATGTCGAACGGCGGCGTCGGCACGCCGGCCTTGACCTCGACGTCCTTGGCCGACGACTTGGCCTTGTCCGGATGGCGCGCGGTGAAGCGGTACTTGCCGGGCTCCAGCGCCGGCACGGCGAACTCGCCCTTGCTGTCGCTGATGGCGCTGCGGCGGTTGGTCGCGGCCGACAGCGCCAGGAAGTCGAAGTCCTCGGGGTCGATCTGGAAGTTGAAGCCGCCGCGGCGCTGGCCGCCCTCGCGCTGCTTGTAGGCGGTGACCTGCGCGTCGCTGACCGGCAGGCCGTTCTCGTCGACGACGCGGCCGGCGACCGGCTCGCCCGGCGCGAGCGCGAACGCCAGCACGTCGCTGGTCTGGCCCGGCTGCAGATCGACCTCGACGTTCGCGGGTTCGAGGTAGCCGTCGGCGCGCACGCGCACGCGCACGCGGCCCGGCGGGATGCCGCGCAGTTCGAACGCGCCGTCGGCGGCCTGCACCTCGCGCCAGTTGCCGTCCATGCCGTTCATGCCGCGATCGGCCATCGTCTGGCCTTCGGGCAGTTGCTGCGTGTCGGTGCGCCCGCCGCGGCGGCCGCCGCCGGTCCAGCTGGCGCCGCTGTTGCCGTCGACGCCGCGGCCGTTGCGGTCGCGGCCGCCGGCGGCGGCGGCCTTGTCGTCCGCCGCGCCCTCCTTCGGCTTCGGGATCTCGCTGGTGCGCGTGTCGACGCGGAAGCGCGCCAACGGCTGGTCGCCGATGGTGACCTTGCCGCGCACGGTGGCGCCGCGCTGCACGGCGACGACGAGGTCCTGCTCGGCGAGCTTGACGCCCCAGCGCACCGCCGTCGTGTAGCCGGGCTTCTGCGCCTGCACGATCAGCGAGTCGCCGGTCAGGCCCTTGGCGAGGAAGCGCCCCTCGGCGTCGGTCTTCACCTCGACGCGGCGGACCTTGAGCATCACCTTGAGGAACTGCGGGTCGTCGCCGCGCTCGAACGGCCGCAGCTCGACGAGCGCGCCGGCGACCGGCTGCTGCTGGTCGTCGACGACGCGGCCCGCCAGCGTGGCGCCAACGCCGAGCTGCAGCGCGAGGTCGTCGTAGACGCCGCCGTCGACGACGGCGAGTTCCTCGATGCCGCTCGGCGCGAGGTCGGACGCCGCGGCGATCACCGCGACGCGGCCGGCGGCGACGTGCTCGATGCGAAAGCGCCCCTCGGCGTCGGTCGCGATCGGCGCGGCGCGGCCGTCGGCCGAGAACAGCACGCGGCTGATGTCGAGGTAGACCATCGCCACGTTGGCGCCGGCGACCGGCTGGCCCTGCGGGTCGAGCACGCGGCCGGCGACGAGCGCGCCCTGGTGGCCGCGCACCGTCACCTCGGTCACCGCGCCCGCGCGCACGTCGACGCCGGTCACCTCTTCGAGCGCGATGTGCTCGCCCGACGCCGCGACGGTGTAGCCGGTTCCGGCGGGCACGCCCGGCAGGTCGAAGACGCCGTTGTCGTCGGTGACCGCTTCGAGCCAGCGGTACTGGCGTTCGGTGATCTGGCCGAAGAAGGCGTTGAGGCCGGGCCGCACGCTGACGCTCGCGCCCTTCGCCGGCGCGCCGTCGGCGCCGAGCACGACGCCGCGCACGCGGCCGCCGGGCGACGCGCGCAGTTCGATGCCGGCGGCGATCTGGCCGCGCGCGAGCCGCGCCGTGCCGGGCGTGCGCACGAACCAACCGTCGCTGCGGCCGTCGAGGAACACGCGGCCCTCGGCGAGGCCGAGCAGTTCGAAGGTGCCGTCGGCGTTGCTGGTCGTGCGGCCGAGTTCGCGCCGCGGCGCGCGCGTCTCGACGAACATGCCCTCCTGGAAGAAGCCGCGGAAGCGCGCGACCAGCGGTTCGATCGACGGCTCGTCCTTCACCGCGACGACCTCGATGCCCGCCAGCGGCTGGCCGGTCCTGGCGTCGACGACGACGCCGCGCACCCCGGTCGGCGGGCCGGCGAGGTCGATGCCCTGGCGGTCGGCCGGCGCGGCGGCAGCACCGGAGTCGCCGGCGGCGGCGGGCAGCACGGCGGCGTTCGGGTCGGCGGGGTCGGCCGCAGCGCCGGCCCCCGGCGCGATCGACGGCGCGAGGTCGGGGCCCGCCGGCCACGTCAGCCAGGCGACGATGGCGGCGAGGAGCAGCAAGGCGCCGGTGGTGGCGACGCGGGCGTTTCTGGGCATGGGGTGGCAGGGTGCTGCGCGGCGGTCCGCAGCGGAGGCGATTGGCGGCCGGCGGCCGCCCGGGGCCGGACGGTACGCCCGCGGCGCGCGTTTCGCCCCGGGCCGTGGCGCGGATGCGACGGCGGGACGCCGGGCGGCCGCCCGCATGGCGACCTCTGCCGCGGCGCTCAGCCCGGCGCCAGCGGCAGTTCGACGGCGAACGCCGAACCGTCGGGGCCGGTGCGCAGCAAGCGCAGCACGCCGCCGTGGCCTTCGACGATGCGACGGCAGATGGCGAGGCCGAGGCCGGTGCCCGAGGTCTTGGTGGTGAAGTACGGCTCGAACAGCCGCGCCTGCACCGCGGCCGGGATGCCCGGACCGTCGTCGGCGACGTCCAGCACGGCGAGGTCGCCGTCGCGGCGCGACCGCACCGTCACCCGGACGCCCGCCGGCGCGGCCTCGTGCGCGTTCTGCACGAGGTTCTGCAGCACGCGCTGCAGCGCGCGGCGGTCGATCGCGGCGCGCGCGGCGCCCGCCCCCGGTTCGGCGCGCACGACGACGGGCTTGCCGGCGAACAGGTCGGCGCAGTCGGCGACGGCGGCGGCCAGCCAGTCGTCGACAGCGACATCGCTGCGCTGCGTCGGCGCGCTGCCGGCGAAGGCGCGGAAGTCGCCGGCGATGCGATCGAGCGCGTCGGTCTGCTCCAGCACCGTGCGTGCGAGCCGTTCGGCGACGAGGTCGGCGCGCGGATCGGCGTCGGCGCGGGCGCGCTGCAAGAGCTGCGCGGCCATGCGCATCGGCTGCAGCGGGTTCTTGACCTCGTGCGCGACCTGCCGCGCCATCTCGGCCCACGCCTGGTCGCGCTCGGCGGCGGCGAGGCGCTTGCGGCCGGCGTCGAGTTCGCCGGCCATCTGGTTGAACGAGCGCGCCAGCAGGCCGAGTTCCTTGCCGCCGCGCGAAGCGACCGCGACGTCGAGGTGGCCGCTGGCGATGCGGCGCGTCGCCGCGACCAGCGCCTGCACCGGCGCGGTGATCGCGCGCGAGGCCAGCAGCGACCACGCGACGACGACGGCGACCAGCGCGGCGATGGCGGCGAGCAGCACGCGTTCGTAGGCGTCGGTGGCGGCGAACAGCTCGGCTGCCGGCGCGGTGACGACGACGACCTGACCGCCGGCGGCCGGGCCGGCGCACGGCGCGAGGCCTGCCCGCCATTCGCGGCCCTCGGCGTCGGTGTAGGCGGCGTGCCCCATCGCGGCGGCGGCGGCGGCCTGCGCGCGCAACGGCGCGGACGGCAGCGGCAGACCGTAGTGCGCGCGGTCGGTGTGGGCGCGCACGAGCCCATCGGGGCCGACGAGCGCGACCTCGGCGCCGGGCATGCCGGCGCGGTCGGCGACGGCGCGCTGGGCGTCGTCGAGCACGCGCTGCACCTCCGACCAGCGCACCAGCGCGTACAGCACTCCGGGCGGCCCGTCGCCGCGCGGCACGTCGAGCGCGAGGCCGATGTGGTGGCTGCCCGGATCCATCGAGCGGAAGTCGAGGCCGCGGTGCAGCAGCTCCGAACGCCCCCACGGCCCGAAGCACAGGCCGCGCTCGCGCTGCGCGCGCTGGAACCACGGCGCGTCGGCGACGCGCGCCGGGATCAGCGCCGCGCGCCGCTGCTGCTGCGCGGGGTCGAGGCGCTGGCCGAAGCGCCACGTCACCACCGCGCCGTCCGCATCGACCAGCAGCAGCAGGTCGAGGAAGTTGTCGAGCAGGTCGGGCACCAGCAGCACCTGCTCGTCGAACGCGGCGACCTCCTGCGCCCGCGCCGCCGGCGGCGCGTCGAGCACGCGCCGCGCCATCTCGCGGACGATGGCGCAGGCCTGCGTCGTGCGTTCGAGGTGCGACTGGATGCGGTCGGCGTGGTCGGCGGCGAGTTGCGGCAGGTAGACGCGCGCGACCTGTTCGTCGACCTGCGCGCGCATGCCGCGCAGCGAGAACCAGCCATACGCGAGCAATGGCATCACGGCGGTCGCCAGCAGCGTGGCGAGGAACCGGCCGGCCAGCGACGTCGCGCGCATCGGCGCGATCATGCCACGCCGCCGGGCGCGGCGGCACGGCGGCGGCAGTCGGGCCGGCGACGCCTGGGGCGGCGGCGGGCCATCGGTCGAAGCGGTGTCGTCGCAAGGCGGCGGACCGGTCGGCACGCGGCGCCGCGTCGAAGCAGGCCAACCGCGCGTCGAGCGACCTGAAGGGCGCGTCAGCAGCCGTGCGCAGGGATCGAGGCTCGGGAAGCGCTTGGTCGCCGAAAACGCGAGGCCGGCGAAGCGCATCGCCTCGTCAGCGACATCCGGACGATGTCCGCGAACTGCGATGCCGGAGGGTCGTCCACTTCATGCTGCGGTCGCGCACCCGCGCCCGCGACCCGGGCTCACGCGCACCGCACGGCTTCGTGGCCGAGCGCTGGGTGCGCGCCACGATGCCCGCTCGGGCCGTCAGCGCTGGCCGCCGTCGGGCGGCGGTTGCTTGCGCGCGGCGATGGCGGCGCGGAAGCGTTCGATGCGCTCCTTGCCCTCCGGCCGGGCGTAGAACCGCTGCGCCTCGATCCCTTCTTCGAGCGCCTTGTCGAGGTCGCCGGCGGCCTCGGCGGCGTCGGCGGCCGCCCAGTGCCGGCCCCAGCCGTCGACATCCGCCTGCAAGCTGGCGATGCGGGCCACCTCGTCGTCGACGCCCGCCGGGAAGGCCGCGGCGAGCGCGAGGAACGCCTGCAGCGCCTCCAGCTTGCGGCCGAGGACCTCCAGGTCGCGCGCGGCGCGGTACTTGGCCTTGCCTTCGGCCTTCGCCACGTCGGCCAGCATGACGCCGATGTCGTTGCGCATCAGCACGGAGAGTTCGCGCGCCTGGCCGAGCTTCTGCCGGGCGGCGTCCGTGCGCCCGGCGCTGAGGTCGATCTGGGCGTTGTCGACGAGCCCCTGCGCCTTGACCTCGCGCTGCATCGAGTCGATGGCGGCCTCGATGTCCGGCGTCGACGCGTCGACCGCGCGCGCGGCGCGGTACTCCACGAGCGCCGCGCCGTAGCGGCCCTTGGCCTCGGACGCGCGGGCGCGCGCCACCGCCTTGAGGGCGTTCTCGCGGCGCGCCTTGGCCTGCAGGTCCTTGGCCTCGCCGCGCGCCGGATCGTTGTGCAGCGAGTTGGCGGCGTGCCACTGGACCTCCAGGTAGCGGAACTCCGGCAGTTTGCGCACGGCTTCGAGGAACTGCTCCTGCGCCCGCAGGTTCATCGCCTCGGTCGCCTTGCGCACTTCCTCGATGCCCTGCTGGGCGGCGGCGAAGCCCGGCACGACCTTGTCGGCGTCGAGGTAGCCGGCGAGCGCGGCGGGGAAGTCCTTGCGGACGAAGGACTCCTGCGCCGCCGTCACGATGCGCGTCGCCTTCTTGGCGAGCGCGCGGTCGCGCATCGCGCCGAGGCCAGGGAAGTCGGGCGCGAGATCGGCCAGCTCGGCGAGGTCGGCCAGGGCTGCGTCCTCGCGCTCGTTGAAGATGCGCTCCTCGGCGCGATGGATCAGGTGCGCCTTGCGCGCCGCGAGGTGGGCCTCGGCGAGCACCGGCGGCGGCTCGGCGCCGTCCGCCTCGTACTCGGCGACCTCGCGGTCGAGCACGAGGAAGGCGCGCGCGAAGTCGTTGCGGGCCGCGAAGGCGCGGCTCTCCTCGAGGACGGAACGCGTCGCGCAGGCGGCGAGCAGCAGGACGGGCAGGAGGCGGAGCATCGTCATGGCGGCGGCCGACCGACCCGGGGCGGCGGCAGACCGCGTCCGACGGGCGTCGGGCCCGGGATCTTCCCGCCGGGAGCGCGGATGTCCACAGCCGCGGCGGCGACCGCCGCCGATCAGGCCCGGCTGATGAACCCTTCCAGGTCGGCGCGCAGCTCGTCGAGGCCGTAGGTCGGCACGGTGATGCAGCGGTAGACGATGCGCTCCAGCTCGTCCGGCGTCTTCGGGTTGAGCGTGTGCGGCGGCGTGTAGCTGAAGAAGTAGCTGAGGCTCAGTCGCTGCGTCTCGCCGCCGGTCTGGCGGCCGGCGAACTCCCACGGCACCTCGTCGAACGGCAGCGTGCCGGTGAGGATCTCGTAGACCATGATGCCGATCGCCATGACGTCGGCCTTGCTGTCGGCGAGCAGCAGCGGGTTGTAGTGCGGCGTCGTGGTGACGACCTTGCCGTCGCCGCCGCGCATCGCCGGGTCGAGCATCACGACCTTGCCGCTCGGCTTGACCAGGATGTTCTCGGGCTTCAGGTCGCCGTGCCACGGCAGCTGGCCGTTGGCGCGCAGTTGCAGCAGCGCGCGCACGACCGCCAGGAACCAGTTGAGATGGATGCCTTCGAGGCCGCGGATCTTCTCGCGCAGCGTCTTGCCGCGCACGTACTCCAGCACCAGCACGGGGCTGCCGTCGACCTCGATCCGATCGACGACGGTGACGAGGTTCTCGTGCGCGCAACCGGCGAGCAACTCGCCCTCGGCGCGCAGCAGGTTGTTGACCTCGCCCTCGTCGAACAGGTCGATGCGCACGCCGTTCGGTTCGAAGAACACGGCCTCGGCGGGCAGCTCGTCGGGGCTGATGCCCTCGGCGGTCCGCCGCGAGGTGACCTCCAGCAGCCGGGTCACCTGGCGGCCGCCGCCGGCGGCGCCGCCGACCTTCATGGCCACCTTGGCGCCGGTCGTGGCGTGCTCCGCCAGGTAGACGCTGGCGAAACCGCCGCGCCCGAGGAACCGCGCGACGCGGTAGCCCTGGACGATCTCTCCGACAGCGAGCTTCCTCAGGCCCGAGTGTCCCAGTTGCGCGCGCAGCGACTCCGCTGCGCGCACCGGTCTTCGGTAGGCCCTTGGCGGGAGTTGAGTTAGGAAAGTCCGCGCCGAGGCCGACGCGATGCCACCGGAGCTACGAAGTCAGCGGATTTCGACCCGGACGAGGGCGGTCGCGGCGGGTTTGCCGGCGCGGTCGCCGAGCACGTACCAGTGGCGCAGTTGGCCGGGCGCGAGCAGGGTGGCGAGGCCGCCGTCGATCGGCAGCCGCGTGTCGCCGATGCCATCGCGGCGGGCGAGCTCGGTGTACGCCCCGTCGAGCAGCACGAACGTGAACGGCGGCGCGACGGCGGCGGCGCGCCAACGGAACTCGACGAGCGCCGCGCCCGCGACCGCGCCGACCGGGGCCACGGCGGCGAAGCCATCGGCGCCAAGGCCTGTTCCGGACGGCGCCCAGGCGCGACGATCCGCACCGAACGTCTGCACCGGTTCGAGCGCCACCATGACCGCGATCCCCATCAACGCAAACCCGACGAGCCGCGGCCAGCGCGCTTGCCGCCGGGCCGCGCGCGTGCGCACGGCCTCCGCGCGCGCGGTCGGTGCCGGCGCGCGCCACGCCCGCTGGAGCGGCCGGCCGTCGGCACGGGCACGCCGCGGCGCCGCGGCGTACTCCAGGTCCCGGTGCGCCGTCCAGATCGCCCACTTAGACATGCCCTTCTCATCGGACCGATGACCCAGCCATCTCAATGGGCCGCGCTCGCCGCGGCACTGTGCCTGACCGCCGCGGCCTGCAAGAGCGGCGGCAGCAAGCCGGCGCCGACCAGCACCGCGCCGACCCTGATCGGCGCGGCGTGCGTCACCAACACCACCGCGCCGGCCGCCGGCGACCAGCTCATCCTGACCTTCTCCAAAACGATCGCGCTCGCGGCGGGCAAGCTGCTCGACGACGCCGACCTGCTGCTGACCGCCGGCGACACGCTCGGCGCCGTGACCGCGGCGCCGACGCCGATCGGCAGCAACGCGGTCTTCGTGCTTCTCGGCGCCGGCGTGCGCCTGACGCCGGGCACGTCGACGATCAGCCTGCGCAGCCCCGCGAACGGCGTCGGCAACGACGTCGTCCAGGACGGCGACGGCCTGTTCGGCGTCGCCGATGCGGCGGTTGCGATCGGCGTCAGCGACGGCGCGGCGCCGGTGGTGTCCGACGTCACGATCGCCCGCATCCAATCGGCGCTGAACGGCGCCGGCGCGGCCGGCGGCACGCTGCAGACGCCCAGCAACGGCTTCACCATCTGCCTGACGCACGCCGACAACGTCGGCGTCGTCGCGGCGCGGACACGGGTGTACGCCGATCGCGCCGTCGTCGCCGGCGGCACGAACGTCGTCGCCGGCGCCAACCTCGTGCCCTTCCTGACCGTCGAGCAGGCCTCGCCGACGGAGACGCGGTACGTGGTGCCCGGCGACCGCGTGTTCCCCGACGGCGCCACGACACTGACGGCGATCGTGCTCGACGCCTCCGGCCTCGGCTCGACGCCGCGCGCGTTCCCGCTGACGGTGCGCGCGTTCAACGACGCCCGCCAGCCGTTCGAGACGCGCGTCAATCCGACGCAGCGCTGGTTCCTCGACTTCAGCCGCGACATCGAGTCGTTCAGCGTCGTCGCCGCCGGCGGCGCCGCCGACGTGCAGGTGGTGGACGGCGCCAACGGCCGCGGCGACTTCGCCGACGTCCTGCTGGCGCTCGGCCTGCTGAGCGCATCGCCGTTGCCCAACGTCGTCGGCGGCCTCGACAGCAACCAGGTCGTGACGCAGCGCTTCGAGCAGGAACTGCTCGCGCGGCTGGCGACGTTCTACGACGGCGCCAAGGTGGCGTTCACGCTGACCGCGCCCGCCGAGTCGTTCGGCGGCGCCGCGAACCTCGACTACAACGCCTTCGGCCACTCGCGCATGGCGATCGCCGGTTCCGCCGACGCCGCCGGCGTGCTCGGCCGCGCCATCTTCGATCCGAACAACCGGACGCAGAACGACGACACGCTGGTCAACTTCAGCAGCGCGCGGCTCGGCGTCTTCCTGCACACGATCGTCGACTTCGGGCTAGGCCAGCCGTTCGTGTCGTCGTTCCGGCAGACGTACGACCCGTTCGTCGCCGTGCTCGGCGGCACGGCGATCGGCGCGGCAGCCGGCGACGGCGGCCGCCTCGCCGGCTCGACCAACGACGTGCGCCGCACGACGATCGACGTCGCCATCCGCGACTTCGCGCGCTTCTGCGCCACCGTCGTCGCGCACGAGTGCGGCCACTCGATGGGCCTCGTGCAGGACGGCGCGATGCCGGTCGGGCTGTACGGCGGCGACGCCGCCAACTTCCCCGGCTCGACCGAAGGACACATCCGCAACACGTCGTTGTTCCCCGCCGGCTCGACCAACATCATGAGCCCGTCGCTGTCCTACGACACCGCGATCGGCTCGGGCACCGCCTTCAACCGGCTCAATCTGGCCTACCTGCGCGAGCAGGTCACCTACGGCAACTGACATGCGACACCTTCCCATCTGCTGCTTCGTCGTGTTCGCGCTGGGCGCGAGCGTCTCCGCCCAGGACCTGCGACGCGGCCTCGTCGCCGCCGACGCCGTCGTGGTCGGCCGCCAGGTCGGCAAGACCGCCCACGACGACGACGTGACCCTGCACAACGTGCAGGTGCTGCTCGACGTGCGAGGCGGCGGCGGCGTCACCAGCGTCGTCGTGCTCGACTGGCCGAAGCTCGCGCTGCACCAGCGGCCGACGCCGCGGCAGTCGCGCCTCTACTGCCTGCAGGACGCGAGCCGCAACGCCGCGCAACTGGGCTTGCCGGCCGCGAACGGCCCCTACTTCAAGATGGTCGGCTTCGCCGGCAGCAACCCGCTCGTCGGGGCCGAACTCGACAAGGACGCCATCGTCGGCTTCGCGCGCCTGCTCGCCGCCGCGGACGCCGGCGCGCCGCCGGTCGACACCGCACGCGGCGCGGCGGCGGCAGCGCTCGGACCCGATCCGATCGTCCGCCTCGAGGCGACGCGGCACCTCGCCGAGATGCCGACCCTGCGCGCCAGGCTCGACAGCGTGCAATGGAGCGCCTTCGTCGGCCGCGCCGTCGGCGAGACGGAGGACCTGCCGTACAAGACGGCGCTCGCCGAACTGTGCGCCGAGCAGCGCCTCGACGGCCTGTACGACGCGCTGCTCGTCGGGCTGTCCGAGACGGCGGACGCCGAGTACGCGCGTGCCGTCGGCCGCATCGGCAAGGCGCTGCACGGCGAGGACGCGGCCGGCCGTCTGCTCGCGCGGCTGCAGCAGGTCGGCCAGAAGGAGCGCCGCGCGTCGCTGCTCGTCGCGCTCGGTGCCACCAACACGGCCACCGCGCTCGACGCGCTGATGCGCATGGACCGGGCCGAGCCGGCGGTGCTCGACGGCCTGCGCGCGCACCGCGACCCGCGCGCGGTCGAAGCCGTCGAAGCCGCCGACAAGGTCAACCGCAAGCCGGCGAAGTGATCCCGGCGGTGCCGGTCAGCGGCGCAGCCGACCGATGACGGCGGTGGCGAGCGCGCGCTCGTGCAGTTCGCCGCGCGCCTGCAGCGCGGCGGCCGTCGGCGGCAGGCGCGTGCCGTTGCCGTGCCACCGCTTGGTGGCGCGGTCTTCGCGCGGATTGGCCAGGAACGCCGCGCCGTCGGCGTGCAGCGTCCACTCGACCATCGGCTGCGTGGCGGTCGGCGCGTAGAGCTCCAGCCGCGGCGCCAACGGCCCGTCGATCGCATACTCCACTTCGAAGCCGGCCCCGAGCTGCCAGCGCAGCCGGTCGCTCTCGACCCGCGGCAGCGCTGCGCCAGCCGGCAGGATGTCCGCCGCGTGCGCAGCCAGGACGGCGATCGCCGCCATCGCCCCGCGCACCGCGGCGTCGGGTTCGCGATGCTGGCGCTGCATCGTGCGCAACGAGTCGACCAGCGGCTCGGCGAGCACGACGAGCCGCTCGCGCGGCGCGTGCTCGTCGCGGTCGACCGCGACGAGCACGCGATCGAGGACGAGCAGCGGGCCGAGCGCGATCGCGCGATAGACATCGCCGCCGTCTCCGGCACAGCACAGACGCGGCCCCGCCCAGCCGGACGGGCTGGCGGCGGCGACGCAGGGTTCCCCGCGGTGCCATGCATGCAGACGCCGCGTCGCATCGCCGACCGTGACTTCGCGCAAACGCACCGCCGACGACTGCGCCAGCGTCACGCGCACGGTCGTGCCGTCGGCGAGCCAGAGTTCGACCCCACCGCGGAACGGCCCGCCGACCGCGCCGTCGCGCAGGTGCAGGAACCCGTCGGGCGCGACGAGCAGTTCGCGACCGGAGGGAAACACGAGCTTCACGCCGGCGGTGCGACAGACGACGCGCACGCCGCCGGGCGTGCAGACGTCGTCAGCGGGCGTGAAGTGCGTGCGGCCGTCGACAGCCGCGATGCCACCGTCGCCGAGGCCCAGATCCGCGAACGCTGGCGCGTCGAGGCCGCGTGCCACGACGACTTCCGCAGACGGCGGCAGCGGCGGCTGTCGCCGCGCCGCGGCCGGCGCCGGCCGCGGGGCCGAAGCACGGGCCGGCAGCGGGGACCCGGGCGCCTGCGCTGCGGCGAGCGCGGCGAGCGCGGCGAGCGCGAACATGGCGGCGACTGGGGAGGAACGGCCCATGCGATGGGCTCATCGGCATTCCGGGGCAGGTCCCTGACCTGATCGCTCGATTGTTGTTGCGCGAAGTTTTTCGCGCCGCCGTGCAACCAAACCGCTGCTGCGTGCCCCTATGGCACTGCTGCGGCCTCTTCCGCGCCGCAGCGGAGGCCACGGCGTTGGATTTCACCC
>JBKDXM010000148.1:0-9026 GCA_046306335.1 Planctomycetota bacterium
TTGCGCGCCCGCGCGCGGCGCGCCGCCGGGATCGCACCGGCGCTGGCCGCCGCCGCCGCGCACGGCGGGGCGGCCGCGGCGGTCGTGCAGCTCGTCGACGGCGCCGACGCCGGCGCGCGGCATTGGTTCCGCGCCAGCGCCGGCTGCCATCTGTGCGGCTACGAGGCGCCCGCGGAGATCCAGCCCCGTTGGTTCTCGTTCAACCACCACAGCGGCGCGTGCCCGTCGTGCCTCGGTCTCGGTCAGGTCGTCCGGTGCGCCGAGGACCTGCTGGTCAATCACCCGGAGCGGCCGGCGTTCCGTGGCGCCATCCAGCACCCGGGCGCGGCGTTCACGTTCCTCACCAGCCGCGACGGCTACTTCGCCGAGGTCGCGCAGGCGCTGGCCGAACGCAACGGCTTCGACCTGGAGCGGCCGTGGCGCGAGCTGCCGCCGGCGGTCCGCCAACTGCTGCTGCGCGGGGCCGGCGCCGATCGTTTCGAGGTCGTGTTCCACAAACGCGATGCCGGCAGCCAGCGCGAATGGCGCATGCAGGTGGCGTGGAAGGGCCTCGCCCGTCAGGTGGAGGAGTGGTACCTCGGCAAGGACGGCGACGCCGCCGGCGACACGCGCTTCGCCGCGGTGATGGAGCGGCAGGCCTGTCCCGAGTGCGCGGGCGAGCGCCTGCTGCCGGGGCCGCGCGCCGTGCGCGTCGGCGGCGTGCGCCTGCCGGAACTGCTCGCCGACACGGTCGACGCCGCGGCGGCGCGCCTCGCCGCGCTGCGCTTGTCGGCGACCGAGCAACGCATCGCGCAAGACGTGCTCAAGGAGCTCCGCAACCGGCTGACCTTCCTGCGCGACACCGGCCTCGGCTACCTGACGCTCGACCGCTCGGCGGCGACGTTGAGCGGCGGCGAAGCGCAGCGCATCCGCCTCGCCACCCAGCTCGGCAACCGGCTCGTCGGCGTGCTGTACGTGCTCGACGAGCCGACGGTCGGACTGCACCCGCGCGACACCGAGCGCCTGCTGCGCACGCTGATCGGCCTGCGCGACCTCGGCAACACGGTGCTCGCCGTCGAGCACGACGAGGTCATGGTCCGCGCCGCCGACCATGTCGTCGACATGGGGCCGGGCGCTGGCGTGCGCGGCGGTCGCGTCGTCGCCAGCGGCCCGCCCGCGGCGATCGCGCAGGCCGACAGCGCCACCGGCCGCTGGCTGCGTGGCGAACTCGCCATGCCGGTCCGCGCCGAGCGGCGGCAGCCGGCCGGCCACGTCCGCCTGCGCGGCGTGGCGGTGCACAACCTGCAGCACGTCGACGTCGACGTGCCGCTCGGCGTCTTCACCGCGGTCACCGGCGTGTCCGGCTCGGGCAAGTCGTCGCTGGTGATGGACGCGCTCGTGCCGGCACTGCGCGACGGCAGCGCGAAGCTCGCGTGGTTGGCCGGGCCGCCGCGGCCGCACGCCCTCGTCGTCGTCGACCAGGGCGCGATCGGCAGTTCGCCGGCGAGCAATCCTGCGACCTACGTCGGGGCCTTCACCGCCGTCCGCGAGCTGTTCGCGCTGACCCCGCTGGCCAAGCAGAAGGGCTTCGGCCCGGGCCGGTTCTCCTTCCACGTCAGCGACGGCCGCTGCGCCAACTGCGAAGGCAAGGGCCAGCTGCAGGTCGAGATGCACTTCCTCGCCGACGTGTGGGTGACGTGCGAGGTCTGCCGCGGCCGCCGCTACAACAGCGAGACGCTGGCGGTGCAGTACCGCGGCAAGGACATCGCCCAGGTGCTGGCGATGGACGTCGACGAGGCCCTGGCGTTCTTCGGCAACCACCGTCAGATCAGCCGGCCGCTGCAGTTGCTCGCCGACGTGGGCCTCGGCTACCTGCGCCTCGGCCAGCCGGCGAACACGTTCTCGGGCGGCGAAGCGCAGCGCATCAAGCTGGTCGCCGAGCTGGCGCGGCGGCCGCGCGAGCACACGGTGTACGTGCTCGACGAGCCGACCACCGGCCTGCACGCCGACGACGTGCGCAAGCTGCTGGCCGTGCTGGAGCGATTGGTCGAACGCGGCGACTCGGTGGTGGTGATCGAACACCAGCTCGACGTCATCGCCGCCGCCGACCACGTCATCGAGCTGGGACCGGAGGCCGGCGCCGCCGGCGGCCGCATCGTCGCCGCCGGTCCGCCGGAGCGGATCGCGGCGAGCGCGGCGAGCCACACCGGCAGGTTCCTGGCCGAACGCCTGGCGGCGCGGGCGGCGCCGGTCGTCCGCGCCGCCAGCGCGCCGAAGAAGCCGGTGCGCGCGAAGGCGCGCCGCAAGGGGGAAGGCGAGGCATGACCGAACCGCCGCTGATCGTCCAGGCCGACCGCACGGTGCTGCTGGAGACGACGCATCCGGAGTACGAGGCGGCGCGCGACCGGTTGGCCCGCTTCGCGGAGCTGGAGAAGTCGCCCGAGTACGTGCACTTCTACAAGATCACGCCGGTCAGCTGCTGGAACGCCGCCGCGCTCGGCGAACGCGCCGACGAGGTCTGCGATTGGCTCGTGCGCGCGTCGCGGTTCCCGGTAGCGCCGCCGGTGCTGGCGCAGATCCGCGAGTGGTTCCGGCGCTACGGCCTGCTGCGGCTCGTGCCTGGCCGCGGCGGCCGGCTCGTGCTGCAGTGCGACGATGCGGCGACGCTCGCCGTGCTGCTGGCGCAGCCGACGTTCGCCGCGCTCGTCGAGTCGGACGACGGCGCGTCGGTCGCGGTGGCGGCGGCCAACCGCGGCCTCGTCAAGCAGACGCTCGTGCGGCTCGGCTACCCGGTCGACGACCGCGCCGGCTACCGCGACGGCGATCGGCTCGCGTTCGGCCTGCGGCAGGCGGACGTGGGCGCTCCGGGGTTCCGGCTGCGCGACTACCAGGCGGCGGCCGCTGGCGCGTTCCACGCCGGCGGCAGCGACCGCGGCGGCTGCGGCGTCGTCGTGCTGCCGTGCGGCGCCGGCAAGACCGTGGTCGGCATCGCCGCGATGCAGCTGCTGCAGACGAACACGCTGGTGCTGACCACCAACACGGTCGCGGTCCGGCAGTGGATCCGCGAGATCCTGGCGCGCACCACGCTCGGACCCGACGAAATCGGCGAGTACACCGGCGAGCAGAAGCACGTGCGGCCCGTGACGGTCGCGACCTACCAGATCCTGACGCATCGCAAGGGCAAGCTCGACGGCTTCACGCACATGGACCTCTTCGATCGCGGCGGCTTCGGCCTCGTCGTCTACGACGAAGTGCACCTGCTGCCCGCTCCGGTGTTCCGCGCCACCGCCGGCATCCAGGCGCGCCGGCGCCTCGGCCTGACGGCGACGCTGGTGCGCGAGGACGGCCGCGCCGACGAGGTGTTCTCGCTGATCGGCCCCAAGCGCTACGAGGTGCCGTGGAAGCTGCTGGAACGCCAGGGCTTCCTGGCGGTGGCGCGGTGCTTCGAGGTCCGCGTGCCGCTGCCGCCGGCGCAGGCCGAGACGTACGCGGCGGCGGGCGCGCGCACGCAGATCCGCGTCGCCGCCGACAACCCGGACAAGCTCGCCGTCGTCGGGGCGCTGCTGCGCCGCCACGCCGGCGACCGCGTGCTGGTGATCGGTCAGTACCTCGAGCAACTGCAGCAACTGGCGCAGCGCCACGGTCTGCCGCTGATGACGGGGCAGACGCCGCAGGCCGAGCGCGACCGGCTGTACGCCGCGTTCCGCGCCGGCGAGGTGCCGCGACTCGTCGTCAGCAAGATCGGCAACTTCGCCGTCGACCTGCCTGACGCCAACGTCGCCATCGAGGTCAGCGGCACGTTCGGCAGCCGCCAGGAAGAGGCGCAGCGGCTGGGTCGCATCCTGCGGCCCAAGGCCGACGGCCGGCCGGCGAGCTTCTACACGCTGGTCAGCGCCGACACGCGCGAACAGGAGTTCGCCCGCAAGCGGCAGCTGTTCCTGACCGAGCAGGGCTACGCCTACGAGATCGTCCATGCCGCCGAGATGCAGGCCGCCGACGCGCAGGACGACGCCGCCGACGGCTGCGAGGAGCGCCGCGCATGACGCGTCTGAGCCTGCGCAACCTGCTGCAGGGCGCCGGTGAGGCAGCGCTGCGCGAGTGCCTGTTCCGTTGGTGCGGGGCCCCGGCCGGGGACGCCAAGCCGACGCTCGCGGCGGCGGTGGCCGCGATGGAGGACGAGCCGCGCGTGCAAGCCCGGCTGGCCGCCCTGCCGAAGAAGCTGCAGGATCTGCTCGAGCCGTTCTTCGCCCCGGGGGCCGCGGTCCGCTCGGTGCAGGCGCTCGTCACCGGTTGCGGCAAGCAGTTCAAGAGCCGCTTCGAGCTGGAGGCGGCGCTGGCGACGCTGCATCGCGAGGCGTTCGTCTGGCACGTCAAGGACAAGCGCTGGTCGACGTTCGACTCGCCGAGCTGGGCGGTGCCGAGCGAACTGGTCGAATGCGTGCATCGGCTGCGGCAGCGGCGGCAGCGGTTGCTGCAGGACGCGCTGACGCTGCAGGGCTTCCTCGACGCCCGCTACTTCCGCGAGCGCGCGGCCAACGGCAAGACCGACGGCAAGGAGGACGCCAAGGCCAGCGACCACGCGCGCAAGATCTACAAGCTGTACGCGCTGGATGCTTCGATCGCGCAGCGGCTGCAGAAGCTGCCGCCGGCGGTGGCGACGATCGTCGACGACGTGCTGTTCAAGCACGGCGGGCTCGCCGCCTGGGACGAGACGCTGCGCGAGGTCGACTTGTCCGATCCGCCCGACCTCGCGCTGGTGGGCAAGTGCCTCGGCGAGGCGATGCTCGGCACGGTCACCGACCTCGACCTCGCGCGCATCGGCATCCAACCGCTGCCGCAGGCGGTCGTCGTGTTCCACGAGGTGGCGCTGTTCGCGCTCAAGCGCCGCGGCGAGTCGGCGATTCCGCCGGTCAGCGAGGAACTGTCGTGCCGGGGCGACTTCGCCACCAACGTCGGCCGCTTCCTCAAGGAGTTGCAGCAGACGAAGGTCTTGTTCACCGCCGACGGCGACCTGTTCAAGGCCTCCGCCAAGCGCATTTCCGCCACCCTGCTGCCGGTGCCGGGCGGGTTCCTCGGCCAGGACGCGGCCTTGGAGGCGATCTTCCGCTTCTGCCTGCAGCGTCGGCTGGTCGACCGACGCGGCGAACGCGCCCTGCGGCCGACGCCGGCGGGCCAGGACTTCGACCGGGCGCCGCTCGCCGAGCAGACCAAGTCGCTGGTGGCGCACTTCGTCGAGGACCGCACGCTGCATGGAGAGCCGTACCATCACACGCGCCTGCGCCGGGTCTTCCTGCGGCTGCTGCGGCGCGCCGAGCCGATGGTGTGGCAGGACTGCTCCCTGTTGCCGTTCCTGGCGCGCAACGCCTACCTGGCGCAGCTCGAGGCCGCCCCGACGGAGGAGTACTTCGCCGCGCGCTTCCTCGGCGGCTCCTACACGCCGAGCGAGTCGCTGCAACAGCTGGCGTGGAACCTGCTCGTCTGGGTCAAGCGGCGGTTGTTCCCGCTGGGCGTCGTCGACCTCGGCGTGCACCAGGGGCGCGTCACCGCGCTGCGGCTGTCGCGGCTGGGCGCCGAACTGCTCGACGCCGATCCCGCCGCCAAGGTCGGCGGCACGCGCAGTTCGGTGATCGTGCAGCCGGACTTCGAGGTCATCGTGTTCCCGGGCGACGACGTGCACGACGTGCTGCACCTGTTCGACCGCTTCGCGCGGCGGACGAAGAGCGACCACGTGCACCAGTTCCGGATCGACGAGGCTTCGGTGCGCGCGGGGCTCGCCGACGGCATGACCGGCGCGCAGATCGTGCAGGTGCTCGCCGACCGTGCGCGCGTGCCGGTGCCGCAGAACGTCCGCTACAGCCTGGAGGAGTGGGCGCAACGCCCGCCCGCCTAGGAGTCTGCGTCACGGCAGGCCACGCCGCCCGGTACGCGTCTTCGCGTCCGGGAGCTCGCCGCCGATCCTCGGCGAATCGACCGATTCGCCTCCGGTCGTCGGCTCGCGGCGAGCCTCGAGAGTCAGCTCGGGATCCAGACGCGCTGATGCGTAGGAATGCCGCTGGACGCCTGGATCTTCGCCGCCCTCAGCTACTTTGCGCTGAGCAACTGAACAACTCGGACTACCAAGACCACGAGGAGACGCGGCGTGCTACCAACGCCTACGTCGACGGATCGAGAAACTCAAGCCGACTTCCGGTTCACGGCACTAGATTCCAATGCGCTCTACGATGTTCCGTGTGACGGAAAGTTGTCGCTGGTCGTAGAGCTTGGTAGTTCTCGGGTCAGCATGTCCGAGAAAGTTCTGAACGTCGGCTAGCTCTACGCCCTGTTCAAGTAGGTTCGTGGCCGTGGCCTTCCTGCAAGAGTGGCAGGAGAACCCCTCCGGCAGCCCCGCGTGCTTGAGCCGTCGCTTGAACATCGCGAGGACATCGTCGCCAGTCATGGCCTTCCCAGTGAACGTGTTCGTCCGGCCCAGCATCGTCCGGAAGAGAGGGGCGCTGCCCTCCATGGGCCCGACGGAAGCTATGTAGGCATCCATGAACCGCTCGAGGTCCTCTCGGCACGAAATGGTGCGCTGCTTGCCGCCCTTCTCGTCGAGCTGGAAGTAGTGCTGGCGGCCGTCAGTGTGGAAGTCCTGGCGCCTCAGCTTGGCGACGGCGCCGCGACGAGCCGCCGTGTAGATGAGCGTCGCGATGACGGCCCTGTCCCGAAGCCCGACCGGGGTCGCGACGTCGATGCTCGCGAGCAGCTGCCTGGCTTGCTTCACGCCGAGGCCCTTGGTCTTGCCCTCACGGACCGAGAGCTTCGGCCCCCGAACGGACAGGGCCGGGTTCAGCATGATCGCGTGGCGCTCGACGGCCTTGTCGAAGAAGCGCCTGAGGGCAGCCAGATGCAGCTTCTTCATGGGCTTCGAGGCCTCCTGGAACCTGGCCGGTTCGCCGCGCTTGCCGCGAACCTCGGCCTGCAAGCTCTTCAGGTAGGCAGAGACGACCTTCGGGGTGACCTGGTGCAGCTCGAGCCCAAGGCTGTCCACGTGGCCCAGGAACCGGTTCAGGGCGTGCTTGTAGGCCCTGGCCGTGTGTGGGGAGTCGATCCCGGCCAGGAACTCCTCGTAGGCGAAGCGAGCGCTTCCGCCGGCCGCCTCGACGACTGCGGGTAGCTGGTCAGCCAGCTCGATGCGGACCTGCGGAAGGGTTGTTGTGGGCTGAACTGGAAGTCTTGGTGTGGTCATAGGTTGGGCTCCCCTACCTGGTCTATTCGTCGATGATAACCTCCTTTATCATCGACTACACGAGGGCGGTGGAGGACGTAAGTTGACGTCCACTCGCGACTTGCGTTACACTAGTCGAACTAGTTGAAATGCAGCCGAAGGAGGCCGAAGATGTTCGAACCCATGAAGACCACCACTACCGTCGGGGCGTTTGACGCCAAGACGAAGCTCAGCGAGCTCCTCGACCGCGTTGAGGCTGGCGAAGTTGTCATCATCACCCGCCACGGCGAGCCCATCGCGAAGCTCGCGCCTTACGACGCTGAGCAGGATCGCAAGAAGGCCGCCAAGGCGATCGATGGCTTGCTGGCTCTGCGAGACGAAGTTCTCCGCGGTGGTCCTGGGCTGACGCTGGACCAGATCAAGGCAGCCATGCAGGAAGGCCGCCAGTGACCACGCGCTTCGTTCTCGATGCATCCGTCGTGCTGGCCGCCGTCCTAGGCGAGGAAGTGACCTTCAAAGCCGCATCGGCCGTTCTGCAGGCCATGAAGGACGCCACAGTGCTCGTGCCCGCCATCTGGCAAGCCGAGGTTGCGAATGTGCTGGTCGTGAAGGAGCGCCAGAAGCGACTCGACGAAGCGCTTCTCAGGAAGCTCGTGAAGCAGGTCGGCGAACTACTTGTCGAGGTGGATTTGGCGGCCGCCCGTGAGACCTTCGACCGGGTGTTGCCGCTCGCGCGGCGCCACCAACTTTCGGTCTACGATGCCTGCTACTTGGAGCTCGCGCTGCGGGAGGCGGTCCCCTTGGCCAGCTTCGACAACGCGCTGCGGGAGGCCGCGAAGCGCGAAGGGGTTGGTTGCTTTGAGGGATCCTGAGGACCGTAGGATAACTCTTTCCGGCAAGGTTCCATTCATGCCCCGCCACGAGTGGCATTCTTGCTAGCGGCGCGCTCGTGGCGCCGAATCGGTAGGAGAACCACGAACCCATGTCGCAGCGACTTCTCTGGACGTGCGCGCAAGCGCTTCTCGCATCCTCTGCTGCCCTTGCCCAAGCGGGCTAGCTTGTTGGATCCGTCGTGCCAGTAAGCACGATCGTCACCGCGACTCCTGGATTTGCTACTGCGAACAACTTCGCTGGCGCGTGCCGCGACAACCAAGGCAACTACTGGACTAGCAGCATCGTCGGCAGCCAGCGCTTGCTGGTCCGTATCTCGCTGTCTTCACTGCTCGTTACTGCGTTCGTGCCGATGCAGTCGAGCGCGGCGGTGAGCGACTTTGCTTTCGACGCGCAACGCTCCCGGCTTTGGGCGTCCATCGGCAGGGACGCGCACGTCTACGATGTCAACACCGGAACGTTCCTAGGCGTGGCGACGTCGGGCTTGCCGAGCTGGTCGATTCTGGGCGGCATTACCTGGAACGGTTCCGACCCGATCCTTCGGGGCAATGGAGGCATCGCCTTCGACGCGCAGATTCTGCAGGAGATCCAGGCACCCGGAAATCAAGCGTACGGCATCGATATCATGCTGTACCCACCGTCAGGCCTCCTGTGGGCGAGCGCGAACAATCCGGCGGACCCGGCCCAAGTGACCGGGTGTCAGTTCTATGAAGCCGGAGGCGGCACGACGATGCCGCCGCACTTGATTGGAGCGAGCATGCCATACGGTGGCTTCAATCTTGGGTGCGAGCAGTGGTTCGACCCATCCTCGAACGAGTGGTACGCAGTCGTTCGAGGCGGAGCACGCGCGTAGTTTCGATCGCGGTCTCGTGATCGAGGATCCGCTGCACACCGCGGAACTGAAGAAGAGCAAGGGCGAGGCGAGGAAGCACCGCGCACTCGATCGGCTGGC
>JBKDXM010000149.1:0-21632 GCA_046306335.1 Planctomycetota bacterium
CGGGTTTGCGGCCGCCGCTTTGGGTATGGGGGCCTGGGGGGGGCGCCCGGGGGGCGCGGGCGGGCGCGCGGGCGCGCCGCCCGGCGACCACCGGCTCCCACGCCGCGCGCAGCGGCGCCGCGGCGACCGCCGCGTCGTCGGCGGTCAGCAGCTTGCGGAACTCGGCGTTGCGGTCGCGGTCCAGCGGCGCTGCGGCCGCCGTGGCGACGGCGTAGTGGTCGAACGCCAGCCCAGGCGTCGGCGCGCCGAGCAACGGCGCGCGCTGCGTCGGCCGCGCGGCCAACTGCACGGCGAGGCCGTCGCGTTCGGCTGCGACGCGCTGCCACGCGGCGTCGGTGCGGTGCTGCACCCACGCTTCGCCGGCGAACAGCGCGACCGTGGCGACGAGTACGACGGTGAGAACCGCGCGGCGGCGATTGGATGCCATCGCCGGGTCATCGACGGACTGCACCCGGCGCTGGAGGGCCGCCCCCGTGCCGCCGTTCGCAACGGCAGTTGCCGCCGCTGCGGATCGATGGCAAGGTCGTGACGCGGCCGGCGCCGCCGTCTCGCAAGGGGACGCCGTCCGCGCGCCCGGGCAGTTCGCGCAGCAGCGTGTGCGCTCCGATGCAGGACTCCAGGAGTCCGCGCCACCCGCTGCGCGCTGTGCGCGGCCATGCTGTCCGTGGCGCGGATGCGCGCCGACCCAACGACCGGCGTCCGCAGCGATGCGGGCCGCGCCCGCTGCGGCTACAACGGCACGCCGATGGTCCGCCCCGCCGCCGTGCTGCCCAAGGAGCGCGTGCTCGCCGAGCTGGCGCGCGCGCCGTTCCGGCCGGCGTGGTGGGCGCGCAGCGGCGCGCTGCAGACGGTCGCCGCGATCCGGCCGTCCGCGCCGCTGCCCGGCTACGCGAGCGAGACGTGGCAGACGCCGGACGACGACGACCTGCGCGTGCACTTCGCCGCGCCCGAGGGACTGCGCGCCGACGCGCCGGTGGCGCTGCTGCTGCACGGCCTCGAAGGCGACCGCCGCTCGCCGTACGCGCGCGAGTTCGCGGCGTTGGCGGCCCGGCGCGGCAGGCGGCCGTGCGTGATGGAGTACCGCTCGTGCGGCGGTCCGCTCAACCGGCGCCGGCGCACGTACCACAGCGGCGAGACCACCGACCTCGCGTTCGTCGTGCGGCAGCTGCTGGCGCGGTTCCCGCAGGCGCCGCTGCTGCTCGTCGGCTACTCGCTCGGCGGCAACGTCGTGCTGAAGTGGCTCGGCGAGGTCGGCGCGGCGGCGCCCGACCGGCTGGTCGCGGCGGCGGCGGTGTCGGCGCCGTTCGAGCTGGCGATCTGCGCGCAGCAGTGCGACACGCGCTACGGCGGCGCGATCGCGCGCTGGTTCCTGCGCAGCCTGATCCCGAAGGCGGTCGCCAAGGCGCGGCAGTTCCCTGGTTGGTGCGACGTCGCGCGGGTGCGCGCCTGCCGCACGTTCCGCGCCTACGACGACCTCGTCACCGCGCCGGTGCACGGCTTCCTCGGCGTCGACCACTACTACCAGACGCAGGGCTGCGGCCAGTTCCTGCCGGCGATCCGGCGGCCGGCGCTGCTGCTCGCCGCGCAGGACGATCCGCTGCTGCACCCGTCCGTGCTGCCGCGCGCCACCGCCGCGGCCTCGCCGTGGTTGCACCCGTGCTTCCCCGCGCGCGGCGGCCACGTCGCCTTCGTCGACGGCGGCACGCCGCTGCGGCCGCGCCGCTGGGCCGAGCCGCGCGTGCTGCGGTTCTTCGAACTGCAACTCGACGCCGCCGGCTTCGCGGTCAATTGACGACCGCGGTGGCGCCGCCGGTGTGGCTGAAGCCGTCGGCCGCCAGCGGGTCGAAGACGCCGTACTGGAACGACAGCGGGAAGCCGATCGCGGCCGGCGTGTTGGGCACGAAGAACGTCTGGCACCAGCCGCCCGACGTTGGGTTGCTCTGCGCCCGGGTCGTCACCGTCAGCAGCACGTCGGGCGTCGTCCACGCGGTCACCCAGCCGAGCGGCACGCCGGTTGGGATCGGCGTGCCGATGACCAGCACCGCCGGCGTCAGGCGCGCGGCGCCGTTGAGCAGCACGTCGATCGGGCTGCCGAGCGCCGGCCAGCCCGACAGTGCGATGGTCGGCGCGCCGTACTGGCCGGCCTTGCCCATGCCGTAGGTCGTCGTCGTGCCCGCGGCGTAGGCGCGGAACAGCCGGAACTTGCCCGGCAGCTGCGCGACGTTGTTCCAGCTGACGCCGTCGCCGATCTGCACTTCGACCGGCACGTTGCTCGGCTCCGTCGCGTTGCTGACCGAGTGCTGGTGGAACATGCCGGTCACGCGCCACACGAGGAAGTAGTCCTGCCCGACCGCGACGTTCGCCGGCTGCGCGAACACGGCGCCCTGCCAACTGCGCGTGTGCAGGGTCTGCCAGCTGCCGGGCTGGCCGACGAGCTGGTCGGGCGCGCCGGTGACCGGATGGCGCGTGCGGATCTCCAGCGTGTGCGCGGCTGGCGGCTGGTTGCCGGTGAACACCTGCGCGGCGCTGTACTGCGCTTCGCTGGCCGTGAAGCGGAACGCGATCGCGCTCGCCGGCCAGCCGACGGCGAGGTTGCCGTACGTGACGTTGTCGTTGCGCGCGAGCGCGAGTTGCTGGGCGGGCAAGGCCGCGACGAGGGCCGCGATGAAGGCCGTGACGAAGGCCGTGGTCGCGGCGTGGAAGTGGACGAGTTCGCGACAGCGCATGGCGCGCACAGTGTCGGCCCTGGTGACCGGACGGCAAGCGGGTCCAAGCGTCGCGGTTGCGAGCTGCTCGACGGGTGGCCAGGACGCCGGCGCATCCGGGTTACGTCATTGCGTCACGCGTGGCGAAGCGGTACCTCGCTGCCATGACCGAGGCGCGTCGCTACCCCAAGGACATCCCGCCGATGTGGCTCGCTGCGGCCATGTTCGCCATGTGGACCGGCTACGCATGGCTGCCGGCGAGCCGCTGGCTGCAGCCGCCGTGGACGCACGCGGGATGGCCGATCATGGCGCTCGGCACCGCCCTCGGCCTTGCGTCGATCGTGCGCTTCCGCCGCGTCGGCACCGGCGTGGTGCCGTTCACGCCGGCCAACGTGCTGGTCGAGCACGGCGCCTATCGCTGGACGCGCAACCCGATGTACGTCGCGCTGGTCACCGTCGCGCTCGGCTTCGCGATCAAGCTGCCGTCCGTGCCCGGCCTCGTCGTGCCGCCGCTGCTGTGGCTCGTGCTCGACCGCCGCTTCGTCCGCCGCGAAGAGCCGTTCCTGCGCGCCCGCTTTGGACCGGCGTTCGACGCCTACTGCGCGCGCGTGCCGCGGTGGCTCGGACGCCGGAACTGATCGTCCGCGATCGCGCGGCGTCGTCCCGCGGACGCGACGGCGGCTTGCGCGATTCGGCCGCGCTTGGTTGGCGCCTTCGGGTTCGGTTGCTGCCGCGGCTTGCTGCTGCTGTTCTCTGTTCCTGCCTCTGCTCTGTGCGCTCTGTGTTCTCTGTGGTTCTTCTGCCCCGCCACCAACCAAACCACGGCGACCACAGCGACCCTGCACCCGCCGCGCGCACGCCCACCCTGCCTGCGCTCCCCCTCGGTTCCCAACGCGCCGGCCGTCAGCCTGACCGCGGCGCGCCGCCGCGCGCCAGCCACGCGCCGGCGAGCACCGCCGCGACGATGCACGCACCGCCCAGCATCGCCATCGGGTGCATCGCCTCGTCGTGCGCGAGCCACGCGATCCCCGCGCTCAGCACCGGCTCGATCATCGTCAAGAGCGACGCCTGCAGCGCGGACACGTGCGGGATGCCGGTGACCAGCAGCGAGTAGGCGAGGCCCCTCTGCAGCGTGCCGAGCGCGCCGACCACGACCCAGTCGAGCGGCACGCCGGCGATCGGCGTCTGGCCGACGAGCGGCATGCAGGCGAACGCCAGCGGGCAGGCGATCACGTTGCTCCACGCGATCGCCGCGCATTCCTCGCCGCTGCCGCCGCGGGCGAGCCAGCGCATGCCGATCAGCAGCAGCGCGAAGCTGACGCCCGAGGCGATGGCGATCCAGTCGCCCAGGCGCGGGTTCGGCGCGGTGGCCGCCTCGGCCGCCGGCGCGACGAAGAACAGCGCCATGCCGACGGCGACGCCGAACAGCACGGCGAGGTCGCTGCGGCTCGGCCGTTCGCCGCGCAGCAGCGGCGCCCGCAGCACGACCCACAGCGGCGCGGTCGACTGCAGGAAGATCGCGTTGGCCGCCGTCGTCATCGTGTTGGCGACGACGAACAGCGCGGTGGCGCCGAAGTACGCCGGCGCCAGCAGCAGGATGCGCCGCGTCGGCAGTCGCCGCGCCTGCGGCAGCAGCAGGAAGATCACCAGCGCGGCGAGCAGCGCGCGCGAGCCGGCGCGCTGCAGCGACGGCAGCGTCTGCAGCTTGATCAGCGAGCCGCCGGTCGAGAACAGGGCGCCGGCGAGCAGGACGCGGAGGGCGGGGGGCACGGGGACGAGCGTTGTCGCACGGCGGTCCGGTCGCGTCCACCGCCCGCCGGCCTGGAAAGCGCGGCGGCCCCGCGCCACCTTGGCGGCCTCCGATGAGCCGCTACCAGACCCTCGAAGTCGCCGCCGACGGCGCCGTCCTGCACATCCGCCTCAACCGACCCGACGTGCGCAACGCCTTCAACGGCGCGGTCGTCGACGAGTTGACCGCCGCGTTCGCCGCCGCCGACGCCGACGACGCGGCGCGCGTCGTCGTGCTGACCGGCAACGGCAAGAGCTTCTCGGCCGGCGCCGACCTCGCGTGGATGACCGAGCAGGCCGACCTGCCGCCCGAGCGCAACCGCGTCGGCGCCGACAAGATGGCGCGCATGTTCCTGGCGATCGCGCGCAGCAAGAAGCCGGTGGTCGCCCGCGTGTTCGGCCACGCGCTCGGCGGCGGCACCGGGTTGACCGCGGCGGCGGACATCGCGATCTGCACCGAGGACTGCCTGTTCGGCCTGACCGAGGTCAAGCTCGGCATCGTGCCGGCGGTGATCTCGCCGTTCGTCATGCAGAAGATCGGCGCCGGCCGCGCGCGCACGCTGTTCCTGACCGGCGAGCGCTTCGACGGCAAGGAGGCGCAGCGCATCGGCCTCGTGCAGAAGGCCGTGCCCGCCGAGCAGCTCGACGCCGAGGTCGCGCGCGTCGTCGGCGAGCTGCTGGCCGCCGGGCCGTGCGCGGTGGCGAGCGCCAAGCGCCTGATCGCCGCCGTCGGCCACCTGTCGCTGGAAGAAGCGATCCCGGTGACGTCGCAGTGGATCGCCGACCTGCGCGCCACGCCCGAGGCCAAGGAAGGCTTCGCCGCGTTCCTCGGCAAGCGCAAGCCCGGCTGGATGCAGTGAGCGTTCAGCGCCCCGGGGCCGTGTAGCGCGCAGCGGCGTGCGCCGCGACCGCCGCGGCCAGCTGCTCGTGCCGCGGCGCCGGCACGCCGCTGGCGAGCGCGCGCGCGAGCAGTTCGCGCGGCGTCTCGCCCGGCGCGAGGCGCAGCCCGGCGCGGCGCATGGCGCGGCGCAACTGCCGCACGGTCGCCGGTTGGCGGCCTGCCCGCGACAGCGCGGCGAGGGCGGCGAAGGCGGCGAGGGCGAGCCCGACTTGCCAGCCGTGTTCGCTCGCCAGCCGGCCGAGCGCTGCCATCGCCTCGTCGCGCGTCGTGGCGTTGAAGCCGGTGACCGAGGCCCACGCCGACTCCAGGGCTTCGCGCCAACGCGCCAGCAGGCCGTCGCCGGCCTCGCCGTCGCCGAGACCCGCCGGCGGCGTGGGATCGAAGGTCAGCCACACGCCGCGCTCGTCGAGCACCTCGACCCAGGCGTGGGCGTGGCGACCGCGCACGACGACCTCCTTGCGTTCCTGGTCCCATTCGCGCGCGAGGTAGCCGCCGACCAGCCGGCAGGGGATGCCCTGCAGACGCAGCAGCAGCGCCAGGGCCGTGGCGAAGTACTCGCAGTGCCCGGCGCCGCCGCCGACCAGGAAGTCGCCGAGGTTGCGGGCGAATCCCTCCTGGCCGGGCAGCGTGTAGCGGCGGTTACGCTGCAACCAGCGCGTCGCCTCGTCGGCGCGCGTGGCGATCGAACTCTCGACGGCGCCGGTGCGCCGCAGTTCCTCGGTCAGATCGCGCGCCGCCACCGGCACGCGCGGCGGCACGCTGGTCAGCCGCTGGCGCAGCTTCGGCGACAAGGCGACCCGCGCCGGGGTCGCCGCGACGTCGATGCGCCACGTGCCGTCGGCGGGCGTGCCGGCGGCGCCCTCGAGCGCCAGCGTGCCGTCGGCCTGCGGCTTCAGCTTGCCGTCGGCACCGCGCGCAGGCGTCACGCGCACGGCGCCGAGCGGGCTCGGCAGGCGGCCGTGCTCGACGGCCAGCAAGCTCACGGCGAAGCCGACGGTCGTGCCAGCGCCGTTGCGCGCGCAGACGCCCCCGTCTTCCTGTCGCCACGGCGCGTCGACGCGGTAGCGGTCGCCCGGCAGCACGAGTTCCTGGCGATGCCACTCGCGGCCGTCGAAGGCGGCGAACACCATCGTGCGCCAGTGGGCCGGCACGTCGTCGAGCGATCCGGAGTCCGGCCGGATGCGCGCGACGACGCTCGGCGACAGCGGCGCGGCGTCCTCGTCGCCGATGCGGATGCGTTCGCCGCCGCCGGCCGCGGGTCCGGCGAACGGCAGCTTGTCGTCGATCCAGCCCTTGCGGCGGAAGTCGCGCGGCCAGGCGACGAACAGCACCGCGGTGATCGCCAGGAGCGCCATGGTGTGGCCCATCGCGGTGCGCCACAGCGCCCGGACACGCGCCGCGTCGGCGACGACGCCGGCGACGGTCAGCGCGTTCCACTGCAGCGCCGGCACGACCAGGAACGCGTGCAGCGCGAACAACCCGCACCACGACAGGTCGGGGGCGAAGAAGCCGGTGACGAACGCGATCAGGAAGCTGTTGAAGAACAGCAGGTCGGGCCGCTGGCGCTCGCCGACGGTGTTGACGAGGTGCACCTGCGACAGGGCTGCCAGCGTCAGCCCGTCCTCCAGCATGTGCAGCAGGCCGGTCGTCGCCGCGTGGTGCGCGAGCGAGGCGAAGACGCCGAGCACCAGCAGGTTCCACGCCAGCCGGTAGACGAAGTGCCGCTGCAGCCGACGCAGCCACGGGGCGGCGAGGGTCAGGACCCACAGCGGCGCCAGTTCGATGGTCGGCACGACGCCGGTCGCCTGGACGAAGCCGAGGTCGACCAGGGTCAGCGCCAGCAGCAGGCGGAACAGCGGCGAGGTCACGGCGCACCTTCCGTCGGCGATCCGGCGTCGGCCGGCAAGGGCGTCGCGGCGGCGAGCCAGCGCAGCAGCGGCGCCGCGGCGTCGCGCTGCGCGATCATCGCCAGCCGCGTGCCCTGGCTGCGCAGTTGCAGCGGTTGGCCGCGGCGGGCGTGTGCGAGCACGTCGGCGGTTGCTCCGGCCAGCGCGGCGGCGAACTCAGGCGGCGGCAACCGGCGGTCGACGACGGCCGCGTCGGCGAGCGGCGGCTCGACGTCGCGTTCCGTCACCCCCGGCGCGCCGCGGCGCGCCGTCGCCTTCCAGTGCACGTCGGTCACGCTGTCGCCGGCGCGGTAGGGGCGCAGGCCGCTGACACCGGCGTCGCGGGGGCCGTTGGCGGCATCGCCGGCGGCGCCGGCGGTCCGTCGGCGCGCTTCGCCGGACGGGGCCGGATAGGTCGTCAGTTCCGCGGCGGCAGGCACGTCGCGGCTGGCCGCGAACAGCCCGAACGGCCACGACGACGACAGCCGCAGGCCGCGCACCGCGACGACGCCGCGCTCGCGCGGCGGCAGTTCGCCGGCGAGCGTGGTCGGGCCGGCCACCATCGCGCAGACGCCGAGCGGCATGGCCGGCGTCGCGCGATCCGCCGCCAGCAACGCGACGCGCAGGTCGAGGCGCGGCTTGGCCGCCGTCAGCCGCACCGCGACGGCGCGCCGCTCGCCGGCGGCGGCGAGCGGCAGTTCGACGTCGTTCACCGCGACGCCGCGCAGGTTGGCGGCGGCAGCGAGGGCGCCGAGCGCGCCGAGCGCCGCGCAGGTCGTCACCAGCAGGAAGAACAGGTTGCTGTACGCGGTGGCGAAGAACGCCAGCGTCAACGCCGCGAGCAGCGACATGGCCTTCCAGCCGAGCAGGGTCAGTCGGATGCGCACGGCGGTTGCGTCACAGCGGGACGTCGACGTTGCGCAGGACGTCCTCGACGATCGCCGTCGCATTGCCGCCGCCGCGCGCGA
Organism: Planctomycetota bacterium; assembly: GCA_046306335.1. Lineage (GTDB taxonomy): Bacteria > Planctomycetota > UBA1135 > UBA1135 > UBA2386 > UBA2386. The sequence goes on from JBKDXM010000149.1 coordinate 8,249, forward strand.
ACACGCGGTGCGCGAGCGCCGGCACGGCGAGCGCCTTGAGGTCGTCGGGTTCGACGTGGTCACGGCCGTCGAGCAGCGCCGCGGCGCGCGCGGCCCGCAGCCACGCCATCGCCGCGCGCGGGCTGGCGCCGAGCTGCACGTCGGCGTGCGCGCGGGTGGCCTGCACGACCCGCAGCGCGTAGGCGGCGATCGGCTCGCTGACGTGCACCGCGGCGGCTGCGGCCTGCAGGCGCAGCAGGTCCTCCCGGCCGACGACCGCCTGCAGTTCCGCCAGCCGGCTCTCCGGCTCGACCCCGAGGTAGAGGCCGAGTTCTTCCTCGCCCGACGGGTAGCCGATCTCGACGCGCACGAGGAAGCGGTCGAGCGCCGCCTCGGGCACCGGGTAGGTGCCGTGGAACTCGATCGGATTGCGCGTCGCCAGCACGAGGAACGGCCGACCGAGCGGCAGCGTGCGGCCTTCGATCGACACCGAACCGGACTCCATCGCTTCCAGCAGGCACGACAGCGTGCGCGGGCTGGTGCGATTGATCTCGTCGGCGACGACGATGTTCGCGAACAGCGGGCCGCGCTGCAGCACGAAGCGGCCGAGGTCCTGTCGCCACACCGCGGCGCCGACGACGTCGGCGGGCATCAGGTCGTTGGTGAACTGGATGCGGCGGAACACGCCGTCGATGCAGCGTGCGAGCGTGCGCGCGAGCAGCGTCTTGCCGATGCCGGGCGGGCCTTCGAGCAGCACGTGCCCACCGGCGAACAGGGCCGCCAGCACCGGCGCGAGCGTCGCCTGCGGCATCGCCAGGACGTGGGCGAGGTTGCGGAGGATCGCGTCGCGGCAGGCGCGGGCGTCAACGGAGGCGTCGGCTTGGACCACGGCGCAGCATCGGCCGGCGGGCGCGGCCGACCGTGGCGCGCGCAGGCGCGTCGATGCCATCGGCGGCTGCGGGCGTGCGGGCGCGACGACGCGTGCGCCGCCGTGGTCGAAGGCGGTAGGGAAATCCCCTGGCCGCGGGCGCGACCAACCGTCCGCAGATGGCGCGCCTGGGAGCCTGCGTCACGGGACGCGGGCCGATTTGGTGCGTGGATGCGCGGTCGAGGCGGAGCCTCCGACCGCAGGCGGGTCGGTGGCTGCGCGGACGCTCGGCAGCGAGCGGCCGGACGCACCGGTGCGCTCCGGCACGAGGACTGCAACCAGATGCCCCGCGCCTGCTGGGTGCTGCTTGCTGCTGGGCGCTTGGGTCTGGTCGCTGTGTCCGCTGTGTCCGCTGTGGTTCCTTTCTGCTGCTGCTGCAGAAGCAGAACAACCACAGAGAACACAGAGAGCACAGAGCAGAGGAGAGCAGATCAGGGCAACCGGAGGTGCAGCAGCAGGACGAACGGCAGCTGCGGTGGGCGCCGGGCGGCGCGGCCTGCCGTGACGCAGGCTCCGAGGCCACCGGCGCGGCGCCGGCAGCGGGTCTCAGTTGCGGCTGGCGCCGCCGCGCCGCCGCGGCGGCTCGTCCGGCCCGTCGTCGTCGTCCTCGCCGTCGAGGTCGTCGTCCCAGTCGTCATCGTCGAGGTCGTCGTCGTCGCCGAGGCCGCCCGCCGCCGGCTTGCGCGGCGCACGTTCCTCGCGCAGCAGCGCGCGGAAGCGCGGGTCGGTGCGCAGGCCGTCGAGGTCGGCGTCGTCGCGCAGGAAGTCGCGGTTGCCGTCGTCGAGGCCGCAGGCGAGGCTGAGCGCGTCGATGGCGCGGTCGTGCTCGCCGAGCAGCGCGAGGTAGCAGCCGAGGTTGAAGTGCGCGACCGCGTCCTTGTGGTCGCGCGCCAGCAGTTGTTCGAGGCAGCGCACGGCGCCGCGCAGGTCGCCGGCGCGTTTGCGGCACCACGCCTCGGTCAGGTCGACCCAGGCCTCGGCCGGCGCGAGTTGCCGCAGTTCGCCGAGGTCGGCGAGCGCCTGCGGGTACTCGCCCAGGCGAACGTGCGCGCGGACCTTGCGTTCGAGGCCGGCGGCGCGCGCCGCGGGGTCGCCGAGCAGCGGGCCGACGAGCGCGAGCGCCTTGTCGGGGCAGCGCAGGTCGAGCCAACCGTCGATCTGGTCGGCGAGCCGTTCGAGGTGCTTGGGGACGGGGAACACGGTGCAGCGCGCGTCGTTCGCAGGCGGGAGGCTCGACGCTGGAGCCAGGGCCAGAGGCTAGAGCGGGCCGAGCAGCGCGTCGAGGCGCGGCCACAGCGCCGGAGCCTGCGCCGCCAGCCGGTGGTCGCCTTCGGGCACCAGCCACAGGTCCTTCTTCGGCGCGGCGAGCGCGTCGAAGAACCGTTCGCCGACGCGGTGAGGGATGACGTCGTCGGCGAGGCCGTGCGCGACCAGCGTCGGCACGCGGATGCGGCCGGGCAGGCCGGCTTCGTCGAGCGCTTCGGCGTCGGCGAGCACGCGCTCCTCGACGACGAAGCCGTGGCCTTCGCGCGTCCACATGCGCCCGCGCGGGTCGAGCCGCTGCCGCAGCCCGCTCATCAGCCCGAACGCCGGCGCCACCAGCGCGAGGCCGGCGACGAGGTCGGGCCGGCGCGCGGCGACGTGCGCGGCGACGACGCCGCCGAGGCTCGCGCCGACCACGACCGTCGGTCCGCGCAGCGCGAGCGCGGCGATGGCGTCGTCGATCAGTTCGCTGATCGTCGAGCGGCCGAGCTTGCCGCACGAACCGCCGTGGCCGCGCAGGTCGTAGCGCAGCAGCGCGCGGCCGTGGGCGCGCGCGTGCGTCAGCAGCGTCTCGCTCTTCTGCCCGGCCCGGCCCGAGCCGAGCCCGTGCAGGAAGAGGTACCCCGGCCCGGCGCCCGGCAGTTCGTCGCCGACGATCGCCTCGCCATCGCCGACCTCCAGGCGGTACGGCAGCAGCCCGGTCACACGATGCGCTCGATCGCGGTGACGGTCACCGCGATCGCGCCCTCGGGAGCGGGCATCTCGCCGACCGCGCCGACCTGCAGGCCGAGCAGCCCCTGCACGATCGGGGCCATGTAGTTGACCGTGTGGTCGTCGACGACGTCCCACGGGCCGAGCACGCGGTAGCTGATCGTGCGGCCAGACGTGTTGTCGGTCACGGTCACCTTGGTGCCCGGCGCCACGCGGTCGGCCGGCACGTCCTGCTCCTCGATGAGGCGCGCGCTGCGGATCTGCGCGTCCATGTCCTGGGCGCGGCCCGTCAGGTTGCGCTGCTCCTCCATCGCCGACTCCCACTCGCTGTTCTCGCTGAGGTCGCCCAGCGACGCGGCGGCGCCGATCGCCTTGCTGTTGGCGGGGATCTTCTCCTCGACCAGCACGCGGTACTCGTCCTTGATGCGGCGGAGGCCTTCGCGGGTCGTGTAGATGTGGTCCTTCTCCCAGAACGGCAGCTCGGGCTTGGCGTGCAGGTCCGGATACATCTCGGCGACCGCGCGCTCGACCGTCAGCGAGATCTCGGTGGTGAAGTCGTCGCCCGAGCGCTTGACGATGCCGAGGTACTGCGACAGGTCGTCGCGCGAGATGCCGTCCATCGCGCGCGGCAGGATGCCGCGCTTGCCGGTCAGCAGGCTGGCGAGGCGCCCGAGCAGGCGGCTGTGCATCTGGTTCTTCTTGCGGTCCTCGTTGAGGATGCGCGCGAGGTGCAGCAGCACGCGGCCGACCGCGACCGGGCGCGGCGCGTTCTCGGCCTCGGCGAAGACGCCGTCGCTCCACAGCTTGCCGAGCAGGTAGGTCAGCAGCGGGTAACGCTTGGGGTACGGCGCGACGCGGTCCCAGTGCGGCAGGCACAGCAGGCCGTGGCCGTGCTGCACCAGCTTCTCGATGACGCGCTCGACCACCGAGTTGGGCCACTCGGTGAGGATCACGGCGCACTGGTCGGCCCACTTGTCGCCGAGCGCCTGCGGCAGCAGTTCGACGGCGTGCTCGCGCGAGGCCTGCGTGGCGAGGCGGTCGATCGCCGCGGGGCGCAGCGAGCCGTCGTCCTTGACCAGCAGCGCCTTGAGTTCCTGCGCGGCGGGCACCGACGCGCGGTGGCCGTTCTCCTCCAGGAAGAGGATGCCGTCGAGGATGTGCGCGTGCGTCGCCTTCTTCTCGGCGATCGCCTGCTCGACGACCTTCGTCGCCAGCTCCAGGATCTGGTTCTTGACCTCTGCCTCCTCGGTGCGCGCGAGGTACTCGCGCAGGCAGCCGATGCGGCCGCCGAAGTCGTTCTGGTGGCCCAGCGCGATCTCGGCCTCGGCGACGAGGCTGACCGGCTTGTCGCGCATCACGAACACCGGGCGCGTCGTCGAACCTTCGACCTTGAGCCACGGGTCCTTGGCGGCGTCGGTCTTGGCGCGCTTCCAGAAGTTGGGCCAGTCCTTCTCGCTGACGACGGACGGGCACAGCTCCTTCTTGATCTCCTGGCTGCCGATCGTGCCGCGGTAGAGCACGGCGGCGCGGCGCAGCAGCAGCGCCGGCTGCTTCTCGGCTTCGGCGCGCAGCGCGTCCATGCGCTGCAGCTTCATCGCGCGCAGGTCCTGCTCGTCGAGCGCCTTGAAGCGCGACAGCAGCGTGTCGAGCGGGAACGCCTCGCGGCGGCCGGTCGCGAACTGCACGGTGACGTCCTGCGTCGTCGCGTCGAAGTCCTCGATCGCGCCCTCGCCCCAGCCGGCGGCGTGGTAGACGACGTGGCCGCGGGTGTAGCGGCGCAGGCGGTCGAACTCGACCAGCGAGCCGACGCTGGCGGCGGCGTCGAGGCCGGCGCGGGTCTTGAGCACCGGCAGCCAGTTCTCGTCGCCCCAGCGCGTGTCGATCAGGCCGGCGATCGTCTTGGCGAGCGCGTCGTTGTGCGCGCTCTTGCGCATGACGCGGAAGCCGAACTCGATCGCCGCCTGCGTCTCGTTGCGCCCGGCGAGCGCGCCGATCATCGCCGTCGCCATGCCGAGCGCGCGGCTCGCCATGTCGCGGTCGCAGAGGATGTCGATCACCGTCGCGTAGCGGGCGGCTTCCTTGCCGTCAGGTTCGCGGACGGCCTGCCCCCAAGCGGTGTCGAGGGCGTCGAATTGGAGGGAACGCGCTAGCTGGACGAGATCGTTCGACAACGGCGTGGCCCGGGTGAGGGGTGGCTCTGGAAAAGCGGGGCGGGGACGATACCCGCGGCCCTCGCCGCCCGCCAGTGTGCGGGCGCGCCCCAATTCGCGGCCTTCCGCTCGCAGCCTTCCGCTCGCAGCCTTCCGCTCGCGGCCTTCCGCTCGCGGCCTTCCGTCCGCCGCTGCCAGTTCGCCGGCTGCCGACGTGCGGGCGCGCAACGGGACCGGTGCGGCCTCACTCAGCGAGGCGGGCGATCAGCGTGTTGACGTTGATCGCCGAGCACGACTCGTCGTACGCCGACAGCGGGGCGTCCTCGAGCACTTCGTCCGGGCCGACCAGGATCACGTAGAACTCCGCGCCGTATTGGGCGCGGAATGACGAGATCTTGCGCAGGATCGGCGCGGCTGCGTCCTCGACGGCCTCGATCACCACGCCCTTGCCCTCGCGGCCGCGGCCGCGCAGCACGATCTGCGGCGCGTAGGCGGCGACCTTGTTGTCCTCGAAGCGGATCTCGTAGTGGCGCGGGCTATGGCTGTGCACGACGCCGGCCATGCCCAGGCGGTTGCACAGGTCCTGCTCCAGCCGGCTCGACAGCATGCGGCCGCCGCAGCGGCCGTAGCCGACGCCGCCGCCGCCGTGGGCCATCAGGACGTCGTCGTCGTCGATCATCGTGACCGCGCGCGGCACGAACGCCGGCGGCGACGACCGGCCCTTGGTGGGCGCGTCCGCGCCGGAGGTCTCGCCCTTGCGGTTGCGGGTCGGGGTGGCAGGGGCGGGCTTGCCCTTCGGCGCCTTCTTCGCGGCGGCGGGCTTGGGCTTGGGCTTCTTCGGCGTGGACTTCGTCGTCTTGGCGGTCATGAGGGGTGTGTCCGCGTCGACGACCCGACCCGAACGGTGGACCCGCCCGACGGCCCGTGCCGCCAGTGCTGGCCTCTGACCGTGATCGCTCGGGGCGGGCGTCGATCGGAATGCGCGCGAGCAATCTAGCAGAAAGCGCCGGGTCGGGAAGCCCCGCGACGCCGTGCCGCGCGGCCCTCGTTGCGGTGCGGCGGGCCGCCGCTGACACTGCGCCGATGACCGCATCCGGCACGCCGCACGCGCCCGCCACGGCCCGCGAACCGATCGTGACGCCGGCGGTCGCGCTCGCCGTGCTCGCCGCCGCCGGCGCCGTGGCGACGGCGTGGTGGTCGTCGCACCCGACGCCGGACCTGCCCGGCGCCATCCGCCTGCTCGGCGACGGCGACCTCGACGGCGCGGAGAGCAAGCGCATGTTGGCGCGCGTGCTCGCGCTCGCGCCGACCGCCGCGGGGCCGGCGCAGACCTGGGCCGTCGCCGTCGCCGCGCTGCTGCTCGACGACGACGCCGCCTGGGCCGAGGCGGCCCAGCGCGTCGCCGCCGACGTCGCCGCCGGCCGCGCGCCTGCAGCGTCCGAGCGCCGCGAACTCGGCCTCGGCGAGGTCCTCGGCGCCACCGTGCGCGACGCCTGGCTCGCCGAAGCCGCCAACGACCGCGTCGCCGCCCGCGCCGCCTGGGCCCGCGCCCGCGACCTCGCCGCCCTCACCAACCGCCGCGTCGCCGCCGCGGTCGCCACCGCCGCGCTCGCCCGCCTGGGCGGGTGACGGCGTCGCCGGCCGCCGCGTTGCGTTGTGCGCCCCGCCTACCCGAGGTCGAGGCCGCGTTCTTCTTCGTCCGAGATGCCGTCGCCGAACGAGTTGCCGAGGTACACGCGGCGCACCTGCTCGTTGTTGACGATCGCCTGTGCGTCGCCTTCGGCGATGACGCGGCCCTCGGCCAGGATGTAGGCGCGGTCGGTGATGCGCAGCGTCGCGATGACGTTGTGCTCGGTGATCAAGATGGCGATGCCGGTGCGCGCCAGCGCGGCGAGGATCTGCTGGATCTCCTCGACCGTGATCGGGTCGACGCCGGCGAACGGCTCGTCGAGCAGCAGCAGGCGCGGCTCGGTCGCCAGCGCGCGGGCGATCTCCAGCCGGCGTTTCTCGCCGCCGGACATGGTCTCGGCGATCGAGTCGGCGACGTGGGTCAGCTGCAGGTCGGCGAGCAGTTCCTCGGTGCGCTGCTCGCGCTGCGCGCGCCGCATGCCGCGCGCCTCCAGCACGCAGGCGACGTTGTCGCGCGCGCTCATCTTCTTGAACACCGACTCCTGCTGCGCGAGGTAGCCCAGCCCGATGCGCGCGCGCTTGTACATCGGCAGCGCGGTGACGTCCTTGCCGTCGAGCAGCACGCGGCCGGCGTCGGGCGTGACCATGCCGACGACCATGCGGAACGTCGTCGTCTTGCCAGCGCCGTTGGGGCCAAGCAGGCCGACGATCTCGCCCTGGTTGACGTGGATGCTGGCGTGGTCGACGACGCGCCGGCCCTTGTAGGCCTTGACGAGGTCGGTGGTGCGCAGGATCTCGCCGCCGGCGTCCGTGGCGGCGGCGGGCGCTGGCGCGGCCGCGGCCTGCGTCAGCGCCGTCGCCGGCTTGTCGCCGTCGCCGCTCATCGCACGAACCCGAAGCGCCCGGGCCAGTTGCTGCCGAACAGCCACGAGAACGGGCGCGCCGGGTAGAAGACCATGACGGCGCGGCCCTGGATGTCGGCGCGCGGCACGAACGAGATGCCCTTGCTGTTGGTCGACTCGGGCGCTTCCCACTCGCCGCGACCGTCCTGCTGGTCCGGCGGCACGAACGACACGCGCGCCTTGCCGTCGCGCACCTGCGCCCAGCCGGGGCCGGCGACGCCCTTCAGCCGCAGGATCTCGCCGTACTCGTCGATCATCACCACGGCCTGCTGCTCCGGGATCGGGATCGGCGTCTCGTCGCGGTCGGGCGCGTTGGCGAGGTTCATCGGCCGCTTGTTGCCGCGCACGACGCGGCAGCCGGGCGTGTCCGGCGGCACGATGCGGTCCTCGGCGTCGACGCCGATGGTCACCGCGGTCCAACCGCGCGAGTCGATCGACTGCAGCGTGTTGTCGCCGAGCATGTAGTAGTGCCCCTCGGGGACCTCGATGACCTCCGGCGCGCCGCTGCGCGTCCAGTGCATGTCGCGGTCGATGCGCAGGTCGGCGATGCGCACCGCGCCCTTGCCGCGCAGCGCGATCTGCGCCACGACGCGCTGGTTGGCGGGCTTCTGCAGGCGGCCGTCCTGGAACGGCAGCACGCACTCGTCGCGCACCGCCCACTGCGCGCAGTCGAAGCGCTGCGCCTCGGCGCCGTCGCGCCACGCCACCAGTTCGTCGTCGACGTGGGCGAAGGTGAGCGTCGTCGCCGCGCCGGCCGCCAGTTCGTACGCGAACTCGGGCGAGCTGCCGAGCACGGTCGCGTCGCGGCGCGCCAGCAGCTGGCCCTTGCCGGCCTTGACCACCAGCGCGAACGTGACGCGGCCGGAGTTCGGCCGCTGCACGTCGATCTCGAAGGCGGCCTCGTCCAGCGCCTGCGCCGGCGTCAGCGTCGCGGTGATGCGCGCGTCGGCGACGATCTCCTGCGGCTGGTCCATCGGCGACTTGTCGCGGATCGCGCGCGCCACCGCCTCGGGGTAGCCGTCCCAGACGCGGTCGATCAGCCCGCCGTCGAGGTCGTCGCGGAAGTACAGCAGCGCGCGGCCGCCGTCGAGCTCGGCCGTGACCACGCCGTCGGCCTCGCGGAAGGCGCGATTGGGCGACGCGCCGAGCGCGCCGTCGAGCGCCTTGGTCTCGGCGCGGGCGATCTGGCGGCCGGGGTGCACGTTCTTCCACATCGCTTCCTGCAGGTCGGCCGGCTTGCGCTCGATGCGGAAGCTGCGCTTGCCGTCCTGGCCGTCGACGACCTGGTACAGGTTGCCGCCGGCGATCGTCAGGCGGTCGCCGGGCATGCCGCCGATGCGCTTGACGTAGTTCTGGTTCTTCTGCAGCGGGTAGCGGAAGACCGTCACGTCCCAGCGCTCCGGCTCGCGCACCAGCGGCAGGATCTTGTCGACCAGGATGCGGTCGTAGACGGCCGCCTCGTTGCTGCCCATCAGGGTGGGCTGCATCGACGACGTCGGGATCTGGAAGGCCTCGATGCAGAACCACTTCAGCAGCACCGCGACCAGGATCGCGACGCCGAACGCCTCCAGGTTGACGCGCACCGGGCCCATCAGCGCCTTCTTCTTGCCGTCCGCCGCCGTCGCCGTGCTCATCCGGGTCACTCCTCGTCGTTGGTGCGCAGGACCGACAGGAACGCCTCCTGCGGGATCTCGACGCTGCCGACCATGCGCATGCGCTTCTTGCCTTCCTTCTGCTTCTCCAGCAGCTTGCGCTTGCGGGAGATGTCGCCGCCGTAGCACTTGGCGGTGACGTCCTTGCGCATCGCCGCGATGTTCTCGCGGGCGATGAACTTGCCGCCGATCGCCGCCTGCAGCGCGACCTCGAACTGGTGCCGCGGGATCTCCTTGCGCAGCTGCTTGAGGATCTTGCGGCCGCGGCTCTCGGCCTGGTCCTTGTGGCAGAGGAACGACAGCGCGTCGACCTCGTCGCCGGCGATCAGGATGCGCACCTTGACGAGGTTGCTGGCCTCGAAGCCGTCGACCTCGTAGTCCATCGTGCCGTAGCCGCGCGTCGCCGACTTCAGGTGGTCGTGGAAGTCGAAGATGATCTCCGCGAACGGGATGCGGAAGCCGATCATCACGCGTTCCTTGCCGTAGTAGTCGGTCTTGACGTACTGGCCGCGGCGGTCGGTGCAGATCTTCATGACCGCGCCGATGTACTCGGCGGGCACGACGACGTTCACGTGCGTGATCGGCTCCTGGTACTCCTCGATCTGCGAGCCGTCAGGCAGCTCGCTCGGCGAGCGGATCTCCTTGACCTCGCCCGAGGTCAGCTTGACGCGGTAGCGCACCGTCGGCGCCGTCTGCACGAGGTCCATGTCCTCCTCGCGCTCGAGGCGCTGCTGGATGACCTCCATGTGCAGCAGGCCGAGGAAGCCGCAGCGGAAGCCGAAGCCGAGCGCGTCGCTGGTCTCGGGCTCGTAGGTGAACGAGCTGTCGTTGAGCCGCAGCTTCTCCAGCGACTTGCGCAGGTTCTCGTACTCGCTCGGCACCGTCGGGTAGAAGCCGCAGAACACCATCGGCTTCGGCTGGCGGAAGCCGGGCAGCGGCTCGCAGCGCAGCTTCTCGTCCTGGTGCGTCACCGTGTCGCCGATGACGACGTCCTGCAGCTTCTTGATGTTGGCGACGACGTAGCCGACCTCGCCGGCGTGCAGCTCGTCGACGGCCTGCATGTCGGGCTTGAGCTTGCCGACCTCCATGACCTCGTAGTGGGTCATGGTGCCGATCATGCGGATCATCTCGGTCTTCTTGACCGTGCCGTGGAAGACGCGCACGTAGATGACGACGCCGCGGTAGTCGTTGTAGACCGCGTCGAAGATCATCGCCTGCAGCTTGCCCTTCGGGTCGCCCGTCGGCGCCGGGATCTTCGCGACGATGGCCTCGAGCACGTCCTCGCAGTTCTGGCCGGTCTTGGCCGAGATCGGGATGGCGTCCTCGGCGGGGATGCAGATCGCGTCCTCGATCTCGGTCGCCACCTGCACCGGCCGCGCGTGCGGCAGGTCCATCTTGTTGAGCACCGGCAGCACCGTCAGCTTGGCCTGCTCGGCGAGGTGGGCGTTGACGACCGTCTGCGCCTCGACGCCCTGGCTGGCGTCGACCAGCAGCAGCGCGCCCTCGCACGCCTGCAGCGACTTGAGCACCTCGTAGTTGAAGTCGACGTGCCCGGGCGTGTCGATCAGGTTGAGCTGGTACGTCTTGCCGTCCTTCGCCTTGTAGTTCATGGCGACGGCGCGGGCCTTGATGGTGATGCCGCGCTCGCGCTCCAGCTCCATGTCGTCGAGGAGCTGTTCCTTCATCTGGCGCTTCTCGACCGTGCCGGTCAGCTCGACGAGGCGGTCCGCCAGCGTCGACTTCCCGTGGTCGACGTGGGCGATGATGCTGAAGTTGCGGATCAGGGCAGGGTCGGTCACGAGTGCTCGGCGCCGGGGCGCGGTATCTGGCGGGCGGTGTCGCGATCGGTGGATGCCACCGGACCGCGAGGGGCGAGCATGGTAGGGCCGGCCGCGGGATGGGCAAGGCGGGGAAGTGCGGGGACGCGCGCCGCTGTCCCTGCGGCGGCGCGCCGGACAAGGGTCGCACTTCCTTCGCTCCCGCTGTCCCGCACCCGGAAATCCATGCGCCACCCTCTGTTCGTCTCGTGCCTGTTCGCCGCTGCCGCGGCCCTGCCCGCCCAGGGCGACTTCGACCTCGACAAGGTCTCGGCCGGCACGCTCGGCGCGCCGCTGACCCTGCAGGTCCGCAATGCCACGGCCAACATGCCGTGCCTGGTGATGGCCAGCTTCACCGCCGGGCCGCTGCCGATCGCGCTGATCGACCCGCTCGACACCCGTTCGGTCGAGGTCGGCCTCGACCTGATCGACGCCTGGTTCCTGCTCACGACCAACGGTTCTGGCGGCGTGCAGTTCGCCATCGGCCTGCCGAACGATCCGGCGTTCCAGGGCGGCGTGCTGTACTGGCAGTGCGCGACGTTGCCGGGCGTGACGACGTTGTTCGACGAACTCAGCAACCCGCTGGTCGTGCACCTCGGCCAGCCGTCGACCAGCGCCGCACTGCCGAACCCGCTGCTGGCGCCGCGCGCCGCGGCCACCGTCTGCTGGAACCGCCTGCGCGACGCCGGCGCCGGCGACGTCGTGCTGGCCAGCGGCGGCACCAGTGAGATCGTCGGCTTCCGGTCCCTCGCGTCGGTCGCCGGCCCGGCGATGCAGACGGCGCGCGGCCTCTACGCCGCCGCCACGCTGAACGACGGGCGCGTGCTGTTCACCGGCGGCGTCGATGGCACCGCCGCGGTGACCACGTCGTGCGAGATCTACGATCCGGCGACCAACACCTTCGCGCCGGTCGCGCCGCTGAACGGCCCGCGCGCCGGCCACGCCGCCGCGACGCTGCCCGACGGGCGCGTGATGGTCGTCGGCGGCACCACGAACTTCACCGACATCACGACCGCGGCCACCGGGTCGCGGAACACGGTCGAGATCTACACCCCGGTGACCAACACGTGGGCTGCGGGTCCCGCGATCGGCGGGCGGCGCCTGGTGCCGTCGCTGACGCGCTTGTCGACCGGGCGCATGCTGGTCGCCGGTGGCATCGAGATCACCGTGCTGTTCGGCATCCCGATCGGCGCCACCTCGACGATCAAGGCGCAGCTCTACAACCCGGCCACCAACACGTGGTCGAACGCGGCGAACATGCCGAGCGGCCGCGCCTACCACCAGGACAGCCAGGTGACGCTCGCCGATGGCCGTGTGCTGCTGAGCGGCGGCGTGCTGGTGCCGGACCTGATCAACGCCGCGAACTCGGCTTCGATCGCCAACGCCGACGTCTACAACCCGGCGACCAACACCTGGGTGGCGACGACGATGAGCCGCGCTCGCACCGGCCACTCGGCCACCCGGCTGGCTTCGGGCCAGGTGATCGTCTGCGGTGGCGCCGAGGGCCTGCTCTCGGCCGCGATCGCGATCGACGCCGTCGCCCGCTTCGACGCGGCGACCAACAGCTGGGTGGACCTGTCGCCGCTGACGCAGCCGCGCGCCGGCCACAGCGCGGCCCTGCTGCCCGACGGCCACCTGCTGATCCTCGGCGGTGGCACCACCAGCGGCGAAGCGCTGCACTTCTGAGGCTGCCCGCCCCCTGGGCGACCAGCCTCAGCGATTGCCAGTACGCCGCAACGCGGGGCACGTCGGCATCTCGCTGGCGAGAATCTGCGAAACTCCTGCATCGGTTTCCGCGGCTGCGGGCACGCGCGAGACGGTCTGCCTCGTCGACGGGCCCGCGGCCACGACCGCTGCCGACGGCAGCCTCGTGCTCGACGGCATCCGCCTGACCGACTCGATGTTCGTCTTCGTCGACGACCGCGTGCTGCCGACGCGCCACGAGGTGACGATCCGCGGCACCGAGATCGTGGTGCAGGTCGAACGGCGCTGCGCCGTCGAGGTCGCCCTCGGCGACGCCGGGGTCGCCGATCGCATCGCCTGCCGCGACGCCGCTGGCAAGGGTGCTTGGATCGCGCGCATGCACGGGGCCGGCATGGAGGCGGGCACGACGCTGCCGCTGCACGAAGGCCGCAGCGGCACGTTCGTCGTCGGCGAACGCGCGGCGCTGCTGCTCTTGCTGCGCGGCGACACCGTCGTGCGCGAAGTCCCGATCGCACCCAGCCCCGACCGTCCGATCCGCATCCAGTAGTCTCGTCCCCCGAGGTCCCGCGATGTCCATGCTCCGCTTGCTGCTCGGTCTCTTCCTCGCTGCGCTGCTGTCGGCGACGCCGCTGCGCGCGAAGTTCTGGTG
>JBKDXM010000150.1:0-146950 GCA_046306335.1 Planctomycetota bacterium
CGGTCGCGGCCCTGCGCCGGCGCTGGGGGGGCGGTCGGCGCGGGGGGCGCTGCGTCGGGCGGCGGCGCGAGCGGCGTCAGGGGTGCGCTGCCGCCCGCGGCCCACCAGCCCACGGCGACGAGCAGGAGCAGGGCGAACACGGCCAGCAATGCGCGCATGCCGCAGATCGTGCCGCGCCTGCGCTCAGCCGGCCAGCGCGCCGTGGCGCAGCCAGAGCCAGCCCGCGGCGAGCGCCAACGTCGCCAGCGTGATCGGCACGCCGGTGCGCCAGTGCTCGCCCGCCCAGCTGCGTCCGACCGGCGTGACGCCGCGCCGCGCCGCCGCCTCGACGACGATGAGGTTGGCGATCGAGCCGACCAGCAGCAGGTTGCCGGCGAGCGTCGTCGCCAGCGCCAGGATCGGCCCGGCGAGCGGATGCGCCGTCGCCGGCAGCAGCAGCATGGTCAGCGGCACGTTCGACACGAGGTTGCTGCCGAGGACGCTGACGCCGAACAGCGTCGCGGCGTCGCCGACGTCGACGCCGTGGCCGCGCAGCCAGCCGAACGCCGCGGCGGCGTGGCCGGCCTGCGCGAAGGCCGCGTTGCAGACGAAGAGGCCGGCGAAGAGCAACAGCAGGCCGCCGTCGACCTCGGCCAACAGCGCGCGGCTCGTCGTCGTGCGCGACACCAGCAGCAGCGCGCCGGCGCCGAGGGCCAGCACTTCGCGCGGCACGTCGGTGGCGAGCAGTGCAGCGACCAGGGCTGCGAGCACGGCGAAGGCCTTGCCGGTCTGCCAGCGCGCGAACGGCGCGTCGCCGTCGGGGCTGCGCGGCAGCGTGCGCACGAAGCGCCCGCGGTAGGCGCGCGCGAGGATGAGCCAGACGACCGCGAGGCCGAGCGCGGCCGGCACGCCGCCGTCCAGCAGGTACCCGGCGAACGACAGCGCCTTCTGCTGCCCGATCAGCATGTTCTGCGGGTTGCCGATCAGCGTCGCCGCCGAGCCGACGTTGGCGGCCCCGCACTGCGCCAGCAGGTAGGGCACCGGATCGAGGCCGCGGCGCGTGCAGACGTCGACGAGCGGCGGCGCGAAGGCGACGCAGACGACGTCGTTGGTCAGCAGCGCCGACAGCGCGCCGACGACGGCGACGAGTTCGCCGAGCAGCCGTTCGGGCGACGTCGGCCGCGCCGCCAGGCGCGCCGTGGCGCGCGCATAGAAGCCGCTGCGCACGAACTGCGCCGACACCAGCATCATGCCGAGCAGCAGGCCGAGCGTGCCGAAGTCGATCGCCTGCCACGCGGCCGCGCTCGGCAGCGCGCCGCCGAGCAGCAGCGCCGTCGCGCCGACGACCGCCGCGCCGGTGCGGTCGAGCGCGAGGCCCGGCGCGCGGCCGAGCAGCATCACTGCGTACACGGCGGCGAAGACGACGAGCGGGAGGTCCACGGCCAGCGACGCTACGGCGCGCGCAGCGGCGACGGAAGCGCGCGGCGGGCGCGGGCCGCCGCGCGGCGTCGCGTCGCGTCCGTGTCGCATCGCGCTCGCACGGCGCAGCGCCGAGCGAGGCTCGCCCAGGGCGCCGCGATCGGATATCGCACCGCCATGACGCGCGCGATCCGCATGCACCGCACGGGCGGCCCGGAGGTCCTGGCGCTCGACGACATCGACCTGCCGCCGCCGGCGCGCGGCGAGGCGCGCGTCGCGCACACCGCGATCGGCGTCAACTTCCTCGACTGCTACCACCGCAGCGGCCTCTACCCGCTGCCGTCGCTGCCGCACGGGCTCGGCAGCGAAGGCGTCGGCCGCGTCGAGGCGGTGGGCGAGGGCGTGCACGGCCTCGCGGTCGGCGACCGCGTCGCCTACGCCGGCGGCGTGGCGCCGGGCAGCTACGCGGCGGCGCGCAACGTGCCGGCGTGGCGCCTCGTGCCTGCGCCGCCGGGCGTCGACGACGTCGCGCTGGCCGGCGCGCTGCTGAAGGGTCTTACGGCGGAGTTCCTGGTCCGGCGCGTGTTCAAGGTCGGTCCGGGCCACCGCGTGCTCGTGCACGCCGCGGCCGGCGGGGTCGGCGGGCTCCTGTGCCAGTGGCTGCGGCACGTCGGCGCCACGGTCGTCGGCGTGGTCTCGACCGCCGCCAAGGCCGACGTCGCCCGCGCGTCGGGATGCCACCACGTCGTCGTGCGCGCCGAGGACGACGTCGTCGACGCCGTGGCCCGCTTCACGCAGGGCCGCGGCGTCGACGTCTGCTACGACTCGGTCGGCAAGGACACGCTGCGCGAGTCGCTGCGCTGCCTGCGCAAGCGCGGCCTGCTGGTCTCGTTCGGCAACGCCTCGGGCCGGCCCGAGCCGGTGGCGCTCGCCGAACTGCAGGCCGGATCGTGGTTCCTGACCCGGCCGACGCTGCACGACTACACCAGCACGCGCAGCGAACTGCTGCACGCGGCCGAGGTCTTCGGCAAGCTGCTGGCCGGCGGTGTGCTGCGGCCGCGCGTGCACGCCGTGTTGCCGCTCGCCGAGGCGGCGACGGCGCACCGTCTGCTGGAGTCGCGCGCGACGGCCGGCGCGCTGGTGCTGACGCCCTGAGCGGATGTCACCGCCGGCGCCGTGCCGCCCGCGCGCTCAAGCCTTCGGCTTCTTCGCCTTCTTCTCGAACGGGTGCGCGAACGCCTGCGGCGCGACGCCCTGGACCAGCGTGCAGCGGCCCTGCTCGAGGTCGTCGCCGACCGCGGCGACGAGCGCGCGCAGGCGGTCCATCTGCCACAGTCCGGTCAGCAGCCGCAGGCCCTTCACCTGCGTCATCAGCTGCTCGCACTGCAGCGCGGCGACGCGGCGCTGGCTGCCGTCCTGCAGCGCCGCGGCGTGGTGGCACAGCGCCAGCATCGACACCAGGTGCTCGATCGCCTTGCCCAGCCGCTGCAGCGGGATCTGCGCGCGCGTCAGCTCGAGCTGGAAGTGCAGGTTGATGCCGAGGTAGGCCCAGCGCAGCCAGCGCAGCCGCGCCTCGGCGAACCGCGCGTAGCGGCGCAGTTCCGCCGGCAGCGGCTGGTAGCGCGGCAGCAGGCCGGTCGGCGCCAGCAGCAGCGGCAGCCGCAGCAGCTCGACGAGCAGGTTCCAGACGATCCACAGCGCGAGCAGCCAGAACGAGCCGTTGGTCAGCAGCCGCGTGGTCGCCTGCCACACCTTGCCCGGCTGCTGGAACACCGTCGCCGGCGTGATGCGCAGCAGCCGCTGCTCGGCCGGCAGCGGCTTGCCGTCGGCGCCGACGTTGATCGACTGCAGCACGCCGAGCATGCCGGCCATGTAGCGCGACGTGAAGCCGTCGGTCACGTCCTTGACCATGCCCATCAGGATCAGGTCGTCCTCGCCCTCGACGACGCCGAAGACGTGCATGTTGTGGCGCGCCTGGTGCACGCGCGAGCTGCTGTCGAACGAGCGGCCGCCGAGCACGCGCTCGCAGGCGATCTGCGACTGCAGCGCGGTGGTCGCCGCCGCCGACTTGGTGAGGTCGCGCAGGCCGGCGAGGTCGTGGCCGTCGGCGTCCTGCTGCAGCGACAGGTGGCTGAGCGCGCGCGACTGCAGCGCGCCGCCGACCATGCGGCCGAGGTGCTGGCGCGGCAGCTCGTGCTTGATCACCTGCCCGCCGACGCCTTCGCGCGCGGTGGCGTACGCCAGCGCGTCGACGGCGAACATGCGCTGGTAGCCAGCCGCCATCGCCGCCAGCATGCAGCGGCCCATGCGCAGGCAGTAGAACAGCACCTCGACGCCGTCGGCCTGGATCTGCTCGTTCGCCGCCAACGGGTAGCCGTGGAAGTGCAGCCGCGCGTTGTGGTTGGCGGTGAACGCGCCGGTGTCCGACGAGCGGCACCAGAACTCGTAGTCCACGCCGTCCTCGGTGCGAACGTCCTTCTCGGGCAGACGCGTGACGAACAGGCCGACCTGCTTCCCGTCCTGGCCGACGCGCGCGACGATGCCGACGAGGCCGCCGTGCGTCGCGTTGGTGATCCACAGCTTGTTGCGGTCGCCGTGCGCGAACAGGCGGAAGCCGCCGGTCGCCGGGTCCGGCTCGACGTAGGCGCGCACCTTCTTGGCGTTGACGCCGATGCCGACCTCGGTGAGGCCGAACGCCATCAACTCGCCCTGCGCGACGAGCGGCAGGAACAGGCGCTTCTGCGCCTCGGTGCCGTACGCCAGCAGCGAGCCGGCGCCGATCGTCAGCTCGCCCGAGATCTCGACCGCGAGCGGGCCCAGGCCGTTGGCCGCCATGTCCTCCTCGACGAGCGCCAGCTCGACGTACTTGCCGTCGAGGCCGCCGAACTCGCCCGGCACCGTGAAGCCGTAGCCCTTCTCGGCGGCGACCGCGGCGCGCAGCGCGGCCGACAGCTTGCCGTCGGCGGTGAACGCTTCGCCGCGCTGCAGCGACGCAAGCGCCGCCGCGACGACCGGCGCGCCGCGCGCGCCGGCCTTGCTGGCGGCGCGCGCGCCGCTCTGCAGGTCCTCGGCCGCCGGCGCGGGCCCGTAGATCAGCCGCTCGACGAGGGCCTTCTTGCTGCGGCCGAGGCGGTCGGCCGCTTGCTTCGCGGCGGCGTCGAGCGCGCCGACGTCGCGCGCCGAGTCGGCATCGCCCGCGGCGGCCAACGCCTTCGCTGCGGTCGATTCGGCGGGGGAAGGGGCGGTGGGTTGGGTCGTCGTCACGGCGCGATGGGGGGCGAGCATGGTGCCCGCTTGGCGACGCAGAAGGAATGTCCTAGACGCCGCGCTCTCCTGGGGCGGTTCGCCGCCCCGGCAGAGGTGGATGCCGCTGGCGCCGCCATTCTGCGGTCGCTAGGGTCTTCGCCCCGCCAGCCCCGTTGGCCGCCGCCAACCAACCCCGCACGACATACCCAATCCAACCATGAGCGAAGTGACGACGATCCAGGTCGGGCAGAACGTGCCCGAGTTCGAGATGGAGACCTACCTGCCGACGAAGAAGGACTTCGGCAAGTTCAGCCTCGCCGAGGCCAAGAAGGCCGGCAAGTGGACGGTCCTGGTCTTCTATCCGGCGGACTTCACGTTCGTCTGCGCCACCGAGTTCGCCGCGCTCGCCGACCAGTACGCGCACCTGCAGAAGCTCGGCTGCGAGGTGCTGACGGTCAGCACCGACACCAAGTTCACGCACCTCGCGTGGCAGCAGCACGAGGGCGAGCTCGCCAACGTGACGTACCCGATGGCCGCCGACCGCACCGGCGCCGTTGCCAAGCTGTTCGGCGTGCTGATGGGCAACGGCCTCGCGCTGCGCGGCACGTTCATCATCGGCCCGGACGGCAAGCTGCACGGCAGCGAGATCAACTTCCTCAACGTCGGCCGCAACATGGAGGAACTGACCCGCAAGGTGCAGGCCTTCATCCACTTCAGCAAGCTGCCGGAAGAGGCCTGCCCGGCCAACTGGAAGAAGCCCGGCGACAAGTCGCTGAAGCCGAACGCCGCGATGGTCGGCAACGTGCACAAGGCGATGAAGGGCTGATGCCCCGCCCGGCTGCCGCGCGCGCGGCAGCCAGGTCCGCCGCCGCGCCCGCCCCTGCCGCAGCAGCCGGCGGGCGCGTGCGTTTTCGGGACAGCCGCAGTCCCCGGCTGGGGCGTCCGGCGGGTATCTTTCCGGCCATGGCATCCCGCATGCTGTCCGCCTTCGTCGCCGCGGCCCTCGTCGCCGCGGTGGTCCCCGCCCAGATCGCCAAGGGTTCGCCCGCGCCGGCGATCCCGTTCGTCAAGACGTGGAACGACGCGCCCGCGAGTTGGGACGAACTCGCCGGCAAGGTCGTGATCCTCAAGTTCTCCGAGACTTGGTGAGGGCCCTGCAAGGGGGCCGTCCCGTCCAACAACGAACTTCACGCGAAGTTCGCGGACCGGGGGCTCCTGCTCGTGGGCGTGTCCCGCGAGGCGGAAGGCGCGATCGAAGACGTGTTCGTCAACAAGCTCGGCGCGAAGAATCCGTTGGTCAAGGTCGACGAGAAGTCGGTCGCGCCCTACGGCATCAGCTTCTTCCCGAGCGTCTACGTGATCGACCCGGACGGCAACGTGTTCAGCGTGCCCGACGACGGCATGCCCAGCGAAGCGACGATCGAGTCGCTGCTCGCGCGCGTGGCGTTGAGTCCGAAGATGCCGGCCGAGAAGCAGTACGACCCGCTGCGGGCGCTGTGGAAGAAGACGGAGTTCGCCAAGGTCCGCGACTTCCTCGACAAGGGCCTGGCAGCGCCAAACCTCGCCGACGCCACCAAGGCCGTCTACGAGGAGCAGCGCAGCTTCCTCGACAAGCGGGCGGAGGCGACCGAGAAGCGCGTCGCCGCGCTCGGCGCCGGGCCCGACTTCACGGCCTCGCAGGAGCAGCTCGATCGCATCGAGAAGCAGTGGCGCGGCATGCCGCCGGCGGCTGCGGCGCAGAAGGAACTGGCCCGCTTCGCCGCCGATCCGGCGATCAAGAAGGAACTGCAGGCCGGCAAGGCGTTGCAGAAGGTGCGCTCGCAATTCGACAGTTCGCGTGTCGCGCAGCGCAAGAAGCTCGCCGAGGCGCTGCTGGCGTTCGCCAAGAAGAACCCGGACACGGAAGCCGCCAAGCAGGCGGAAGCCGAAGCGGCGCGGCTGAGCGGCAAGTGAGCCGCGCGCCGCGCCTGCTGGTGGCGCGGCGCGGCGGACTCGGCGACGCGCTGCTCGCCGCGCCGCTGCTGCGGGCGCTGCGGCGCGCGCACCCCGACGCCGCGATCGCGTTCGCCGGCGTCGGCGAGCACGCGGCGTTGCTGCATGCGCTCGGCGTCGCCGACGTGGCGCTGTCGACCGAGGACCTGCACGCCGCCGTCCGGCGCGGCGACCGCGGCCGCTGGCCGTGCGACACCGCCTGGGTCGACGACGCCGCGCTCGCGGCGGCGCTGCCGGCGACGGCGCGCGTCGTTGCTTACGAGCCGCGGCCGCGCGGTCGCTCGCCGTTGCCGCTGCAACTCGCCGCCACCTGCGGCGTGACGCTGCGCTGGCCAGACGACGCGGCGCTGGCACCGGCGCCGCCGCCGCCTGCAGCGGGAGCGCCGATCGTGCTCGCCCCCGGCAGCGGCGGCCGCGCCAAGTGCTGGCCGCGCACGCACTGGCTGCAGCTCGCCGCCGGCCGCGCCGCCGGACCCGTCGCCGCCGATCGCCCGCTCGCCGTGCTGGTCGGTCCGGTCGAAGCCGAACGCGACGACCCGCGCGCGTGGCCCTGGCCGACGGCCGTCAGCTTCCTCGCCGACCTGCCGCTGCCGGTCGTCGCCGCGCGGCTCGCCGCCGCCGCCGTGTTCGTCGGCAACGACAGCGGCACGACGCATCTCGCGGCCATGCTCGGCGCGCCGACCGTCGCCCTCTTCGGGCCGACCGACCCGGCGGTGTGGGCGCCGAAGGGGCCGCGCGTGCGCGTGCTCGGCGGCGGCGATCCGACGGCAGTGGTCGACGTCGCGGCCGTGGGTGCGGCCGTCCTCGCGCTGGGCTGACGCATTCGGCGGGTTCCGGCGCGCGGCCGCCGGCGCTCACGGCAGGTTCGCGCGCACGCGCCGCCAATAGCCGAGCGTTGCCGGCTTCGCAGCGCCGAGCGGCCCGCCGTTGTGCACACGCGCGATCGTCTGGGCGTCGCCGCGCCGCCACGCCGCGGCGGCGTACCGCTCCATGTACGCGGCGACGACGCGTTCGGCGTAGGCGCGGTCGCGACAGTCCTGGTAGTCGCCACCGAGGCCCGGGTCGTGGGCCGTCGCATCGCGCCAGTAGACCTCGTGGATCTGGTAGGGGCCGATCGCGCGGCCGCCGTCGCCGTCGCCGATGAGGTCGTTGCCGCCGCTCTCGACCATGCGGATCGCCTGCAGGATGGCCGGGCGCGGCCACGTGCGGCGGCCGTCGTCGCTGCCGCCGAGCAGCCACAGTGCGGCGAGCGTGGCGAGCGCGAACAGCCCCGGCGCGGCGCGCCGGCGTACGCGCGCGACGACGGCGGCAAGGCCTTGCCGTGCGGCTGCGGCCAGCGCGTGGCCGCGCGCCGCGGTGGGCGCTGGCGCGGCAGGCGGTTCCGGTTCGGCAGGCGCCATCGTCCTCGGCAGCCTACGGCAGTCCGCGCGTTCGCGCAGGCAGGACTGGACCGTTCGCCGCCGCTGCGCACGATGCCGGCATGCGCCGCGTCCTGCCGTCCGTCTTCGCCGCCATCGCCGCGATCCTCCCGACGTCCGCATTCGCGCCCGTGCCGGCGTCTGCGCGCGCGGCGAGTACCCAGGATCCGCAGCCACTGCCGCCGCCGCCGCCAGCCGCAGCACTGCAGCGAGCGCACCAGCTGGCGCAGCCCGGCGAGCGGCATGCGCTGCTGCAGCGGCTGGTCGGCGAGTGGGACGTCGCCGTGCGCACCTTCCGCGACGGGGCGGGGCCCATCGCCGGCCGTGGTCGCATGCAGGGCAAGGCGATCCTCGGCGGCCGCTACGTGCAGCTCGACTTCACCTACGAACTCGCCGGCGCGTCGGTCGCGGCGGTGCAGGTGCTCGGTTACGACGCCTTGCTCGAACGCTTCACGTCGAGTTGGCGCGACACCTTGACGACGTGGCCGCTGGAGTTCGACGGCGCGCCGAGCCCGTCGTGGCGCGACGGCATGGTGTTGGCCGGGCGCATCGTCGACCCGGCCGACGGCAGCGCGCAGCCGTGCCGGATCGAGATCGAACTCGGCGACTTCGAGCGCATCACGTGCCGCCAACTCGTTGGCGAAGGCGCCGCGGCGCGCGCCATCCAGACGCAGGAGTGGACGCGCCGCTGACGCCGCTACTTGCCGCCCTGCAGGCCGAGTTTCTTCAGCTTCGGCGCGATCACCATGCGGCAGTAACCCTGGTTCGGATTGCGGCGGAAGTAGTCCTGGTGGTAGGCCTCGGCCGGCCAGAAGCGGCTCGCCGGCGCGACCTCCGTCACGATCGGCGACCCGAACGACGGCTGGAACCGCTTGATCGCGTCCTGCGTCTGCGCCTTCTGCTCGTCGGAGTGGAAGAACACCGCCGAGCGGTATTGCGTGCCGACGTCGGCGCCCTGGCGGTTGAGCGTGGTCGGGTCGTGCGAGCGGAAGAACCAGTCGAGCAACTGGGCGAAGGTCACCTTGCTCGGGTCGAAGGTCACCTGCACGCACTCGGCGTGGCCGGTCTCGCCGCCGCACACCTGATCGTAGGTCGGGTCGTCGACGTCGCCGCCCATGTAGCCGCTGACGACGTCGAGCACGCCGGGCAGTTGTTCGAGCACGGCCTCCGTGCACCAGAAGCAGCCATTGGCGAAGGTCGCGACCGCGGTAGTGGCCGGTGCGGTGGGAGTCGGCGGGGCGGCCTGGGTCGGGTCGGGCATGGCGGCGGGTGCGGGCTGCACAGGAGCCGGCTGGGAGGGCACCGGTTGGGTGGGCACCGGTTGGGTGGGCACCGGTTGGCCGGATGCCGGTTCGGGCCCGCTGCAGCCGATGGCGAGGGCGAACAGGGCGGACACCGCCCACGACGACTTGGTGGCAGATGCCGCGCGCATGGCGGCGAGACTAGGCTCGTCCGCCGCGGGCCAACAGGGGAAAGTCGGCGGCCCCGCTTTCCGCTCGGCTGGTGGCCGGTATCATCGCCGACGACCCGCGGCCCATCCATGCAACCGCGGCGGCACGCGACCAACCGGACCGGATCCTCGACGAGGCGGCTTCCTCGTCGGTTGGCGCGTGGGACCTGAGTTACGTCCCGAGGAAGCCATACCCCGAAATGGGCAAGCGACTGTACGTCGGCAATCTGCCGTACGACACCGACGAGGCCTCGCTGCGCGAGGCGTTTTCCAAGGGCGGCGGCACCGTCGAACGCGTGCACGTCGTGCTCGATCGCGAGACGCAGCGACCGCGCGGCTTCGCCTTCGTCGAAATGGCGACCGAAGAGCAGGCCAAGGCGGCGATGGCGGCAATGGACGGCGCCGTGTTCGGCGCGCGCCAACTGCGTGTGACCGAGGCCGAAGAGCGGCGCGCGGGGCCCGGCGGGCCCGGTGGGCCGGGTGGGCCGGGCGGTCCGCGACCGGCAGGCGGCGGCTTCGGCGGGCCGCGGCCCGCGGGCGGCGGCTTCGGGCCGCGCCCCGTCGGCGCTGCGGGTGGCGGTGGTGCCAGCACCGTCGGCGGCGGCGCGCGGCCGACCGACGACGGCCAGGCGCGCGGCCGCAACTTCGGCCCGGACGCGCGGCCCAAGCGCGAGCGCGAGCAGGAACTGCGCCGCGGCGCGCCGCCCAAGCGCCGCGCCGGCGGCGACGGCGACAGCGAGGACCCGTTCCACGGCCGCCGCGGCAACCGCCGCTTCGACGAAGACGACGACGAGTAGCGGGCCGACCGGCGCCCGTCGGCGGGCGCCTTGATGTTCGGTATTTGTTCGGTATACCGCGCAGGTGGCCCTGCTGCTCGCGCGCACGCACTACTCGCTGCTCACCGCCCCGGCGTCGCCGCGGGCGCTGTGCGAGGAGGCCGTGCGCTGCGGGCTGTCGCACCTGGCGCTCGCCGACACCAACGCCCTGTACGGGCTGTGGCCGTTCGCGCAGGAGTCGGCGCGCCTGGGCCTGCGCGCGGTGTTCGGCAGCGAACTGGTCGTCGGCGGCCGCCGGCTGGTTGCGCTCGCCCGCGACCGCGCCCGCGACCGCACGCGGTGCGCGGTGCTGAGCGCGCGCACCGGCGTCGCGGGCGAGCAGCCGTTCGACCTCGCGCGCGCGTGCGAACGGCACGCCGAGGGCCTGTGGATCGTCTGCAGCGACGTGCGGTTGCTGCCCGAGCTGTCGGTGCGATTGGGGCCGGAGACGCTGCGCGTCGGCCTGCCGCCGCGCACCGGCGCGCCGAGCCGCGCGGTCGACCTCGACGCGCCCGAGGCGAGCGAGCCGGCCACTGGCCGCAAGCTGCCCGACCCGGCCCCGGGCTGGCCGCGCCAGCAGCTCCTCGAGGTCGCGCGCGACCGCGACCTGACGCTGTGCGCGGTGCGCGACGTGTGGTTCCCGCGGCCCGAGGACCGCGCGCTGCACCAGCTGTTCCTGGCGGTGAAGTGGAACCGCGGTCTGCGCGGCGGCGACGCCGACGTCGACCTGCGCGGCATCGCGCAAGCGCCGCCGTGGGCCTGCCTGCCGACCGCTGCGCAACAGGCCGACGGTTTCGACGACCAGCCTGCCGCGCTGCTCGCCGCCGAGGAGGTGCTGGCGAGCTGCACGCTGGCCTTTCCGTCGCGCGCGCAGCCGATCTTCCCGCCGGTCGAATTGCCGGCCGGCGCGACCGCCGCGGACGAGCTGCGGCGGCTCGCGTTCGCCGGCCTGCGGGCGCGCTGCGGCGACGACGCGGCGGCGCGCAGCCGCTGCGAGCAGGAGCTCGCGGTCATCGAACGCATGGGCTTCGCGCCGTACTTCCTCGCCGTCGCCAGCATCGCCGGCATGGCGCGCGCGCGCGGCATTCCGTGCCTTGGCCGCGGCTCGGCCGCCGACAGCCTCGTGTCGTACTGCCTCGGCCTGACCGACGCCGATCCGCTGCGCTACGGCCTGTTGTTCGAGCGCTTCCTCAACGCCGAGCGCGGCGACCTGCCGGACATCGACCTCGACTTCTGCTGGCGCCGCCGCGACGAGCTGATCGACGCCGTCTACGAGCGCTTCGGCCGCGACCGCGTCGCGCGCATCGCCACCTACACGACCTGCGGGCCGCGCGCGGCGTACCAGGAGGCGGCCAAGGTCCTCGGCCTGCCGCCGGCGGAGGCGGCGCGGCGCAGCAAGCTGCTGCCGTGGCAGGACCGTCCCGACCTCGACCTCGCCGAAGTGGTCGCGCGCACGCCGGGGTTCTACGCGCGCGGCAAGGCTGGTTCCGGCGGCGGCGGCGCTGGCAGCGGTGTCGCCGCTGGTGACGGCCTTGGGCCGGCCGCCGGCGACCTGCTGCCGCCGGCGCGCGAACGGCTGCTGCTGGCGCTGGCGCAGCGGCTGCTCGCCGCGCCGCGCCACCTCGGCGTGCATCCGGGCGGCGTCGTCATCACGCCGGATCCGATCGTCCGCCACGCGCCGCTCGAACGCGCCGCCAAGGGCGTCGTCGTCACGCAGTACGACATGGACTTCGTCGAGGCGCTCGGCATGGTCAAGATCGACCTGCTCGGCAACCGCGCGCTGTCGATCGTCGCCGACACCGGCGCGATGGCGGCGGCGCACGGCGCCGTGGTGCCCGACCTCGGCCAGATCGCCGAGGACGACCCGCGGGCGGTGGCGCTGCTGCGGCAGGGGCGCACGCTCGGCTGCTTCCAGATCGAGTCGCCGGCCATGCGGCAGCTGCTGCAGCAGATGGCGGCCGACAGCCAGGAGCGCGTCATCCAGGCGATCGCGCTGGTGCGGCCGGGGCCGGCGGCGTCGGGCATGAAGGAGGCCTTCGTCCGGCGCGTGCGCGGCCTCGAGCCGGCGAGCGCGCCGCACCCGCTGCTGGCCGAGGCCTTCGCCGACACCTTCGGCATCATGCTCTACCAGGAAGACGTCATCCGCGCGGCGATGGCGGTCGCCGGCATGGACGCGACCGCCGGCGACACGCTGCGGCGTCGGCTCGGCAAGCGCGGCGGCGTGGGCCCGGCCGAGGTCGACGCGTTCGTCGTCGCCGGCCTGCGCCGCGGCCTGCCGCGCGCGGCGATCGAGCAGGCCTGGCAGGAGATGGCGCGCTTCGCCGGCTACTCGTTCTGCAAGGCGCACGCGGTGTCGTACGGGCGGCTGTCGTGGCGTTGCCTGTGGCTCAAGGCGCGCTGGCCGGCGGCGTTCCTCGCCGCGGTGCTGCGCCACGAGGCCGGCTACTTCGCGCCCGGCGTCTACGCCGAGGACGCCAAGCGCTTCGGCGCGACGCTGCGGCCGCCGTGCGTGCAGCAGGGCGGCGACGACCACGAACTGCTCGACCTCGACACCGTGCGCATCGGCCTGCGCCACGTCCGCGGCGTGTCGGCGCGCGCTGTGGAGGCGATCCTGGCGGCGCGGCGGGCGGGCGGGTCGTTCCGCTCGTTCGCCGACTTCCTGCGGCGCGCGCAACCGGCGCGCGACGAGGCCGAGGCGCTGGTGCAGGTCGGCGCCTGTGATGCGTTCGGCCAGACGCGGCCGGAGCTGTTGTGGCGGCTGCAGGTCGCCAGCGCGCCGCACGGCGCGCGCGCGGCGCGCGCGGCGGCCGCGGCGACGAACGACGTGCTGTTCGCCGACGCGGTGGCGCCGCGCGAGGTCGCCTACCCGCCGCTGCCCGACTTCGACGCCGTGCGCCGCGCCGAGGCCGAACTGCGGCTGCTCGGCTTCACGCTCGCGCACCACCCGGTCGACGTGCTGTGGCGGCGCGGCGCCTTGCCGGTGCTCGGCCGCTGCGTGCCGTGCGGCCGGCTGGGCGAACGCCTGGGGGCGACCGTGCTGGTCTGCGGCTTCGCCGTGGCCTTCCGCGGCCACCGCACCGACGTCGGCGGCATGTGCTTCGTCACGCTGGAGGACGGCACCGGCATCGTCGAGGCGACGCTGTTCCCGGCGACGTGGCAGCGCTGCGGCGGACTGTTGCAGGGCCGCGGTCCGTACGTGGTGAAGGGCGTCGTCGAGGAGCGGCTCGGCGGCATCGGCCTGCGCGCGCTCGACGTGTCGCTGCCCGACGCGCCGGCCACGACCGACGCCTGACCGCCGCGCGGTGGCTCGCGCACGGGCCGCGGCGTAGAACCGAGCGCCATGACCGCCACGCAGGCCCCGCCGCCGCGCCTCGCCGAGTTCACCCTCAAGGCCGTGCTCGCCGGCCTGCTGTTCGGCGTGCTGTTCGGCGCCGCCAACGCCTACCTCGGGCTCAAGGCCGGACTCACCGTCTCGACGTCGATCCCGATCGCGGTGCTGTCGGCGCTGGCGTTCCAGCTGTTCCCGCGCAAGGGCACGATCCTGGAGACCAACATGGCCCAGACGGTCGGCAGCGCGTCGAGCTCACTGGCCTCGGGCACCATCTTCACCATCCCGGCGCTGTTCCTGTGGGGGCAGGTGCCGGAGGTCTGGCAGGTCGGTCTGCTGGCGATGGCCGGCGGCGTGCTCGGCATCCTGGCGATGGTGCCGCTGCGGCGCCTGCTCATCGTGCAGGCCGACGCCGAACTGCCGTACCCCGAGGGCCGCGCCTGCGCCGAGGTGCTGCGCGCGACGCAGGGCGACAGCCGCGGCGGCCGCTGGATCGTCGTCGGCATCGTCGTCGGCGCGGCGATGAAGCTGTTCTTCGGCGCGCTGCACGCGCTGCCCGAGGAAGTGTCGTGGTCGCCGTCGTTCCTGCCCAACGGCAAGGTGGCGCTGAGCCTCGCGCCAGCGCTGATGGCGGTCGGCTTCCTGGTCGGCTTCCGCGCCGCCGCGGTGATGGTCTCGGGCGCGGTGCTGTCGTCGCTGGTGCTCTACCCGCTGGTCACCACGACGCACCTCGCCGGCCTGCTCGACGCCGGCAAGGACGGCGCCGTGGCGCTCGGGCCGAAGGACGTCAAGGCGCGCTTCCTGCTGTACGTCGGCGCCGGCGCGGTCGCCGCCGCCGGCCTGTTCACCGTGGTGAAGACCGCGCCGACGATGCTGGCGTCGCTGCGCGCGGTGGCGCGCGGCGTCGGCGCCGGCGCTGCCGCGGGCGACGGCGGCGACGACCGCGACCGCGACGTGCCCGGCTCGGTGCTGGTCGGCGGCCTCGCCGCGCTGGTCGCGGCGCTCGCACTCGTGCCCGGCATCTTCGCCGGCGACCTGTCGTTCGGCGGCCGCCTGCTCGCCGCGGCGGGCGTCGGCGTGTTCGGCTTCCTGTTCGTGCCGGTGTCGTCGCGCCTCGTCGGCGTGATCGGCGTGAGCTCCAACCCGACCTCGGCGATGGCGCTGATCACGCTCGCGGGCAGCGCCGGCCTGTTCCTCGCGCTCGGCTGGAAGGGCATCGCTGCGCAGGCCGCGGTGCTGACCATCGGCACGGTCGTCTGCGTCGCCGCGTCGAAGGCCGGCGACATCAGCCAGGACCTCAAG
Source organism: Planctomycetota bacterium (assembly GCA_046306335.1). GTDB lineage: Bacteria > Planctomycetota > UBA1135 > UBA1135 > UBA2386 > UBA2386. Next base: position 14,950 of record JBKDXM010000150.1, read on the forward strand.
ACCGGCTGGCTCGTCGGCGCGTCGCCGTGGCGGCAGCAGTACGGCCAGCTGATCGCCGCCAGCGTCGCCTGCTGGGTCGTCGCCGCGGTGGTGATCGCGATGGGCAAGACCTACGGCTTCGGCGACGACGGCCTCGCAGCGCCGCAGGCGCGCCTGATGCAGACGATGGTGGAGGCGGTGCTCGGCGCCAGCCTGCCGTGGGACCTGCTGGTGATGGGCGGCCTCGTGTCGGGCACCGGCATGCTCGCCGGCCTGCCGGCGCTGCCGTTCGCGCTCGGCATCTACCTGCCGCTGTCGACGTTGGCGGCGGTGTTCGTCGGCGGTTGCGTGCGGCGCTGGGCCGAGTCGGCGCCGAAGGCGAAGCTCGACGTCGAGAACGGCGTGCTGTGCGCGTCGGGCTTCGTCGCCGGCGAAGGCCTCGCCGGCGTCGGCATCGCCGCCTGGACGTACGCGCAGGGCAAGCGCGCCGCCGCCGGGCCCTTCACCGACCTGCACGGCTGGCTGGCGCTCGGCGTGTTCGCGGTCGCGGTCGTCGTGCTGCGCCGTTCGACGCGCAAGGCGGCGTGATGGGCGGCCCGCGCCACCGCCCGCCGTTGCCGCTGCCGCCGCCGCGCGGGGCCATCGTCGTCGACGGCGCCAACGTGATCGCCAGCAGCAAGGCGCAGCCGCTGCAGCGGCTCGACCTAGTCACCGCCTGGGCGGCGGTCTGGCGCCCCGACCTGCCGGTGATGGTGTTCATCGACCACAACACGGCGCGCCGCTGCCGGCCCGAGGTCCAGGACGTCCTGCGTGCCCGCTGTGCCGACGTGACGCCCGGCCGGCCGCGCTACGCCGTCGTGCCGCGCGACCAGTTCGCCGACGAGCACGTGCTGCGCTTCGCCGCCGCGCACCGCGGCCTCGTCGTCAGCAACGATCGCTACATGGACTGGGAGGACCTGCGCGCCGACGCCGTGCTGGTGCAGTTCCAGCTGGCCGACGGGGTGCTGCGCGTCGCCGACGAGGCGGTGTGGTTCAAGCCGAGCGGCGGCGCGCAGTGGGTGGCGACGGCCGACCTGCGGCAGCAGCTGCCGGACGGCTGACACGGCGACGCCGCCGTCAGCCGGCGGCGGCGCGCCGCGCCCGACCGGCCTCGGCGGCGAACAGCAGCGCGCCGATCGAACCCATCGCCGCGCACGACCACCACAGCGCGTCGGCGCCCATGCGCTCGTAGACGAAGCCGCCGAGGGCGGGCGCGAACACCAGCGCGAAGGTGAAGTTCACGCCGTAGGCGCCATTGTAGGCGCCGCGCGCGCGGTCGGGCGCGATGTCGTTGACGTGCGCGCCGAGCATCGGCATCTGCAGCAGTTCGCCGCCGGCGACGATCGCCATGCCGAGCACGATGGCGAGGCCGCCCCACGGCAGCAGGAAGCACAGGTAGCCGAGCCCGATGACCAACGCGCCGAGCGCGACCGCGGGCAGCGGCCGGCGCGCGCGCATGGCGTGCACGACCGGCATCTCGAACAGGGTGATGAGGATCGGATTGACGGCGAGGAACCAGCCGACGGCGGCTTCGCCCCAGCCCTGGTCGACGAACACGCGCGTGCCGGTGGCGAAGTACTGCATGAACGCCAGCAGCACGAAGGTGTTGGCGACCATCAGCCGCACGAAGTGGCCGTCGCGCCACGGGCTCGCCGGCCGCGCCGCGGCGACCGCGTCCGCGGCGACGGAGGCGTCGGGCCCGGCGCCGACCGGCCGCCACTGCCGCAGCACCTGCCGCAGCCAGATGGCGGCCAGCGCGCAGGTGAGGCCGTCGGCGACGAACATCCAGACGAAGTCGAGCTCGATCAGGTAGCCGCCGATCGTCGGCCCGCACGCCCAGCCGAGGTTGAGCGCGAACCGGTTCAGCGACAGCGCCTTGCGCCGCAGGTGCGGCGGCACGCTCTGCGCCACGGCGGTGTTGCTGCCCGGCCGGAAGGCGTCGTTGAGCAGGCCGAGCACGAACACCGCGGGCACCAGCGTCGCGAGCGCGCCGCACTGCGTCATCAGCAGCATCCAGGCCGCCGACGCGCCCAGCGCGCCGATCTGCAGGCGCACCGGCCCGATGCGGTCGGTCAGCGCGCCGCCGAGCCAGCTGCCGAGGATCGCGCCGACGCCGTACAGGCTGACGACGAGGCCCGCCTGGTCTGCGGGCATGCCGAACTTCGCCTTCAGGTAGGGACCGAGGAACGGCACCACCATCGAGCCGCAGCGGTTGAGGAACGCCGCCGCGCACAGCAGCCACGTCAGGCGCGGCAGGCCGCCGAAGGCGTCGCGGTACAGGCCGAGGACGGGGCGCACGGCGCGATCAGGTGCGCCGCAGCGCCTTGGTCGGCGTCATGCGCGCCGCGCGCCACGCCGGCATCATGCCGCCGAACAGGCCGAGCGCCGCCGCGAACGCCACCGCGTCGAGCATCACCGCCGGCGTCGTGCGGAACGCGAACGTGACCTCGGAGAACGTCTGGTTCATCGTGCCGGTCTCGGCGCCCTGGAACGGCAGCACCAGCAGGCAGCCGGCGAGTCCGCCGAGCACGCCGAGCAGCACCGCCTCGAACAGGAACGAGACGAAGATGGCGAACGGCCGGTAGCCGACGGCCTTGAGGATGCCGATCTCGTGCGAGCGCGCGCTGATCGTGCCGAGCAGCGAGTTCGTGCCGGTGAAGATCGCGCCGATGCCCATGATCACGGCGAGGAAGCCGCCGAGCAGCGTGAAGCGCTTGGACAGGTCGCCGGTCTGGCTCTTGAGGTACTCGCGCTCGCTCTGCGCCTTCGGCTGCACGCGCAGGTCGCTGGCGTAACGCTCGGTGATGGCGGCGAAGTCCGTCCCTTCGCGCACCTTGGCGATGACGCGGCTGGCGACCGGCCGCTCCAGCGCCTTGCCGAGCCGGTCGAGGTCGCCCCAGATCTCGCTGCGGTAGCCGCCCTTGCCGGCGAACGTGCCGACGATGCGGAAGGTCACCGTGTTGATGCGCAGCACGTCGCCGACGCGGCAGTTGGCGATGCGGTCGAGCAGGCCTTCGCCGACGATCAGTTCGTCGCTGCCCGGCTCGAAGCGCCGGCCCTCGACGACGCGCAGGTCGTCGCCCTGCACGGCGAACGACAGCGGCTCGACGCCGCGGATGGCGACGTTGGTCTCGCCGCCGTCGAACTTGCGCAGGCGCACGGCGAGGAACAGCTCGGCGCTGGCGAGCGGCGCGCCGTTGCCGTTGCGTTCGACCTCGGGCACCTCCTTGGTCAGGATGTCGCACTGTTCGCGCGTCAGGCCCGACTCGCCCTCGGACGTCGCGCCCTTGCGCAGGAACACCGCGACGTCGGCGCGGCCGCGCTCCTGGAACAGCGTGGCGAAGCCCTGCTGCAGCGACAGCATGCCCGCGAGCACGGCGACCGTGGCGCCGATGGCGCAGACGGTCAGCGCCGTGGCCGAGCTGCGCACGAACAGGCTGCGCAGGTTGTACCGCAGGGGGACGAGGGCCATCAGCCGACCTCCCGCAGCGCGGCGATGGCGGTCAGGCGGGCGGCGCGGCGGCCGGGCAGCACGCCGGCGACGAGGCCGACGCCCACCGCGATCGCGGCGCCGAGCAGCAGCGTGCCTTCGTCGAAGCCGAAGCCCGGCAGGAAGCTGGCGGTGGCGACCGCGAACGGTGCCTCGGCGAGCAGCCCGACGCCGATGCCGACCACGGCGCCGAGTCCGCACAGCAGCAGCGACTCGGCGACGAGCAGCATGCCGGTCGCGCGGTCGGTGAAGCCGAGCGCCTTCATCACGCCGAGGTCGCGCGTGCGTTCGCGGCCGGCCATCAGCATGGTGTTGAGCACGGCGAAGAAGATCGCGAACAGCACGGCGCCGCCGATCAGCTGCAACAGCGTCGGCACGTCGCCGAGCATCGAGATGAACTGGCGGTTGAACTCCGCCTCGGTGGTCGTCTGCACGCGCTGCGGGCCGTTCTCGAACATCGCGTCGACCGCCTGCTGCACCGTCACCGGGTCGGTGCCCGGTGCCATGCGCAGCATGTAGACGCCGACGCCGAGCGGCCCGGTGGCGCCGCCCTGCTCCAGCGACTCGCGCAGGTAGTCGAACTGGAACCACAGCGTCTGGTTGTCGACCGCCGGCGAGCTGCTGCGGTAGATCGCGGCGACGGTGAACTCCCACGGCCGGCCGTCGGTGCGCTGGAAGATCGTGCCGCTGATCGGCACCGTCTGGCCGACCTGCCAGCCGTACTTGTCGGCGAGCTCGTCGCCGACGACGCAGGCGGTGCGCAGCTTCTTGAAGTCGTCGTAGCTGCCCTTGGTGATCTTCATCTCCGGGTAGCTCGGCAGGAACGTCTCGGGGTCGATGCCGAATTGCGCGAAGAAGCCGCCCTTGTCCTGCTCGTAGCGGCCGCCGAACCACTGCCACTTGCAGATGGCCTCGATGCCGGGCACCGACGCCATCTTCTGCTGGTAGGAGAGCGGCAGGTCGACGAACAGGCTGACCGCCGACTGCACCAGCAGGCGGTTGGCCGCCGCGGCGTCGAGCGTGCGCGTCAGGCCGCTGGTGACCGCGTTCAGCACGCAGACGAGGAACACGGCCACGGCGACGGCGCCGACGGTGAGCAGCGAGCGCACCGGGTGGCCGACGACGTTGCGCCAGAGCAGCTTCCAGGGCATCGCTCAGCCCCTCCCCGGGTTGGTCTCGATGCGGCCGAGCTTGCCCTTGTCGAGGTGGATGATCTTGTCGGCGTAGCCGGCGGCCTGCGGATCGTGCGTGACCATCAGGATGGTCTTGCCGAGCTCGCGGTTCAGCCGCTGCAGCAGTTGCAGCACGGCGTCGGCGGTGTTGCGGTCGAGGTCGCCGGTGGGTTCGTCGGCGAGGATCACCTGCGGGTCCGTGGCGATCGCTCGGGCGATGGCGACGCGCTGCTCCTGACCGCCGGACAGCTCGCGCGGCTTGTGGTCCATGCGGTCGCCGAGGCCGACGAGTTGCAGGGCGCGCTCGGCCTGGGCGCGGCGTTGGCGGCGCGACAGCGGCGTCAACTGCAGCGGCAGTTCGACGTTCTCGCGCGCGGTCAGCACCGGCAGCAGGTTGAAGCCCTGGAACACGAAGCCGACGTTGCCGGCGCGCCACGCCGCCAGTTCGCCGCCGTCGAGACGCGTGAGGACGACGTCGCCGACCAGCACCGCGCCGCTGTCGGCGTGGTCGAGGCCGCCGACGAGGTTGAGCAGCGTCGTCTTGCCGGAGCCCGACGGGCCCATCAGCGCGTAGAACGTGCCGCCGGCCATCGTCAGGTCGAGCTCGTCGAGCACGCGCAGCGATTCGCCGGCCCGTTGGTAGGCCTTGGTGACGGAACGGAGTTGGATGGCTTCGGCCATGGGGTTGCGGAGGCGGGGGGGCGGCGTGGCCGGGCTGGGCGTCGGCGGTCGGTCAGTCGGTCTGCACGCGGACGCGATCGCCGTCGCGCAGCGACGGCGGCGGCGCCAGCACGATGCGCTGGTCCTTCTGCAGCCCTGTCGCGACGACGACGCGGCCGCCCTTGCGCTCGCCGGTCGTGACCTTGCGGAAGCGCGCGACGTCGCCGTCGAGCACGAAGGCACCGATGGCGCCGTCGACGGTCGCGAGCGCCTGCTCGGGCACGACGATGCGCGGCTTCTCGCCGCCGGCTTCCGGTTCGGGCGCGTCGGCCGCGCGGAAGACGATGCGCACGCCCATCTCGGGGCGCAGCCGATCGTCCTTGCGGCCGAGCTTGACGCGCACCTCGACCGTCGCCTTCTGGCGGTCGGCGGTCGGCCAGATGCGGTCGACGACGCCGGGGTACCGTTCGTCGGGGAAGGCGTCGAGGAACACGTCGGCGGGCGCGCCCTGGCGCACCGAGGCGAGCGTCGTCTCCGGCACGTTGGCCTGCACTTCGAGCGAGTCGAAGTCGACCATGGTGCACACCGCGCCGCGCGCGGTGGTGCCGCCGACGACGTTGGGGGACACCACCTCGCCGACCTCGGCGTCCTTCAGCACGACGACGCCGTCGAACGGCGCCCGCACGTCGGTCTTGTCGAGCGTGGCCTTGGCGAGGTCGCGGCCGGCGCGGGCCGATACCGCCTGCGCCTTGGCCACGGCGACGTCCTCGGCGGCGGTGGCGTTGCGCCGCACCGCCACGTCGACGGCGGCAGCGGCGCTGCGCTCGCCGGCGGCGGCGGCGGCGGCGCGCGCCGCTTGCGCGTCGCGGTCGCTGCGGGCGCGGTCGAGGTCGCGCGCGCTGGCGTCGCCGTTGCGCGCCAGTTCTTCGACGCGGGCGAACTCGGCATCGAGGTAACGCAGGACGGCCACGGCCTCCTTCGCCTGCGCCTGCGCGGTCGCGGCGGCCGCCTCGGCCTGGACGACGTCGGCAGCCGCGGTGGCCGCAGCCGCGATCGCTCGTTGGACCGAACCGTCGGCGGTCGCCACGTCGGCTTCGGCGCGCTGCAGCGACGCGCGGAACTCGTCGGCGAAGAGCCGCGCGACGATGTCGCCCTTCTTGACCACCGAACCTTCCTTGACCGCCAGCTCGACGATGCGGCCCGGCACGTCGGACGACAGCGCGGCGCGCCGCGCCGCGACGATGTAGCCATTGGCGGCGGCGCCGCGGATCGCCGCTGCGGCAGCGGGCGCGGCCTCGGTCACGACCGCCGTGCGCACGACCGGCAGGCGCACGCGATCGACGAAGGCGGCGACCGACGGCTGGAAGAGCCACAGGCCGCCGCCGAGCAGCGCGAGGACCGCGATGCGCAGCGGCCACGGGTTGCGGCGGCGCGGCGCTGCGGCGGCGCGATCGATCTTGAGGCTCTGCAGGTCCAAGCGCTGGGCTCCGGTGCGGATTCGCGGCGCGGCAGGGTAGCGGATCCATGCTCGAAATGCCTGCGCCGACGCGTATGGTTGCCCGCCATGGTGGCTCAGGTCGTCCGCCGCATCCTGGCTCCGGTCGAACTCGCGGAACGCCGCGATCTCGACCTCGGCTACGCGATCGGACTCGCGGCGCAACTGCGCGCCGACCTGCTGTTGTTCGCCGTCATCGACACGCCGACGACGGTCAACCTGATCGGCGGCCACCGAGCGCGCTCCGGCAGCGGCGACTTCGAGAAGGCGCTGCGCGACGAAGTGCGCGGCATCCTGCAGCAGCTGGTCGACCAGGCGGCCGCCGCCGGCGTCCAGGCGCTCGGGCACCTGACGTTCGCCGAGGACGTCGAAGAGCAGATCCTGAAGGAGGCGCTGGTGCAGCAGGTGGACCTGATCCTGGTCCGCTCGCGCGGGCGCACCGGCTTGATGAAGGCGCTGCTCGGCAACACGGCCGGCGAAGTGCTGAAGGCGGCGCCGTGCCCCGTGCTGGTGGCGCGCACATGATGGCCTCCGGTCGCAGCGCGGGCCCGCATGCCTTCGCGATCGCGGGGAGGCTCGCGTGAAGGGCCGGGGTCGGCAAGCCGGCAAGTCCGCGGCTGGCGGCCGGCCGGTGCGCGCGCGCAGCGGCGGGCCGCAGGCGGCCGCCGCCGCCAGCGTGGCGGCGACCGTCGACGGGCTGCGCCTGCCGTTGGCGAAGCTGCGCTGGAACTGCCCGCCGCTCAAGGCCTCGGGCACGCCGCCGACCGCGGCGTTCCTGCTCGGCCAGGACCGGCCGATGGCGGCGCTGCGCACGGGCCTGTCGATCCACGCGCAGGGGTACCACCTGTTCGTCTCCGGCCTGATGGGGTCGGGTCGCACGGCGGTCGTCGAGCTGCTGCTGCGCGACATCCAGCCGGTCTGCCGCCGCACGCCCGACCGCGTGTTCGCGCACAACTTCCGTGATCCGAACCGGCCGGTGCTGGTCTCGCTGCCGGCGGGCAAGGCCGGCGCCTTCCGCGACCAGTTGCTGGAACTCGGCCGGGCGCTGCACGGCCACCTCGTCGCTGCCCTGCGCTCGCGGCCGCACCGCATGTCGCGCCGCGTCGTGCAGCGCGCCAGCCAGCTGCGCGAGCGACGCATCATGGACGCGCTGCAGCGGCAGGCGCAGAAGCAGGGCTGCGCATTGGTCCGCTTCCAGTCGCAGGGCGGCGCGTCGACGACCGACATCTATCCGGTCGTCGACGGCGAGCCGATCACGCTCGACGCGCTGCTGGCGCACGTCCACGAAGGCAAGGTCAGCGAGGCCGAGCGCGACAAGCTGCTGCGGCATCGCGAACAGCTCGTCGAGCGTCTCGACGAGGTCAACGACCGCATGCGCGAGGAGCACGCGCGGCTGTTCGAGGAACTGCGGACGATGGACCGGCAGCTGGCCTGGAAGGTCATCCGCCTGCACCAGAAGGACTTCCAGCGCCGTTGGGACCAGCCCGAGGTCGCCGATTGGCTCGACGCGGCGGGCGAGTACCTGGAGCGCCACCTGTACCAGTGGGTCGCCGCCGACGGCGAGGGCGACGACGAGTCCGGCGCCGCCGAGGCCGCGCCGACGGCCGTGCCCGCCGAGCCGCGTCTCGGCGAGTTCCACGCCCGCATCGTCAAGACGTCGTTCCAGGACGCCTGTCCGGTCGTCATGGAGACGAATCCCACGTTCGGCAACCTGTTCGGCACGATCACGCCGCCGCCCGACGGTTCCGGTTCGAGCGCGATGCACGTGAATCCCGGCGCGCTGTTGCGCGCCGACGGCGGCTATCTCGTGCTGCGCTGCCTCGACGTGTTGCGCGAGCCCGGCGTGTGGACGCAGCTCAAGCGCACGCTGCAGAGCGGCCGGCTGGAGATCCGCGAGTTCGACCAGGGCTCCGGCGCGCAGGTCGGATCGCTGCAGCCGGAGTCGATTCCGCTCGACCTCAAGGTCGTGCTCATCGGCGAACCCGGCGTCTACGAGCAACTGGCGGCGGAGGACCCGCAGTTCCCGCAGATCTTCAAGATCCACGCCGAGTTCGACGCGACGATCCCGGTCGAGACGGGGAACCTCGCGCGCTACGCCGACTACCTCGCGTGGCTGGCCGAGACCGAGAAGCTGCGCCCGTTCTCCCCGACCGGCCTCTCGGCCGTGGCCGAGTACGGCGCCCGCGCCGCCGGCCGCAGCGACCGCCTGATCACCCGCTACAGCGAGATCGGCGACCTCGCGCGCGAGGCCTCGCACCTCTGCGACCAGGAAGGCGCGCGCGCGATCACGCGCGACCTGGTCGAACGCACCGTCCGCATGCAGCGGCAGCGCCACGACCTCGCGCAGGAGCAGACCGAACGCGAATACGCCGCCGGCTACACCCGGTTGTCGACGCAGGGCGCGGTGGTGGGGCAGATCAACGCGCTGACCGTGCTCGACACCGGTTCGATCGAGTTCGGCCGGCCGTGCCGCATCACCTGCAACTCGGGCGTCGCCACCGCGCAGCGCTCGGGGCTGGTCAACATCGAGGGCCTCGCCAACCTCTCCGGCCCGATCCACAACAAGGGCGTCATGATCCTGGAGGGGTTCCTGCTGCAGGAGTGCGGCCGCGACGGCCCGCTGTGCATGCAGGCGACGATCTGCTTCGAGCAGCTCTACAACGGCGTCGAGGGCGACTCGGCGTCGCTGGCGCAGTTGCTGGCGCTGCTCAGCTCGCTGTCGGGCGTGCCGCTGGCGCAGCACCTCGCCATCACCGGCTCCGTCAACCAGAAGGGCGAGGTGCAATCGGTCGGCGGCGTCAACGCCAAGGCCGAGGGCTTCTTCCGCCTGTGCGAGGCGCGCCGGCTGACCGGCGAGCAGGGCGTCGTGCTGCCGCTCGCCAACGTCGGCGACCTGATGCTCGACAGCGAGCTGTGCGAGGCGGTCGCGCTCGGCAAGTTCGCGGTCTACGGCGTCTCCACCGTGCGCGAGGCGATCGAGCTGTTCATGGGCCTGCCCGGCGACGAAGTGTTGTCGCGCGTGCGCTCGACGCTGGCGCGCTTCCGGGCGCTGGCGCGGCAGGCCTGAGCGCCCGCGCGGAGGCCGCTCTACAGGCTCCCAGCGACCCTGGTGGTCGCTGCGTCACGGCTGGCCACGCCGCCCGGCATGCACCGCAGCTGCCGTTCGTTCTGCTGCCGCACCTCCGTTTGCCCTGCTCTCCTCTGCTCGGCTCTGTGCTCTCTGTGTTCTCTGTGGTTGTTCTGCTTCAGCAGCAGCAGCAGCAGCAGAAAGGAACCACAGAGAACACAGAGAACACAGAGAACACAGAGAACACAGAGGCCAGGCACCAAGAGCCCAGCAACAAGCAGCACCCAGCAGTCGCGGGGCAGCTGGTTGCAGTCCGCGAGCCGGAGCGCGCCGCTGCGTCCGGACGCTCGCTGCCGACCGTCCGCGAAGCCACCGATCCACTTGCGGCCATAGGCTTCGCCTCAGCCGCGCATCCACGCACCGGATCGGCGCGCGTCCCGTGACGCTGGCTCCTGGCGCGGCCACGCCGAGCCAGGGCAACGACGGCTGCCATGGCACTGAGCGGCCCGCGCCGTCGGTGCACTCGCCGCAGTCGCTCACGTCACCGGTTCGGGCCGGCGCAGCGCCTCGTCAGCGGCCGCCGACGGACGCGGCGGCAGCGCCGCGAGGTCGATCGCGAAGGCGCGGCCGAGTTCGTGCAGGCCGTCGAGCCGCGCGTGCACGGCGGCGGCGAGTTCGCGCAGCGGCGCCGCCAGGGCCTGCAGCCGTTCGCGCGCGGCGGCCGCGGCGTCGCGCTGCGCGCGCAAAGCCGGGCCGTAGGCGGCCAGCGCCTGCCGCAGGGCCGCGTCGGCGGCGGCGACGAAGCGCGCGTCGAAGTGCCGCCGCAGCGTCGCCGTGGTCGCGGGGCCGAGTTCGCCGCGGTAGCGGGTGACGCACTGGTGCAGGTGCAACCGGCCGGTCTCGCCGAGCCGCGCCGCCTTGTCCTTCGCCGGGACCTTGGCGTCGGGGGCGGTGGCGGGGCCGAGCAGCCGCTCGCGCACGCGGTCGAGGCTGCGGAACGTGACGAGGTCGACGACGCTGCGCCGCAGCGGGATCGCGCCGAAGTCGATCGGCACGACCGGCTCGTCGGGCCACGCCACCGTGCCGAGTTGCTCGAGCGTGCGCAGCAGCAGCGTGCGCAGGTCGACGCCGGCGCGCGCCAGCAGGTCGGCGACGCCGGGCGGCAGCGCGACGCCGGCGCCGGGCGCGGCCAGCGCCGGTTCGAGCGCGCGACGGACCGCGGTGGTCACGTCGTCGCGGAACTCGCGGACGAGCGGTCGCCACTGGTCGTGCAGCAGCCCTTGCAGGCTGTGGCCCGACAGGAACCACGTGTCGATCGTCGCGCCGAGGCCGCGCAGCAGCTTGGCGCCGCAGTCGCGCACGGCCCGCTCGGCCTCGGCGGCGACGACCGCCGTCAGCGGCGCGAAGGCGGCGGCGAGGTCGCCGGCGGCCGCGGCGGCGGCGCGGCGTTCCTCGGTGGTCAGCCATTCGGCGCGCTCAGCGGCGGTGGCGAGTCCCTGCTGCAGGCGCTGGGCGTCGGGACCGGCGAGCAACAGGCCGGCGTCGCCGAGCACGGCGCGGGCGCGCTGCAGCGAGTCGCGCAGGAACGCGGCGATGTACTCTGCGCTGCCGAGGAAGGCCGTCAGTTCGCCCTGGAAGGCGGCGAAGTCCGTCGGCGCGGCCTCGCCCGGCTCCCTGCGCAGCGCGTGGCTGGCGGCGCGCATCAGGTCGACCGGGAACAGCCGCAGCCGCCCCTGCGCGTGGGCCTGCGCCAGCGGCGCGGTCATCGCCAGCCGCTCGAACGCCTCGACGACGCGCTCGGGGTGCGACTGCTCCAGGCTCGGCACCAGCTTGCCGTCGGGCGACACGTCGCGCTTGCGGCTGTCGACGTTGATCACCAGGAACACGCGCGAGAAAAGGTCGAGCAGGCGGTGGAACTCGGCGAACGCCTGTTCGAGGAACAGCGTGTCGGTGCGCACCACGTACACCGCGCACGCCGCCGCGTCGCGGAACTCGCGCGTCATGCGGTCGTAGCCGAAGCGCATGCGGGTGTAGAGGCCGGGCGTGTCGACCAGCACCGCGCCGGTCGACGCCAGTTCGCTGTCGGGCACGCGCACGTCGATGCGGCGGATCGCCGCGGGGAAGTGCTGCTGCGGCTCGAACGCGACGCCCTGCTGCTCGGCGGCACGCAACGCTGCGGCGAGTTCGCCGTGCGCGGTCTCGACGTGCGCGGCGCATTCGCGCGCGTCGGCCCACGTCGTGCGCGCGCCGTCGTGACGCGTGACGACGTACTCGCGGCGCGGCCCGGCGCCGACGAAGACGAGGCACGGATAGGCCGGCAGGCTGGTGACTTCGCTGACGTAGGCGCCGGCGAGGGCGTTCATCAGCGTCGACTTGCCGCTCTTCAGCGGACCGAACACCAGCACGTAGGCCTGCTGCTCGGCGACCTTGTCGCACAGCGCGCGCAGCTGGTGGCGGGCTTCGCGCAGCGGCCCGAGCAGACCGCGGCCCGGCACGTCGGCCGGCGTGGCCTCCGCCGCGGCGATCGCGTCGTCCAGGCGCGGCAGGGCCGGTCGCACGAGGGCTTCGAAGCGATGGCTGAACGCACCGAGCTGGGTGAGCATGACGGCGGGCGGAGTGGCGAGGGCGGCGCGCCGCGGCGCGCGAGGGCGGCGCATTGAAGCGCGCCCGCCGCCCGGCGCGCGGGGCGAATGCCGGAACCGCCGTCGGGCACATCACCGGCGCGCTCGGCAGCGTCTCGGCGCGCGCGTGCAGCCACGTGATCGCGCCGGTCGCCGGTTCGACGGTCGCCGGCAGCACGCGCAAGGCGTTGGCCGCCGACTTGGCCTGCAGCGCATCCGAGCCGGCGAGCAGCAGGTCGCGCTGCATGCGCACGACGGTCGGGGCCAAGGCCTCGCCGCGGCGTTGTGCCTCGGCGTGGGCGGCGTCGCGGCGGCGCTGCAGGGCATCGCCGCCGGCGCGACGAGCCAGCGAGGCGCAGTCGGCGTGACCGAGCACGAGCACGAGCGAGAGTCGGTGGTCGGCGACCGTGCGTTCGAGCAGCGCGACCGTTTCCGGCGACGCGAATGGGCCGGGTGCAGCCAGCAGCAGCACGTCGGCCGGCGCGAGTCCCAACAGGGCCGGCACGTCGGCGCCGGCATCGGCGCAGACCAGGACCGCGCACACGTACTTGCCGGCGCCGGCAGGGCGCTCCGCCGGCGCTGGCGTCGGCTTGCCGGCGGCGCGGGCGCGCACGTGCTCGGCGTTGCCGGCTTGGCAGTGGGCGAGTGCTGCGAGCGGCGGCAGTTCCGGTTGCGGCGCGTGCGTCGCCGGGCCGGCGGCGGGTGCGTTGGCAACGACCGGCGCCTTGCCCGCAGGGGCATGCTGGGCGCTGCCGCCGGCGCCGCAACCGACCCCGACGAGCAGGCCGAGCACGGAGCAGCGGACGGAGGCGAGCGCCATGGCGTCGGTACTTTCGTCGCTGCATCGGCGGCGACTGAAGCCGGCGCCATGCCACGCCGGTGCCGGCCGTGCCCCGGCGGGGAGCGGCGACCGCACCGGCGTGGCGCCAGCGGCGCCGCCGGCTATCGTCCGCCGTCACCCGCGCCGACCCGCCCCGCGCGAATCGATCCTCGATGGCCGTTCACGACAAGCTCCTGCAAGACCTCGATCAGGTGGTCATCCGCTTCGCCGGCGACTCCGGCGACGGCATGCAACTGACCGGCGACCAGTTCACGCGCACCACCGCGCTGATGGGCAACGACATCGCCACCTTCCCGGACTTCCCGGCGGAGATCCGCGCGCCCGCCGGCACGTTGCCCGGCGTCTCGGCCTTCCAGCTGCGCTTCTCCAGCTTCGACATCCACACCCCGGGCGACGCCCCGGACGTGCTGGTGGCGATGAACCCGGCGGCGCTCAAGGTCCACCTCAAGGAACTGAAGCGCGACGGCATCCTGCTGCTCAACACGGCGTCGTTCTCGGCCCTCGACCTGAAGAAGGCCAAGTACGACAAGGACCCGCGCACCGACGGCACGCTGTCCGGCTACCGCACGATCGAGGTCGACCTCGAGGCGCGCACGCAGGAGGCGCTGGCCAGCTCGCCGCTCGACAACCGCGCGCGCGGCCGCTGCAAGAACATGTACGCGCTGGGCATCCTCTACTGGATGTTCCACCGCGATCCGGCGCCGACCGAGAAGGCGATGGCGCAGAAGTTCGGCAAGAAGCCGGACCTCGTCGCCGCCAACCTCGCGGCGATGCGCGCCGGGTTCGCCTACGCCGAGACCACCGAGGTGTTCCAGACGGCGTACCGCGTGCCGCCGGCGCCGATGCAGCCCGGCACGTACCGCAACATCATGGGCAACCAGGCCCTGTGCCTCGGCCTCGTCGCCGGTGCGCAGAAGGCGGGTCTGCAGCTGTTCCTCGGCAGCTACCCGATCACGCCGGCGTCGGACATCCTGCACCAGCTCAGCGGCTACAAGCACCACGGCGTCGTCACGTTCCAGGCCGAGGACGAGATCGCCGCCGTCTGCGCCGCGATCGGCGCGTCGTACTCGGGGTGCCTGGGCATCACGTCGACGTCGGGCCCGGGCATCGCGCTGAAGAGCGAGGCGATGGGCCTCGCGGTGATGGCGGAGCTGCCGCTGATCGTCATCGACGTGCAGCGCGCCGGTCCGAGCACGGGCATGCCGACGAAGACGCAGCAGGCGGACCTGCTGCAGGTGATGTACGGCCGCAACGGCGAGTCGCCGGTCTGCGTGCTGGCGGCGTCGACGCCGGCCGACGCGTTCGAGGTCGGCTTCGAGGCCGTGCGCATCGCGACCAAGTACATGGCGCCGGTGGTGGTGCTGTCCGACGGCTACATCGCCAACGGCAGCGAGCCGTGGCTGCTGCCCGACCCCGACGCGCTGCCGGCGATCCCGGTGGCGTTCGCGCCCGCCGGCGAGCCGGGCGTGAAGTTCCAGCCGTACGCGCGCGACCCGAAGACGCTGGCGCGGCCGTGGGCGCGGCCGGGCACCAAGGGGCTCGTGCACCGCATCGGCGGCCTGGAGAAGGCCGACGTCACCGGCAACATCTGCTACGAGCCGGACAACCACCAGCACATGGTGGACACGCGGGCGCAGAAGATCGCCAACATCGCCGCCGACCTGCCGCCGCTGCCGACCACCGGCCCGCGCCACGGCGCCGTGCTGGTGCTCGGCTGGGGCAGCCCGCGCGGCGCCATCACCGCGGCGACGCTGCGGCTGCAGCAGAAGGGTCTGAAGGTCAGCTGCGCGTTCCTGCGGCACCTCAACCCGCTGCCGAACGACCTCGGCGAGCTGATGAAGGGCTTCCGCCGGGTCGTGCTGCCGGAACTCAACAAGGGCCAGCTCGCGATGATGCTTCGCAGCAAGTACCTGGTCGACGTGCAGAGCCACAGCCAGGTGAACGGCCAGCCGTTCAAGAGCCAGGACATCGAACGTCATCTGCTGAAGGTGTTCGCCGAACTCGGCGTGGAGGTGAGCCAGTGACCGCCGTCGACCGTCCCGTGATGCAGAAGAAGGACTACAAGACGGACCAGGAGGTCCGTTGGTGCCCAGGCTGCGGCGACTACTCGATCCTCAACGCCGTGCAGGGGGCGTTCGCCAAGCTCGGCAAGCAGCTGCACGAGACCGTGATCATCAGCGGCATCGGCTGCAGCTCGCGCTTCCCGTACTACATGGAGACGTACGGGTTCCACACCATCCACGGCCGCGCGCCCGCGCTCGCGACCGGCGTGAAGGCGAGCAACCCGGCGCTCGACGTCTGGGTCGTCACCGGCGACGGCGACGCCATGTCGATCGGCGGCAACCACTTCATCCACGCCATGCGGCGCAACGTCGGGCTGAAGATCCTGATGTTCAACAACCGTATCTACGGGCTGACCAAGGGCCAGTTCTCGCCGACCAGCGAGCAGGGCAAGGTCACCAAGAGCTCGCCGCTCGGCACCGTCGACTACCCGTTCTCGCCGATCGCGCTGGCGCTCGGCGCCGGCGGCACGTTCGTCGCGCGCGGCGTCGACATCCTCGGCCCGCACCTCGAGGACATGGTCTGCCGCGCCAGCGCGCACGCCGGCACCGCCGTCGTCGAGATCTACCAGAACTGCAACATCTTCAACGACGGCGCCTACAAGGGCTTCACCGACAAGGAAGTGCGCGACGCCCGCCTGCTGTTCCTGCAGCACGGCCAGCCGCTGCTGTTCGGCGCCAACAAGGACCAGGGCCTCGCGTTCGACGCCAACTTCCGGCCGTGCCTCGTGTCGGGCGGCGACCTCGGCAAGGCCTACGTCTGGGACGAGACCGCCGAGAGCCCAGCACCGGCGATGGCGCTGGCGACGATGAGCGAGAGCGAGTTCCCGGTGCCGGTGGGGGTCTTCCGCCGGCGCGACAAGCCGACCTTCGAGGACGGCCTGCAGGCGCAGATCGCCGCCGCCAAGGCGAAGAAGCAGGAGTCGCTGCGCGACCTGCTGTACGCGGGCGAGGTCTGGGACGTCGGCTGACGGCGCGCGCGGCGGTCGGCGGTGCCGGCAGCGCGCGCCCTCGGGCCGGTGCCAAGGGGCGGTCGGGCTGCTGATGCTCCAAGTCGCAACCCCCCTTGGGACTTCGTGCTTGCGTCATATCATGATGTCGTGATATGGTGTTCCCGTCGATGGCCACTGCGCTCGCCAGCCTGCACACGACCCTGAAGCTGCTCTCGGACCCGGTCCGGCTGCGGCTGTGTGCACTGCTGTCGCGGGCCGAACTGGCCGTGCAGGAACTGGTCGCCGTCACCGGCATGCAGCAGAGCCGGATCAGCAACCACCTGTCGCTGCTCAAGCGCGCCGGGCTCGTGCGCGACCGCCGCGAAGGGTCGTGGAGCTTCCACCGCCTCGTCGAGCCGAGCGAAGACGGCCCGCTGTCGCCGTCGCTGTTCGCCGCCACCGTCGAGCCGCTGCTCGCCAGCGACGTCGGCGGTGCCGACGCCAAGGCGTTGCGCGCCGTGCTCGACCAGCGGCGGCAGAAGAGCCGGCAGGCGCACGACGCGCTCGCCGACCGGTGGCGCGCCGTCGGCGAGGAGTTCGCGTCGGGCACGCTGCGCGCTGAACTCGTCGCGCTGGCATGGCCGGCCGGCGGCCGCGTCGCCGACCTCGGCTGTGGCGCCGGCTTCCTGGCGTCGTGGCTCGCCGCGCACGGCGGCGACGTCGTCGCCGTCGACCACAGCGAGCGCATGCTCGGTGCCGCGCGTCGTGCCGCCGCCGGCGGCCGCGTCGCCTTCCGCGTCGGCGAGCTCGACGCGCTGCCGCTCGCCGACGGCGAGGTCGACGCCGCCTTCAGCAACCTCGTCTGGCACCACCTGCCCGACCACGACGCCGCCGCGCGCGAGACGCTGCGCGTGCTGCGTCCGGGCGGCAGGGTGGTCGTCAGCGACCTGCAGCCGCACGAGCGCGAGTGGATGCGCGAGCGTATGGGCGACCTGCGCCTGGGCCTCAAGCCCGAGCAGGTCGTCGGCGCGCTGGCCCGCGCCGGCTTCGGCGACCTGCGGGTCGAGCTGCTGCACGACCGCCACCGCGTCGCCGCCAGCGACGCCGAAACCGTCGACTTCCCGATGTTCGCGGTGCGCGGCGTCAAGCCCGCGTCCCGCGCCTGACCTTCCCTGATTCCCAAGCCCCGAACGACGAACGAGAGAACGATGACCACGATCAACGCTCCCAAGACCAAGGCCGGCAAGCCCAAGGTGCTCGGCCCGAACGACTTCAAGGTCAAGGACCTTTCCCTGGCCGACTTCGGCCGCAAGGAGATGCAGCTCGCCGAAGTCGAGATGCCCGGCCTGATGGCGCTGCGCGAGGAGTACCGCAAGAAGCAGCCGCTGAAGGGCGCGCGCATCATCGGTTCGCTGCACATGACCATCCAGACGGCAGTGCTGATCGAGACGCTGGTCGAGCTCGGCGCCGAGGTCCGCTGGGCCTCGTGCAACATCTTCAGCACGCAGGACCACGCTGCCGCGGCGATCGCCGTCGGCCCGAAGGGCACCGTCGACAAGCCGATGGGCGTGCCGGTCTTCGCCTGGAAGGGCGAGACGCTGGAGGAGTACTGGTGGTGCACGGAGCAGGCGCTCACGTGGCCCGGCGAGGACGGCCCGAACATGATCCTCGACGACGGCGGCGACGCGACGATGATGATCATGAAGGGCGCCGAGTGGGAGAAGGCCGGCAAGGTCCCCGTGGCCAAGAAGGACGACGGTGAGGACTGGGTCGAGCTGCTCAAGTGCATGAAGGCGTCGATCGCCGCCAACGACCGCAAGTGGTCGAAGATGCTGCCGGGCGTCCGCGGCGTCAGCGAGGAGACGACGACGGGCGTGCACCGCCTCTACCAGATGGAGAAGGCCGGCGTGCTGCCGTTCCCGGCGATGAACGTCAACGACAGCGTGACGAAGTCGAAGTTCGACAACGTCTACGGCTGCCGTCACTCGCTGACCGACGGCCTGATGCGCGCGACGGACGTCATGCTGTCGGGCAAGGTCGCGGTCGTCTGCGGCTATGGCGACGTCGGCAAGGGCAGCGCCCAGTCGCTGAAGGGCCAGGGCGCCCGCGTCATCGTGACCGAGATCGACCCGATCTGCGCGCTGCAGGCCGCGATGGAGGGCTACCAGGTCCTCACCATCGAGGACTGCGTCGACTACGCCGACATCTTCGTCACGGCGACCGGCAACTACCAGGTCATCACGGTCGACCACATGAAGCGGATGAAGAACAACGCGATCGTCGCGAACATCGGCCACTTCGACAACGAGATCGACATGGCCGGCCTCGCCAAGGTCGCCGGCGTCCGCAAGGAGAACATCAAGCCGCAGACCGACCGCTGGGTGTTCGAGGACGGCCACGGCGTGATCGTGCTCGCCGAAGGCCGCCTGATGAACCTCGGCTGCGCCACCGGCCACCCGAGCTTCGTCATGTCGAACAGCTTCACCAACCAGGTGATCGCGCAGATCGAGCTGTTCAACAACCACAAGAGCTACGAGACGCGCGTGCACACGCTGCCCAAGCACCTCGACGAGAAGGTCGCGCGCCTGCACCTCGCCAAGCTCGGCGTGAAGCTGACGAAGCTGTCGAAGAAGCAGTCGGAGTACCTCGGCATCGGCGCCGAGGGCCCGTTCAAGCCGGTCCACTACCGGTACTGAGCCGGCTCGCCCGGCAGACTCCTCGGAGTCTGCCGGCGGACCGATCGCGGCGCCGTGTCCCGGCGCGCATGCCGGGCACGGTCAGAGCAACGCCGCCCGCGCCGGCGGCCAGACGCGCGCGCGCACCGTGCCCAGCAGCAGCGCCGCCGGCACGATGCCGAAGTCGCGCGAGTCGGCGCTGACCGGTCGGTTGTCGCCGAGCACGAAGACGTGATCCGGCGGCACCACGAGCTCCGCCATGTCGCAGTCGTCGCGCACGTGCTCGTGCTCGTCCGCCTCGCAGCCGTCCAGCAGCAAGCGGCCGTTGCGCAGCGCGATGCGGTCGCCCGGCAGGCCGACGACCCGCTTGACGAAGTCGATCCCGGAGTCGACCGGGTTGCGCAGCACGACGACGTCGCCGCGACCGATCCGTTCGAGGCCGCGGTCGAGCCGGTCCACGACGAGGCGATCGCCGTCGCGGAGCGTCGGCTCCATGGACGTGCCGCGCACGACGCTCACCTGGAACAGCGTCGTCTGCAGCAGCGCGGCGGCGGCGGCGAGCAGCGCCACGTCGCGGCAGCGGCCGCGGGCCTTGGCAGAGCTGCGCGCGAGCGCCTTCTCGTCCTTGTTCTGCGGCTTGCGGGGCACGCCGGCGCTATCGGCCGCCGGCGATGGTCGCTGCATCGCGCCGGCTTCGTTGCGGGACGGTCTCTAAGCAGGCCGCCATGCCACGGGCGAACCGCGGCCATCGAGGCGCAAGCCTGGACTGGGCCTACAGGCCGACCACGGGTTGGACGAAAGTACGGTACGGATATGGACGGGGGGGCGACCACGACATGACGCGAGCGACACTCAATCTGCTGGCGCAACGGGAGACGACCCGGCGTGAGATCCTGCACAAGAGCGATCTCATTCCGCCGCTTCCCGATCTGGTCATGCGCGTGCTCGGCATGCTGAACGAGCCGACGACCGAACCCGAGGACCTGCAGGGCCTCGTGCAGAACGACCAGGTGCTGGTCGCGAAGATGCTGGCGACGGTCAACTCGGCGTTCTACGGGCTCAATCGGCCCATCCGCTCCATCAAGGAAGCGGTGATGGTCCTGGGGTTCCGCGGCGTGCGCAGTCTCGTGCTCGCCACCAGCACCGCGCGCCTGATGCAGCGCGACTTCCGGGCGTACGGCCACGAGCCGTTCGGCCTGTGGGCCCACGCGGTCGTGGTGGCCGCCGGCGGCCGGCGTCTGGCCACGGCCTGCCGCTTCAGCCCGGACGAGGCGGAGGCCGCCTTCATCGCCGGCCTCCTGCACGACATCGGCAAGCTGCTGCTCGTCGGCTACCTCGGCGACATGCCGACGATGCGCGGGACCCTGGCCGAACTGTGCGAGCAGGAGCGCCGCCACATCGGCCTGGACCACGCGGAGGCAGGCGGTCTCGTCGTGGCGCGCTGGAACCTCGCGCCGGAGATCCAGGAAGTCTTCCAGCTGTCGCTGGCCGAAGGCGCCCAGCCATCGCGGCTCGCGGCGGCAGTCCGGGTCGCCGAGGCGTTCGCCCACGAGCGCAGCATCGGCTTCCTTCCGGGCATGCAGCCCGCCGTCGAGTACCGGCCGGACGACTTCGCCGTGCTGGGCCTCGACGACGCGCGCTGGTCGGTCCTGCGCGACGACCTCGTCAAGGCGATGGACGGCGCGCTGGCGGCGTTCAGCAAACTAGGGAGCTGAGCGCGATGGGAGGCATGGCACTGGCACTCGACGATCGGCGCGGCGCTGCCCTGACCGCCCTGCATGGCGCGGGAACCGATGCCGAGGCCGATGCGGCCTTCCAGGGTCTGGTCGCCGCGATCGCGCCAGGCGTCCCCGCCGCGGCCTGCCTGTTCGACGACCATGGCGCCCGCGTGCAGGTGCGCGTGGCGACGCCCGGCTGCCCGCTGGCCGTGGGCCACGGCGTCGACGTCGCCGCGTGGCCGCTGCCCGCCGAGCAGCGGCTGCCGTTGAGCGTGCGCGGCGAGGAGTTCGGCGAGTTGCTGCTCGGCGCGGCGGTGGACGAGGAGACCTGCCGGCGCCTCGCCGAGGCGGCCGCCCAATACGCCGCGACGATCGCCAACCTAGCGCTGCTGGACCACGCCAGGCGCCTCAACAGCCGGCTCGGCGCCAAGTTGAACGCGGTCGAAGAGGCGATCCCGCTGTTCCACGAGGACACCACGGAGACCGTCCATGCGCGCCTGCTGCAGGTCGCGACGAACGTCGTCGAGGCGGTGGCCGGCGCGCTCTACGTGCTCGAAGAGGTCGGCAGCACGGACTCGAACCTGCGGCTCGCGCACGCGATCGGCATCCCGGAGTCGCTGCTGGAGTCGTTCGAGGCCATCGACGGCGGCCCTTGGCCGCTCGCCCTGCTGCACGGCGGCGCGCGCATCGAACGCCGGTCGACGTCGACGACTTCCGTCGCGGGCCTCGCTCCGGGGTCGGTGCCGGAGCAGTTGCGCGGCGTCGTCGTGCTGCCGTTGACCTACAACGGCATCTGCGCCGGCGTCTGCGTGCTGTTCAACCCGGGCGTGCAGAGCTCGGAGGACCGCCTCGTCGCCGAGCGCATGGAGTCCTTCCTGGCGCTCGCGGCCGCGCTGCTGCACCGCCTCGACCTCGAGCGCAAGGCCGTCGCCAACCAGTCACTCGAACGCGAACTGGAGATCGCCGCGCAGATCCAGAAGAGCAGCCTGCCGACCGAGCCGCCGACCACGCCGGTGTACGAGTTCGCCTGGTCGTCGACGCCGGCGCAGCGGATCGGCGGTGACCACATCGACTGGCTGGTCGGCAACGGCGGCGAGGTCCACGCGGTGCTGGCCGATGCTTCCGGCCACGGCATCAACTCGGCGCTGCTGATGACCTCGTATCGCGCCAACTGGCGCGGCAGCGCGCCGTGGCTGGCGACCGATGCGCTCGCCGAGCGGCTCAACGCGACCGTCGCCCACGAGGTCAGTTCGACCGGCATGTTCGTCACGGCCGTGTTGTTCCGGCTCGCGGCCGACGGCCGTTCAGCCCGGTTGTGCAACGCCGGTCATCCGTCCGTCCTGCACTGGCGCGCCGCGTCGTCCACCATCGAAGCGATCGGCGCCGACGGTCCGCCGCTCGGCTTCCTGCCCAGGCTCCAGTACGGCGATCGCGAGGTGCAGCTGGCCTCGGGGGACGCGCTCCTCTGCTACAGCGACGGCCTGACGGAAGCTGCTGCCGCGGGCGGACCGATGCTCGGCGAGGACCGGCTGCGCGCCGTGTTCGCCGCCGCCGCCCCCGGCCCGCCGGGGGAAACGCTGCGCTCGATCCGGCGGTTGCTGCACGAGTGGACCGGTCGCGACCGGCAGGACGACGACGTATCGATCGTCGTCGTCAAGGTGCGCGGTCCGCGCGACGCGTCGTGATCGCCGGTCGCGGCTCGCGGCGCTGCGACCGCCCGGCGGTCAGAAGTGCCGGCGCCGCGTGCTGCTCGCGATGCCGAGGGCCTTGCGGTACTTGGTGATCGTGCGGCGCGCGACGTGGATGCCGCGTTTGCCCAGCTCGTTCACGAGGTCGTCGTCGGACAGCGGATGGTCCTTGTCCTCGGCGTCGACGATGCCCTTCAGCGTGTCCTTGATCGCCTGCTGGCTGACCATGTCGCCGGCGTCGGACATCGTGCCGCTGCTGAAGAAGCGCTTCATGTCGAACACGCCCTGCGGCGTCTGGATGTACTTGCCCGACGTCGCGCGGCTGACCGTCGAGATGTGCACGCGCACCGCGTCGGCGATGTCCTGCATCTTCATCGGCTTCAGGTGCTGCACGCCGTGGCGCAGGAAGCCCTCCTGGCGGCGCACCACTTCGGTGGCCACGCGCTCGATCGTGTTCTGGCGTTGGTGCAGCGCCTCGATGAACCACTTGGCGGCGTCGATCTTGCGCCGCAGGTACTCGTAGACCTTCGGGTCGTTCTTCGCTTCCTGCAGCAGGCTGCGGTACACGCCGCTGATGGCGAGATCGGGCAGTGCGCCGCGCTGCGACTTGACCTCGAACCGCCCGTCGACCTCCTCGACGACGACGTCGGGCACGACGCCGCTCGCCGGGCCGGCGCCGAACTCCGAACCCGGATGGGGGCTGCAATGGAGCTTGAGGAACTCCCATGCCTCCTTGATGGCGTCGATCGTCGCGCCGGTGTCCTTCGCGATCTTGGGCAGCTTGTTCATCGCGAGGTCGTCGAGGTGCTCCTCGACCAACCGCCGCGTCAGCGCCGGCACGTAGGTCAGATGGTCGAGCTGCATCAGCAGGCAGTCCCGCAGGTCGCGGGCGCCGACGCCGACCGGCTCGAGATCGCGCACGACCTGAACCGCCTCCTGGGCGAGCGGGATCGGCACCAGCAACTGTTGGGCGACCTGTTCCGGCGTGTCGGCGAGCCGGCCGTCCTCGTCGAGCGAGAACACGACGTGTTCGACGACCCGGATTAGCTCCTCGTCCTTCTCCTGCGTGCGCACCTGGGTCATCAGGTGCTCGGCGAGCGAGGTGGCCCGCCCCGGCGTGTTGGCGAGCGCCTCGAGCTTCTTGTCTTCCTCCTCGCCGCCCGCGCCGCTGCCGGCGCGGTTGCGCCACGACGTGTCGTTGCGCGACTCCAGTTGCTCGATCTCGGCGGCGAACTCGCGCTGCAGGCGGTCCTCGTACGGGGTCTCGGGCGCGGCTGCCTCGCCGGCGGCGGTGGCGCCGGCGTCCTGGCGTTCGGCCTCGTCCTTGCGCTCGAGGAAGACGTTCTCCTGCAGTTCCTGCTCGATCTGGTCCTTCAGCTCCATCAACGGCAGCTGCAGCACCTGCATCGCCTGGATCATCTGCGGCGATTGCACGAGGCGCTGCTCGGCGCGCATCGATTGGGACAGGCCGAGTCGCATACGGGATGTTGTAGCCCCGCTGCGCAGCAGCGTCACGGCCCGAACGAACCGGCAGGTCAGCGCCCGCCGCGCAGGCCCTTCAGCGCGGCGAAGTAGCCGCTGTAGAACGTGACCAGGATCCAGAGCACCGCCGCGATGGTCAGCGCGTAGGCGGCGGCGCCGAGCCCGCGGCCGAGCGCGGCGAGCGTCCGACCGTGCACGTCGCGGCGGCGCTGCAGCGCGCGCGCGAGCGCGTCCTCCAGCTGGCCGGCCATCTCGCCCGTCTGCAGCAGCTGGCGGCTCTCGGGGTGCAGCGCCAGCGCCGTGGCGAGGCCTTCGTGCAGCGGCCGGCCGTCGCGCACCATCCGGTCGGCGAGGCGCAGTCGCTCCGCCGCCTGCCCGGGCGGCGCGGACTCGACCGCCGCCGCGTGCGCCTGCCGCATCGGCACGCCAGCGCCGTAGAGCGCGTGCAGCGTCTCCAGGTACGGGATCTCGGCCGCGGCGTCCAGCAGGCCGGCGGCCCACGGCAGGCGGCGCGGCCACGCCGCGCCCGCCCGCACGGCGCGGCGGGTCCCCGCGAACGCCGCGGCGAGGGCGGCGTAGAGGCCGAGGACGGCGACCGCCGGTCCCTTGCCGATCACCCACGACGCGGCGAACGCGGCGAACGGCAGCGCGATGGCCAGCACCAGCGGATAGCGCAGGCCCGCCCAGGCCTGTCGGCCGAAGGCCGCGCGCTGGGCGCGCCCGACGGCGCACGCGCGCAGGGTCGCGGCCGCCTTGCCGGCCCGCCAGCCGTGCATCAGCACGACGTCCTCGGTCGGCGTCAGTTGCACGCCGCGCGCCTGCACGGCGGCGTGCAGCGCGCGGTCGCCGGCGGCCGGCGCGCCGCCGATCGCGGCCAGCGGCAGGCCGGCGTCGAGCGCGCTGGCGAGGTCCTGGAAGCAGAGCTCGGCGCGCTCGTTCGCGGCGATCGACGGGAACATCACCGTCAGTCTGGGCGAGCCGTGCCCGTGCGGCAAGGCCCGCGCTTCTGCCGGCGCGCGGCTTCTGCGACCATGCCGCCATGCGTCTCCTCGCCCTCGGTCTCGCCGCCGTCGCCACGCCGCTCGCGGCCCAGTCGGAAGCGTTCTTCGCGCGCATGGACGCGCCGCTGCAGGCGCTGTACCTGCACCTGCATCAGCACCCGGAACTCTCCTTCAAGGAGGTCCAGACCGCGGCGCGCATGGCGGCCGAACTGCGCGCGCTGGGCCTCGAGGTCACCGAGAACGTCGGCGGCACCGGCGTCGTCGCCGTGCTGCGTCGCGGCGACGGCCCGGTGGCGCTGCTGCGCGCCGACATGGACGCGTTGCCGGTCGCCGAGGAGACCGGCTTGCCGTACGCCTCCAAGGTGCGCGCCGAGTCGGCCGACGGCCGCGCCATCGGCGTCATGCACGCGTGCGGCCACGACCTGCACATGACGTGCCTGATCGGCGCCGCGGCGCACTTCGCCGGCGACCCGGACAGCTGGCGCGGCACGATCGTCTTCCAGCTGCAGCCGGCCGAGGAGCGCGCCGGCGGCATGAAGGCGATGCTCAAGGACGGGCTGCTGACGCGCTTCCCGCGGCCGGCGTTCGCGATCGCGCTGCACACCGCGCACGACCTGCCCAACGACCAGGTCGGCATCCGTCCGGGCTTCGCCATGGCCAACGTCGACAACGTCGACATCACGCTCGTCGGCAAGGGCGGCCACGGCGCCGCGCCGCACCTGACGATCGACCCGGTGACGATGGGGGCGCAGTTGGTGCTCGACCTGCAGACGATCGTCGCGCGCGAGATCGACCCGACCGATCCGTGCCTGCTGACGGTCGGCTCGTTCCAGGCCGGCAACAAGCACAACATCACGCCCGACCGGTGCCACCTGCAGGCGACGATCCGCAGCTACGCGCCGCACGTGCGCGAGAAGATGATGGCCGCGGTCGTGCGCAAGGCGAACGCCGTGGCGGCGTCGTTCGGCGCGCCGGCGCCGACGGTGGAGTTCTCCGAGCCGACGCCGGCGCTGCGCAACGACGCGGCGTTGACCGACGTCGTGCGCGCCGGCCTCGTCGCCGCGTTCGGCGCCGGCAAGGTCGCCGAGGTGCCGCCGGCGATGGTGGCCGAGGACTTCGGACGGCTCGACGGCGAGAAGATCCCGCTGTGCATGTTCCGCGTCGGCACCGTCGCGCCCGAGCGGCTCGCCAGGATGCAGGCCGCCAACGACGTGCCGGCGCTGCACAGCGCGCGCTTCCATCCCGACCACGAGGTCGCGATCCGCACCGGCGTGCGCGCGCTGGTCGCCGCGACGCGCGCGGCGGCGGCGGCGCAGGGCAGGTGAAGCCGGCCGCTACGCGCGGAAGTGCTTGCTGAGCTTGAGGCCCTGGCCCTGGTAGTGCGAGCTGAGGCCGCGGTCGCCGTAGCAGACCTCGGGCAGTTCGAGCGTGCGGAAGAACTCCAGCTTGAAGAACACCTGCGCGTCCTCGAGCAGGAACGGCACGTCGTGCGGGCGCACTTCGAGCACCGCGCGGGTGCCCTTGTCGCCGCCGAAGCCGTTGTCGAAGAAGCCGGCGTAGTTGGTGCGCAACTCGCCGATGCCGACGTCGTAGGCGACCATCTCGGCGGCGAGGTGGCGCGGCACGCGGATGCGCTCCTTGCTGGCGAAGATGTAGAACTCCTCGGGAGCGACGATGAGCCGGCCGTTGCGCGGCTCGGGGATGGCGTCGAAGAAGCCATCCGGGTCGTGGCCGTTCTCCAGGGCCATGTCGACGACTCCCGTGTAGCGGCGCGCGACGTAGCCGACCGGACCGGTCAGGTCGCGGTCGCGCCGGAGCGCGATGCCCATCATCAGGCCGCGGTCGATGCGCAGCTTGTCGACCGGCAGCGGCACGCCGGCGTCGTCGAACAGCAGGCCGCCGTTCCGGTGCTCGGCGCGCAGGTCGTCGTCGCTCAGCGACGCGTTGCCCTGCGAGAAGCGGATCTGGCACAGCGACAGGCCGGCCTTGACCTTGACCGGGAAGCTGCGCGGCACGATCTCCAGGTACAGGGGGCCGGTGTAACCCGGCGGCACGGTCTCGAACCGGCCGCAGCGGTCGGCGAGCAACCGCGTGAACAGGTCGAGGCGCCCGGTGGACGACTTCGGGTTGGCGCGGACGAGGTACGGCAGCGGCTGCTCGATGCGCTCGAGCAGCGGCACGATGTAGCAGTGGCCCTTCTCCAGCACGGCGCCGTCGGTGAGGTCGAAGGCGTACAGCTGCATCTCCTCGATGCGGTCGGCGACGCGCACGTTCTCGGGCAGGAAGCCGGAGCGCACGCGGTAGCCGCGGGTGGCCAGCCGCAGGTCGAGGGAACTCGGCTGGATCTGGGTCGGCGCGATCGCGGGGGTCGAAGCCAGCGCGCCGCGCGCGATCAGCGCCTTGATCTGCTGGTGGACGAGGATGCCGTCGGTCACGGTTCGAGAGGCTAGGAGGCTGCGTCACGGAAAGCCACGCCGCCCGGCGCGCGGCAGCGGCGGCGGCGCGCGGTCACAGCGGCCGACTGTAGAACACGTCGCAGCCGTGGTGCCCGGTCGCGCCTTCGGCGGCGGGCTGCGGCCGGAAGCCGGCGGCGCGGTACAGCCGCTGTGCGGCCTGCATCTGGCGGGTGGTCTCCAGGTAGCAGCGGCGGTAGCCGGCGCTGCGCATCTCGTCGAGCAGCAGGCCGAGCAGGGCGCGGCCCAGGCCCTGGCCGCGCGCAGGCGGCAGGAAGTACATCTTGCGCAGCTCGCACACGCCGTCGGCCGCCGCCGTGCCGTGCAACCGCGCGAAGCCCGCGCCCCCGTGCACGGCGCCGTCGCGTTCGACGACGTAGTAGCGCGCCTCGCTGCCCGCGTACGCGGCGCACATGCCGTCGACCTCGGCGTCGTGGATGGCGAAACCCGGCCCGGCGGCGCCGTGTTCGGTCATCACCGCGCGGATGATCGCCGCCACCGCGGCGTCGTCGGCCGGGCGGATCGGTCGCAGGAGCCACGGCGTCGTCACGGTCCCAGCGTCGCGCGCACGGCGCGCGCCTCCCGCAGCACGCGGTCCCACTGGAACGCGGGGCCGGGGTCCTGCTTGTTGGTCTGCACGTGGAAGTGGCCGACGACGCCGTCGAAGGCGCGCACCGCCGCTTCGCCGAGCGCGCGGTTCACCACCGTGCCGTCGGGATTGCGCGGGGCTTCGAGCCGGATGCGCGGGAAGACCTGGTTGAGGCCCGCGCACAGCCGCGCCAGCGCGGCGTACTGCTGCGGCGTGAAGTCCAGCTGGTGGTAGACGCTGCCCTGCACCTCGCCGGCGACGATGTCGGGTCGATCGGGGCGCGCGACGAAACCCGGCGTGCGGATGCCCGGCTCCTTCATCCACGCCGGCGTCTTCATGAACCAGCCCTGGTCGTCCTTGCCGTACCAGCGCGCCATGTCGGCGTTCATCGGCTGCTTCCACGCGCCCGGGTGCGCGATCTCGACGCCGATCGAGAAGTCGTTGGCGTAGGTGGCGTGGAAGGCCTTCTCGTGCAGGTCGAGGGTCTGGTAGATCGTGCCGTCGACGTCGAGCAGGAAGTGCACCGACAGCGTGCGCAGGTCCTGCAGCACCTTGAAGCACTGGCGCGAAGTGCCGGCGACGTCGTAGTGGACGACGAACGTGTGCACGACCTGCCGCAGTTCGTCGAGCGAAAGCCGGCCGCGGCCGGCGGCGGCGGCGAGCGCGTCGGGCAGGTTGCCGCGCAGCGGCGCGTAGCGCTTCTTGCCGTCCGGCGGCTCGCCGTCGGCGAAGCGCTTGCCTTCGAGGTAGGCGTCGTAGGCGCCGGGCTCGCGCCAGGTCACGACGCGCGCGCCGATCGGGAAGGCCTGGCCGCAGGCGACGATCGCGTGTTCGCGCTCGGCCAGGGACGGCCCGCTGACGCAGCGGACCAGCAGCAGGGCCGCGAAGGCAGCGGCTACCGTGGCGGCGCGGCGGCTGGCGGCGGGGGACGGGCGCGGTGGCATCGGCGTCGCTGGGGGAATGGCCGCGCGCGCGGCGGCCGGCGCCAGACGCTACCAGCCGCCGGGTCGGGCGTCACCGTCGGACGGTTCCGTCCGGTCGCGGCGGCCGGCGGCCGACTTGCGCTCCTTGCGTCGGCCGAGGAGCAGTTGCTGTTCGAGTTGCCGCCGCTGCGCGGCGTAGAAGGCGCGCAGGAAGTGCTTGGCCGCCGACGCCGGCACCGGCGCGGTCCAGCCGATGCGCTTGCGGATCGACTGCGCGACGGCGTTGATCGTCTCGGCGCCGCCCGGCAGGCGCGCCTTGCGCAGCACGTCCTCGAGCACCGTCAGCTCCTTCTCGCCGTAGATCTGCAGCTGCGCCGCCGCGAAGACGAACTCCGCCGCCGCCGGGTCGTCCGTCGTCGTCGCCGTCGGCGCTGCGGCGCGGGCGGCGGGCGTCGCCCGCGCGCTGCCGGCGGCGAGGTCGGTCGCGAGCTTCGCTGGCGGCGCGTAGACGACGCGGGTGCCGGCGAGCAGGTCGCCGATGCGCAGCCGTCGGCGGTTCGCCAGCGGAAAGAACATCAGGCCGAGCACCCAGACGAAGGCGACGATGCGCACGGCGGCGCCGTGGTCGCCAGCCAAGACCTCCGGGGCCGCGACCAACTGCAGCGGCAGGAACAACTCGACTTCGCGCGTCAGGTTGCGGGCCAGCAGCACTTCGGCGGTCAGCGGACCGCCGTCGGCGCGCACGACGCGAAGGTGCTGCTGGCGCTTGCCGAGCGTCGTGCCGTTGCCGCGGATCTCGCTCCAGACGAAGTAGCCGTGCCGGATCAGGAAGAACCAGATCAGCGCCCCGCCGATGCCGACCGTGTACAGCAAGGCGAAGCCGACGCCGGCCATCACCAGCGCCACGACCAGTGCGTCGGCGGCGAACGCGAGCAGCCGCTCGCTGGCCGTCGCGGAGCGGAAGTGCAGCTCGATGCCCTCGGGCGTCCGCACGACCTCGCCCGGCGGCAGGGGGCTCACCGCGGCCGCCGGCCCGCGAGGGCGAAGTAGGCGGCCCACAGGCAGCCGAAGACCGTCGCCAGGGCGTAGCGCGACGGCACGTGGGTCACGATCTGCCGGAACACGCCTTCGACCAGCGCGGCGAGCAGCAGCATCGCGACGCAGCCGGCGACCACCGCGCCCATCCGGCGGCCGGTCGCGCACAGCGCCTGCACGCGCGTGGCGCGACCTGGGAAGAGCATCGCCTCGGCCATCGCGAGGCCGGCGCCGCCCGCGAAGGTGATGGCGGTCAGCTCGGTGACGCCGTGCGGCAGGATCCAGCTCCACCATTCGACCGCCAGCCCGCGCGAGTGGAACAACGCCGACATCGCGCCGAGGACCATGCCGTTGTAGACGAGCAGCAGCACGACCGGCAGGCCGAAGACGCAGCCGAGTCCGTAGACGAGGATGCTGACCGACGAGTTGTGCGCGAACAGGCGGGCCGCGAAGTCGAGCAGGCGCGGGTCGTCGCCGCCGGTGAACAGCGTCGCGCGCAGGGCTTCGGTCGTCGCGTCCGGGTCGCGGCCGGACGCCATTTCCCCGCCGAGGAACAGGTGGTAGGCCTCGGGATCGTCGGCGACCATGGTCCACGCCAGCGCGGCCCCGAGCACGAGCAGCATGGCGGCGGCGAGCGCATGCCACGCGATCGAACGAATCGCCGCCGGGAAGCCGACCAGCAGGAACTCCTTGGCCACGTCGGACGCGCGCCGCTGCGGCGCATAGACGACGACGTATGCGCGCGCGACGAGCGCTTCGAGCCATGCGAGCAGGTTGCGATCGAGCACGCTGCTGCGCGCGACGCCGAGCGAGGACGCCGCCGCCCGGTACAGCACGGCCAGCCGGGCGAGGTTCTCGGGCCCGACGCCCCGGATGCCGTGGCGGTCGCACTTCGCGACCAGTTCCTCCAATTCCCGCCACGACGGCTCCCGTTCGCGGCGGAAGCGCACGGACCAGGGCGTCTGCAGGTCGTCGGTCACAGCAACTCCCTCCGCTTGACCTGCAGGTAGCGGTCGATGAGCCCGGCTTCGAGCTCGGCGGTCCCGGCGTCGAGGACCTGGGCGCCGGCCTGACGGATGCGTTCGAGCACGAGTAGCCGTTCGCGACGGAGTTCGTCGGCGACGACGGCGCGGTGCAGGTCGCGCGGCTCGCCGAGTTCGGCCTCCGCCAGCCGTTCGGGCAGGGGGTCGCGCATGGCGACGAACAACAGCAGGTGACGGCGCGCCAACCAGGCGACGTTCTGCAGCATCAGCTCGGCGGTGACACTGTCGGCGAAGTCGGTGAACAGGACGACGAGCGTGCGGCGGCGCAGTTGGCGCAGCAGCTCGGTCATGCCGAGCGTGAAGTTCGTCTCCGTCGGCGCGTACTCGATGCCGGTCAGCCGCTCCTGGATGGCCTGCATGGCGTGCACGCCCGCCTGCGGCAGGATCGTCGCCTGTGGCCGGTCGGCGAACGCGAACAGGCCGACGCGGTCGCCCGTGCGCAGGCAGACGTAGGCGAGCTGCAGCGCGGCGAGGATCGCGTGGTCGAGCCGCGGCACGCCGTCGAGCAGCTCGCCCATGAGCCGGCCGGAGTCGACGCAGAGCATCACCGGGTGGTCGCGTTCGGCGCGGAACTCGCGACAGAGCACCGCGCGATGGCGGGCGGTCGCCTTCCAATCGATCGAGCGCCGGTCCATGCCGGCGACGAAGTCGCGCAGGGACTCGAAGTCGCTGCCGTCGCCCAGGTAGCGCTCGGGCTTGAGCCCGGTGGAGAACTCGCGGTTGGCGATCATGCGCGCCGTGCGACGGCGGACGGCGGCGACGTCGGCCAGCACGCGCACCTCGACCGGGTCGCGGCGCACGAGGCTGCGGCACAAGAGGCCGAGGGGGCCCGTCCAGCGCGCGTGCGCCGCGGCCACGGTCAGCACGCCGCGCCGCCGCGGCACGAGCCCGAACGCCGCGGCGGCAGCGGCGCGCGGGGCGCAAGCCAGGCTCTGCGGCGGCGGCGCGTCGACGTCGCCGTCGACCTCGAGATCGACCTGGACCCGGGTGTGCCGCGGCGCGACGACCTCGACGGTGACGATGGTCGCGACGCCGGGCGTCGCCGTGGTCGGTGCGCGCACCGACAGGACCACGCGGGCGGGCGTGGTCGCCAGCTCCATCGCCACGGCGAGCCCGAACGCCAGCAGGAACGCCGGCCACGCCAACCACGCTCCGTCCCAGGCGACGAGCGCAGGCAGGGCCGCCGCCGGCAGCCCGGCCGCGAACGCCAGCAGGCAGCGGAGCGTCGGTCGCATCAACGCGGCGCCTCGATCTGCCGCAGCAGTTGTTCGACGATCTGGGTGGCGGCCCGGCCTTCGATCTCGGCGGCCGGCGTCAGCACCACGCGGTGGGCGAGCAGGGGCACGGCGAGCTGTTGCACGTGGTCGGGGACGACGAAGTCCATGCCCTGCGCGGCCGCCAGCGCGCGCGCCGCAGCGGCCAGCATGTTGACGGCTCGCGGCGAGGCGCCGCAGCGCAGCAGCGGGTGCGACCGCGTGGCCCGCACGAGGTCGACGACGTAGTCGCGGACCGACGGCTCCATGCGCACCGACGCCACGGTCTGCCGTGCTTGGGCGAGGAACTCGGCACCGACGATACCGCGCAGCGCGAAGCCGTCGAGGTCGGGGACGGCCCGGCCGTGCACGTCGGCCATGCGCAGCTCGTCGTCGCGCGACGGATAGCCGATCCGCAGCTTGAGCAGGAATCGGTCGAGCTGCGCCTCGGGCAGCGGATACGTGCCCTCCTGCTCGATGGGGTTCTGCGTCGCGACGACCAGGAACGCGTCGGACAGCCGGTGGGTGACGCCGTCGAGCGTCACCGAGCGCTCCTGCATCGCCTCCAGCAGCGCCGACTGCGTCTTCGGCGGCGTGCGGTTGATCTCGTCGGCGAGCAGCACCTCGGTGAAGATCGGGCCCTTGCTGAGCGAGAACCGGCCGCTCTGGAAGTCGAACAGGCTCGTGCCGAGCACGTCCGCCGGCATCAGGTCGGGCGTGAACTGCACGCGGCGGAACTCCAGCTGCAGGCTGCGCGCGAAGGTCCGCGCCAGCAGGGTCTTCGCCGTGCCCGGCACGCCCTCCAGCAGCACGTGGCCGGCGGCGAGCCACGCGGCGAACATGCGGTCGACGTTGTCGTCGTGGCCCATGACGACGCGCGCGACCTGCTCGCGCAGGGCCTTGGTCACTTCGGCGATGTCGGCGGGGAGCATGCGTGCGGTCCTTCGGTGAGCTTTCGGATCTTGCGGGCGGCGGCGAGCGCTGCCGCGGGGGAAGGTCGTTGGTCTGGCTCGGGCAGCGCGGCGGCGAGCCGTATGCGCTGGTCGGCGGGCAGTCGGGCGAGCACGTGGTCGCGGCGACGCAGGTCGTCGAGGCCGCGCGGCGCGTGCAGCAGCAGGCTCAGCCGGTGCAGGCGCATGCGCGCGTACCGCCGCAGCGAGTGGCCGGCGCCGCCGCCGCTGGCGAGCAGCGCCGCGACGGTGTCGATCAGGAACCCCGTTCCGGGAGCGAGCGCCGGGGCGTCGGCGGCCGTCGGGCCCTGGCGGACCGCGGCGACGCCGGCGGCGAGCGCCAGCAACAGCAACAGGTGGCAGGTGACCAGCGCGAACGGGTAGCGACCGGCGAGGTGGAAGATGTTCTCGTCCATCAGGTGGCCGTGCTGCGTCTCGTCCACGACGATCGCGCCGGCGGTGTGCATCCGTCGCACCATGCGCTCGACCAGGTCGGCGTTCGCGCCGCGCAGGATGCCGTGGTTGGCGATCAGGTCGGGATCGGCGAGCACCCAGAGCCGGCCGCAGCGCGCGAGCAGCGCGCCCGCCGCGCATTCGACGATGGGCTCCCAGTCCGCCGGCAGTCGGGTCAGCAGCTGTGCTGCCCCGGGGATCGCCGGCGTCGGCCAGTCCGGCGGCACCGACCAGTCCTCGGCGCGCTCGAATCGTCCTACCGTCGGCGCGTCGAAGCCGATCGCGTCGAGGAAGTCCTCCAGGCGCCGCTGCACCGTCGCGATCGGCTCTTCGTTCACGCGCTCGGCCCACCACGGCTTCTCCCGCGCCGGCATGGCGGTCCGCTTGCCGAGTACGAGCAGCGTGCGACCCGCCTGCCGGAAGGCGGCCTCGACGTCACCGTCGGCGCCCCCGAACTGATCGTGTGGTTCGGCGTAGACCAGCAGGCCGCACGCCGACGACACGCGCCCATGGCGCGACTGCCGCACCGTGGCGCCGACCGTGCGCAGCACTTCGAGGAAGCCGATGTGGCCGAGCGACGAGCGGCTGTAGCCATCGGCGTCGACGCTGTGGCCGCGGCCGCGGTCGGTCGGCGTCAGCAGCAACCACAGCGACGTCAGCAGCGAGGCGCAGACGATGCCGAGCAGCCACACCGTCACGCCCCGATGCGGCGTGCCGCCGCCGGGCGCGCCGCCGCGGTCGGAGTTCAGCGCCGGCGGCATGCTGCCTCCCAGGCGACGAACTGTGACCGCGTGGCGTCGAACATGCTGCGATCGGCGGCTCGGCCGCCGAAGAAGGTCGCTTCCGCCGCCTGCACGACCACCGCCAGTGCCGTCGCGGCCGGCGTCGCGGCGCGCGCGCGGCGCAGCACCTCGCGCGCCGTGGCGTGCGCCGGCACGACCTCGCCGCGCGCCTGCCATGCGGCGATCGCCCGCTGCAGCAGCGCGTGCACGGCGGCGGTGTAGTCGCCTGCAGCGGCCAACTGGTCGAAGTCCGGCAGGTCCGCGGTCCGCGCGGTCGGGGCCGGCGCTGGCGCCGGTTCGCGCGATGGGGGCGCAGCGCGCGGCGCGCGATCGCGCACGGAGCGCGCGATCGCCGCGAGCAACACGACGCCGACCACCGCGACGCCGAGCCAGAGCAGCGTGGCGCCGAACCACGGCGGCATGCGCAGCGGCGAGACGTCGAGCGGCTTTGGCGACTCGCGGCGTTGCCGCGACGAACCGACCGGCGCCCGGCCGTGCTCGCCCGTACCCGCGGGCGCCCATGGCTCGTCGGGCAGCGTTGTCTGGCAGTCTTCGCGGTCGAGCGTCCTGCGCACCCGCTCGGCGACGGTGCCCTGTCCCGCCACGGTGCCCTGTCCCGCCACGGTCGCGGCGAGCAGCAGCACCACGAGGATTGCCCGCAGCAGCGACATCGGCCGGGCAGGCTAACCGTGGCCGACGCGCCCGCAAGGCAGGTTCGATGTTGGCGGCGCCGCAGCCGCGGCGTAGCGTCCTATCCCCGTCCAGCACCGAAGCCAAAGGGTCTCCATGTCGTCCAATGTCCCGTTTCGTCTGCGCATCGGCGAACTCGTCGGCCGCTCCTTCGAGGTCTACCTGGCGAATCTGGCGCCGTTCCTGCTCTTGTCGGCGATCGTCTTCGTCCCGGGCATGCTGGTCACGTACGCGGCGCTGTCGTCCGGGGCCGACAACGCCCCGACGCTCGTGCTGGTCGCCGGGATCCTGACGGCTTTGGCCGGGCAGCTGTTGACCGGCGCGTTGACCTATGCCGTCGTGCAGAAGTTGCGCGGCGAGCCCGCGCCCGTGGCCGAAGTCCTCAGCATCGGCGTGCGCTCGCTGCTGCGGGTCCTGCTCGTCGGCATCGTCACCGGCGTCTGCATCGGCATCGGCATGATCTTCCTGATCGTGCCGGGCATGATCCTCATGACGTGGTTCTACGTGGCGGTGCCGGCGGCCGTGGTCGAGCGCATCGGTCTCGACGCCATGGGCCGCAGCCGCACGCTGTCGGAGGGCAGCCGGTGGCAGATCTTCGGCGCAGTGCTCCTGCTCGTCCTCGCCAGTGCCGGCTTGAACTGGCTCGTTACGCAGATGACGGAGGGAATGGGCATGGCAGGACTCTTGCTGCAGTTCGCCGTCGAGGTGGCGCTCGGCCCGCTCGGCGCGACCATGGCCGCGACGTGCTACTTCATGCTGCGGGTCGGCAAGGAGAACGTCGACGCCAGCAAGATCGCGGCCGTGTTCGATTGAGCCGCTGCGCCCGCGAGGCGACCCGGCGCCGCGATCGCCGGGGCGCCACAACGCGGTCCCCATCCACCGCGAGGTCGGCGCCGTCCGCTCCGCGCGATCGGTCGGCGACCTCAGCGGGTGAGCGTCGGGCGACCGCGGTGGTGGTCGGTCTTCTGCTGCCATGCGGCGGCGACGGCGAGCAACGTCGTCTCGCCGTACAGCGAACCGACCAACTGCAGCATCGCCGGCCGGCCACCGTCGCGTTCGCCGCGACCGACCGGCAGCACGTAGGCCGGGTGGCCGGTGAGGTTGGTGGCGACGAGCGTCGAGCCGCCGTGCGTCGGCGCGACCATCACGTCGACGCCAGCTAGCGCGCGCTGCATGTCGGCGCACAACTGCGAGCGGGCGCGGCTCGCCTGCAGGTACTCGACCGCCGGGATCGTGCGCGCGGCGCGGAACTGGTTGGGCCAGTCGTTCGGGCCTTGCCCCGGCAACTGATCGAGCAGGCCGTTGCGCGTCGCTTCGTCGAAGGCGGCGGCGGCCTCGGCGTGCAGCATCGCCAGCATGGCGCCGTACGGCGCGTCGGGCAGCGTCACCTTGCGCACGCTGTGGGTGACGCCGCCGAGCCATTCGAGGAATGCCTCGTCCTCGGCGCGCGACGGGAAGCCCTGCTGTTCGACGACGCCGATGCGCACGTACTTCAGGTCGACGTCGAGTTCGGCCCGGAAGGGCGCGTCGCGCGCCGCCGGGTCGCGGCCGTCGGCGCCGCGGATCGCGTCGAACACCAGCGCGGCGTCGACGGCGCTGCGCGCGATCGGGCCGACCTTGTCCATCGTCCACGACAGCGGCATCGCGCCGTGGCGGCTGACGACGCCGAACGTCGGGCGCAGGCCGGCGACGCCGCACTGCCGGCAAGGCGAGACGATCGAGCCGAGCGTCTCGGTGCCGAGCGCGAACGGCACGAGGCCGGCGGCGACCGCGCTCGCCGACCCCGCCGACGAGCCGCTGCTGCCCTTCGCCGGGTCGTATGGATTGCGCGTGCGGCCGCCGTGCCACAGGTCGCCCATGGCGAGCGCGCCGAGCGACAGCTTGGCGACCAGCACGGCGCCCGCGTCGTACAGCTTCTGCAGCGGCGTCGCCGTCGCGTCCCACACGTGGTCGCGCCACGGTGCTGCGCCGAACGTCGTCGGCGCGCCGGGCCAGCCGAACAGGTCCTTGGCGCCGTATGGGATGCCGTGCAGCGGCCCGCGGTCGTTGCCGGCGACGAGCTCGGCGTCGAGTTCCTCGGCGCGCGTCAGGGCCTGATCGCGCAGCAGCGTGACGACGCAGAAGAGCTGCGGGTCGAAGCGCTGCAGCCGGTCGAGCGCGAGTTCCGTCAGTCGCACGCTCGTCAGCTTGCGCTGGCGCAGCAGGCTGGCGAGGTCGAGCAGCGGCGCGAAGGCGAGGTCGGCGTCGTTCGCGGGCAGTGGCGCGTCCTGCGGGATGGTCAGCGTCGCCTTCGGTGTCCACTGCGGCCGGCTGGCGCCCGGCGGCAGCGGGTCGAAGATCGCGCACGGCGGCAGGGAGAACGGCAACGGCGCCTTGCGCACCGCGTCGTAGCCGTCGCGCAGTTCCCGCAACCGGCCGACGGCCAAGCGGCGTTGCGCCTCGTCGAACGACAGGCCGGCGAGCCGGCCGGCTGCCGCCAGGTCCTCGGCCTCGTCGGGACGCAGGCGGGGCGCTGAGGGCAGCGCCAACGGCGCGGTGGCGCCGAACAGGAACGCGCGGCGGTCGCGGCGCGCGGACGAGGCTGGGGGCGTGGTCATCGGCAACAGGGCGGAAGTCGGCAAGGCCACGTTGGCCCGGTCCGCCGCGCGTCGTATCCTCACCCGGCTCGTTTCCTCCACCAACGACCCTCTGATGTTCCTCCGGCCGCTGCCGTTCGTTCTCTTCGCCGCCGCGCTCTTCGCCCAAGCTCCCGCCGAGACGGCGCCGGCCGCGCCCGCGGCGCCGCCGGCCGCGATGGCGACGATCGGCAGGGACGAACTGCTCGCCCACGCGACCTACCTCGCCAGCGACGAGTTGCAGGGCCGGCTGACCGGCTCGCCCGGCCAGTTGGCGGCGGCGACCTACATCCAGAAGCACTTCGCGGCGCTTGGCCTCGAACCGCTCGGCGACGAGAAGGACGGCGCCCGCGGTTGGTTCCAGCACTACGGCGTCCGCCGCACCTACGTGACGCCGGCGACGAAGCTGCTGCTCGGCGGGCTCGCGCTGACGGACGGATTCGCGGTGCTCGGCGGCCAGGCGCAGCAGTTCGCGCACAAGGGCGAATTGCGCTTCTGCGGGCTCGGCCGCGTGCGCGGCGACAACGCGGACATCGGTCCCGACGAGTCGCTGGCGGGCACGGTCGCCGTCGTCGTCGCGCGCGCGCCCAAGGGGCGCGTCGACGGCCAGCTCACCGTCGAGCAGAAGTTCGGCATGTCGTTCCAGACCTTCAACCAGATGAGCACGACGGCCAAGGCGCTGGGCAAGAAGGGCGCCGCGGCGGTCGTGTTCGTGCAGCTGCGGGACCGCTACGGCCTGTCGGACGTGCTCAACTACCTCGCGGTGGCGCCGGGCAAGGACTCGCTGCAGGCGCGCTTCGCCGGCGGCGAGGACGGCATGGGCGGGCTCGGCGCGATGCTCGGCGGCGGCTCGACCCCGACGGTCGTGCTGTCGCAGCCGGCGAGCGCCAAGCTGCTCGGTGAACTCGGGCTGCAGCCCGACACGGTCGCGGACTTCGTCGCCGAAGGCGGCAAGCGCCCCGTCGCCAAGGCCGGCGTCGTCGCCGAGATGACGCTGGGCGTGGCCGTCGACGAGGCGGCCACGGCGTGCAACGTCGTCGCGGTGCTGCGCGGCAGCGACCCGGAACTCGCCAAGGAGGCGATCGTCTACAGCGCCCACATGGACCACGTCGGCACGCGCATCGACGGCGAGGTCTTCAACGGCGCGGACGACAACGCGTCGGGTTCGTCGGGCCTGCTGGCGATCGCCTCGGCCTTCGCCAAGTCGGCGCAGAAGCCGAAGCGCAGCGTGATCTTCCTCTCCGTCTCCGGCGAGGAACTCGGTCTCTGGGGCTCGGCGTACTACGCGGACAATCCGACGTGGGCGGCCGACCGGATCGTCGCCAACGTCAACACGGACATGATCGGCCGCAGCGGGCCGGAGGCGGGCGCCGACGAGATCACCGTCACCCCCAGCCACAAGCACGCCATGTTCTCCACGATCGTGCGCGACGCAGCGACGTTCGCCGACGTCATGGGCCTGACGTTCACTTCGGGCGACAAGTACTACATGCGCAGCGATCACTACAACTTCGCCAAGAAGGGCATTCCGGTGGTGTTCTTCTGCAACGGCGAGCACGAGGACTACCACCAGGTCACCGACCACGCCGACAAGCTCGACGGCGGCAAGATGGAGCGGATCGCGCGGCTGGCGTTCTGGACCGGCTGGGCGGTCGCCAACGCCGACGCCAAGCCGGCGAAGCTCGGCAAGCAGCCGGCATGGCGCTGAGAGCCAGAGAGAGGATCATCCTGCAGGCGCCCGGGATGCCCCTGGTGCCGCCACGCAGCGCCCGACGAATGGTTGTTGCGCAGGCCATGAGCGCGAGAGCCGACGACGTCCCGTTCGCAGCCTTCGCGTCGCCAACCGTCATCGACCCGGTCGCGCTATCGCGACCAAACCCTGCCGAGCCCGGTCTC
The DNA here is from genome assembly GCA_046306335.1 of Planctomycetota bacterium. Taxonomy (GTDB): domain Bacteria; phylum Planctomycetota; class UBA1135; order UBA1135; family UBA2386; genus UBA2386. The sequence goes on from JBKDXM010000150.1 coordinate 54,552, forward strand.
CGGGTGCCATCGCGCCATGCGCCACCAATCGCCTGAGGTCGCTGCGTTCCTAGCCGTCGGTTCGTTCGCCGTCGTCGGCGCGTCCCTCGACCGCGCCAAGTACGGCAACAAGGTGCTGCGCTGCTACCAGCAGCACGGCTTGCCGGTCGTCGGCGTGCATCCGAAGTTGACCGCGTGCGAGGGCGCGCCCGTGCACGCGTCGCTCGCCGCCGTCCCTGGCGCGCCGCGCGCCGTTTCGATCGTGGCTCCGCCCGCGGCCGCCGCCGGCATCGTGCAGGACGCGATCGCGGCCGGCTGCCGCCGACTGTGGTTCCAGCCGGGCGCCGAGGACGCCGGAGCGATCGCCGCGGCGCGCGCGGCCGGCCTGTCGGTGATCGCCGACGGCCCGTGCGTGCTGGTAGCGCTCGGCTTCCGCGACGCGTGAGCGGCGGCCGGTCGAGGTTGTGCCGGATCGCAGCGCCGGCTAGCAATCGGGCATGAGCCTCGATCGCGCCACGAAGGCCGCCGTCGCCGAACTCGATCGCCTGCGCTTCTCGCCGCCGGTGGCGTGCGTCTACGACCCGCTCGACTACGCTTGGCCCTTGCACGAACAGTGGCTGCGGCGGTTCGGCCAGGGCCGCAAGGAAGTGCTGCTGCTCGGCATGAATCCAGGCCCCTTCGGCATGGTGCAGACCGGCGTGCCATTCGGGGAGGTGGCGGCGGTCCGCGACTTCCTCGGCCTGCGCGGCGAGGTCCGCCGACCGGCGACCATGCACCGCAAGCGACCGATCGAAGGCTTGGCGTGCCGGCGCGCGGAGGTCAGCGGCCGCCGGCTGTGGGGCTGGGTGCGCGATCGCTTCGGCACGCCGGACGCGTTCGCCGCGCGGTTCTTCGTCGCCAACTACTGTCCGCTCGCCTTCCTCGGCGAGAGCGGCGCCAACCTGACGCCGGACAAGCTGCCCAAGGCCGAGACCGCACCGTTGTTCGCCATCTGCGACCGCCTGCTCACCGCGGTCGTCGAGTCGACCCGGCCGCAGTGGGTGGTGGGCGTCGGCGCCTTCGCCGAGGCGCGGGCGCGGGCCGTGCTCGGCGAGCGCGTGCGCATCGGCCGCCTGCCGCATCCCAGTCCGGCCAGCCCGGCGGCCAATCGCGGCTGGGAGAAGCTGGCTGACGAGGCCTTCGCCGCGCTCGGGATCGCGGTGCCCTGAGCGGGCTCGTCGGAGCGTTCAGGCCTGGAAGCAGGCCGGCGGCCGCCGCAGCCGGCCGAGGTGCTCGCGCAGCGCGGTGAACAGGCGCTTGCGAGCGCGCATGATCCGGATCGCGACCGTTCCGGTCGGCAAGCCCAGCAGCTTCCCCGCGTCCTCGTACGTGCGTTCTTGCCGCACGCAGAGCTCGAAGACGCTGCGGTAGTGCGGCGGCAGGCCGTCGAGCGCTGCCTGGAACGCCGCCATGAACTCGGCTTCTTCGAGGCTCCGGTCGTGCGCCGGCGCCGCCACCTGATCGAAGGGACAGTCTTCCGTGGCCAGGCTGCTGACGGGACGCGGCCGCCGCAGGCGCGCCCGGATGGTGGTCAGCGCCTGGTTGCGCGCCACCTCGAACAGCCAGGCCCGGAAGTTGGTCCCGAGGCGGTATAGATGCCGCTTGACCAGCACCTTCTCGAACACCTCCTGGGTCACGTCCTGGGCGAGGTGCGCGTCGCGCAGCATGCCGACGGCGAGGTGGTAGAGGCGCTTGCCGTAGCGGCGCTCCAACTCCGTCAGCGGCGCGGCGGTGTCGCCAGCTTGCATGCGGGCGATCAGGTCCTCGTCGGTCTGCAGGTCGTCGGGCAGCTCGGTTCCGGCGTCCATGGCGGGCTTAGTGCAATCGGCGTGCCACCTCACATACGATGTCGGTAGTATTCACAACCCATTGTCGATCATCGACTAATGGGCTTCACGCTGCCCGCGCGATGGCGCGGTGCCGCAACGCTGCGGCAGCGGATGCCGCCGCCCGTCGGCAGCGGGCTGGCCGGCCGCGCCGCGTCGTCCGCGGCCGCTCGCGACGGCGGTCAGACCGGAAAGAAGCTGGCGCCGCCGTCGAGGGCGGCGTCGAGGAGCGCGAGGTTGGCGCTCAGCCGCGGATCCTCTTCGCCGAAGGTGAGGTAGCCCCAGCGCAGGCGGCGCAGCGCGAGGTGCACGACGGCGGCGCGGATGCCCCATTCCGAACGGATGCGATCGCCGCCGTGCTGGCCGCCGAACCACCGCCCCAGCAGTTGGCGCTTCCATTCCGGGTGGCGCTGGCAGCGGATCCAGAACGTCGCGAAGTCGTGGTCGCGGTTGCCGATGCCGACGCACTCGAAGTCGACGAGGTGCGGCAGTCCGTCCTCGGTGACGACGATGTTGCTCTCGCAGAAGTCGCCGTGCACGAGGACGTGCTTGCGGCCGTCGGTCCAGCGCACCGCTTCGCCGAAGAAACGCTGGATGGCCCGCCAGCGGGCTTCGCCGACGACGAACAGCACGGCGTCGTACATCGCCCGGATCTGGTCGAGGTAGGCGATCGGGTCCCAGTGTTCGAGCGGGAAGCTGCGCCGTCCGATCAGCCGGTCCGTCGGCATCGCCGCCAGCTTGCGCAGCAATTCGACGGCGTGCTCCTGGCCGATGACCTCCTCGGCGGGACCCGCGGCGAGCGGCAGCCATTCCAGCAGGATCCAGCGCGGCGGATCACCGGGGCCGTAGGCGATCGTGCGGGGCGCAGGAAAGTCGCGCCGCTGCGGATCGACGCTGTCCAGGTAGCGGTAGAAGCCGCTCTCGCGGCGGCCGAAGTCGGCAGCGCCGGCGCCGGGCGGCAGGATCGCTGCCTCGGGCAGCGGCAGGTAGAGCTTCAGCAGGAACCGCTTGCCCGCGGCGCCGGTCGCCAGCACCGGCAACGAGGTGCGCTGCGCCGACATCAAGCCGTGCGGCTGCTCCTGGGCGGCGAGACCGAGTTCGGCGAGGACCTCGCGGGCTTGCTGCCACTGGGCGGCGGTGGGTGGTTGGTTCACTTGCGGGCGGGGAGTGCGAGCGGCCGATGCCACGGGCGCCTTGGAGGCGGCGACCGGGCGGTCGGCCCGCGTGTTCTAGGCCATCGTCGCCGATGGACGCCATACCAGACCGCCGCCGGACCATGGATCGGCTGGAAGCCGTCAAGAACGCTGCCCGCCGTTGACGAAACCGCCACCAGATGTCCCCAGAAGTGCCACCCGATCCGGTCGGCGTGACCGTGCCGTGTCCTGCGTTCGCGCCGGGTGGCGGTGCGGCGTCGACGGACGGCAGCCCGACCGCTGGCGTGCCGGCGGCCACCGGCCCGGTGGACGGTGGCCCGGTCGACGGCGGCCCGGTCGACGGTGGCCCGGTCGACGGCGGCCCGGTCGCGGCGGGGGCCGACGCGGCAGCGACTGGCAGCGCCACCAACGCAACGATGGCCAGCGGCGTCGATCTCGGCGCGACGCTGCGCGAGCGTATCCACACGCTGGTCGACGGCCTCGTCCGCAACGACGATACGGCGTTCGAGGAGGCCTTCATCGACCTGTCGGTCTCCGTGCGCGGCCTCGTCGAGCGCAAGCTGCGCATGGAGGGCAGCAAGAGCGAGACCCGCGACGTGCTCGGCGAGCTGATCTTCACCCGCCTGCGACAGGGCATGCTGCAGTTCGCGTCGCGCGACGACGCCCGCGAGGCCGAGAAGGCGGCGTTGTGGGCGATGGCGACGATGTTCTCGGTGCGCACCCTCACCGAGTTCGCGCGCGCGTTCGACGAGTCGCTGCTGCGCGCGACCGCCGCCTCGCGCGACTTCAACCTCGCCAGCCGCACCGACTTCATCAGCATCGAGGAGATGCTGCAGATGCTCGCGACGGGCAAGCACATCGGCTGCCTCTCGTTGGAGAAGGGCGACAACCGCCTCGACATCTACCTCAAGGAGGGGCGGATCGTGCTGCTGGACCCGCATCGCCTCAACCGCCGCGTCATGCCCGGCGCCAACGTCATGCGCCATCGCGAGATCCCCGAGGCCGTGGTGCATGAGGCGGAGTCGCGCCGCGTCAGCGAGGGCGTGCCGGCGCTGCTGACGCTGGCCGAGCGCGGCGTGTTCAAGGACGACGAGGTCCGCGACCAGCTGCGCGCCTTCGGCAAGGAGTCCCTGTTCGAGTTCATGCGCGAGGAGGAGCCCTACGCCTTCCACTACAAGCGGCTCGACGTCCTGCCGCCGCGCATCGAGGCCAACGACATCCGTCTCGGCGTGACCTCGACGCTCTTGGAAGGCAGCAAGCTCAACGACGACTGGAAGCAGCTGCAGAAGGTCTATCCGGATCCTGATGCGCCGATCGAGCCGCGCGCCGACATGTACGCACGCATGGCGAACGTCACGCTCGGGGTCCTGGAGATCAAGCTGCTGACGCAGCTGCAAGGCGACACCACGCCGAGGAACCTCGTCGGCCAGCTCGGCCTGCCGCTCTTCGACATCTACCTGATGCTCGCACGGCTGATCAAGGAGGGCATCCTCACCCCCGGTAGCGGCGCGCGCGCCGTCGAACACGTTCCCGACGAACCGGCCCCCGTCGGCGTCACGCAATCGGTTGCCCAGGCCATCCAGGCGCTCGACGCCAACGATGACAAGAAGGCACGCACCAGCGCGATCGATCGGGTGCTCGGCGACGCGCCGCCCAAGTCGACGATGAACGCGCTCGATCGCGTCCTCGGCGGCCTCGACGAGACCTTGCGTCGCAAGAACCAGCCCCGCCCCGGCGGCGGCGACGACGACCTGCTCGGCTTGATGAAGAAGCCGAACAGCTGAGCGTCCGAGTCACGGGACGCGCGCCGATCCGGTGCGTGGAGTCGCGATCGCCGCGCGCCACGCGGCGACGTGCCCTTCGGCGGCCGTCGACCAGCAGAAGCCGGCGACCCGGCGCGGTCCGGCGGCGGCGAGGCGGGCGCGCAGCGCCTCGTCGCCGAGCACGGCGGCGAGCGCGTCGGCGACGGCGAGCGCGTCGAGGCGCGGCAGGCGGATCGCGGCGTCGCCGCACAGTTCGGGCAGCGAACTGACGTCGCTGACCACGGTCGGCACGCCAGCGGCGAGCGCATCGGCGACGGCGAGGCCGAAGCCTTCGTACGCCGACGGCGAGCAGAAGGCGTCGGCGAGCGCGTAGATCGCCGCGAGATCGGCCGGCGCGGCGTGCGGGATGCGCACCGCGGTGGCATCGGCGCGCAGCGCCGCCAGCGCGGCGTCGGCGCGCCAGCCGTCGCGGCCGACGACGACGACGCGGTGGGGGAAGCCGCGGCGGCGTAGTTCCTGGACGCCGGCGACGACGAGGTCGACGTTCTTGCGCGCCTGCACGGTGCCGACGTGCAGCACGAAGCGCTCGGGCAGGCCCAGCCGCTGCCGCGCCGCGGCCAGCGTCGCCGCGTCCGGCCGCGGGGCGGCGTCGATGCCGTGCGGGACGACGTGGATGCGGCCGGCGCTGGCCGGGTGGATGCGGCGCAGGTCCGCGGCCGTCGCCTGCGACGGCACGACGATCGCGCGCGCGCGGCGCACCGCGTCGGCGGTCGCGGCCCTGAGGAAGGCGCGCGAGAAGCGTCCGAACGTCGTCGGCGTCGTGTGGTAGGCGAGGTCGTGCACGGTCACGGCCGCCGGGCACGGCAGCAGGAACGGCAGCGCGTTCTTGGTGTCGTGGAAGACGTCGGGTCGCAGCCGGCGCACGGCGCGCGGCACGGCGACGTACTGCCAGCGCAGGCGGTCGACGCCGCCGCGCGTCGGCAGCGGCACGACCTCGACGCCGGGGAAGTCGCCCGGCCGGTCGGTCAACACGCTGACGCGCACGTCGTCGCGCGCCGCCAGCGCGGCGCCAAGGCGCCGGGCATACGTCGCCGGCCCGCCGACCGGTCCGCACAGCGCTGCGATCGCCACGTGCAGGCGCGTCACACAGGGCCTCCGGCGCGCGCGTACGCGGCGACCCAGAGATCCCGCGCGAACGGCAGGTCGGCGGCGCAGCCGGCGCGGGCGAAGCCGTGCGCCGCGAAGCTCGCGTCGACGGCACCGAGCGTGCGCGCGTGGCGCTGCGATGGTCGCCCGAGCCACTGCGCGACCGTCCGGCGCAGGTGGTGGGCGCTGCAGGGGTGGAAGAAGCTGACGACGACGAACGACCGCGCGACGCGGCAGCACTCGGCGATGACGCGGTCGCTGGCGGTGCGGTCGAGGTGGTGCAGGAAGCGGAAGCTCACGACGCCGTCGACGCAGCGGTCGGCGAACGGCATCGCCAGCGCGTCGGCCAGCGCCTGTGGCGTGCCGCCGTGGCCGGCCGCCGCCTCCCGCAGCATCGCCAGCGAGCCGTCGGCCTGGAGCACGCGCGCGCTGAACTCGTCCGTCAGCAGCGGCCACAGGCGGCCCGCACCGCACGGCAGGTCGAGCACCGAGGCGCCGCGTGCGCCGGGCCAGACCTGCCGCAGCAGCCGCAGTTCGCGGGCGTGGCGCGTCGGCCCCCGGCCGGCGTAGGCGGCGCTCTTGCCCGGGACGTCGTAGCGCAGCGCCGTCGACCACGGCGCTTGCCCCGCCAGCAGTCGGCGGCGGGCGGCGCGCGAGCAGCCCGCCGCGCGCAGCAGGCTGGCAGCGCAGCGCAGGGCCGTGCGCGGCGCCAGCGCGACGCCGCGCATCGATCCGCGGCATCGCCGCAGCACCCGGCGCAACAGGCGCGTCGGCGGCGGGCCAGCGCTGGCGAGCGTGCCGTTGTGCAGGTCGAGCACCGCGAAGCCGCCGTCGGGGGCGACGAAGACGTGGTCGGCGCTGAGGTCCGGCAGGTGGAACCCGGCTGCGAGCAGGCAGCCGGCGTGCCGCACGGCGCGCTGCAGCAGGCCGCCGTCGACGCCGTGCGCGAGCGCATCGGCCAGCGACCGCCCCGGCAGCGCGGCGCACAGGTAGTACGCCGCCGCGCCGGCGCGGCCCATGGCGATCGGCCGGGGCGCGGCGTGGCCGCTCGCGCGCAAGGCGAGCGTCATCGCGCATTCGCGGCCGGCGTCGTCGGCGGCACGCGGCGGCGTCAGCGCGAAACGCAGCCGGTTCTTCCACTGCGTCCGCCGGAAGCGCTTGAGGAAGTACCGCCCGAGCGGCGTGTCGAGGCGCAGCACGTCGCGGAGGCGGTTGCGCGGTCCCGCCGGCGACGCCGGCAGCGCCGACACGGCCGCGAGCGAGCCGAAGGCGGCGCGTTCGCGCGGGTCTTCGGTCAGCAACGTCCAGGCGTCCGCCACGGCGGGGCAACGTAGCGCGGCGGCGCGCTTGCCGCACCGGCGCGGTCGGTCCATGATTGCGGCATGGGCAAGCCGAGCCTGTCGCGCGAGTTGATCGCGCGCCTGCCGAAGTCCGACCTCCACCTGCACCTCGACGGCAGCCTGCGGTTGCCGACCTTGATCGAGCTGGCGCGCCAGCACAAGGTCGCGTTGCCGAGCCGCACGCCGGAGGGCCTGCTGGAACTCGTGTTCAAGCGCGCCTATCGCAACCTGCCGGAGTACCTCAAGGGCTTCGAGTTCACGGTCGCCTGCCTGCAGGACGCCGAGTCGCTGGAGCGCGCGGCCTTCGAGCTGTGCCTCGACTGCCGCGCCGAGAACGTCTTCTACGCCGAGATCCGCTTCGCGCCGCAGTTGCACGTCCGCGGCGACTTCCGCGTGCGCGACGTGCTGCGCGCCGTCTGCAAGGGCATCGAACGCGCCAAGAAGCGCATCAACGCCGACCCCGAGGTCAAGCGCGGCCTCGTGCCCCGGTTCGAGGCCGGCGTCATCGTCTGCGCTTTGCGGTTCTTCCTGCCGCAGTTCAGCGAGCACTACCGCGCGTACTTCGAGGCGCTGCCGACGGCCCCGGCGGCGGAGATCTACGCGCTCGCCTCGCTGGAGCTGGCGCGCGCCGCCGTGGCCGCGGCCGAGGACGAGGGCCTGCCCGTCGTCGGCTTCGACCTCGCCGGCCAGGAGCGCGGGTTCCCGGCCAAGGACCATCAGGCGGCCTACCAGCTCGCGCACGAGCACTTCCTCGGCAAGACGGTGCACGCCGGCGAAGACTACGGGCCGGAGTCGATCTTCCAGGCGATCACCGACTGCCACGCCGACCGCATCGGGCACGGCACGTGGCTGTTCAGCCCGCGCCACATCCGCGACCGGTCGATCCGCGACAAGCGCGCGTTCATCGGCAAGCTGGCGCGCTACGTCGCCGAGCGCCGCATCACCCTGGAGGTCTGCCTGACCAGCAACCAGCAGACGATCCCGGAACTGCGCGACGACCTCGGCAGGCATCCGTTCCGCAAGATGCGCGAGGCGCGCTGCAGCGTGACGCTGTGCACCGACAACCGCCTGGTGTCGCGCACGACGATGACCGACGAGTGCGACAAGGCCGTGCAGGCGTTCGATCTCGACGCGCGCGCCCTCAAGGACGTGCTGATCTACGGCTTCAAGCGCTCGTTCTTCCCCGGTCCGTATCCGCACAAGCGCGAGTGGGTGCGGTCGGTGCTCAACCACATGGAGGACCGCTTCGCCGAGGCCGGTCACGACGTGCGGGCCGGCCGCCGGCCGTTGTGAAACCGGTACGTCCGCGCGCCTTGCGCGGACCCCGGTCGCGGCCATGATGCGGCGATGCTCCGCGCCCTCGCCGCCGTCGCCGTCTGCTCGCTGCTCGCCGCCCAGGAAGGCCAGCCGCCCGCCGCCAAGGTGGACTTCCAGGAGCAGGTCGCGCCGATCCTGCTGGAGCGGTGCATCGAGTGCCACGGTCCCAAGGCCCAGAAGGGCGACCTGCGGCTCGACGCCAAGGCACACCTCTTCGCCGGCGACCAGGAGGACTGGAACGTCCTGCCGGGCAAACCCGACGAGAGCGAACTGCTGCGCCGGTTGGGCCTGCCGGTCGGCGACGACGAGCTCATGCCGGAGAAGGGCGAGCCGCTGGGCAAGGACCAGCAGGCGCTGATCCGCCGCTGGATCGCCGAGGGCGCCGATTGGCCGGCCAGCGGCGACGAGTGGTTCGCCAAGGCGATCGCGGCGCAGGTCATCCCCAAGATCACGTTCGAACTGCCTGATGTCGGCAGCGGCGAGCAGGCGGCGATCGACGCCGCCGTGGCCGAGCTGAAGCAGCGCGGCGCGGTGGTGCAGCAGGTCGCCGCCGACACGCCGGCGATCGACGTCAACCTCTCGCTGCTGCGCGACAAGGTGACCGACGCGGACCTCGCGCTGCTGGTGCCGCTGCAGAAGCGCCTCGTCTGGCTCAACCTGTCGCGCACCGCCGTCAGCGACGCCGGCCGCGCGAGCCTGCAGCAGCTGACGCAGCTGCGCCGGCTGCACGTGGCCAACACGCAGTTGACCGATGCGACGTTCGGTGCGCTCGACGGCCTCGCGCACCTGGAGTACGTCAACGCCTACGCCACCGGCCTCGGCGACGACGGCCTCGCCAAGCTGGCCGGGCTGCCGAAGGCGGCGCGGATCTACGCGTGGCAGAGCAAGGTGACGGCGGCGGCGGCGCAGGCCGCGCGCGCGGCGAAGCCGCAGTTGCTGGTCGATCTCGGCGACTACGTCGAAGCGCGGCTCGCTGCCGCGCAGAAGGAGATCGCCGACCGCGCCGAGCGCAACAAGCCGGTCAACGACGTCTGCCCGGTGGCCGACAAGCCGGTCGATCCGAACCAGAGCATCGAGCACGACGGCCGCCGCATCGCGTTCTGCTGCGGCAAGTGCAAGGCGGCGTTCGAGAAGGAGCCGGCGAAGTTCCTCGCCAAGCTGCCGCCGAAGAAGTGAGGCCGGCGGCCCCGGAGCGGGCTGCGCCGGAAGCCGGCGCGCGCCGTGTACCGGCGATCAGTGGTGGTGGCCGCCCGGGCCATGCGCGTGCCCGTGCTTCTTCTCCTCGGGCGTGGCGCGGCGGACGTCGACGACCTCGATCGCGAAGTTGAGCCGCTGGCCGGCCATCGGGTGGTTCGAGGTGATGGTGACGGTGTCGGGCTTCACCTCGCGCACGAACACGGTCATCGCCCGGCCGTCGCGGCCGCGCGTCTGGAACGCCATGCCGACCTGTACGTCGGCGTCGGCCGGGAACTGGTTGCGCGGCACCGCCTGCTCGGCGGCCGGGTCGTACTCGCCGTAGCCTTCGTTGGCGGGCACCACGCAGTCGACCTTGTCGCCGACCTTGCGGCCGGCCAGCTGCCGCTCGAGGCCCGGCACGATGTTCTGCGCGCCGTGAAGGTAGACGAGCGGTTCCCCGCCCAGGGACTGGTCGGCGACGCTGCCGTCGTCGAGCGTGAGCTTGTAGTGGATGGTGACGACGTGGCCGTCGGCGATCGCGGGTTTCATCGGGGCGGAGAGCCTAGGCGGCGGCCCGGGACCGCGACAGACCCCGCAGCCGGATTCCCCCGCCGCCGTTGCCACCGGCGCGCCGCCGCGCACGGATCGTTCGACACCGGTGTCGGCGCAGTCGGGCTGCGGAGTTCGCGGTGGGTCCCTCTGCGCATGGGCGCGGCCGATGCCGCCGCCGATGCCGGTCGAGGCGGGAGCGCGCCGCGAGGAACGACCATGACGCGGATCGAGTGGAAGGCGGAATACGAACTCGGGGTGCCGGCGATGGACGCCGAGCACAGGGAACTGATCGCGGCGATGAACCGCGTGCGCGAACTGGCCGGGCAGGCCGCGGCGAGGTCGCAAATCGAAGCCGCGCTGCAGCGGCTGGTCGCCCTGACCAAGAAGCACTTCGCCGACGAGGAGGCGCACATGGCGAGGTTCCAGTACGGCGACCGCACGCGCCACCGGCTCATCCACCAGGAAATGCTGCGCCGCGTCGGCGGCTATCGCGACCGGTTCCGCGCCGGCGACGGCAAGGTGTCCCGAGAGTTCTGCGACTTCCTGGTCCACGGGCTCGCTGCGCACCTCACCGGCATCGACCGCGAGTACGCGTCGACGCTGCTGGCGACGACGAACCCGCAGCCCGCCGCTGCGCAGCGGCTGCGCGGCTGAGGCTGCGACCTCGGCTCGGGGCTTCCTTCGGTCGCGCCGATCGTCCACACTGCGCGGCGTTCCTACCCCTCGCCGCCCCGTTGAGCGCAGAAGCCTTTCGCCGCCTCCTGCTGGAGGCCAACGTCCTCGATCGCGAACGCCTCGCCAAGGCCGAAGCCGCTTCGGCGTCGCGCGGCACGGCCCTCGAGCGCACGATCGTCGCGCTCGGCCTCGCCGACGAAGCCGCCGTCTGGCGCGTGCTCGCCAAGGCGCACGGCCTCAAGTTCGTCGATCCCGCGAAGTACGCGCCGAACGCCGACGCCCTGAAGCGCGTGCCGAAGGAGCAGATCGAGCAGAACGAGGCGCTGCCGGTCGTGGTGAAGGACGGCGTGCTGTTCGTCGCCATCGACGACCCGTTGCGCACGTTCGTCGCCGACAACCTGTCGTTCCTCGCCGGCTGCCCGGTCGAGTGCGCGCTGATGCCGCCGCAGGCGCTGAAGCAGGCGCTGCGCAAGGCCGCGGGCAGCGCCGGTGGCGACGCCGGGCGCGCGGCGGCGCCGGCCGGCAAGGACGCCGGCGGCGAGGACGCGCCGATCATCCGCCTCGTCGGCAAGACCATCGACGACGCGCTGACCGCGCGCGCCAGCGACATCCCCGTCGAGCCGTTCCAGCAGCGCGTCCGCATCCGCTACCGCGTCGACGGCGTGCTCAAGGAGGTCGCCTCGCTGGAGGCCGCGCTGCTCGCGCCGGTGACGTCGCGCCTGAAGATCATGGCCGGCCTCGACATCGCCGAGAAGCGCAAGCCGCAGGACGGCCGCATCTCCTTCAAGGCGTCCGGCGGCCGCGACATCGACATCCGCACCTCGGTGCTGCCGGGCAGCCACGGCGAGACGATCGTGATGCGCCTGCTCGACAAGGAGCGCGGCCTGATGAGCCTGCAGGCGCTCGGCTTCGAGGGCCGCGACCGCGAGCGCTTCCAGTCGGTGATCGGCCGGCCCAACGGCATCGTGCTGGTCACCGGCCCGACCGGCTCGGGCAAGACGACGACGCTCTACGCCGCGCTGCAGGAGCTCAACCGGCCCGACGTCAAGATCATCACGGCCGAGGACCCGGTCGAGTTCAACATCCGCGGCATCAACCAGTGCCAGGTCAAGTCGCGCATCGGCCTGACCTTCGCCCGCATCCTGCGCGCGATGCTGCGCCAGGCGCCGAACGTGATCCTGGTCGGCGAAATCCGCGACAAGGAGACCGCCGAGATCGCCGTGCAGGCGGCGCTGACCGGCCACCTCGTGTTCAGCACGCTGCACACCAACGACAGCGCGTCGGCGATCACGCGCCTCGTCGACATGGGCGTCAAGCCGTTCCTCGTCGCCGCGTCGGTGCAGGCAGTGCTGGCGCAGCGGCTGCTGCGCGTCGTCTGCAAGCAGTGCCGCCAGCCGTACGAGCCCACGCCGACCGAACTGCGCAGCGTCGGCATCGACGCTGGGCGCGCGCGCGAGGCGACCTTCTACCGGGCCGAGGGCTGCGAGGCCTGCGGCCACTCCGGCTACAAGGGGCGGCTCGGCATCTACGAACTGCTGCAGCTCGACAACACGCTGCGCGAGATGACGTTCCGCGGCGAACCGATGGTCAGGCTGCGCGAGTACGCGTGGCAGTCGGGCGGCATGTCGACGCTGCTGCAGGACGGCGTGCGCAAGGTGATGCAGGGCATGACCACGATCCCCGAACTGCTGCGCGTCGTCGCCGCGCAGTGACGCGACCCGCCGCGAACCGCATCGAACCAGGAACCCGCACAAGGACTCGCAATGGACGTCTTCGCATTGATGGACGAGGCGCACGGCCGCGGCGCATCCGACCTGCACCTGTCGGTCGGCCGCCCGCCGGTGATGCGGCTCTCGGGCTCGCTCGTCGAGGTCGGTGACGCGCCGCTGACGCCCCAGGACACCGAGGCGATGGCCAAGTCGGTGACGCCGCCGCGCAACTGGGACGAACTGCAGAAGGTCGGCACCACCGACTTCGGCTACGCCCACCGCGACAAGTGCCGCTTCCGCATCAGCGTCCTGACGCAGAAGGGCACCCGCGGCATCGTCATGCGGCAGATCCCGCAGAAGCTGCTGACCTTCGAGCAGATCGGCCTGCCCGAGTCGGTGCAGCAGCTGCTGACGCTGCATCGCGGGCTCGTCCTGGTCACCGGCCCGACCGGCAGCGGCAAGTCGACGACGCTCGCGACGATGATCGACTGGATCAACCGCAACCGCGACTGCCACATCATCACGATCGAGGACCCGGTCGAGTACTACCACACGCACAAGAAGTCGCAGGTCACGCAGCGCGAGGTCGGCACCGACGTGACGACCTTCGCCGAGGCGATGCGCCGCGCGCTGCGCCAGGACCCCGACGTGATCCTGCTGGGCGAGATGCGCGACCTGGAGACGACGTCGGCGGCGATCACCGCGGCCGAGACCGGGCACCTCGTGTTCGGAACGCTGCACACGACCGGCGCTGCGCGCACCGTCGATCGCATCATCGACCAGTACCCGCGCGAGGCGCAGGAGCAGATCCGCTCGCAGCTGGCGCAGTCGCTGGTCGCGGTCATCTCGCAGATCCTGATGCCGGCGGCCAGCGGCGGCCGCGTGGCGGCGTTCGAGATCATGCTGAGCAACCCGGCGATCGAGAACCACAGCCGCAAGTGCGAGACGTTCAAGATCCCGTCCGTGCTGCAGACGAGCCGCCGCCAGGGCATGGTGCTGATGGACGACTGCCTGCTCGACCTGTGGCGCGCCGGCCGCATCACCAAGGAGGAGGCGATGGAGCGGTCGTTCGACCGCAAGGCGCTGGCCGTCCGCATGGGCGGGGCGGCGGAGTAGCGCATGGCGCCGCGTCGACTGCTCGGCCAGATCCTCAAGGAGCTCGGCCTGATCCACGAGGGCATCGTCCAGGAAGCGCTGCAGGTGCAGCGCGAGAAGGGCGGCCGCATCGGCGAGATCCTGATCGAACTCGGCCACATCGGCCCCGCTGACCTCATGCGAGCGCTGGCGTCGCAGGCCGGCATCGGCTTCCACGACCTCGCCGCGGCGCCGCCGCAGGCGGAGGCGCTGGCGAAGGTCGACCTCGCGACGGCGCGCGCGTTCAGCGCCGTGCCGGTCAGCCTGCGCGGCAAGGTGCTGGAGGTCGCGGTCGCCGACGCATCCGCGGTGGCGATGCTGCAGGACCTCGCGTTCACGACCGGCTGCGAGATCAAGGGCGTGCTCGCCGACGCGGCGCTGCTGCAGCAGGCGCTCGACAAGCACTACCGCGAGGACGCCGCCGACGGCAAGCAGCGGCTGAAGGAGCTGGTGCAGGAACTGCAGCAGCAGGGCGGCAAGATCGACCTCGAGGACAAGGCGGCCATGGCCGCGGCCGCGCCGGTCGTGAAGCTGCTGAACTACATCCTCTACCAGGCGATCCGCGACAAGGCGTCCGACATCCACCTGGAGCCGTTCGAGGGCGACTTCAAGATCCGCTACCGCGTCGACGGCTCGCTGTTCGAGCTGGAGGCGCCGCCTCCGCACCTCGCCGAGGCGCTGATCGCGCGCGTCAAGGTGATGAGCGACCTCGACATCGCCGAGACCCGGCTGCCGCAGGACGGCCGTATCGAGCTGACTGTCGGCGGCCGTTCGGTCGACCTGCGCGTGTCGACGCTGCCGACGATGTACGGCGAGTCGACGGTCATGCGCATCCTCGACCGCTCCAACGTCTCGCTGAGCCTCGACAACCTCGGCCTCGTGCCGTCGGTGCGCGAGCACCTGCGCCGCTTCGTCGACCTGCCGCACGGCATCGTCCTGGTGACCGGCCCGACCGGCTCGGGCAAGACGACGACGCTGTACGCGATGCTGAACGAGGCCAACAAGGAGGACACCAAGGTCATCACCGTCGAGGACCCGGTCGAGTACGACCTCGAGGGCATCGTGCAGGTGCCGGTCAACGAGGAGATCGGCGTCGGCTACGCCTCGGTGCTGCGCACGATCCTGCGCCAGGACCCGGACGTCATCCTGGTGGGCGAGATCCGCGACCGCGAGACGGCGCAGACCGCGATCGAGGCGAGCCTCACCGGCCACCTCGTGTTCAGCACGCTGCACACCAACGACGCCGCGTCCGCCGTCACCCGCCTCGTCGACATCGGCATCGAGCCGTTCCTGCTGACCGCGACGGTGCAGGGCATCCTGGCGCAGCGGCTCGTGCGCCGCGTCTGCCGCGACTGCAAGACCTTCTACGAGCCAGCCGACGACGTGCTGCGCCGGCTCGGCCTCGCCGCCGAGCAGGTCGTCGGCAAGAAGTTCGCCTATGGCAAGGGCTGTGCGACCTGCAACTTCACCGGTTACCGCGGCCGCATGGCGATCACCGAGATCCTCGACATCGACGACCGCATGCGCGAGCTCATCCTGCAGGGCGCGTCGACCGCGACGCTGCAGGCCGCGGCCGTCGAGAACGGCCTGATCGCGTTGCGCGAGAACGGCCTCAACGCCATCTTCGACGGCCACACGTCCGCCGAGGAAGTGCTGCGCGAGACGATCGCGCTCTGACGCCGGATGGCGGCGCTGCCGCCGGACCGGCATTGCCCGCGCCTTCGGCCGTGGGCTACAACCTCGGCATGTCCGCCGAGCCGACCAGCCCCTTCCAGCAGCACGTCGCCGCCATGTTGACGGCGCTCGATCCGGACCCGGCGCGCGAGGGCCTGCGCGACACCCCGCGCCGCGTCGAGAAGGCCTTCCAGCACTACACCGCCGGCTATGCCCAGGACCCGCGGCAGGTGATCGGTGACGCCCTGTTCGAGGCCGAGACCGACGAGATGGTCGTGGTCAAGGACATCGAGCTGTACTCGCTGTGCGAGCACCACCTCGCGCCGTTCTTCGGCAAGGCGCACGTCGCCTACATCCCGCAGAAGCGCATCGTCGGCCTGTCCAAGATCGCCCGCGTCGTCGACGTGTTCTCGCGCCGCCTGCAGGTGCAGGAGCGGCTGACCGCGCAGGTGGCGCAGGCGCTGCACGACGTGCTGCAGCCCAAGGGGGTGGGGGTGGTCGTCGAGGCCAACCACCTGTGCATGATGATGCGGGGCGTCGAGAAGCAGAACAGCAAGACGGTCACGTCCTGCCTGCTGGGGTTGTTCCGCTCCGACGAACGCACGCGGTCGGAGTTCCTCAGTCTCGTGCGCGGCGGCTGACCGCGGTGCCGCTGACCGCGGTGCCGCTGACCGCGATGCCACTGACCGCGGTGCCACTGACCGCGGTGCCACTGACCGCGATGCCACTGACCGCGATGCCGCTGCCCGCGATGCCGCTGCCCGCGATGCCGCTGCCCGCGATGCCGCTGCCCGCGATGCCGCTGCCCGCGATGCCGCTGCCCGCGATGCCGCTGCCCGCGATGCCGCAGCCCCCGATGCCAGCGCAGGCTGGTGGAACTGGTGCGTGGAAGTGGTAGCAGGAGCCGGACTTGAACCGGCGACCTACGGCTTATGAAGCCGCCGCTCTAACCAGCTGAGCTATCCTGCCGTGCCACGAAGGGGCGGAGAAGAAAGCAGATGCCGCGGGCCAACTCAAGTGGAAACAGCCGCTGCCCCGTGCGGCGGCGCAGCGACCGCGGTGAATCACCCAAAACTGCATCTGACCTGTAACTTTCGCGAAGACCGTTCGTAGATGAGACTGGCGGGTGGCATGGACCCGCCAAACGAGACGAGGTGGGCTCCCTGGCTGGATTCTTCCCCCTGGGAAGGCCGGTTCCCCTCACCTGGCCGCCGCAACGAACCGCATTCGAACCGTACCCCCCGGCCAGGGAGCCCTTTTTTTTCGCCGCGACGGCGCGGCACGTGTCACACCGGCAAGGTGCTCGTCGCAGATGCCAGTAGCGGTGGCATCGACAGCACCGGCACTGGCAACTCCGGCACCGACAGCATCGGCACCGGGACCACCGAGGTCTGCGGCCGCGGTGCCGACGGCAACTGTGGGGCGCTGCGCCGCATCCGCCAAAGTCCCGCCAGCCCTACGACCTCTGCGTGCGGGTCGGTCTCAAGGCTGCGGGTGCTTCGCCCGATGCGAGGCCTGCATCATGCGCTCCCTGCGGCCCACCCGAATGCCGTCGATCCTTCGCCGAGCCGCATGCGCGCGCCGGCCGCGGGCGAGGTGGGCACCGTGATCGCCGCCGAACCACCCGGCAAGCTCGCCATCGTCGTCGGCGTCGCCGACTGCGCGGTCGGTCGCGACGGCCAGGGCCGCCTCATCACGTACGCGCTGGGCTCGTGCATCGGCATCACGGCCTTCGACCCCGTCAGCCGGGTCGGCGGCCTGCTGCACTACATGCTGCCGCAGCCCGGCGAAGGCCTCGTCGGCGCGCCGGAGAAGCCGTGCGTCTACGCCAGCACCGGCGTGCCGCTCCTGCTCGAACGCCTCGAGCAGGCGGGGGCGCAGCGGTCGCGGTTGGTCGTCTGCGCGGCCGGCGGCGCCGAGATGCTCGAACCGGGCTCGGGCGCGGGCCTGTCGATCGGTCGCAAGAACCACGCGATCCTGCGCAAGGCGCTGTGGAAGTTCGGGGTCGCCCTGGTCGCCGAGGACGTCGGCGGCAAGTCGCCGCGCAACCTGTCGCTCGACCTGCGCACCGGCGCCGTCACCGTCCGCCGCGACGGCAGCGAGTCCACCCTGTGGGCGCCGGGCGTCTGCCCGGCACCCGCCAAGAAGCCATGAAGCAACGCATCCTCATCGTCGACGACTCCCCGCTGCTGCGGAAGACGGCGCGCCGCGCCGCCGTGCAGGCCGGCGCCGAGCCCGAGCGCATCCGCGAGGCCGGCAACGGCCGCGAAGCCCTCGCCGCGCTCGCCGCCGAGCCCGTGGACATCGTCCTGCTCGACATCAACATGCCGGTGATGGACGGCTTCGAGTTCCTCGAGGCGCACGCGCGCGCGCCGTCGCCGTGCGCAGCGAAGATCGCGCTGGTCACGACCGAGGGCAACAAGGAGCGGCTGGCCCGCGCCGAGCAGCTGGGCGTCGTCGACTACCTGCGCAAGCCGTTCGCGCCCGAGGAACTGCGCGCCCTGGTCACCAAGTGGTTCGAAGGCAGTTGAGGATCCGACGATGAACGCATTCGCCATCGACAGTTTCGCCGGCATCGTCTCGCACGCGCTCGAACGCATGGCCTTCGTCGTCGCCGAGCCGAGCGACGAACCCGCGGCGGCGGTGCTGCCGCTGTGCGTGGCCTGCGCCGCGATCCGGCTCGCCGGCTTCGGCGGCCATGACCTGACGGTCGCGGCCACCCCTGGCTTCGTACGCGAGTTCGCCTCGGGCATGCTCGGGGTCGACGCCGACGAGGTCGACGTCGCCGAGCACGCCGACGCGGCAGTCGCCGAACTGGCCAACGTGCTGGGTGGGGAACTGGTGATGCTGGCGACGGCGGGGGACGCGCCGGCGTCCCTCGGCATTCCGCAGTCGCTGCGGCTGGCCGAGGCTGCCGCGCTGCTCGATGCCGCGGCGGCCACGGGCTTCCAGGTCGTCCTGGCGAGCGACACCGGCAAGCTGCTCGTGATGGTGCGCTGACGCCGCGCGCGCTTGCGCCGACGCGGCGCATGCGCCAACGTGGCGTCGATGGCGAAGGCGCTCGACTTGCTGCAAGCGCGCGACCGCGTGCTCGCGGCCGCTGCGGTCCTGTCCGGAACGGAGCTGGTCCCGCTGTCGGCGGCGCGGGGCCGCGCGCTCGCGGCGGACGTCCGCACCACCGGACCGTGGCCGGCGACGGATCGCTCGGCGATGGACGGCTTCGCGCTCGCCACGGCGGGGGCCGGGTCGACCGCCGGCGTCGAATTGCCTGTCGTTGGCGAGAGCCTCGCCGGTCGGCCCTTCGATCGCGAACTGCGACCGGGCGAGGCGATCCGGATCATGACCGGCGCCGTCGTGCCGGCCGGTGCGGACACGGTCGTTCCGGTCGAGCAGACCAGCGGCTTCGGCGGCGCCGCGGCGCGCATCGTCGCGGCCGTGCGCGCTGGCGCGAACATCCGCCGTCTCGGCAGCGAATGCTCCGCCGACGCGGTCGTGCTGCCGGCCGGCAGCCTCGTGCGCGCCGCCGAGGTCGGCGTGCTGGCCGTGCTCGGCCACGCGGCGGTGCGCGTGCGCTGTCGGCCGCGCGTCGGCATCGTCGCGACCGGCGACGAGGTGGTGCCGATCGACGCCTTGCCGTTGCCGCACCAGGTGCGCGAGAGCAACAGTTGGGCGCTGGCCGCGCAGGTCGAGGAATGCGGTGGTGCGCCGACGCGCCTGGGCGTCGCGCCCGACGAGGCGGGCGCGCTGCGCGCGCTGCTGCAGCGCGGGCTGGCCGACAGCGACGTGCTGGTCACCATCGGCGGCATCAGCAAGGGCACGCACGACCTCGTGCACGGCACGCTGCAGGAACTCGGCGTGCGGACCGAGTTCCACGGCCTCGACCTGAAGCCCGGCAAGCCGACGTACTTCGGCGTCGTCGACGGCACCGACGGCCGGCGCAAGTGGGTGTTCGGTCTGCCCGGCAACCCGGCGTCGAGCTTCACCGTCTTCGACCTGCTGGTGCGGCCCCTGCTGTTCGCGCTGCAAGGCCGCGACGCCGGCGCGTGGTCGGCGCAGGCGGTCGCCGGCGGCGTGCCGTGGCAACCCAACAGCCGCTTGCAGGCGATCCCGGCGCGCCTGCGCCTCGACGGCGAAGGCCGCGCCGTCGCCATCTTGTCGTCGCCGTCGCCGAGCGGCGATCCGTTCCGACTCGTCGACGGCGACGGTTACGTGCTGGTCGCCGGCCAGCAACCGCCCGCGGCGGGCGCGCTGGTGCGCTACGTCGGCGGCAGCGCCGGCGCGGGGTTGCCGTGACCGGAGCGCGCCCGAACTGCGCCCTGCCGCTGTGCGCCGGCCTGCTGCTCGCCGTCGCCACGCCGTCGACGTGGTTGCCCGCGAGCGGGCCGGCGACCGTGTTCGCGCTCGCGGCGGTGTTCGCGGTGCTGCGCGACCCGCGCCGCCCGCTGTGGCACGGGTACCTGCTCGGTTGCGCCCACATGGCCGTGTTCTCGTGGTCGGTGCACCACGTGCTGGTGTTCGCCTGGGCCATGATCGTGCTGCTCGGCGGCCTGTACACGCTCGCCGTGCACGCCGCCGTCCGGCGCCTCGCCGCGGCGTGGGCGCCGCTCGGCTTCGCCGTGGCGCTCGCCGGTTCGTGCTGGCTGCGCGCGCACATGCCCGACATCTGCTACCCGCACGGCCAGCCGGCGCAGTCGCTGTGGCACTGGCCGGCGCTGCTCGGCAGCGTCGTCGTCGGTGGCGAACCGCTCGCCAACGCGCTGCTCGGCTGGCTCGCCGCCGCGGCCGCGACGCTGGCGAGCGCGTGGCGGCACGGCGTACCGGCATGGGGGAGCGCGTGCCGCGGCGGCGGCGCCGCCGCCGCCGGGTTCGCCGCGCTGACGGCCGCGGGTTGGCTGCTCACGCCGCGCACGGACGGCGCGGCGCTCGACGTCGCGCTCGTCGAGCCGGGCTTCCACCTGATCCACGAACTCGACGCCGTGCCGTACGACCAGGCCCGCGCCCGCTTCGACGAACTGCTCGCCGAGCGCCTCGTCGCCCCGACGCGGGACCTGCTGGCGACCGCGCCGCCGGCGCTCGTGCTGTGGCCGGAGAGCAGCGTGTTCGCGACGCTGCCCGTGGCGGACATCGCCACCGGCGAGGCGCGGCTCGTCGCCCTCGCCCGCCAGTTGCCGGCGACGTCGGCGCAGTTGGTCCTCGGCGTCAACGTGCGCCAGCGCGAGGGCGCGCCGCCGACGCCCGCCGCCGTGCAGGTCGAACTGCCGTCGGCGCGGGTCCTAGGTCACCAGGAGAAACGCTGCCTCGTGCCCGGCGGCGAGTTCCAGCCCGGCGTGCGCTGGTTGCCGGCGGCCGCGAGCGAGTGGCTGCTCAGCGTGTTCGCCGGCGCGCTCGGGTCGCTGCCGCAGTGCGAGCCGGGCCGCGAACTGCCGCCGCTGCGCACCGCGGGCGGCGTGCCGTTCGGAGCGCTGCTGTGTTACGACAACGCCTTTCCCGGGCCGGCGGCGGCGCAGGTGGCGCAGGGCGCGCGCCTGCTGTGCGTGCTCTCGAACGAGTCGTGGTACGAGGGCGGCGCCGAACTGCCGCAGCTGGTGGCGATGACCGTGCTGCGCGCGCTGGAGAACGCCACGCCGCTCGTGCGCTGCACGCAGGACGGCTGGAGCGCGGTGGTGGGCGGTGACGGGCGCGTGCTGGCGGCGCTGCCGCTGGCACCAGCGCCGCAGCCGGCGGCCCGGACGCTGCGCGCGACCGTGCCCTTGGGTCCTGGCGCGCCGCCGCCGCTCGCCGGCCTGCGCGCCGCCACCGGGCCGCTCGCCGCGCTCGCCCTGCTCGCCCTGCTCGTCGCCGACCGCCGTCGGCGCCGGCCGGCCGTCCCCTGACCGGCCAAGCTGGGGGGGCGCCGCTCGCTCCGATGGCCGCCGGACTTGGGTGCACAACTCGTTCTTGACGGTCCATGCCATGGGGCTAGGATTCGCCCCGCCCTAAGGCCCCTCTCGCTGCGGGGTGAAGCGTGCACGCGCCCTCCCCTGGCTGCGTCAACGCGCTCCGGCACTCGTTCGTCCCACACCTTCCCCTCAGAACCGCCCATCCTCCGGGCATCCGAACTGCGCGCGGGCTCGCCTCGCGAACCCCGAGCGCAGACCGACCGTCAGGAGTTACCTGGTCATCATGAGTCCCATCGGCCGCGTCTTCATCGTCCTCAATCTCCTGCTCGCCGGCGGCTTCGTCGTCGTCTCCGGCACGCACTTGCAGAAGCAGCACAACTGGAAGTCGATCAGCGAGAGCGAGAAGAAGGGTCGCGCCGACGACGCCACCAAGTTCGCGGCTGAGAAGAGTCGGCTCGAGAGCGAGCGCAACACCTTCGAGAACGCCAAGACGGCGAACGAGACGCAACTCGGCGAGGCCAAGCGCGCCAACGCCCTGCTCGAGGACGAGAAGAAGCGCATGAGCCAGCAATTGTCGTCGATCGAAGGCGACACGAAGAAGCTGCTGGCGTCGGCGGAGAGCGCCAACGCCGAGGCGAAGGCCGCGTTCACCCAGTCGAAGGCCGCCTACGACATGGCGATCGCCGACCAGAAGGCGAAGGACGACGCCGTGCGCGCGAAGGACGCCGCCGAGGCCGAGAACCGCAACCTGAAGACCGAGATCGCCGACCTGAAGTCGACCATCGCGACCCGCGATGGCTCGATCCAGGGCTTGGAGACCGAGAAGAGCCAGTTGTCGCTGCTGGTGAAGGTCGCCGAGGCCAACGGCTTCCTGCGCTCGATGGCCGCCCCGAACCTCTCGGGCCTGGTCACGACGGCCGCCGGCAATCTGGTGACGATCCAGATCACCGACAACCCGGGCAACGTCGACATCAAGGCGGAGATCGAGCGCGCCAAGTGGGGCTTCGCGATCTACGACGCCTCGGGCTACAAGGGCGAGGCCTACCCGGAGCGCTACGAGGCTTCGGCGAACGCGATCCTCTGCAAGGTCGGCCTGCTGAAGGGCGGCGCGATCCGCGAGGGCGACAAGGCCGCGACGAAGACGCCGTGAACTGACGGCGAGTCCCCGCGACCCCACACCCAACCGGAGCACATTCCCATGGCCAAGAAAGCAGCCCCTGCGAGCGAAGCCGCCGTCGAAGCGGTCGGCAAGCCGGGCCTCGGCATCGACGAGGGCATCATCCTGACGACCTCGTTCCTGCTGGCGCTCGCGATCACGCTCGTGGTGATCGCCACGAACGCCTACGCCTGACGGCAGCGTCCGCTGCGCGCCTCGCCGCACGCAGCGCCTCGACACGACCCGCCCCGACCACGTCGCGGCGGGTCGTCGTGTATTCCGGCCTGCCGGCCACGGTGCAAGTCGCCGCGAACTCCGGAAGATCCGTTGCGACCGGAGGCAGGCCTGCTACCGTCTCGCGCGCGCTGGCTTGGTCTCCGGCGCGTGTCTGCTGGTCACGGTCGCCCCGCACCGAGCAAGCGGGGCAGTTCACAGGGCGTTCCATGCTGAAACCGGTCGAATGGATGTTGCGCGGCTTCTCGGTCGATCTGGGCATCGACCTCGGCACCGCGAACACGTTGGTGTTCGTTCGTGACAAGGGCATCGTCCTCGACGAGCCGTCCGTCGTCGCCGTGCGCAAGGGTTCGAGCGAGGTGCTGCTCGACGGCATGGCCGTCGGCGACGCCGCGCTCGAGTACCTCGGCCGCACGCCGCCCGGCATCCAGGCGATCCGGCCGATGAAGAGCGGCGTCATCGCCGACTTCGAGATCACCGAGAAGATGCTGCGCTACTTCATGACGAAGGCGTGCGGCGGCAGGAAGTGGGTCAAGCCGCGTCTCGTCATCGCCGTGCCGTGGGGCATCACGATGGTCGAGAAGCGCGCCGTCATCGGCAGCGCCGAGCGCGCCGGCGCGCGGCGGGTGTTCCTCGTCGACGAGCCGACCGCGGCGGCGATCGGCGCCGGCCTGCCGGTGCACGAGCCGCGCGGCTCGATGATCGTCGACATCGGCGGCGGCACCAGCGAGGTCGCCGTCATCTCGCTGGCGAACGTCGTCATGGCCGAGTGCCTGCGCGTCGCCGGCGACGACTTCAACGACGCGATCACGCAGTACATCCGCAACAAGTACAACCTGCTGATCGGCGAGATCACGGCCGAGCGCCTGAAGATCGCGGCCGGCAGCTGCCTGCCGATGGAGGACGAGATCGAGGTCGAGGTGCGCGGCCGCGACAGCCTCGTCAACCTGCCGCGCCGCGCGGTCATCACCTCGGCCGACGTGCGCGAAGCGCTGCAGGAACCGGTGCGCAAGGTCATCGGCGCGATCAAGTCGGTGCTCGAGCGCACGCCGCCGGAACTTGCGGCCGACCTCGTCGACTCGGGCATCACCCTGTGCGGCGGCGGTTCGCTGCTGCGCGGCCTGCCCGAGCTGATCTCGCGCGAGACCGACCTCGACGTGCGCGTCGCCGAACGGCCGCTGGAGGCCGTCGCGCGCGGCACCGGCATCTTCCTGGAGAACCTGGAGCTGTACTCGCAGTTCCTCGAAGGCGGCGAAGACCTCGCCTGACCGTTTCCGTCCGTCGGCACGGCGACCCAGCAGATGCCGCGCCCGCCGCGTTAGCGACGCTCGCGCCATGGCGAAGAAGTCCTCCGCGTTCCCCGTCGGGCTCTACGGCGCGCTGCTGGTGGCGCTGTGCGCGCTGACCCTGCCCGGCGCCTTCCAGCCGGTCGAACGCGCCCTGCTCGGCGCTGTCGCCCGCATCAGCCGCGCCGCGGCCGCGCTGGCCGGCGAGCCGGTCGGAGCCACGGCCGCGGCCACGGCCGTCGACGACCAGCGCAGCGCGCGCTCGGCGGACGTGGTGCACCGCGTCGCGTCGCACCACGTCGCCGGCGCGCCGGCCGAGCTGGCCGCCCGCCATGGTCCGGTGCATTGCCGCGTGCTCGCCGTCGGCGGCCGCGGCGGCGGTGGCGGCGCGCCCTGCGAACTGCGGCTCGACCGCACCTACGCCGACCTCGCCGACGGCCTGCCGTTCGTCACGCAAGGGGAGTGCTTCGTCGGCTACCTGGCGCAACCCGGCGGCGCGGGCGCGCCCGACGACGTCGTCAGCGACCTCGCGCGCGTGCTGTTGCCCAATCATCCCCTGGCACTGCCGCTGCACGCCGAGGTGGAACTCGCCGCGACGAGCCGACTGCGCGTCGTCGTCCGTCCTGCCGCCGCCGCCGATCCCGCGCCGGTGCGGGTCGACCTCTGGGACGATCCCTACGCGGCGGCGCGCATGGACCGCGCGCTGCTCCCCGTGCGCACGCGCGCCGTGGCCGGCTCGGCGTCGCCCGTGCCGGGCGGTCTGCGCCTTGGCACGACGCGCATCTGGGGCTACGCGCGCACCGGCGACGACGAAGCGCTGACGCTGGGCGTCTTCGTCGCGCCGGAGCCGAGGGCGTCGGCGCTCAGCCACGTCGTGGCGTGGCGACGCGACGCCGCCGGGGCCGGCGCCGAACCGGCGCTCGCCGCCGAGTTCGCGCCGGGCGTCGTTCGCCAACTGCCCGGCATGGCCGGGGGGCGCTTCCTGCTGGTCGCCGACGGCGAGGTGCCCGATGGCGCGGCCGTCGTGTGCGCTGGCGCCCTGCTCGGCGTCGCCAAGCCGCTGGCCTTCGGCTCGGGTCTCGTCACCGCCTTCGCGGTGTCACGGCAACCGTGGACCTTCCTGCTGGCGCCGGACGGCGGCGACGCGCCGCCGATCGAACTGCGCGGCGCCGTCGTGCGCGCTGCGGGCGGACAGGCGTGGGTGCGCGTGCTGGGCGACCATCTGGCGGCCTCGCCGCTGCCGGCGACCGGCGAGTTGTTCACCGGTTCGAACGGCATGCACTGCCCGGCCGGGCTCTCGATCGGCCGCTGCCAAGCGGACCCGCAGGACCTCAACCAGCTCGTCATCACCTTGCCGGCGCTGCATGGCCTGGCGGCGGCGCGCTGGTGCGCCAAGGGGCGGCGGTCATGACTCGCTGGGTCGCATGGTTCCTGCTCGCGCCGCAGGCGTATCTCGTGGCCGGAGTCTGGCGCGACTGCGGGCTGCCCGCCTTCGACGTGGGCGTCCTGTGGTGCCTCTTCCTCGCGTTCTTCGCCGAGCGCCGGGCGCTGCCGTGGCTGCTGCTCGGCGTCGCGCTCGGCCGCGCGTTGGTCGACGACGCGTCGCTGGCGCTGCAGGTGCTCGTGCTCGGCGTTCCGGTGGCCGCAATGCTGCCGTTGCGGCTGCTGCTGCACGGCCAGCGCTGGCCGCAGCTCGCGTTGGCCGCTGCCGGCGTCGCGCTGACGCTGCCGCGCCTCGCCGGATTGCTCGGCGGCTGGTTTGCGCAGCCGTCGGCGAGCGCGCAGTCCGATTGGCTGGTCGTCCTGTGGACGGCGGTCTTCGCCCCGCCGCTGCTGGCGTTGGCGCGCCGATTGCCGCCGTGCCGCGGCTTCGTGGAGGCAGCTTGAGCGACGCCGCCAATCCGACCTCGACACGCGCGCGCATCGGCGTCCTCGGCGCGGTCTTCGGACTCGCGTTCGTCGTGCTCGCCGTGCACCTCTGGAACGTGATGGTGGCCGACCACGTCACGTGGTCGCGCCGCAGCGTCGAGAACCGCTGGGCCTTCCACTCCGTGCCCGCCCGCCGCGGCGCCATCTACGACCGCAGCGGCGCGCTGTTGGCGGTCGACGAAGCGACGACCGAGCTGACTCTGCTCTACGCGCGCTTCCGCCTGCGGCATCCGGTCGGCGCGGCGGTGCACGGCGCGACCAAGTGGGCGGGTTGCCTGCCGCAGCAGGCGGGCCTGGTCTACGACTACGGCACGGGCGCGCTCGGTCCGGCGGACGCCGTGCGCGACCTGCTGGCGATGCCGGCCGCGGTGCTGCGGCCCCGCGTGCTGCCGCGGCAGCTGGCGAGCGAGCTCGCCTCGGCCACCGCGACCGTGCTCGCGCATTGCTCCGGCCAGACCCGCGCGCGCGTGTTCACGGCCCTGCGACAGGCGGCGATGGCCGACGACGGCCGCTGCGTCGGCGACGTGCTCGCCATGCCGCGGGCCGACGTGCTCGCCCGCTTCGACCGGCTGTGGCGGGAACTGCGCGAACTCGATGCGCGCCTGCTCCGATCCGCGGCGACGCAGCCGGGCCGCCCGCTCGGGGCCGACGATCGCAGCGGCCTGATCGCGACCCTCGAAGCCCTGCGGCCGCGCAGCCTCGCCGGCGAGCGCGTCCGGTGGGAGGAGCCCGACCCGGCCGATCCGTCGAAGACCGTCGAGAAGAAGGGCAGCAAGGTCGAGGACGTGCGCGTGGTGTTCGCGACGCGCGTGCCGTTCGACCTCGCCGCCGAGTTGCGCGTCGACGCCCGCAGCCAAGCGGGCATCGACGTGCAGCCGACGTTGGCGCGCCGCCGGGCAGTGGCGGAGGACTCGGCCCTCGCGGCCCTGCTCGGCGTCGTCGATCGCATCGACCGCACCGTGCCGAGCAAGGAGTGGCTCGACACGCTCGTCGACGCGCGCCTGCCCGACGAGTGGCTCACCGACGTCGAGTTGCCGGCCGAACTCGACGCCGATGGCGGCCGCGAACGCCTCGTCCTGGCGTCGGTCGACCACTACAAGCGCGAGGCCCTGCTGCGCGAACGGCGCGGCCTATCGGGCATCGAACGCGAGTTCAACGGCACGCTGACCGGGCGGCTCGGCGTGCGCTTCGCGGCGCACGACAGCCGCCGCCGCGAGCAGCAGTTGCTGGAACACCTCCAGGTCGAAGCCGGCGGCGACGTGCGGCTGACGCTCGACCTGTCACTGCAGCGCGTCGCCGAGTCCGCGGCGCGCACGGCGCACCGCCGGCAGGCGTTCGGCGACGCCCTGGATCGCGTCCGCACCGAGGCGGCCCTGGTCGTCGTCGACGCGCGCACGGGCGACGTGCTTGCCTATGCCGGCGCGCCGGTCAGCACGCCGTGGGCGCGCAACCTCGCTGGCATCGAGTGGATCGGCAACGGCTCGGTCGGCTCGCTCGCCAAGCCGTTCCTGCTGGTCGAGCAGTTGAAGGCCGAGGCGATGGGGTGGACGCACCGGCCCTTGGCCGGCTTCGAGGCCTGCAACGGTCGCAACTGCGGCGGGCACGCGCACTGGGACGGCGGCAAGGACCCGGTCGAGGCGCTGGCCGAGTCGTGCAACTCCTTCTACTACCAGTCCGGCATCGGCCTCGGCGAAGACGGCGTGGCGCGCGCGCTGCGGCGGTTCGGTCTCGCGCCGGCGGCGGCCGGCGATCCGTACGCCGCCTGCTGGCAGCCGGCGGTCGCCGGCATCCCGGCGCCGGCGCCGGTCCGCGACGTCGAGCGCACGGCGCTGCCGCAGCGCGCGGTCGGCTACGGTCTGCAGGCTTCGCCGCTGCACGTCGCCCGCGCCTATGCCGGCCTCGCCACCGGCTGGCTCCCGACGCTCGGGGTGACGCCCGGCGCTCGACCGCGCGTGCCGCTCGACGACGTCGTGGGCGAGGTCGCCCTGGTCGAGCGCGGACTGCGCGCGTGCGTGCAGACCGGCACCGCGCGGCGGCTGCGCCGCCTCGACGAACTCGGCGTCTGCGGCAAGACCGGCACCGCCGAGGTCGGCCGCGGCGGTGAGAACAACGCCTGGTTCGCCGGCTACCTGCCGCCGCTCGGCGACGAGGGCGTGCAGATGTGCTTCTGCGCCGTCGTGTACTGGGTGCAGGACGCGGTCCACGGCGGCGAGGCAGCCGGCCAGCTGGTCGTCGACTTCCTCGCTGCCGTCGAGCAGGACCCGGCCCTGCGCCGGCGGTTCCTGGCGGAGGTCGGCCGATGACGGACTTCCCGCTGTCGTCCGGCAAGCGCCGGCTCGACGTGCTCGGTGACGTCGATGGCTGGCTCGTGCTGGTCACCGCGGCGTTGTGCCTCTGCGGCATCGTCTTCATCGGTTCGGCGACGCGCGACGACCCGGTCTTCCACGAGCAACAGGCGCGTCAGGCCTTGTTCGTCGCCTGCGGCTTCGGCATCGGCTTCTTCGTGCTGCTGCCGCACTACGTGCACGTCCTGCGCGGCGCGTGGCTCTGCTACGGCGTCGTGGTCCTGGCCTTGTTGGGGCTGCCCTACTTCGCGCCGGAGATCAACGGCGCCCGCCGCTGGTACGCGCTGCCGGGCTTCTCGGTGCAGCCGAGCGAGTTCGCCAAGCTCGCCGTCGTGCTGGCGCTCGCGGCGCTGCTGCGCTTCAAGGCCCGCGCGCGCACCTTCGACGGCCTGTTCGTGCCGATGCTCGTCGCGGGCGTGCCCGCCCTGCT
Organism: Planctomycetota bacterium; assembly: GCA_046306335.1. Classification (GTDB taxonomy): domain Bacteria; phylum Planctomycetota; class UBA1135; order UBA1135; family UBA2386; genus UBA2386. The sequence continues at coordinate 83,295 of JBKDXM010000150.1, forward strand.
GGTGCTGCGGCAGCCCGACCTCGGCAGCTCGCTGGTCTTCGGGCCGGTGCTGCTGGCGATGTGCTACGCCGCCGGCGCGTCGGCGCGCAGCATCCTGCTCGTCGTCCTGTTCGGACTCGGCGTCGCCGCCATTGCGTACGTCGAACTGCTGCACACGTACCAGCGGGACCGGGTCGACGTGTGGCTCGACCATTGGCGCTGGGACGAAACGAACCTGGGCACCTTCGACGTGCGCGAGAAGCTGCGCGGCGACGGCTTCCAGCCGTGGCAGGCGCTCATCGCGCTCGGCGGTGGCGGTCTCTACGGCGCCGGCCTGGGCCACGGTCCGCAGAACCGCTTCGACTTCCTGCCGTACCGCAGCGAGGACTACTTGTTCGCGGTCGTCGGCGAGGAGGTCGGCTGGCTCGGCGCCATGGCCGTGCTGGGCCTCGTCGCCGCGCTCGTCACCATGCTGTTGGCGACCGCGATGCGCACCCGCGAACGCTTCGGGCGGCTCGTCTGCGTCGGCGTCGCGACGTGGCTCGGCACGCAGTCGCTGATCCACGTCGCCGTCTGCGGTTGGCTGGTGCCAGCCACCGGCCTGCCGATGCCGTTCCTCAGCTACGGCGGCAGTTCCGCCCTCAGCGCGCTGCTCGGCGTCGCCGTGTGCGTCAACATCGGCGCCCGCCGCGAGCCGGTGCTCGCCGGCGACGGCTTCACCTGAGCGCCGTCAGCGTCGCGCGCAGCTCACCTGCCGCCGCCGCTGCCGCCCGCGCCGCTGCCGCCCGCGCCGCCGGCCTGCTTCTGCTTCAGGTAGGCCTCCCAGTACTTGCGGAACTTCTCGGGCACGTCCGGGGGGCGGCTGCCGCGGTTCTTCAGGAAGTTCATGTACGGCTGTAGGTCGCCCCAACTGCCGTCGCCCGTGCCCTGTGACGCTGGCCCGGTGCCGCCGTCGTCGGGTTTGCCGCCGGGTCGGTTCTGGCCGCCGTCCTTGGCCTCCTGGCCGCCCTCCGGCTTGCCGTCCTGGGGCTGGCCCTGCGGCTGCTGGCCTCCCGGCTGTTCGCCGGGTTGCGGCTGTTGCTGGCCTTGCTGCTGGCCGGGCTGCTGACCGGGCTGTGGTTGCTCCGGTTGGCCTTCCTGGCCGTCGCGCTTGCGTTGGTCGACGAGGTCGGGCGTCTGGTTCTCGCGGCGGTTGCGCTGCTGGCCCTGCTGCTGGCCCTGCTGCTGCTGTTGTTGCCGTTGTTGCTGTTGCTGCTGTTGTTGCGGGTCCTGGGACGGGTCCGACTGTTCGTCGGGCGAGCCGCTGCCGCCCTGGCTCTTCATCTTGTTGAGCTTGTCGATCAACTCGTCGATGCCGCCTTCGACGGCCTCGCTCTGCCGTCCGGCCTGCTGCAACAGTTCCTTGGGCTTGGCCCGTTCCTGGCCCTTGCGGCCGGACTCGAGCAGCAGCCGGTCGATCTCCTGCAGCTGCGTGTCGATGCGGCGCGCGATCTCCTGGATCTCGCGCATCGCCTCGGGGTCCTGCGCGCGGGCGAACGTCGCCGGCAGGGTCGCTGCCAGCAGCGCCAACGTGATGCGGATCGGGTGCATGGTCTTCAGCGGCCGCGGCCGCCCTCGGGTTCCTGGCCTTCCTGCTGCTGCATCTGCTGCATCGTCTCCTCGACGCCGGCCTTGATCTGCTGGAACAGCTTGGTGATCTCGCCGTGCCGGTGGGCGAGGCGTTCGATGAGCGCGGTCTCGGCCTCGCTGATGGTGGCGTCGCCGCGGGCCTCGACCAGCGTGCGCAGGTTGTCGGTGGCGGTCCGCGTGTCGACGCCGAGCTTCTTGAGCATCTCCAGCTCGGCGATCAGCGAGACCAGCTTCTTGCGCTGCTGGTTGAAGCGGTTGCGGCCGCGGTCCTGTTGCTGTTGTTGCTGCTGTTGTTGCTCGTTGCGCTCCTGTTCGCGGCGCTGGCGCTCGCGTTCGAGCGCGGCGAGCAGGTCCTCGGTCCGGCGCTCGACGTCGCCCTGCAGCATCGTGGTGAACGAGCCGACGTCGGGGCGCCTGCCCGCGAGCCGGCGCGCGACCTCGCGCAGGTCGTCGACGTTGGCCTTGAGCACTGCCTGGTAGACGAGGTTGCCCTCCTCGGTCAGTGCCTGCACCAGGGCCGCGAGCTTGCCGGCGAGGTCCTGCTCCTCCTCGCCGAGCTGGTTGGCCTTGCTGCGCATCGCGCGCGACAGGCCGTCCGCCGTCGCCGACTTCGCCGCCTCGGCGGTCTGCGCGGTGATCGGCCGCTGGCGCTCCAGGAACGTCGTCAGCTCGTCGGCCATGCGGAAGAGCAGTTCCTCCTGCCGCAGGTCCTGGTAGCGATCCTCTTCCTGCTCCAGTTCCTTCGCTGCCTCGTCGAGCTTCTGGCGGGCCTCCTCCTGGCGCTGCTGCGCCTCCTCCATCTCGCCCTGCTCCATCGCGCGACGGGCGCGATCGGCGGCGTCCGCGGCCTGCTGCGCCTTGCGTTCGGCGGCCTGCGCCTGTCGCTGCTTGAGCTGCTCGGCGAGGCGGACGATGTCCTCCTGCAGCTGCCGCTGCTGCGCGGCTTCCTGCTGCACGCGTTCGCGCTTGGCCGCGTCGACGGGGCGGTTGCGGTCGAGCGCCGTCATCGCCTGCTGCAACTCCTCGGCGGCCGCCTGCTGTTCGGCCGCCGCGCTCGCCTGCTGGCCCTGCTGCAGGCGCTCGCCGGCGCGCTGCATGCGGTCCATGGCCTGCTGGACCTGCTGGGCGGCCTTGTCGCGCTGCTCGTTGGTGATCGCGCCCTCGCTCGCTGCCTGTTGCATCTGCTGGCGCGCGGCGTCGGCCTGCTGCCGCAGTTCCTCTTGGCGTGCGGCGGCTTGCTGCATGTCGGGCGTGCTGTTGGCGCTCGCCTGCTCCAACGCCTGTTGCAGCGCCTGCTCCGCCTGCTGCAGCGCCTGCCGTGAGCGCGCCGCCGCCTGTTCGCGCCGCTGCGCCTCGTTCGGTTGCGGCTGGCCCTGTTGCGGTTGGCCCTGTTGCGGCTGGCCCTGCGGACCCTGTCCCGGTTGCGCTTGGCCTTGCCGGCCTTGCTGCCCTTGCGGTGCCTGGCCCTGCGGCGACGGCGCGGACTCGGGCGAGCCGGTCGGCGGCTCGCTGACGTCGCGCAGCGCCGATTCGGCGGCTTGCAGCAAGTCGCTGGCCTGCTGCTCGGCGGCCTCCGCGTTGGGCGCGTTGCGCAGTTCCTGGCCGGCGGCGCGCGCTTCGGCCGCCATGCGGGCCGCGTTCAGGTCGGCGTCGGGGTTCTGTTGCTGCTGACGCGCCCGCGCCCGATCGAGGGCGGCCAGCGCCTGCTCGGTCGTCTGTTGCGCCTTCGGCAGGTCGCCGGCGGCGGCCGCCGTGGCGGCCTCCGCGAGGCGCTGCTGGGCTTCGGCGACCGCGGCGGCGGGGGAGGCCTCCGGCGCGGTCGCCGGCGTCTCGCCGGTGCGCATGCGGTCGGCGAGGCGCTCGGCGCCCTGCTGCAGCTTGCCGGCGGCGTCGGCGTTGCGGCGCGCGGCCTCGGCGGCGCGCGCGGCCCCGACCTCGGCGCCCTTCTGGCCGAGTTCCTGCAGGCGCGTGCGCTCGGCCTCGGTGGCGCCGTTGCCGGCGGCGCGCAGCGACTCCTTGAGCGCGGTCCACTCCGGATCGCGGGCCTTGCCCTCCGACGTGCCGCCGCGGCGCGGCGCCTGTTGCAGCTTCGCTTCCAGCGCGTCGCGGGCGCGTTCGACGGCGGCCTGGTCGGAGCCGGCGGCTTGCTGCTGCAACTCGCCGGCAGCGGCGCCGAGGTCGAGTTGCCGCTGCTGGTCGCGCAGTTCGGCCTGCAGTTCGCGGGTGCGCTCCGCCAGTTCGCCGAGGTCGAACTCGCGCGCCTTGGCCTCGCCGCGGCGGCCGGCCTTCTCGTCGGCGAGGCCCTGCTCGAGGCGCGCCTGGTCGCGCAGAAGTTCGCGGACGCGCTGCAGCCCGCTCTCCAAGAAGGGCCGTCGCGTGCCGGCCTGCCGGGAGTTGGCGTCCGCCTCGCGGCGCTCGGCGTCGCGCAGCTGCTGCAGCGCGTCGAGCAGCCGCTGTTCGCCCGGCGACGGCGGCGATTGCATCGCCTCGGCGGTGCGATCGCGCAGCGCCCGCTGGCGCTCCTCCAGTTCCCGCGCCGAGCGCGCCTGCTCGGCGACCTGCGCGAGGTCGGCGTCGAGGCTCGCCATCGACTTGCGTTCGAGCAGGATGTCGATCAGGCGTTCGAGGTCGGTGACGACTTCCTTCTGCTTGCGCAGCGCCTCGGCGTAGGCGCTGGCGGCGATGTCGTCGCGGATGCCGGCGACTTCACGCAGCATGCCCGATCGTTCCAGGTGTGCGACGCCCTCCTGCAGCAGCTTGACCTGCTCGGGCTTCTGTTCGCGCTCGTAGCGCTGCTGCAGGCGCTGCATCATCCCGTGCAGTCGCTCGGCCTTGCGCAGGATCTCTTCCTGGTCGCGGCGCAGCCGCTCCATGGCTTCCGGGTCCTGCTGCGCCGGGCCCTGCTGTGCTGGCGCCGCCGCCGCCGCGAGCGCGAGCAGCAGGGCCGAGCCGGTCCGCCACGATCCGATGCGCATGTTCATCACTTGCCTCGCAGGTCCTTGGTGCGGTCTTGCACGTCGCGTTGCCGGTCGCGCAGGGCGCGCACGTCCTGCACGAGATCCTGGTAGTCGTTCCAGTCCTGCAGCAGCAGGAGCAGCTGCTGCAAGCCCTGTTCGAGCCGGCGCTGGCCGTCGCGCACCCGCTGCAGCGCCGCGCGCCGTTCGGCGTCGTCGCGCGCCACCTGCGCCTCGGCGAGCGCGCGCGCGATGGCCTGGGCGGTCGGCCCGGCGGCGTCGTCGGCCAGCCGGACCATCGCCAGGATCGGGTCGAGGCAGCGTTCGAGCGCGCCGAGCGTGCCCTGGGCGCGGCGGTCGGCGAGGTCGCGGTAGAACGCGGGGTCGAGCGCCAACGGCTCGGTCTGGCGGCGGCTGTGTTCGACGTAGAGTTCGACCACGCGCGCGGCGTTTTGGCTGGTCTCCAGCCGGTTCCAGAGGTGGGTGTCGAACGCGCGCATGAGGCCGCGGTGGGCGCGTTCGAGCGCGCTGCGGACGCGGCCTTGGCCGATCTCGACGCTGGGGGCGGCGCGCGCGAGGTCCGCCGCCGCGGCGGCGCCGGCGAGCAGCTCGTCGACGCGGGCGGCGCGGTCCTGCTGCAGGTCGAGCGCCTGCGCGACGTCTTCGCGCAGCGCGCGGAAGGCGCGCGCGATCGCGGCCGCCAGCTGCGGCTCGTCGACGATCTGCACGATGCGGCGCGGCAGTTCGGCGGCGCCCGCCTGGGGTTGCCGGTTGTCGCGCATGGCGACGGTCAGCAGCAGGCCGTCGCCGCCCTCCTTCGCGCCCGGCGCAGCGCTGCGTTGTCCGAGCAGCGCCGCCACCTCGTGCAGCGCCGTCGGCACGGCGCTGGTCGCGGCCGCTCCGGCCTCCGGCGCCAGCATCGGCAGCGCCACCGGCGCGGCGTCGCCGCGGCCGACCAGCAGGTCCACGGCGGCGAGGCCGAAGTCGTCGCGCGCTTCGACGCGAACGCACAGCAGGCCGGTCGGCAGCAGCAGGGCGCCCTCGTCGTCGGGCAGCAGCCAGCGCCCGATCGGCGCGAGGTCCTGCAGCGCGACGAGCGGGTAGGTGCCGGGGTTCGGGTTGCGCAGGTCGTTGTCGCCGATCAACTCGATCTGGTAGCGGTCGCTCGCTTCGAGACGGAAGCTGCCGCGAAAGCGCATGGCCACGCCGGAGTCGTCCTGCACGGCGACCGGCGCCAGCGGCACCCGGCGGCCGCTCTCCAGGAAGCTCATCGTCGCCGACTTCACGGCGGCGGTGGTCGTCGCCGTGAGCTCGACGTCGCTGCCTACCAGCGACTCGATCGCGCCGCCCTTCTGCTCCGTCGCGGGCTCGCCGACGTAGGCGGGCGGCGTCACGGTCGCCGCGATGGCTGCGACCTGCGGCGGCAGCACGGGGCGCACGACGACGAGGCGATCGCCGCGGTCGTCGTCACCGCCGCGGGCGCGGAAGCGGAAGCTGCCGGTCGCGCGCCGGAAGACGTGGCGGAACCGGTCGCCCGGCCGCGGCGTCATCGCCACGCTGCGCGTCTCGGCGCCCGCGCCGTCGGCGCGCAGCGTCTGGACGTCGAGGAAGCAGTCCTTGGGCACGGCGCCTTCGGCCAGCACCGAGACGTGCAGGTCGGCGCCCGCGGGCAGCGTGATGGTGGTCTCGCCGTCGCGGTCGTCGCGTTGCAGTTCGACGCCAGCGGGCGGCAACTCGATCGTGAGCCGGGTCTCGCGCGGGTACGCGACGTCCGCGCCGAGGTGGCGCAGCACGAAGGCGTGCGCCGTCGCCGGCTGCCAGGACGCGCCGGCGGCGAGCACGCCCGCGGCGAGCGCCGCGCCGGCGAGCGCGCGGACGGTCGGCCGCGGGTCGAGCATGCGCGCGAGCGGCAGCCGCTGCACGGCGTCCGCCGTCTCGCGCAGCAGCGCGTCGATCATCGGCTGCGACTGGTTGCGCAGGTCCGCCGTCGCCTGCAGCTGCAGCGCCGACACGAGGCGCTGGGACAACTCGGGAAAGGCGCGCTCGAACCAGACCGCGACGTCGAGCGGCGCGAAGGCGCGCGTCAGCGGGTAGCCGACGAACCGCCAGATGCCGACGGCCGCGGCGGCGACGAGCACGGCGGCGTGGAACAGGCGGATCGGCAGCGGCATGCCGATCCAGCGGTCGAGCGCGAAGAACAGCAGCGTCAGCGCGCCGACGGCCGCGGTGACGAGGCCGAGCCCGTGCCACAGGTAGCGGCGGCGCAGCCGGCGCAACTGGGCGGCGAGCAGCGCCTGCAAGGTCGCGTCGATCGCGGGGCGGGGGGTGTCGGCGGCTGCGGTCACGGGTTCCGGTGCGCGGTCAGCGTTGGAAGATGGGCAGGTACTGCAGCGGGATCTGCAGCACCAGGGACGCCACCGCGGTGCCGAAGGCGTCGCCGGGACCGGTGTGGCAGCGCCAGCGGCCGTCGCGCTCCTGCGTCTCCAGCAGCAGCGCCTTGGTCTTCTTGAAGTAGCTCGTCCACTTCGGGTCGCCGGTCACGTAGTAGGCCTGCACCGCGTAGTAGTGGCCGTAGAAGAAGAAGTAGTGCCCGACGTTGTCGTTGGAGAAGCGCACCAGCTCGCGATCCATGTAGTCGAGCGCGTCGCGGATGATCGGGCTGTCGTACTCGCCGGCGGCGTACAGCGTGGTCACGCCGGCCGCGGTCAGCGGGAAGGTCGCGCGCGTCGGCTCGCGGGTCTGGTAGCGGAAGCTGCCGCCGAAGTCGCCGTACGCCGCGCCCCAGCTGTTGTAGGTGCGGTCGTTGCTGCGCACGGCGCTGCGATAGACGTAGTTCTGCGCGTTCTTGATCGTCGCGAGCGGCACGAAGATGCCGACGTTGCGCGCGGCGCGCAGGGCGAGCACCTGGCAGACGGTGATCGACATGTCCGACTCGCGCGCGAACGGCTTGTAGCGCCAGCCGCCCTCGGCGTTTTGCGAGCTGACGATCAGGTCGACGGAGCGCTGCAGCACGCGCTTGACGTCTGCCCGGTCGATCATGCCGTACACCTCCGCCAGGAACAGCGTGGCGAACGCGTGGCTGTACATGCGCGTGCCGTTCTGCGTGATCTGGCCGTCGTCCTGGGCGCAGCCGAGCACGTAGTCGATGCCGCGCTCCAGCACCTTGCCGTACTTGCCGCGGTCGGGCAGGTGGCCGCCGGCGAGGTAGCTCATCAGCGCCAGCGCGGTGACGCCGACGTGCGGCAGCGGTTGCTCGTCCTGCAGTTCGTAGCCGTTGTTGAGCTTGTAGCCGACGAGTTGCGCCCAGTGGCCCTCGGGCGCCTGCTCGCGCGCCAGCCAGTCGTGTGCGCGAGCGACCGACTGCCGCAGCTTGTCGTCGATCAGCAGTTCGTTGCTGGCGCCGCGACGGACTTGTTCCTGGGCCGGCAGCAGCGCGGCCGCGGCGACGAAGGAGGTGGCCAGCAGGCTGGTTCGACGGATCATCGCGGTCCTCTATCGGCGGCGAACAGCACCACGCCACGGGAGCCGGCGACGGCGATGTGGCGGCCGAGTGCCGCCATCGCGTCGACGTTGCCCGCGCCGGCGACCGTCCGGTACCGCCGGCCGTTGGGCAGCATACCGGAGCGGTCCTGGAGCGAGACGCACCACAGCCGGCAGCCGCCGCCACGGGCAGGCCGGGTGGCGAAGGCGAGGAAGTCCGCGCCGTGGACCGGCGCGCCGATCAACTCGCCGTCCTCGCGGGTCAGCGGCAAGGCGAAGGCGCTGCCGGCCGTCCGGCACTCGACGCTGACCACCTGCCGCTCGGTGCGATCGGCGTCCGCGAACGAGTCGAGCAGCAGGCGCTCGGGCGCCGGCTCGTCGAGCCACGAGCGCTGCCAGTTGCGCGGCGTGGCGTCGAAGCCGACCGGCACGGCCCGGCGTTCGGCGCCGGTGTCGGGGTCGAGCAGTAGCACCCGGCAGGCGCCGGCGGCGTCGGCGACCACGAGGACGAGGTCGTCGCCGCGCATGGCGGCCATCACCAGTTGCGTCGCGGCGGCGGCCTGCCACTGCCATGCCTGCTCGCCGTCCGGAGCGAGCGCGACCACCCGCGGCGCATCGCCGGCGAGCGCGCGGTCGCGCGGCAGCAGCAGCAGGCTGCCGTGCGTCAGCAGCGATTGGGGGTAGAAGCGCAGCGCCAGGGCATCGACGTCGGGCCGCAGGCGCTGGACCGACGGATGCCGCAGCGGCCACGTCGCGGTCGTCGCGCCGGTGATCGGATCGATGCGGCGCACGGTGGCGGCTTCGCCGTCGGCGAAGTCCATGCCGACCACGCTGCCGCCGACGGCCTTGGGCTTCAGCGCGTCGGCCGCGCACACCCGGCGGAACGTCAGCGTGCCGGACAGCGGCTCGATGCCGAGCACTTCGCCGCTGCCGACGCCGGCGCGCGGGTTGGCGGTGACCAGCAGGATGCCGGACTCGACGCCGAGGCTCTCCAGCATGCGGCGCTGGGGGTTGGCGAACTGCCAGCGGATCGCGCCGGTGCGGCAGTCGACGCCGGTCACCTTGTCCATTTCGGGCACGACCAGCGTGTCGCCGCACAGGATCACGTGCTCGGCGAAGTCGATGGGCAGCGCGAACAGCTGGCGTTGCTCCGGCTCCTTCGCCGCCGGGTCGATCGCCAACAGCTCCCGCTCCCCGCGCAGGTAGACGGGCGGCGTCGCCGCGCCTTGGAAGCCGTCGGCGATCAGCAGCGGCAGCAAGTGCAGCACGTCGCTGCCCGCCGGCGGGCGCACCAGCAGCGCGTCCTGCAGGGGCGTGTCGGGCAGGACGGCCGGCACGGCCGGCGGTTCGCCGGCGGCGGCGAGCTGGCCGTACGTCGCGCCACCGTCGTCCGGCCAGTCGCTCGGCGTCGCGGCGTGGCTGCGCAGGCGCGCCGCGAGCGCGGCCGCGAGCGCGCCGTTGCCGCGGGTCCGGGCGGCGATCTGCACGCGGCGCAGCAGTCCCGGGGGCGGCTCGCCGGTGGCTGCCGCCGAGGCGAGCGTCGCCAGCGCGGCGCCGAGGTCGCCGGCGCGGACGGCGGCGTCGAGCAGGCGCGTGCGGGCCGCGCCGGCCGCCGCGCTGTTCGGGAAGCGTCCGGCGATCGCGGCCAGCGCGGCGCGGTCGTCGCCGGCGGCGGCGAGGGCCTGCCCGGCGCGGGCCTCGGTCGCCGCGTAGCACTCCCGGCCGTGGGCGCGCACCAGCGCGTCGATCGCCGCGCTCGCGACGTCGGCGGCGGCGCCGCCGACGAGCGGCTGTGGGCCGTGGCCTTCGAGCAGTTCCTGCCACCGCGCGACCGCAGTCGCCGGCGCCGCCGCGGCGATCGCCTTATGCCACGCGACGAACGTCGCGACCGGCATGCGGTCGTCGAACGTCAGTTGGCGGCCGCGCGGCAGCGGAAACAAGACCCGCGGGCAGTCGCCGCCAGGCATGCGGGCCAGCAGCGCGTCCAGTTCGGACGCGAAGCGGCCGGAGTCGCGGCGGCAGAGGTCCAGCACGAAGACGTGCACGTCGGCCCAGCGCGCATCGTCGGGCGCGAGATCGCGCGCGGCGGCCAGCAGCGTCAGCGCGCCGTCGCCGCCGGTCAGCAAGGCCTGCTGCGCCGTGGCCAGGGCCTGGCCGAACAACTCGCGCTGCAGTGCCTCGCGCACGGGGTGGTCCGGCGGCAGGCCGCGGCGCTGCGCGGCGGCGAGGCCGCGGCGGTACACGTCGGTGACGGCGGCGCGCTGCTCGACACCGGCGTCATGCGGCAGCAGCGAGCGCCGCAGGCTGGCCAGCCGCAGCAGCACGGCCGGATCGTCCGGCCGTTGCTTCGCCTCGTCGTCGACCCGGCGGCGCAGGGCGGCGGCGTCGTAGGCGAAGTCGATGGTGCCCTGGCGCAGCGACACGGCGATGCCGTCGATGCAGACGAGGTTGCCCGGCGCGATGCGGCCGAGCGGCGTCGGCGTGCCGGGCACGGCGGCGCCCTGGGCGTCGAAGCCGTGCAGCCCATCGGGGCGCACGAACCAGACGGCCTCGGTCGTCAAGGCCGGCCGCGGCGCGAAGTTGCCGGCGGCCCGGCCGCCGCCGAAGCGGTCCGGGCGGACGATCGTGCGCAGTTGCGTGTCGGCGCCCTGGCGCGGTCGCGCCGACGCCGCCACCGCGCCCCAACCGGCGAGCACGAACTCGTCCCGCCACGCGCCGCAGAGCCACGTCACGCGGTGGTCGACGTCGTCGACCGTCGCTTCGGCGGGGACGCGCCAGAGCAGCGCGCCGTTCTGCGCGTCCAGGCCGAGCACGAACTGCGAGTCGAGCGGGGTCATGCAGACCACGCCGTCGGCCACGGCCGGCGGGTTGTTGGCGAAGAACACCTGCCGCTCGGGTTGCTGGTGGAAGCTGACGCGCGGCATGCGCACGACCTCGTACGACGCCAGCCACCGCAGGTCGCCGGTCGCGGCTTCGATGGCGAACGCGACGCCGAGGTTGGACGCGCCGTAGAGCACGCCGTCGTGCAGCGCCAGCGGCGAGGCGGCGAACTCGCTGCGCGCGTTGCCGAACATGTTGACGTCCTGCTGGCCGCTGCAGACGAGCCGTCGCCAGCGCACCTCGCCGGTGCGCAGGTCGTAGGCGGCGATCGAGAACGCGATCGCGCCCGAGCGGTCGTGCACCGGCGCGTAGACGAGATCGCCGACGACGAGCGGCGCGCCGCAGGCGTCGTGGCCGCGGAACCGGCGCGTGCGCGGCCCATCGAGGTCGTCGTAGTGCGTCCACGCCACCTTGCCCGTGGCGCGGTGGAAGCCGTGCAGCCGCCGCATCGGGATCTTGCTCATCACGCGGAAGCCGCCCTGGAAGTCGACGTTCATCGACTTCTCGGGCACCTGCAGGGCCGCCACCACGACGTCGTCGCCGACCGCCGCGGCCAGCGTGCTGTCCTCGTTGACGCCGTCGTCGCTGCCCATGCCGCGGCGGCGGCGGCCGAACGGCGAGTCGAGCGGTGCTGGATCGTCGACCTCGCGCATCGGCGACACCGTGTCCCAGAGCTGCTCCTTGCGCAGCGGATCGAACGCCAGCACCTGCCGGCCGGTGTTGACGAAGATGGCGTCGAGGTCGCCGATGGCGTGCATCGCGTACTGGCTGACCTCGCGCTCGTCGAAGCACGGCGCGGCGACCTCGGCCGACCAGCGGGTGTCGACGCGGCGCGGCGGCTCGGCCATGGCGGTCCGGCCACTGCCGGGGCCGCCGACCGCCGGCCAGCCCTGGCGCAGCAGGCGATCGGGCGGCAGCACCCCGAGCACGTCCTCGCCGATCGCGCCGAGCCGTCCGACCCGGCGTTCCCCGGCCGCCACGGCCGGTTCGACGAGCGTCTGGGCGCAGAACAGCCGTTCGGCGGCGCGGCGCTCGTCGGCGCTGCCGATCGCGACGGCGTCCAGCGCCTGGCGGAAGTGCCCCACGGCCGCGCGGGCGTCGCCGTCGGCCAAGGCGAGGTCGCCGAGGAGCAAGCGCGCGCGCACGCCGACCGAGGCCGTGGGAAAACGGTCGGCGAGCCGGCGCAGCGCCGGGGCGTCGAGCGTCGCGAGGTCCGGTGCTGCGCCCGCTTCGCGTTCGACGAACTCCTCGTACGCGGCCCGCGCTGCCGGCGGCAGGTTGGCCAACGCCATCGTCGCGGCGAGCCGCAGTCCCAGGAATCGGCCTGGGGCCACCGGCACCACGCCGGGGGCGTCGCCGGCGAGGATGCGATGCAGGCGCTCGACGCCGGTGCGGACCTCGCCGGCGGCGACCTCGGCGAGCCCCTGCTCCAGGGCATGGATCAGCTCCTGCGAGCGCAGCACCGAGAACAGGTTGTCGTCCTGCCCGGTCGTGAAGTCGATCGGTGCCTCGACGACCCGGCGCGGCGGCAACTGGGCGGTCGCCGCGACGGCGAACACGGCGGCGGCAGCGGCGGCGAGGAGCCCGCGGCGGGGCGGGCGCGAGGCGGCGTTGGCGCGTGCGTTCATCGTGGGATCGCTGCTCGTGGGACGCGGGAGGGGTTCACACCAGCCGCGCCCGCTTGCGCAGCAGCCATTCGATCGCGAGCACGGTCAGGATGCCGGCGAGCGACCAGCCGGTGTCCCAGGCTGGTCGCGTGCGGGTCTCCTGGCGGCTCTCGGCCGGCCGGCGCGCCTGCAGGTCGGCGGCGAGGCCGTCGACGTCGGCGAGGAACACGTAGCGGCCGCCGACGTCGGCGCTGCGGCTGGCGGCGGCGATGCGGCGCAGGGTCTCGGCGTCCTGGCTGGAGTCGGCCATCTCGCGGTCGGGGCGGCGGACGATGACGTCCTGGCGGGCCAGCACGTCGTCGACCGGGTTGGCGTTGGCGTGCGCGAGGAACGAGAACGCGCCCGGCGCGGCCATCGTGAACGACGCCTGGTAGACGCCCGGCTCGCCCTGCACCGCGCGCAGGACGCGCTTCTCCGGCGCGCCGTCCTGGTTGCGCAGGAAGACCGTCTGCTCCTGCGCCGCCGACGGCTGCAGTTCGTCGTCCTGGACGCGCAATTGCACGCGCACCTTGTCGCCCGTCTCGACCTGGATCTTGTCGACCGTCAGTTCGAACAGGTCGTTGCGCCGCTGCAGGCGGCCGCGCGCCAGCCAGCGCACGACGTTGCGCCAGAAGGTGTCCATGTAGGTCTCGGCGTACGGGTCGCGCCAGCGCCACGTCTCGTCCGTCGCCAGGAAGAACGTGTTGCCGCGCGGCACCGGGCCGGTGACGGCGATCGGGCGCTTGCCGTAGGCGTTGCCGTCGCTCGGGTGGCGCAGCAGGACCGTCGCGCCGGGTTTGGCGCGCTGCACCGGGTGGTAGACGTAGAAGCCGGGCAGGCCCTCTTCCCAGAGCCGGCGGTTGAACGCGGGGTCGCGCTGCAACAGCACGATGTCGTGCGGCTGCGTCGGGTTGTCGAGCAGCGGGTGGAACGACACGTCGCGCCGCGGCTGGTTGGTCTGCAGCCAGCCGCGCTCCTCCAGCACGACGGGCAGCAGGTCCTGCACCGGCGTGTTGCGGTAGCGCTCGGGCATCGCCTGGTCGCCGAACAGGAACGCGACGCCGCCGCCGAACTCGACGAAGCGCACCAGCATCTCCAGCCACTGCCGCCGCCGTTCCTCGGTCGGCGCGATGCGCTCGGGCGGCACGTCGCCGAAGACGATCACGTGGTAGGCGAACAGCTCCTTCTCGGTGCGCGGCAGGTCGCGCAGCGGCGGCAGGTCCTTGCTGTGCTCCTGCTCGAAGCGCGGGCTGGCGTCGAACATGACCGCCTGCATGACGATGCTCGGATCGACGCGCTTCAGGCCGTTCTTGACGTAGCGGTACTCCCAGCGCGGCCGGTCGTCGAGGTAGAGGACGCGGATCTTCTCGTCGTTGACGCGCAGGAAGCGCACGTCCTCGTTGTCGTCCGTCTGGCTCTCCTCGGGCAGCGGCTCCAGGCGGAAGCGAAGCGTCCAGTCGCCGGCGTCCTCGAAGGCGCAGTAGATCCGCGCCGACGCGTTCTCGCCGTCGGCCGGCAGTTCGCAGTCGGCGGTGGCGAGCGGCTGGTACGGGCCGCCGTCGCGCGCGCCCTGCAGCGCGACGCGCGCGCGCCGGCCGCGCAGGCCCTGCGCGCGCACCGCCACGTCGAAGGCGACCTGCTCCTGGCGCAGCGCCTCGCGCGGGCCGGGCGGGCCGACGAGCCATGCGTTGCGCGGCGCCTCGGGGTCGCCGACGCCGACGGTGTGGATCGGGATGCCGCGCAGCGCGTAGCCGCCGGCGACGTCGACCGGGTCGAGGCCGGCGTTGTTGCGGCCGTCGCTGACGACGACGACGGCGTCGACGTTGGCGGCGGCGTTCGCCGCGAGGTGCAGGTCGAGCGCGTCGCCGAGCTCGGTGCGCGCGCCCTGCCCGGTCACCTCGTCGAGCGACCGGATCGGCGCCGGCTTGCGCTGCATGCGGAACAACCGCACGTCGTGGCTCTGCGCCAGCGCGGTGAGCAGCCCCTGCGGCCGCGCCAGCGCCGCCCGCACGAGGTCGAGGCGCGACGTCGCCGCGACGTCGACGCCCGGCAGCAGCGCCTGCAGCGCTTCGAGCTGCTGCGCCTCGGGGTAGCGGTCCTTGCGCTGCATGCTGGCGCTGTCGTCGACCAGCACGTGCACCTGGTTGCGGGTGCGGCGGTAGGTGGTGATCTCGAACGCCGGCTGGCAGGCGAGCGCGACGCAGCCGGCGATCGCCAGCCAGCGCAGGCCCGCGAGCACGATGCGGCTGCGCGTCTCGAGCCGCGCGAGGCCGCCGTACGACCACCACGCGAAGGCGAGCGTGCCCGGCACCAGGACCAGCGCCACGACCCATAGCGGCGGCGCGGCCAGGAACCGGAACGACTGTTCGACGAACGTCGCCGCGTCGCCGGCGGCGGGATCCTGCGGCAGTGGCAGTGTTGGCGGCATTGGTGGCGTCGCCATGGCTCAGTTCCTCCGCCCCGCGATCCAGCGGGCCAGCGCCGCCTCGGCGAGCACCAGCGCCAGCGTCGCCAGCAGCAGGCTCGGACCGAAGTCGCTGCGGTCGCCGTCGCCGGTCGACTCGGCGTCGGCCGGCAGGCCGGTGGCGACGGCCTCGAGCCCGAGCGCCGTGCGCGCTTCGTCGTGGCCGACGTAGCGCAGGTCGCCCTCGTCGGCGTCGACGTTGACGGCGACCGGCGTCGACGCCGGTTCGCGCCCGGCTTCGCTCTCGACCACGTAGTCGAACACGTAGAAGCCGGCGTGCGTGGTGTCGGCGAGCGGGCCGAGGCGGAAGCGCTTGCCGGGCAGCGCCGCCGGCTCCTCGGCGAGCGGCGCCTTCGTCCGGCCGTCGCGCTCGGGTCGCAGCACCTGGATCGCCTCGGGCTTGCGCGGCAGCGAGCACGACAGCTCGGCGCCGACCTCGGCGAGGAACGGATCGGCGGCCGGCAGCGCCAGCCACTGCACGAGGCCGAACAGCAGCGGCAGCGCCACCATGCCGTCGTTGAGCTGGTTCCAGCGCGCCGGCTGGAACTCCGAGGCGATGGTGGAGGTGAGGAACACCGCGCGGCCGTCGCCGAACGGGCGCGCGACCAGCAGCGGCGTGCGGTCGGCGTCGGACAGCTGCGCCAGCACCTTGGCGTCGGGGTGCAGCGAGTCCTTGGCGACCTCGTGCCAGCGCCAGAACGGCACGTTCTGCAGCGCTTCGCGGTAGACGTCCTCGGGGAACTCGCGGAACACCGGGTGCTCGGGCGCCAGCAGCGTCGCCGTGCGCGCCGGCGCCGAGCCGGCGGTGCCGCCGACCTTGGCGCCGAGGCGGAACGGCAGCGGACCTTCGCCACCGGCGTGCAGCAGCAGGTTCCAGCTGGTCGCGTCGGTGCGCTCGCCGAAGGTCGCCAGCAGGCCGCGGCCGGCCTGCAGCGCCTCGGTCAGCGCGGTTGCGGCGCGTTCGTTCAGCCGTTCGACGTCGGCGAGCACGATCACGTCGTGGTCCTTCGGCGTGCACTGGCCGCCGAGCAACGCCAGCAGGTCGACCGCGGTGACGGCGAACGTCGGCAGCGCGTCGGGATCCGGGTCGAGCATCTGCCAGACGAAGCGGTGGGCGAGCAGCGGGTCGCCGCCGGCCTCGCCGTCGACCAGCAGCACCCGCAGGCGGTCGCGCACCTCGACGGTCAGGAAGCGTTCGTCGTCGGCGGCCAGCGCGTCGTTGACCAGGCTGGCGCGCACGCGGCGGCGGCCGCCCTCGCGGAACACGACCTGGAAGTCTGCCTCGCCTTCGCCGCCGGCGGGCACGGTGACGACCTTGCGCAGCGGTTCGCCGCCGTCGACGTCGAGCGTGACCTCGCAGTTGGCGGTCGACTGGCCGCGGTTGCGGACCACGGCGACGAAGTCGATCGGCGTGCGCAGCACCGCCGCCGGTTGGGCGATCCGCAGTTCCGCGATCTGGACGTTGTCGATCGTGCCGCCCTGCCGCGCGCCGGCGAAGGGGCCGACGTCGATCCAGCTCAGCTTGGTGCCGGGCCGCTTCTGCAGCGCTTCGACGACGTCGCGGGCGGTGTCGGTCAGTTCGGGGCCGGCGGCGCGCGCCGGGTCGGGCATGGCGGCGCCGAGCGCGCGCGCCTGCAGGTCGGTCAGCACGTAGACCCGCGTCTGCGGATCCTTCGCCTCGTCGAGCCAGGCCGCCGTCTGCGTCAGCGCCTCGCCGAGGTCGCCGGCGGCGTCCTCCGGCCGCTGCATCTGCTGCCAGTGGCCGCGCACGGTGGCGAGGTCGAGGTCGCCGCGGCACAGGAAGCGCGGCCGCACGCCCGCGAACACCAGCGTCACCTTCGCGCTCCGGCCCGCGTCGGCCTCGCAGCGGTCGAGCAGGCGCCCGACGAGGTTGCGGGCGCGGTCGAAGGCGCTGCCGCCGCCGTCCTGGGCCGCGCCCATGCTGTAGCTGCCGTCGACGACGACGACGTGGTGCACCACGCCGCCGCTGCCGAGCAGCGCGGCCGCCTGCTCGAGCACCGGCCGCGCCACCGCCAGCGCCAGCGCGATCGGCACGAGGCAGCGCAGCAACAGCAGCAGCAGGTTCTCGTTGCGCAGGCGGTTGCGCTGCTTCTGGTAGGCCTTGAGCAGGAACTCCATCGCCGCCCACGGCCGCCGCTTGTGGCGCTGCCGGTTGAGCAGGTGGATGACGAGCGGCACCGCGAACAGCAGCGCGCCGAGGGCCAGGGCCGGGTTGAGGAAGGTCACGTCCGGTCTCGCTACTTGCGGCGCTTGGCGCGCGCCGCGCGCGCGCTCAGGTAGGAGGTCAGCACGACGTCGAGCGGCATGCTGTCGACGACGCGGACGTAGTCGATGCGCTGCTGCAGGCAGCCCTTGCGGATCGCCTCGGCGAAGCCCTCGATCTCGGCGAGGTAGGCGTCGCGCAGCGACTTCGGGTCGCAGAGCAGCTCGGGCATCTGCTCGAGGCCCTCGAACAGCGTCATGCGCTCGAACGGGAACTCGACCTCGTCGCGGTCGAGCACGTGGAACACGACGACGTCGTGGCCGCGGCTGGCGAGCTCGCGCAGGCCGCGCACGACCGCGTCCGGCTCGTCGAACAGGTCGCTGAAGACCATCACCATGCCGCGCTGGCGCAGTTGCGTCGCCAGCTGGTGCAGCACCGCGCCGACCTTGGTCTTCTTGTTGCGCGCGCGCGCCTGCTCCAGCGCGTGGAACAGGTTGCCGAGGCCGGCGCGCGTGTTCGACGGCGGCAGCTGCTTGGCGACGTCCTCGTCGAACAGCGTCAGGCCGACGGCGTCGGCCTGCTGCTGGATCATGTAGGCGAGGGAGGCGCAGGCGGTCGCGGCGTAGTCGAACTTCGCCATGCCGCCGTCGTGGCCGTAGTTCATCGACTCGCTCTGGTCGAGGAACAGGTGGGCCCGCAGGTTGGTCTCCTCCTCGTACTGCTTGACGACCAGCCGGTCGGACTTGCCGAGGATCTTCCAGTCGAGGTGGCGCAGGTCGTCGCCGGGCACGTACTCGCGGTGCTGGGCGAACTCGACCGAGAAGCCGCGGTACGGCGACTTGTGCATGCCGGTGACGAAGCCCTCGACGACGAGGCGCGCGCGCAGTTCGAGGCGGCCGACCTTGTTGAGGACGCGCGGGTCGAGGTAGTCGGTCGGGGTGTCGGTCATGGCGTCGTTCCGCCGAGCAGGCGGTTTGGTCGCGGCGGGTGGAGCGCGGCCGGTCGCGCGCCGCGGCGGCGGCGCTGCGCCCGCCGCGCCGGCGCTCAGCCCTTGGCCAGCACCTTCGGCAGCTTGCCGTCGGCGAGCGCCTCGCTGGCGTTCGCCGGCGTCTCGGCCAGCAGGCGGTCGACGACCTTGTCGGTCGTCACGCCGTCGGCCTCGGCAGCGAAGCTGGTGATCAGGCGGTGGCGCAGCACCGGCTTGGCGACCGCGCGCACGTCGTCGGCGGCGACGTAGAAGCGGCCGTGCAGCAGCGCGTGCGCCTTGGCGGCGAGCACGAGGTTCTGGCTGGCGCGCGGGCCCGCGCCCCACTGCAGCCACTCGCGCGCCCACGCCGGCGCCTCGTCGGTGGTGATGCGCGTCTGCCGGGTGAGTCGCAGCGCGTACTCCAGCACTGCGTCGGCGATCGGCACGCGGCGGACGATGTCCTGCAGCGCGAAGATGTCCTCGGCGCCCAGCACCGCCTTGACGTCCGCCTTGCGATCCTCGGTGGTGCGGCGGACGATCTCGCGCTCGTCGGCGGCCGACGGGTAGTCGACCTTGACCATGAACATGAAGCGGTCGAGCTGCGCCTCGGGCAGCGGGTAGGTGCCCTCCTGCTCGATCGGGTTCTGCGTCGCGAGCACGAAGAACGGCTTCTGCAGCTCGTGGCGGCGGCCGGCGACGGTGACCTGGTACTCCTGCATCGCCTCGAGCAGGGCGGCCTGCGTCTTCGGCGGCGTGCGGTTGATCTCGTCGGCCAGGATGACGTTGCTGAAGATGGGGCCCGGGAGGAACTTGAACTCGCGCCGGCCGCTGGCCTTGTCCTCCTGGATGATCTCGGTGCCGGTGATGTCGCTCGGCATCAGGTCGGGCGTGAACTGGATGCGGCTGAAGCCGAGCGACAGCACGCGCGCCAGTGTCGAGATGACCAGCGTCTTGGCGAGGCCCGGCACGCCGACCAGCAGGCAGTGGCCGCGGCAGAACAGCGCCATGAACAACTCGTCGACGACGTGGTCCTGGCCGACGATGACCTTGCGGATCTCGTCCTTCACCGCGGCGTAGGCGCGGCGCAGCTTGTCGACTTGTTCGAGATCTTGGGGCGTGGCGTCGGTGCTCATGTCGGTGGCGAGGGGTCGTTGGCTCGGGCGGCGGGGTGCGGGGGCGCGGGGTGCGCGTGGTCGTCAGGACGAGCGCGTCCGACGGTTGCTTCGTCTTCGTGTTCCTGGTTGCTGCGCGTTTCGGGCTGCGGCGTTCATCGGCCGCCGTCCGCCGGTGGCGCGATCGGCGGCGCCGGCGGGCCGTCTTCACCCGGCTCCGGCGGCACGATCTTCGTCGTGCGCTCCGGATAGGTTGCGACCAACTCGTACGGCGTGAAACCGCTCTGGTCGATCGCGACCAACAGGGCTTGCAGGTCGTAGTGGGCGTTCGGACCGACGCCCAGTCGCGCCTGCTGGATCGCGCCGTCGTAGTCCTTGCGCAGCTGCTGCAGTTGTTCGGCGGTCGCGCGCAGGTCGCCGGCTTCGTGCATGGCGGGCACGGTGTGGCGGAAGAACAGCCACAGCGCCAGCGCGAGGCTGCCGAGGGTCACCCAGTAGGGGAAGTTCGAGGCGGCCTCTTTGGGGCGGTTCATGGCGCGGAAGCGCCGCAAGCCTAGCCGTTTGCGGTGGCCGGGGACAGCGCCACCTGCCTCGCCCGGCGGCCGCCGGGCGCGGTCACATGCCGTAGACGGCGGCGTCGCCCAGTTGCTCCTCGATGCGCAGCAGCTGGTTGTACTTGGCGACGCGGTCGCTGCGGCAGGGCGCGCCGGTCTTGATCTGGCCGGTGCCGCAGGCGACGGCGAGGTCGGCGATGGTGCTGTCCTCGCTCTCGCCCGAGCGGTGCGACATGACCGCGCGCATGCCGGCGCGGTGGGCGAGGTCGATCGCCTCCAGCGTCTCGGTCAGGGTGCCGATCTGGTTGACCTTGATCAGGATCGCGTTGGCGGCCTTGTCCTGGATGCCGCGCTGCAGGCGCTCGGTGTTGGTGACGAACAGGTCGTCGCCGACGAGCTGCACCTTGCTGCCGATGCGCTCGGTCAGCAGCTGCCAGCCCTTCCAGTCGTCCTCGGCCATGCCGTCCTCGATCGAGAAGATCGGGAACTCGCGGCACCACGACTCCAGCAGGTCGACCATGCCCTTGCTGTCGATCGTCTTGCCCTCGCCTTCGAGCGTGTACTTGCCCTTGTCGAACAGCTCGGTGACGGCGGCGTCGAGCGCCAGCATCACGTCGCTGCCGGCCTTGTAGCCGGCCTTCTTGATCGCCTGCAGGATGATCTCGAACGCCGCCGCGTTGCTGGCGAGGTTCGGCGCGAAGCCGCCCTCGTCGCCGACCGCGGTCATCAGCTTCTTCGCCTTGAGCTCGGCCTTGAGCGCGTGGAAGACCTCGACGCCCATGCGCAGGCCCTCGCGGAACGACCTGGCCCCGACCGGCATCACCATGAACTCCTGGAAGTCCACGTTGTTGTCGGCGTGCGCGCCGCCGTTGAGGATGTTCATCATCGGCACGGGCAGGCGGCGGGCCTTGCTGCCGCCGACGTAGCGCCACAGCGGCATGCCGAGCTCGCTGGCGACGGCCTTGGCGGTGGCGAGGCTGGCGCCGAGGATCGCGTTGGCGCCGAGCTTGGCCTTGTTCTTGGTGCCGTCGACCTCGCGCAGCAGCGCGTCCACGAGGTGCTGGTCCTCGGCCGGCTGGCCGAGCAGCGCGTCGGCGATCTCGTGGTCGACGTGGGCCACGGCCTTGGTCACGCCCTTGCCGAGGTAGCGCTTCTTGTCGCCGTCGCGCAGTTCCACCGCCTCGTGGGCGCCGGTCGACGCGCCCGACGGCACGATCGCGCTGCCGCGCGCGCCGGACTCCAGCTCGACTTCGACTTCGACGGTGGGGTTGCCGCGGGAGTCGAGGACTTCGCGGCCTTGCACGTGGACGATGGTGGTCATGTGGGGGCTAGGGATAGCGGTCGCAGGGTCGCCGAGGCAAGCCGCGCGGCCGGGTCGTCAGACCCAGCTGTTGGTCAGCAGCTCGCCCATGCCGCCGGCGCCGGGCACGATGTACTGCACGTCGTTGAGGCCGCGTTCCTCGTCGGGGAACTCGCCCGGCACGGCGGCCAGCGCGCGCGGCGTCGACAGGCCGCGGTCGAGGCGGCCGGCGTAGACCTGCACGTCGGGCATCTGCGAGGCGAGCCGGCGGCAGGCCTCCGGCGTCGCCATCAGGTGGGCGGCGACGACCCGGCGCGGGGCGGCGCCGCCGAGCGCCCGGTAGACCTCGACCGCGCGGCAGACGGTGCCGCCGGTCGCGCCCATCGGATCGGGGATCAGCACGACGGCGTCGTCGACGGGGCCGCCGATCTTGCTGCCGTCGAGGCGCACGCCGATGACGTGGTGCTGCGCGTCGGTGATGCGCGACATGTTGAGGAAGTCGAGGCGCACGTTCTCCGGCGGCAGCACCTGGATCGCGGCTTCGTAGCAGGTCTGCGCCGGCAGGATGCCGGCGCGGATCACCGCGCAGATGACCAGCTTGGTTTCGCGGCACAGGAAGTCGCCGACGACCACCGCCTGCGGTTCCTGCGCGGTCATGCGCGTCGGCGCGCGCCGGTGCTGGCGCGGGAACTCGCGCGCCAGGACCGCGCGCACCATCTGCTGGTAGGCCGCGCCGACGAGGTTCGGCACTTCCGCCGTGCCGGTGTCGGGGCTGCTGATGCGGCACAGCAGAGTCGACAGGAACGCGTCGTCGAAGACGTGGATCGACGGGCCATAGCGGTGGGCGAGCAGCTCGGTCATGGCGGCGTCCACCATAGCGTCGGCGCCGCCGCGGCCAACGCAGCGCGCGCGTCCTGCGGCGCAGCCTCCTGGCCGGCGCGGTCGCGGCCGCTATCCTCCGCCGATGATCGCGACCCTGCTCGCCGTGTTCGCCGCCGTGCTGCCGCAAGGCAGCCAAGGCGACGTGCCGGTCGGGCTCGCGGTGGTCCTCGTCAACGTCGGCCAGGGCGACGGTGTCGTCATCAAGGCGCCGGACGGCACCGTGCACGTCGTCGACGCCGGGCCGACCGGCCAGGGCACGGCGGCGATGCTGCCGGCGATCGCGGCGCTGCAGCCGACCGGCTACGGCTACACGTTCCTGTCGCACTTCCACGAGGACCACGCCGGCGGCCTCGACGAGGTGCTCAACGCGCTGCCGTTCACCGCCGCGGTCGACCGCGGCGACGTCAACCGGCCGACGACGCAGAACGTCACCCAGTACGTCGCCGCCGCCGGCAACCGCCGCCAGTTCGCGCCGCTCGGCGCCGTGTACCCGCTCGGCGGCGGGGCGCAGATCCGCGTCATCGCACTCAACGGCAACGTGCTCGGCGGCGCGTTCGTCGACCCGACCGCCTCGGCGCAGGAGGAGAACTCGCGCTCGCTGACGCTGCGCCTGGAGTACGGCAGCTTCTCGATGTGGCTCGGCGGCGACCTGACGGGCGGCGGCAGCAGCACGGCGGACGTCGAGACGCCCGCGTCGCTCGCCTGCGGCGACGTCGACGTCTACAAGCTGAACCACCACGGCAGCAGCACGTCGACGAGCCTCAACCTCGTCGCCAACCTGCAGCCGGAGCTCGCCGTCGTCTCGTGCGGGTTCGGCAACTCGTTCGGCCATCCGACCGCGACCGTGGTCAACCGCCTCAACCAGGCGGCGGCGGCGCGGGCGCTGCTGTCGACGACGACCGGCAGCGCCAGCACGATCGGCTTCGGCGTCGCCGGCACGATCCGCATCGACACCGACGGCCGGCGGTACCGCGCCGCCTCGACGGCCGGCGACTTCCTCGACTTCTACTGCGACGAAGTGGCGACGCCGGCGCTGCAACCCGGCGACGTGCGCCTGAGCGAGCTGCAGCGCAACCCGGCGATCGTGCCGGACACCAACGGCGAGTACGTCGAGGTGGTGAACGTCGGCAGCAAGCCGGTCGGCCTGCGCGGCCTGCGGCTGGTCGACAACAGCGCGGCGGTGACGCTGGCCAGCAACTTCCTGCTCGCGCCCGGGCGGCCGATGCTGTTCCAGGTCGACGGCGCGCCGTCGCGCAACGGCGGCCAGCCGCTCGGCATGGCGCTGCCGTTCGGCACGATCGCGCTCGGCGACGCCAGCGACACGGTGGCGCTCGACCGCGGTGCCGTCGTCGTCGACTCGATCGCGTACGCCGCGGGCTTCCCCGGCGGCAACGGTGTCGCCGCCGAGCGCCGCGACCTGCTGGGCGCGAACACGGCGGCGAACTGGGCGGCGGCGGCGCAGGTCTACGGTCCCGGCGACCGCGGCTCGCCCGGCCGCGGCAACCCGGCCGACGCGACGAACCACCCGGTCGCCTGCGGCGTGTCGATCGACAACGGCAGGTTCACCGTGCACGGCACGGCGTTCGAGTTCCCCGGCCTGTTCAGCGTGCTCGGGCTCGCGTACGCGACGACCCCGTCGACGCCGTTCGGCGGCGCGGTGATCCCGCTCGCGTTCGACCCGCTGTTCCAGGCAGCACTCGGCGCGCCCGGCTTCCTCGCCTTCGTGCCGACGCTCGGCTACCGCAGCATCGACGTCGCCATACCCCAGCCCAATCCGGTCGCCGGCGTGCCGCTGTACGCCGCGCACATCGTCCTCGACCTCAACCTCGCGGTGCCCGGCGTCTCCGCCGCCGTGCCGTTCGTGCTCCCGTGACCCAGCCCGACTCGCCGCCCTTCCGCGTCCTCTTCCCGCACGACCTGATCGTGCGCCGTGCCCGCGAACTCGCCCGCGCCGTCGCCGAGGCGATGGGCAGCGAGCCGCCGCTGCTGGTCGCCGTCATCGAGGGCGCGCGGCCGTTCGCGCGCCTGCTGCAGCAGCACCTGCCGACGCCGCTGCCCGTGCACGAGGTGCGCGCCTCGTCGTACGTCGGCACGGCCAGCACCGGCGCGGTGAAGATCCTGCTCGGCGCCGACCTGCCGGTGCGCGGCCGCGACGTGCTGCTGCTGGAGGACATCGTCGACACCGGCCGCACGATCGACGCGCTCCAGCGCCACTTCCTGGCCGGCGGCGCGCGCAGTTGTCGCGTCGCGTCGCTGCTGAGCAAGCCGTCGCGGCGCGTGGTGCCGGTCGACGTCGACTTCCTCGGCTTCGAGATCCCCGACGAGTTCGTCATCGGCTTCGGCATGGACCTCGACGGCCGCTTCCGCGAACTGCGCGACGTCGTCGTCTACGACCCGGCGGTCGAGCGGGCGCACGCCGCCGCCGTCGCCGCGCGCTGAACGGCCCCGCGGCCGGCCGCCGGCGGTCAGTTCGCCGTCAGCAGTTCGCCGAGCAGGGCCGGGCTCGGCATGACCGATTCGACCACCCAGAGCACGTAGCGGATGTCGCAGACGACGTTGCGCGAGCGCTCCTTGCTCCAGCCGAAGTCGCCGGCGACGCCCTCGAAGACGCGGTCGAAGTTCAGGCCGATCAGGCGACCCTTGCCGTCGACGACCGGCGAGCCGGAGTTGCCGCCGGTGGTGTCGCCGTTGGTCAGGAAGCAGACCGGCACGTCGCCGAGCCGCTTGTCGAGCCAGCGCGATTGCTGTCGCGTCGCCGCGGCCGCCAGCAGCGCCTTGGGGTTGGCGAACGGCTCGGCGCCGGTTTCCTTCTGCAGCAGGCCGGCGACGGTCGTGTGCGGCGCGTACGTCACCGCCTCGCGCGGCGAGTACCCGGCGACCTCGGCGATCGACACGCGCAGCGTGCTGTTGGCGTCGGGATAGAACGACTGGCCGCGGAAGCTCTCCTGCGCCTGGATCCAGCGGCGGCCGACGTCGAGCATCTTGCCGAAGCGCTCGCGCTGGCGCTGCACCGTGGCCACGCGTTCGCCGGCGAGCGCGCGCGCCAGCCGCACCAGCGGATCGTCGCTCGCGACGATCGCGTCCTTGCCGTCGGCGAACAGCGCCTTGCGCGCGGCGGCATCGCGCATCTTGGTCGTGGCGAGCAGCGCTTCGACCGCCTTCTCGCCTTCGGCCAGGAACTCCGTGCCGACGAGGCGCTGCGCGGGCGACAGGCCGCCGATCTCGGCGGCGAGGATGCGCAGCAGCGGCTGCTGGATCGTCTCCCAGTGGGTGGTCAGCTGGTCGCTGCCCAGCATCTGCACGACGCGGCTCGGCGCCTTGCCGATCGGGCTCGTCAGCGCGCTGCCGCAGGCTTCGATCAGCAGGCCGAGCAACGGCAGGTCCTCGCCGAGCAGGTTGAGCAGGGCGATCGTCGTCTCCTTCTCGATCACGGCGGCTTCGGCCTCGTCGATCGCCAGCATCGCTGCCAGCACGCCGTTCCACTCCGCCTTGCCGGCGGCACGGACGAATGCGGCGAACTCCTCCTCCTCGCGCAGCTTGCGCGCCACGGTGCCGTTGTTGCGCAGGCCGAAGATCATGCCGGAGGCGTTCTTCTGCACGTTGGCCAGCGACTTGACGCGGTCGGCGACGGCCAGCCCGAGCTTCTCGTCGGTGCGGCCGGCAGCCTCCAACACGGCGATCGCGCGGGTCAGCACGTCGAGCCGGCGCGGGAAGACGTAACCCTGCTGCGTCATCACGCCGCGGCTCGTCTTGTAGCGCTGCGTCCGGCCCGGGTAGCCCATGATGATCGCGAGGTCGCCTTCCTTGACGCCTTCGGTCGAGACCGGCAGCACGTGCTGCGGCCGGTACGGCACGTTCTCGGGGTGGTGGTCGCGCACCGCGCCGTCCGGGGCCACGTAGGCGCGGAAGAACATGAAGTCGCCGGTGTGGCGCGGCCACTCCCAGTTGTCGACCTCGCCGCCGAACTCGCCGATGGCGCGCGGCGGCGCGTAGACCAGCCGGACGTCGCGGATCTGCGTGCGGTAGTAGAGGTGGTACTCCTTGCCCTCGAGGAACGCGGCCACCGAGCACTTGGTGTTCGCCTCGCGCTTCTCGCCCTCGGCGACCAGCTTCTGCAGCGTGCGCTGCGTGAGTTCGAAGCGCTCGAGGTCGCTCGTCGCCTTCTGCTGTTCGGCGTGCACCACGGCGGTCACGTCCTCGATGCGCTTGAGCACCGCGGCGACCATGCCCGGCGCCGGCCGCTCGCTGCCGCGGTCCTTGGCCGCGAAGCCGTCGCGCAGCAGGTTGTCCGCGGGCGTGCTGAGTTCGCTGACCGCGCCGAAGCCGCAGTGGTGGTTGGTCAGCAGCAGTCCGTCCTTGCTGACGAACGACGCCGTGCAGCCGTTGATCTGCACCGTCGCCGACAGCGTGCCGCCGTTCTCCGGGTGCCAGAACTGGTCCTTGGTCAGGACCATGCCGCGCTTCTGCAGCGCGGCCCAGTCCATGGCGCGGACCTGGGTCGGCAGCCACTGGCCCTCGTCGGGCAGCAGCGTGACGGCGGCGAGGAAGACCAGGGCGGGACGGAACAGCATGGCCGGCAGGCTACGCACGGCCCGCGCAACATCCAAACAGGGCATGGCGGCAGCGCCGTGCGGCCGCTCGCGGGGTCGCGTTGGCCGCCGTGCGGGGCGCGCCGCCAAGCGCGAATCGGCGGTGTCGACGTCCGCGCCCGTCCGCGATTGGGCATACTCCGGCGATGCGCCTCGCCACGTGGCTCTGCGTCCTCGGGCTGCTCCCGCTCCTTCCGGCCCAGAACTCGACCAAGAAGGTGCGCCCCGCCCCCGGCGACCTCGCCGCCCGCGCCGGCGACGCGGTGCCGTGGCGCAAGGACCTCGCCGCCGCGCTCGCCGAGGCCAAGCAGGCCGGCAAGCCGGTGTTCTGGTACGTGCCCGCGGTGCAGCCGTCGCCGATGGATCGCAAGCCGGAGATCGACCGCTACCTGCGCGGCGGGCCGTTCTCGTGGCCGAGCACGATCGACCTGCTGGCGACGCACTTCGTGCCCGTCGCCGAATCCGCCAAGGGCGACGCCGCCAAGCAGCGCGGCCTCGTGCGCAACCAGTTCCTCGAGCCCGGCTACCTCGTGCTCGACGGCGACGGCAACACGCTGCTGCGCGTCGATCAGTTGACGACGCTGCACCCGGAGTGGTTCGAGGCGCCGCTGCGCCGCGTGGCGAAGGCGCCGGCCGACGGCTTCCCGTGCCATCCGGCGCTGCGCGAAGCGTGGGCGGCCTACCGCGACGGCGACCGTCCCGCCGCGCAGGCGCGCGCCGAGGCCGTGCTCGCCGCCGAGCCGGCGCCCGCGGTCGCCGCCGAGGCGCACTGGCTGGTCGGCGCGGCCTTGCTGCGCAGCGGCCAGCGCCCGCAAGCGCTGCAGCGCTGGACGGACCTCGGCACGGCGCTGCCCGACCAGCCGTTGGCGTGGAAGGCGGCGCTGGAGGTCGAAGGCCACGGGCCGTTCGGCCGCGGCTTCGAGGACTACCTGCCGCTGCCGCCGAACGCGCTCGCCGCCGACCCGGTCGACGGCACGCGGCTGCCCGGCGTCTACGACGAGGCGGAACTTTGGCGCCGCGGCGTCGCCTTCCTCGTCGCCATGGACGGCGGCGACGGCGTGCTGCGCGACAGCATCTACGACTTCGGTGGCACCGACGGCCTGCCCAACGTGCACGCGGCGGTGACCTGCCTCGCCGGCGAGGCGCTGCTGCTGGCGACGCGCAAGGACGCGCCGTTCCCGCTGCCGGCGGCGCTGGCGGCGCGCGCCGAGGCGACGCTGCAGCGCATGCGCGCCAACGTCGAGGCCGACCGCATGGCCTCGGTCTCCGACCGCGACGAGATCCTGTGGGCGCGCGCCTACGCGCTGCGCTTCCTCGCCGCCTGGACGCGCGCGCGCGGCGGCGACGCCGAGGCCGTGCGGCCGGCGCTGCAGCGCGGGGTCGCCGCGCTGGTGGCGCGGCAGCCGGAGACCGGCGTGTGGTTCCACGAGTACGGCAATCCGTTCGCGATCGCGACGGCGCTGCAGGCGCTGCACTTCGCCAAGCAGGCGGGCATCGAGGTGCCGCAGGACAACGTCGACAAGGGCCTGCGCGCGCTGGCGATGAACCGCACCGACGCGGGGGCCTTCACGTACGGGCACACGGCGAAGGGCAAGCCGCGCGCGTCGATCGAGTCGGCGGCGGGGCGCATGCCGCTGTGCGAACTCGGGCTGTACCTGTTCGGCGGCAGCGACCAGGACAAGCTGCGCGCCGCGGTCGAGGCCGGCCAGCGCCACCACGGCCTGCTCGCCGCGGTGCGCAAGTACGACGACCACGCCGACCGCCACGGCTACGGCGGCTTCTTCTTCTGGTTCGACCTGCTGGCGCGCGCCGAGGCCGCGGCCCGCCTGGACGACGCAGCGGCACGCTTGCCGCTGCAGCGGCAGATGCGCGCGCTGGTGCTCGACCTGCCGGAGTTCGACGGTGCCTTCGTCGACAGCCACGAACTCGGCCGCTGCTACGGCACCGCGATGGCGCTGCTGGCCCTCGACGCGCTGGCGGCGGCGCGCTGACGGCGCGGACGGCGGGGGCGGCGGGGGGGCGTGCAGCCGGCCGGGCGCGGCCGACAGGTCGTGCGCTACCCAGGGCACTTTGCTACACCTTTGCCCGTGATCTCGCCGTTCCGCCGCCTGGCGTCGTGGTTCGCGCTCGCGCTGGTCGCCGTCTGTGCCGCGCTGCCTGCCCAGGGTGCGACAGGGCCGGGCAGCCAGCAGTCCGCAGGGCCGCGGGTGCTGTCGATCACCGTCCGCGGCAAGCTCGGCACGACCGAGTTGGCGCGGTGCCACCGGCTGTTGCGCGCCGCCGACGCCGCCGACTGCTCGTTCGTGGTCTTCCGCCTGGACGACGCCGGCAGCCAGGGTGAGTCGGTGAGCGACGTGCAGAGCCTGCTCGACCACCTGCAGAAGACCACCGTGCCGACCGTGGCGGTGCTGTCGGGCCGCGTCGTGCACGGCGCGGCCGCGCTCGCGCTGTGCTGCGATCGCATCTACTGCCTGCCGCGCGCCGACTGGGGCGAGGTCGAGAAGCCCGAACAGGACCTCGGCGAACTGCTGAGCGGCGAGCCGGACGCGGCCACCGACGCCCGCTTCGCCGCGGCGCGCGCGGCGATGGCGATGCGGCTGCAGGCGCGCGATCCGAAGCTGCGCCCCGACGCCGAGAAGCTGGCGCTGGCGATGGCGGACCCGCGCATGCAGCTCGTCGCCGCGACCGTGCGCCTGGGCGGCGTCGAGCGCCAGCAGGTGCTGGAGCGCAGCGAGATCGCGCCGCTGCAGGCGGCGGGCGGCAAGCTGCTGGGCGAACGCGCGCTGACGCGGCCGCTCGTGCTCAGCGCCGACGAGGCCGAGGAGTTCGGCCTGTCGCAGGGCACGCTGCAGTCCTTCGACCAGCTCGCCGAGGTGCTCGCGTTCGATCGCGCCGCGCTGGCCGAGCTCGCCGGCTCGTGGGTCGAGGACATGGTCGGCTGGCTCGAACTGCTGCAGCCGTTCCTGCTCGTCGCCGGCTTCCTGCTGTTGATCGTCGAGGTCAAGACGCCCGGCGTCGGCCTGCCAGGGCTGCTCGGCGCGGCGTTCCTGCTGCTCGCGCTGTTCCACGGTTACCTCGTCGGCCTCGCCGACGTCGCCGAGATCGCCGTCTTCTTCCTCGGCATCGTCGCGATCGCCGTCGAGGTGTTCCTGCTGCCCGGCACGGTGGTGTTCGGCGCGGTCGGGTTCCTGTGCCTCGCGCTGGCGCTGGTGCTGAGCCGCCAGTCGTTCGTGCTGCCGCGCACCGAGGCCGAGGAAGCGCTCCTGCTCGCCAACCTCGGCGGCCTGACGCTGCTGCTCGTCGCCACGATGGTCCTCGGCGCGGTGCTCTGGCGCGTGCTGCCGAAGGTGCCGTGGTTCAATCGCGTGTTCCTGGCGCCGCCATCGCCATCGCCGGCGCTGGCTGGCGGCGGCGGTGGCAGCGGTCTCGGCCTCGCCGACGACGGCCTGACGGCCTTCGTCGGTCGCGTCGGCGTCGCCGTGACGGTGCTGCGCCCGACCGGCGCGATCGACATCGACGGACAGCGCCTCGACGTCGTCACCGAAGGCGCCTTCGTCGAGGCCGGCACGCCGGTGCGCGTGCTCTACGTGCAGGGCGCGCGCGTCGTCGTCGCCGCCGAAGCCCCCGAGCCGCAGGCCGACCGCGCCGGCGAGAGCGGCAGCGTCAGCCTCGTGCTGCTGCTCTGCGTCACCGGCCTGCTGCTGCTGGTCGCCGAGGTCGTGTTCGTGTCGTTCGGCGTCATCGCCACGGCCGCCGCGATCGCGCTGCTGTCGGCCATCTTCGTCGCCTTCCAGCATTCGATCGGCTTCGGCGTGACCATCGTCGCCTTCGAGGCGGTGGCCTCGCCGGTCGTGCTGTCGCTGGCGTTCAAGCTGTTGCCGAAGACGCGCTTCGGCAAGGCGCTGATCCTCAGCGGCCCACAGGCGCCAACCACCGCCGAGGACCCGGCGCTGCGCGCGCTCGTCGGCAAGGCCGGCGATGCCGTGTCGCCGCTGCGCCCCGCCGGCTTCGCCCGCATCGACGGCAAGCGCATCGACGTCGTCACCCGCGGCGAGATGCTCGACACCGGCTGTCCGGTCGTCGTGCTCGACGTCGCCGGCAACCGCGTCGTCGTCGCCCGCAAGGCCTGAACCGCGACCCAACATCCCCAAGACCATGACCATGACCGCCATGACCGCCAGCCTGCCGTTGCCGCCGTTCGCCTTCTCGCAGTGGGGTTGGTACCTCGCCATCCCGATCCTGTTCGTCGTCGTCGTCCTGCTGCTGCTGCTGAAGTTCCTCAACCTCTGGATCCAGGCGTACATGTCGGGCACGCCGATCGGGCTGTTCCAGCTCGTCGGCATGTCGCTGCGCAAGGTCAACCCGACGGTGATCGTGCGCGCGGCGATCTCGGCGACGCAGGCCGGCCTGCCGCTCAACGTGCGCGACCTCGAGGCGCACTACCTCGCCGGCGGCCGCGTGCTCAACGTCGTGCAGGCGCTCATCGCCGCCGACCGCGCCAACCTCGGCCTCGACTTCCGCCAGGCGGCGGCGATCGACCTCGCCGGACGCGACGTGCTCGACGCCGTGCAGACGTCGGTGACGCCGAAGGTCATCGACTGTCCGCCCGAGGGCAAGGTCGCGGCGATGGCGAAGAACGGCATCCAGGTGCTGGCCAAGGCGCGCGTCACGGTGCGCACCAACATCAAGCGCCTCGTCGGCGGCGCCACCGAGGAGACGATCATCGCTCGCGTCGGCGAGGGCATCGTCTCGACGATCGGTTCGGCCGACTCGCACAAGGACGTGTTGGAGAACCCCGACCGCATCAGCAAGGGCGTGCTGAGCAAGGGCCTCGACGCCGGCACGGCGTTCGAGATCCTGTCGATCGACATCGCCGACGTCGACATCGGCGACAACATCGGCGCGCGCCTGCAGGCCGACCAGGCCGAGGCCGACAAGCGCGTCGCGCAGGCCGCCGCCGAGAGCCGCCGCGCGATGGCCGTCGCCGCCGAGCAGGAGAACGTCGCCGAGATCGCCGCCAACCGCGCCAAGCTGGTGCTCGCCGAGGCCGAGGTGCCGCAGGCCATGGCGCACGCGTTCCGCAGCGGGCATCTGGGCATCCTCGACTACCAGCGCATCAAGAACCTCGAGGCCGACACCCGCATGCGCTCGCAGATCGCGCTCGGCGAGGAGTCGCACCTCTCGGCCGAGAGCCAGCGCAAGAAGATGCCGGGCCAGGAGTGAGCCGTGGGCCGCTTGTTCGAGTTCTTCGCCCGCAACCCCGTCCTGCTGCTGGTCGTGGTCGTTTGGCTCGCCGGCATCGTCGGCAACGTCGCCAAGGCGGCCAAGCGGTCGCGCGAGGCGGCGGCGCGGCGGCCCGGGCCGACGTCGATGCCGTCGCCGCAGCCGATGCGCAGCGAGCCGGCGCAGGCGCGGGCTCCGGTCGGTGACGCCCGGCCGATGGGGCAGCGCGACGCCGAGGCGGTGGCGCGCGAGATGCGCCGGATCCTCGGCCTCGAACCCGAGGCGGGCCGGCGCGAGCCGGACGGCATCGAAGGCCGCGCCGAGCCGCTCGCCGGCGACCGCGCCGTGGGGATGGACGCGCCGCCGCGCCCGGTGGTGCCCCAGCGCCCGGCCCCGGCTGCGCCGCCGCGCCGCCCCGTCGTCGTCCCGCGGCAGCCCGTCGAGCGCGCCGAGCCGCTGCCTTCGAGCGCCCGCCGCGACGCGGCGACGCCGGAGCGCGCGCCGACCCCCGTGCAACCGTCGACCAACCGGCGGCGGCTCGACATCCACGTCGACCCGCACGTCGGCGAGTCGATCGGCAAGCGCGCGCGCGTCGGCTCCGGCAAGGTCGGCGACCACGCGCTCGGCGAACTCGGCGGCCGGGCGCAGGCACCGATGGCGCGCGCGGTCCGCGGCGCCCGCTACGAACTCGACGACCTCAAGCGCGCGTTCGTGCTGAGCGAAATCCTCGGCCCGCCCTTGGCGTCGCGGCCCGAGCGGCGCGACGGCTGACGCCGGCGGCAGCCGGTCGCGCGGTCACTTGCCGCCGGCCGGCGCGGGCTTCAGCGGCGCGGCCGGCGCTTCCGGCGCGCGGTTGCGGCCACCGCCGCGGAACTTGCCCCACAGCTCCGGCTCGATCTCAGGGCGTCCCGGCTGCGTCGCCAGCTCGAAGCCGATGTCGTAGACCCACGTCGCGATGCGCAGCAGCTTCTCGTAGTGGATCTTGTCCGGCGTGTCGGTCGTCTGGTGGTAGTCGCGGTGCAGCCCGGTGAAGAAGAACGCCACCGGCACGCCCTTCTGGGCGAAGTTGGCGTGGTCGCTGCGGCTGAACATGCCTTCCTGGTCGTATTCGATCTCGAAACCGGCCGACTTGTTGGCGGCGAGGCAAAGGTCGTGCAGGGCGGGGGCGAGCTTCCTGGTGCCGACGAGGTGCACCGTGTTGCGGTTGTTCTCGGCGAGTTCGCCCTTGTCGCCTTCCATGTTCTCCTCCTCGTCACGGCCGATCATGTCCATCTGCAGCTCGGCGACGATCGACGACAACGGGATCGGGCAGTTGTCGGCGAAGAAGCGCGAGCCGATCAGCCCGTTCTCCTCGCCGGAGAAGCACACGAACAGCACGCTGCGCGCCGGCCGGACCGCGTTCTTGGCGAACATCTGCGCCACCGCCAGCACGCCGGTGGTGCCCGAGCCGTCGTCGTCGGCGCCGGGGCTGATCGCGTCGCCGCGGCGGCCGAGGTGGTCGAGGTGGCTGCCGATGACCACGTACTCGTCCTTCTTCGCCGGATCGCTGCCCGGCAGCACCGCGAACACGTTCATCGCCGGCGCGTTGGCCTCCTCGGTCGCGAGCGACAACTGCGCGCGCAGCGGCAGCGGCGTGGCCGTGGCGGCCTTGGCGAGGCCGTCGACGGTCATGCCGGCGGCGGCGAGGATCGCGGCGAGGTCGTCGCCGCCGATGGTCGGCTGGGCCGGCTGACGGCGGGCACCGCCGGCGGCCGGGTTGGCGCGGCCGCCGCGGCCGGCGCCGGCGCGGCCGACCATGCCGCCGGTCGGCGTCGTCGCCTGCGTCATCACGATCGCCGCCGCTTCCTTGCCCTGCAGCGCCTGCTGCACGGCGAAGGTCGAGAACGGATTGCGCGCACCGTCGTCGCCCTGCTGGCGCACGTGCACGAGCGCGACCTTGCCCTTCAGGTCGAGGTCGTCGAGGCCCTCGATCTTCGGCATCTGCATGCGCCGGCCGCCGCCCTCGCTGCGCGGCGGCGCCGCCGGCACGTCGACGCACACGAGCACCACCTCGCCAGCCGCGTCGGTGGTCGCGGCGTTGCCGCCCAGGCGCGCCGCCGGGATCGTCAGCACGTCGGCGTCGCCCTTCTGGAAATTCAGGTAGGTCTTGTCGGCGACGACCTTCGTCGTCGACCACGGCACGTGCTGGAAGTACGTGCCGTCCTGGCCGCGGGCCTCGAGGCCGAGCGCCTTGAAGTGCGCGGCGACGTAGTTGGCGGCCTTCTCGAAGCCGGGCTGGCCGGTGCCGCGGCCTTCGAAGTCGGGACCGGCGAGCGTGTGCAGCCACTCCTTGCACTGCTTGACGTCGACCGTGGTCGCGCCGGCGGCGCGGTCGGCCTTCAGGCCGGGGGCTTGGGCGGGGGCCTGGGCGAGCAGGCCGCTCGCTGCCGCGAACAGCGCGAGTGCCAGGGCGGTGGGGCGGGCTGGGAAGAGGAGGGCGAGCGGGTCGGGTCGCGGCATCGGGTAGGTCGTGTGTTGGGTCGGCGAGGTTCTACGCCACTTCGCCCGTGCGCGCGAGGCGGGGACGCACGCCGGCGCGGGCGCGATCAGACGCCGCGCAGCGACACGAGCGGGTCGTGGCGCGCCGCCCGCCAAGCCGGCAGGAACGACACCACGACGCCCACGACCAGCGCCATCGCCGCGACCTGCAGCAGCCACGCCGGCTCGATCGCGCACGGCACGCGGTCGAGGTTGTAGACCTCGATCGGGAACAGGTCGATGCCCGTCGCCCAGCGCACCGCCTGCCGGACCTCTTCCAGGTACACGCCCGTGACGGCCCCGAGCACGAGGCCGGCGGCGACGCCGGCGAGGGTGATGACGACGCCGCAGGCGAGGAACACCGACGCGACGCCGCGCGGCGTGCCGCCCATCGCCGTCAGGATGCCGATGTCGGCGACCTTCTCGGTCACCATCATCGACAGCGTGGCGAGCATCAGGAACGCGGCGACGACCATGATGACGAACAGCACCAGCTGCATCAGGCCCCGTTGGTGCTCGATCGACTCGAGGAAGCGGCCGTTCTTCTCGCGCCACGTCTGCACGACGCCGTAGGCCGCGCGGTCGTCGCCGCCGCCCCGTTCGAGCGCCGTGCGCACGGCGCGTTGCATGCGCGCGGCCGTCGCGTCCAGTTGCGCCGGGTCGCGCACGGCGACGGCGACCTCCTGCACGAGGTCCGGCTCGCCGGGGTGCAGGCGCTTCCGCAGCGTCGCGTCGGCCACGAACACCGTGTTGCCCTCGAAGCCGCCGTGCGCGGTCTTGAAGGCGCCGCCGACGACGAGGTCGATCTGCACCTTGGTCGGGGTGCGGTTGCCGCGCGCGTCGCGCACGACCTGCGCCGTCGTCAGCACGACGCGGTCGCCCGGCCGCAGTCCTTCGCGCCGCATGCGTTCGAGCCCGACCAGAGCGGTCGGGGTGCCGTCGGCCGCCGGCGCCAGCGGCGGTGACGGGCTGCGCAGTTCGGTCGGGATCGCCGGGTCGGCGAGCCAGCCGGCGAAGCCGGTGACCGCGGCCTCGGCCTGCGGGTCGATGCCCTGGACGAACAGGAACGGTTGGTCGCCGCCGTGCAAGGCCGAACGGCCGGGCAGCGGCGCCTGCGGCGGCCGGCGGCCGGGGCGCGCCAGCATGCCGAAGTGCAGCAGTCGTGGGGCGACGTCGGCGACCTGCGGTTCGTCGCGCAGCGCGGCGCGCAGCTGCGGCCACGGCAGGTCGGGCGGCAGGTTGGTCACCGAGACGTCGGCGCTGGCGGCGTGCACGTGGTCTTCGACCACCTGCAGGAAGCCGGAGAACAACGAAACGACGACGACCAGCGCCCAGACGCTGATGGTGATGCCCGCCATGCCGAGCAGGTTGATCGGCCGGGTCAGCAGGTAGCGCAGCGCCAGGAACAGGCGGTACATCAGGACACCACCCGGCCGTCCTTCATGCGGATGGTGCGGCCGCACCGGCGCGCCAGCTCCTCGTCGTGGGTCACCAGCAGCAGCGCCAGCCCGTCCTGTCGCGCCACCTCGAACATCAATTCGACGACGCCCGCGGCGGTGTGCGAGTCCAGGTTGCCGGTCGGCTCGTCGGCGAGCAGCGCGCGCGGCCGCGCCAGCAACGCGCGGGCGATGGCGACGCGCTGGCGCTCGCCGCCCGACAGTTCGGCGGGCCGGTGGCGCATGCGGTCCGCGAGGCCGACGCGCGCCAACATGGCCTCGGCCTCGGCCCGCGCCTGCTTGCGGCGCCGCCAGTAGGCGAGCGGCGAGATCGCCATCATCTGGGCCAGCAGCACGTTCTGCAGCGCCGTCAGCTCCGGGATGAGGTGGTAGAACTGGAACACGAAGCCGACGTGGCGGTGGCGCAGCGCCGCGCGCTCGCGCACCGGCAGGTCGTCGACGCGGCGGCCGTCGTAGCGCACCTCGCCGCCGCTCGGCGCGTCGAGCAGGCCGAGCTCGTGCAGCAGCGTCGACTTGCCGGCGCCCGAGGCGCCGAGCAGCGCCACCGACTCGCCGGCGGCGACCGCGAGGTCGATGCCGCGCAGCACGGGGATCTCCTGCCGCCCGAGGCGGTAGTGCTTGGTGACGGCGACGGCGTGCAGCGCGGCGGGGGTCATTCGCGGCTCAGGCAGAGGACGGGGTGCATGCGGGCGGCCTGCCGCGAGGGCACGGCGGCGACGATCACGGCGAGCGTGACGGCGCCGGCGGCGACGGTCGCGATCCAGGACGGTTCCAGGCGGCAGGGGACTTCGCGCAGGTCGAACAGGCGGCGCGGGAACAGTTCGAGCTGGAAGTTGGCGAACATCCACTCGTTGGCGGCGTTGAGGTTCCACGCCGACAGCATGCCGGCGAGCAGGCCGAGCGTCGTGCCGACCAGCGCGACGGCGAGGCCGCTGACCAGGAACACGCCGCCGACGCTGCGCGGCGAGCCGCCGAGCGCCGCGAGGATGCCGATGTCCTTGACCTTCTGCACGACCATCATGTGCAGCGTCGCGTAGATGACGAAGGCGGCGACGAGCATCACGACGAACAGCACGAACTGCATCATGCCCTGCTCGTGCGCGACGGCGGACAGGAACGTCTCGTTCTGCTGCTGCCAGTCGGCGACGAGGCACGGGGCCGCGCCCGGCGGCAGCGCCGCCTGCACGCGCTCGCGGATCGCCGCCGCGGTCGCCGTCACGGCCGCCGGCGGCAGGCCGTCGCGCAGCCGTACGGCGACGTCGGTGACGACGTCGACGCTCGCCGGGTCGGCGGCGTCCTGGCCGAGCATCGTGCGCAGCGTCTCGATCGGCAGCAGCACCATGCCCTCGTCGACGGCGCGGCTGCCGGTGGCGAAGCAGCCGGCGAAGCCGACGCGCAGCGAGTGCGTGTGCAGCGCCGCGCCGCCGTCGCCGCCGGTGAACGACGCGCACACGACGTCGAACGGCTCGCTGCGCGGGAACCAGCCGAGCTGGCGGACGCGCTGCCAGCCGAACAGCACGCCCGGCCAGGCGCCGCGCTGGTCCTCGCTGCGCGCTTCGTGCGGCAGGCCGGCGCGGCGGCGGGCGCGCCACTCGTCGGCGTCGGGCATGCCAAGGCGCGCGCGGCGGCCGGCGTCGGCGTCGTCGAGCACGGGCGAGCGCCAGAAGTCGCCGGGGTAACGCTGCGCCAGTTCGTCGGGACCGCGCTCGAGCCAGCGGCGCAGGCCGCTGACCGCGGCTTCGCGGTCCGGATCGACGCCGACCAGCAGCGCGAAGCCGTTCTGGGTGTGGTCGAAGTCGACCTGGGAACTGCCCTGGTCGGCGATGCCGGTGCGGCGCTGGCGCACCTGCAACAGCAGGCCGTGGTGGCGCAGGCGAGGCGCCGTCGCGACGACGCCCTCGACGCCGGCGATGACCGCGGCGAGCCGCTCGAAGCTGGCGTCGTGCGGCAGGTCGGTGACCATCAGGTCGCAGGCGCTGCTGCGCACGTCCTGGCGGATCTGGCTGACGAAGCCGGTGAACACGCTGTCGACGAGGAGGATCGCCCAGACGGCGAAGGTCACGCCGAAGACGGCGAGCAGGTTGATGCGGCGCGTCAGCAGGTAACGCCACGCCACGAACGGGCTGAAGGCGTCGATCACGGCTGCGGCGCGTCCGGCGCCGGCGCAGCGCCTTCGCCCGCGGCGGCAGCGCCCGGCTCGACCCGGCGCAGCAGCGGGAACAGCACGACGTCGCGGATCGAGGTCGAGCCGGTGAGCAGCATGCACAGCCGGTCGATGCCGATGCCGAGCCCGCCGGCGGGCGGCATGCCGAACTCCAGCGCGGTGACGTAGTCGACGTCGACCTCGCCCGGGGTCTCGTCGTCCTTGTGCGCGACCTGTTCCTGGAAGCGCTGCTCCTGGTCGATCGGGTCGTTGAGCTCGCTGAAGGCGTTGCCCAGCTCCATGCCGGCGACGAACAGCTCGAAGCGCTCGGTGACGCGCGGGTCGTCGGCCATGCGCTTGGCCAGCGGGCTGATCGCGACCGGGTAGTCGTGCACGAAGATCGGCCCCTGCAGCGTGTCCTCGACCGTCGCCTCGAAGACGTCGTTGGCGAGCTTCGCCGGCGCCAGGCCGTCGGTCGGCAGGCCGAGTGCGCGCGCGCGCGCGACGCAGGCGGCGTGGTCGAACCAGTCGACGCCCGGGTTCTGCTGCGCGAACAGGTCGAGGTAGCGCGCCTTCTGGAACGGCGGCTTCAAGTCGTACGTCTTGTCGCGGAAGGTCACCACGCCCTTGCCGCCGAGCACCGTCTCGACGAGATGGCCGAACAGGCCCTCGACGCGCGCCATGATGTCGCGGTAGTCCGCCCACGCCTCGTAGCTCTCCAGCATGGTGAACTCGGGGTTGTGGCGGGTGCTGACGCCTTCGTTGCGGAAGACGCGGCCGATCTCGTAGACGCGCTCCATGCCGCCGACGACGAGGCGCTTTAGGTACAGCTCCGGCGCGATGCGCAGGTAGAGCTGCATGTCGAGCGCGTTGTGGTGGGTGACGAACGGCCGCGCGGCGGCGCCGCCGAAGATCGGCTGCAGGATCGGCGTCTCGACCTCCAGGTACCCGAGCGAGTCGAAGTACCGCCGCGTCTCGCGCACGATCTTGCTGCGCGTCGCGAACGCCTGCCGCACCTCGGGATTGGCGTACAGGTCGACGTAGCGCATGCGGTAGCGCTGTTCGGTGTCGACGAGGCCGTGCCACTTCTCGGGCGCGGCGCGCAAGGCCTTCGCGGCCAGTTCCACCTGGGACGCCCACAGGGTCGGCTCGCCCTTCTGGGTGGTGCCGAGCGTGCCGGTGACGCTGACGTGGTCGTTGCCCTCGACCTGCTTGCGGTCGGGCCAGAAGGCCGGCAGGCGGTCGCGCTCGAAGCCGACCTGCAGGCTGCCGGTGCGGTCGGCGACGTGGGCGAAGCGCAGCTTGCCGAAGTCGCGGACGACCCCGAGCCGGCCGGCGATGGTCACCGTCTGGCCGGTGCGGGCGGCGAAGTCGGCGAGCAGGTCGCCGATGGGTTGGCCGCGGGTCACCCGCGCCGGGAACGGATCTCGTCCGGCGGCGCGCATGGCCTGGAGCTTCTGGAGGCGGTCGTTGGCGATCCCGTCGGTCACGAGGTTCCGGAGCGGTGGGTGGTTTGGTCGAAAAGGCGGCGCATGGTAGCCACTCCGAGCGAGCAATGCTCCTGCGGCAGTGCAACCCCTGGCGGGGGCGCGGTCGATCGGTCGGCGTCCTGGGGGAGCCGGGCAGGCGGCGGGGTCGGGGGCGGGGCAGCGCCGATGGCATGGCCGGTGCGGCAGTGGCGTGCACCAGCCGCCGCGGCTGCTATCCTGCTGCACCTCTGATGCCCCGCACGCTCTGCTTGTGGTCGGCTGCCGCGCTCCTCCTCGGGGCGCTCGTCCTCGGCAATCCGCTGCTGCCGCGCACGGCCGTGCCCGCCGGGCCCGCCGTGCCCGCCGGATCGCCGGCAATCGGCATGGCTCCGGTGGCCGCTCCCGGGCGGCCGGCCGGCGACACGCCCGTCCTGCAGCCGGCGGCTTGGCGGGAGGGTGCGCCGGGGCGCGTCCGTCCGGCGGCGGTGGCGCTCGCCGTGCACGGCGGCGGTGCCGTCGTCGCACCGGAGTGCCCCGACCCCGCCGTCGCACCGTTCGTCGTCGCGATCGAGCGCGACGACGAGCACGGCGTCGTCTACGTGCTGCGCGACGGCCGCCGCATGGTCGCGGGCCGCGGCCCGCTCGCGCCGGCGCTGGTCGAACTGACGCCGGAACCGCCGCGCTGACGCGGGCTGCGGCGGCCATCGTCGCTCTGGAGCCGGATCTGGTGCCCACCATGCCAGCCATGTCGCCCGCGTCCGACCGGTTGGCCACGGCTGCTCTTGGATTGGTCGTCGTCGGCGTCGGCCTCACCGCATGGTGGGATGTGCCCGGTTTCGGCTGCAAGTTCGACGACTTGCCGGCGATCCAAGACAACGTGGCCCTCGCGCGCGGCGACTGGTGGGCGGCGGCCTTCGCGCCGCCGCACCAACCGCTGGCGAACCGCCCCCTGGCGACCTTGTCGCTGACGCTCACCGCCCGCTGCTTCGGTCCTTGGCCGGCGTCGGCGCTGGTCGGCAACCTGCTGCTGCACCTGGCGAACGCTTGCCTGCTGTTCGCCGTCGCGCGCCGCGTCTTGACGACGGGCAATCTCGGCGGGCGCTTCGCCGCTGCCTCGGCGGCGCGACTGGCGCTACTGATCGCATGCGTGTGGGTCGCTCACCCGCTCGCCACCGACACCGTCGCGTATGCGACGCAGCGTTCGACCGGACTCGGCAGCGCCTGCTTCCTCGCCGGCCTTTGGGCGCTTGCGCGCGGCGCGGCGTGCGCAGGCGCGGCCGGTTGGACGGCGGTCGCGACAGCGGCGATGGCGCTCGCGGTGGCGAGCAAGGAAGACTTCGTCGGCGCACCGATCCTGGGCGTGTTGTTCGATCGTGCGTTCTTGAGCCCCGGCTGGCAGGCGGTGCGCGAGCGCTGGCGCGTGCACGCCGTCGTGGCCGTGGCATGCTGGTCGACGCTGGCGTTTTGCGTCGGTCTCGGACCGGCCAACGACACCGTCGGTTTCGCGACCAACCGGGGGACGACCGCGTGGCAGTGGTTGCTGACCCAGGCTGGCGTGATCCTCCACTACGTCCGGCTGGCGGCGGTGCCGACCGGGCTGCGCGGCGCGTACGACTGGGACATCGTCACGACCGCAGGCCCTGCGATCGCCCCAGGAATGACCGTGATGGCGCTGCTCGGTCTGACCGTCTGGTGCTGGCGACGGCATCCGCACTGGGGGTTTCTCGGCGCGCTGTTCTTCGTGCAGTTGGCGCCGACATCTTCGGTGCTGCCGATCGTCACCGAGGTCGTCGCCGAGCGTCGCTCCTACCTGCCGATGCTCGCCGTCGTCGTGCCGCTGGTGGTCCTCGCGCGGTCCTCGCTGCTGCGGCATGGAACCGCGCCAGCCGCCTGGACCGTCGCCGTCGTCGCGGTCGCGGCGCTCGTCGTCCAGGCGCGACGGCATGCCGAGACCTACCGCGACGAGGCCTGCTTCTGGCAGCGCGCCTACGACCTGCGTGATCCGGCAGCGCGCAACCCGTTCACGACCCGCATCGTCGGCGCCTATGCGTCGGTGCGCTTCGCGGCCGGCGATGCGGCGACGGCGCACCGGTTGTTCGACGAGATGATGACGCTGCCAGCGCCGACGGTCGCGGAGCGTCTGCAGTACGCCGCATCGCTGGAGCAACGCGGACGTCACGGCGAAGCGCTCGCCGCCGTCGATCAGGTGCTCGCCGATGCTCCCCAGCACTCGCGCGCGCACGGCCTGCGCGGCGCGTTCCTCGCGCGCGCCGCCGAGCGACGCCGTGCGCCGGCTGCCGATCCGCAATGGGAAGACGCCGCGGCGAGCGTCGCCCGCGCCATCGGACTCGCGCCCGCGCTGCCGACGTGGCGGATCGAGTTGGCGCGCATCCGCGAGATCCAGGGGCGCATCGACGAGGCCGAGCGGGCGATCGCCGCAGCGACTGCCCTGCCGTCCTGCCCGGCGGCGGCGCTGGTGCTCCACGACGCGCTGCTGCGCCGCCTCGGCCGCGCCACTGGCGCCGACGCGTTGTGGCGCGACGCCTTGCGACTGCGGGCGTCGGACGTCGACGTGTGGTTGGCTGGCGCACAGGCCGCCGCTGCGGCCAAGGACGTCACCGCCGCGCGCGAACGTCTGCTCGCCGCCAAACGCCTTGCGCCCGGGCGCGCCGAGATCGACGCCGCGCTGGCGCGCCTGCCGCCGACGGGCCGCTGAGCGCCCGAGAAGAACTCAGGATACGGGCTCTCGGAGTGCCCCTGGTGGCCGCTGCCGCGGCCATGCAGAGCCTGAGAAACCGGTTGTTTCTCAGGCGCTGAGCGCCGCGTCAGTCGAGGTGCCCGCGGTCGCTGTCGCCCATGGCGACGTCGCGCGTCGGGAAGTACTCGCGCCAGCGCGCCGAGACCTTCCTGGCCGTGTCCGGGTCGCAGAAGAGCTCCTTCGGGTACGTCGGCTTCATGCGCGCGTCGATCACGACCGGCGGCGTCCAGCACGGCTGCGTGCCGGCGAGGCGCAGATCCTTGCCGTGCAGGTCGGCGGCCGGCTCGAAGCGGGTGAACGTCGTCCACAGGAAGTTGACCGCCGACTTCGCCGCCTTGTCGGCGTCGTCGACCAGCACGACGAGCGGCCAGTTGGCGAGTGCCGGGACCTGCGCGAGGTCGCGCGCGGCCGTGCGCCAGCCGGCGAAGGCGGGGCCCTGCACGACGAGGCAGCCGGGGCAGAAGACGCGCGCCTTCGGGAACTGCGGCGGCAGCGCGCCGGAGAACTCGGTCGGCAGC
The DNA here is from genome assembly GCA_046306335.1 of Planctomycetota bacterium. Taxonomy (GTDB): domain Bacteria; phylum Planctomycetota; class UBA1135; order UBA1135; family UBA2386; genus UBA2386. The sequence goes on from JBKDXM010000150.1 coordinate 126,040, forward strand.
GTGCGCACCGGCTCGCCGAGGCCGAGCAGCACGCCCTTGCTGCCCTTGTTGACCGCCGGACCGGCGTAGTCGAGCGTGTCCATCGACAGGCTGCCGAACACGTACAGGTCGGTCTGGAAGCGCGTGCGCGCGAGGACGTGCGCCAGCGTCGCCTGGAAGTCGCGCAGGTCGACCGGCTGGTCGGTCAGCAGCAGGAACTTGGTCAGGCTGAGCTGGCCCTCGCCGAGGATGCGGAAGGCGCTCTGCATCGCCTCGCGGCCATAGCGCTCCTGCACGACCGCGGCGGCGAGCGCGTGGTAGCCGGTCTCGCCGTACGACCACAGGTCCTTGACCTGCGGCATCGCCACCTTGGCCAGCGGCAGCAGCAGTTCCTGCAGGTAGTCGCCGAGGAAGAAGTCCTCCTGGCGCGGCTTGCCGACGACGGTGGCGGCGAGGATCGGCTCGCGCCGGCGCGCCAGCGTGTGCACGCGCACCAGCGGGTAGTCGTGGCGCAGCGAGTAGTAGCCGTAGTGGTCGCCGAACGGGCCCTCGGGGTGGCGATCGCCGGGATGCACGTCGCCGAGGATGCAGAACTCGGCGTCGGCCTGCAGCGGCAGCGGCGTGTGCGCCGACTTGGCGCTCCGCAGGCGCTGGCCGAGCAGCAGCGAGCACAGCAGCACCTCGGGCACGTTCTCGGGCAGCGGCGCGATCGCCGACAGGATCAGGGCCGGCGGTCCGCCGATGTGCACCGCGACCGGCATCGGCGTGCCGAGGCGCTCGTGCTCGGCGAGGTGGAAGCCGCCGCCCTTGCCGATCTGCACGTGCAGGCCGACGCGGTCGTCGCCGTGCCGCTGGATGCGGTACATGCCGAGGTTGCTGCCGAGCCCGCGCGGGTGCTCGGTGTAGACCAGCGGCAGCGTGACGAACGGCCCGCCGTCCTCGCTCCACGTGCGCAGCAGCGGCAGGCGGCCCAGCGCCGGCGGCCGGTCCTGCACGTCGAGCAGCGGCGCCGAGCGCACGCGCTTGCGCCCGACCTTCAGCAGCGAACCGATCAGGTCGCGCTGCGCCCACAGCTTGCCCAGGCTCGGCGGCAGCATGGTGTGCGGCGCGTCGGCGAGCCGCTGCACCAACTCCAGCGGGCGGCGGCCGAACGCCAGTTCGACGCGACGCGCGGTGCCGAACAGGTTGGTGACCACCGGCCACGGCGAACCCTTGACGCGGCGGAACAGCAGCGCCGGGCCGCCGGCGGCGATGACGCGCCGGTGCACCTCGGCGGCTTCGAGGTCGGGGTCGACCTCGGCGTCGATGGTGACGAGGTCGTCTTCGCGCCGCAGCAGGTCGAGGAACGCGCGCAGGTCGAGCAGCGGGGAGGTCATCGGCGGGTGGGCGGGGCGGCGAGGAAGGCGCGCACGACGTCCGCGACGCGGGCGGTGGCGCCCGGCGCGCCGAGGCGCGCCCGCACTTCGTCGAGGCCCTGGCGGCAGGATGCACGCGCCGTGTCGTCGGTCCACAGCCGCCGCGCCGTGGCGAGCACCTCCTGCCAGCCCTCGGGGCGATGGAAGCAGAACTCGGGCACGACCTCGCGGCCGGCGATCAGGTTGGCGGCGGCGATGAACGGCACGCTGAGGATGTTGCGGTAACCCAGCGTCGCGATCGGGCCCCTCAGCTGGTAGACGACGATCGTCGGGTTGCCGTGCAGGCAGGCCTCCAGCGAGCCGGTGCCGCTCTTCGCCAGCACGAGGCGCGCGCCGGCGAGCCACGGCGCGAGCGGGCCTTCGTGGTGCTCGACGAAGCCGGCGGCGTGCGCGGCCAGCAGTTCGCGGATGCGCGCGGTGCGGCGCGGGTTCTTGTGCGGCAGCACGACGCGCGCGGTCGGGTCGTCGGCGAGCAGGGCCTTGGCGACGCCGAGCATGCCGGGCAGGTTGGCGTCGATCTCGGCGCGGCGGCTGCCGGGCAGCAGCACGAGCGTGCGGCGCGCCCGCACGGCCGCCACCGCGGCGGCGTCCGGCGGGTGGTCGGCGAGTTCGTCGAGCAGCGGGTGGCCGATGTAGGCGGCAGGCACGGCGAAGCGGTCGAAGAACGCCGCCTCGAACGGCAGGATCGTCAGCGTGCCGTCGACGGCGCGGCGGTAGCGGCGCATGCGCCATGGGCCCCAGGCCCAGTACTGCGGCGCGACGTAGTGCAGCACCGGGATGCCGCGGCGTCTCGCCGCCTTCGCCATCACGACGTGCAGGCCCGGATAGTCGACCAGCACGACGAGGTCCGGCGGGTCGTCGCGCAGCACGCGCAGGTAGGCGGCGAAGGCGCGCAGGATCAGCGGCAGTTGCGCCAGCACGCCGCGCACGCCCATCACCGCATGCTCGCTGAGCTGGACCTTCACGTCGGCCCCGGCCGCCAGCAGCAGCGCGCCGCCGCAGGCGGTGGCGCGCACGCCCGGCAGTTCGCGCAGCAACCGCGCGGCGTGCGCTTCGCCGCTGGCCTCGCCCGCGGACAGGAACACGTGCGGCGTCGCGCCGCGCGGCGGCCGGCGGGCGGCGAGGAAGGCGTGCAAGCGCGCGGTCGGCGCCTGCGGCGGCGCCGCCGCGGCGGTCGCCAGCGCCTCGCGGGCGAGCTGGCGCCAGCGCCGGCGGGCCGGCAGGTACAGCAGCAGGCGCGCCGGCGTCAGCAGCGTCCGCAGGATCTCGCGCAGCAGCGTCAGCCCGACCTCGACCCCGACCGGCATCACGGCGTCGCCTTGCGCAGCGCGCGCAGGCACAGCGCGTAGCACGCCGCCGCCGCCAACAGCAGCCACGTCGTGTAGCCCGGTCCGTGCAGCGGATCGAGCATCTGCCGCGCCGAGACGTTGCCGTTGAGCAGCGGTCCGTACCACTCGAAGTCGGCGAGCCGGAACAGGCTGTAGGGCCGCAGCCGCTGCGTCAGGTAGACGCCGAGCTGCAGCACGGCGAAGGCGCCGATGGCGGCGGCGACGTGCGCCTGCGTGCGCATCAGCGCCGACAACCAGGTCGTCGCGGCGAGGAAGAACAGCACGAAGGCGCTGGCGTGCGCCGAGCCGAGCAGCAGTTCGGGCAGCGGCAGGTCGAGGTCGATGCGGCGGCTCCAGAAGATCGCCGACAGGTTGACCAGGAAGATCGGCAGCACGAGGCACAGCGCCGTCGGCCACGTCTTCTGCCACAGGATCGCGCCGCGGCCGACCGGGCGGCTGAGCAGGAACTCGAACGTCTGGTTCTCGCGTTCGCGCGCGAACAGGCCGGTGCCGAACAGCACGGCGGCCGCCACGCAGACGAGGTTGGTGCTGCGGAAGAACAGCATCACCGCCGCCCAGTTGGTGTAGGCGATCTGCTCGTCCTTGTCGGTGACGCCCTGCAGGATGCGCTTGGCGAAGTCGATGCCGAGGTTCTTGAACAGCGACGAGCGCTGCAGGTCCTCGTAGATGTCCGGCCACAGCAGCAGCACCGGCACGCACAGCGCCTCGAGGATCACGAGGTAGGCGAGCGCCATCCAGCGCACTTCGCGCCACGTCTTGCCGGCGATCACGACGCGCCTCCGCGGGACTTGGCCGCGAACAGCGCGTCGTAGAGGTCGTCGAGCCGCGGCACGCCGATCTCGGCGCTGTCGACGACGCCGTCGGGCACGCCGCGCAGCCACGCCATCGGGTCGCCGGCGGTCTCGACGACGAGCGTGCCGTCGGGTTCGCGGCGCAGCTCGCGCGCGCCGGCCGGCAGCGCCGCGCCGGCGCGCAGCCGCACGCGCGGCCGCCGCCGCAGCTGCGCGCGCGCCGCCGCGATCTCGCCGTCGGCGAGCAGCGCGCCCTGCCAGAAGAACACCAGCCGGTCGGCGAGCGACTCGACCTCGCTGAGGTGGTGGCTGCTCAGCACGATCGTCTTGCCGAGCGCCTTCATGGCGCGCAGCTCGTCGCGCAGCAGCAGGCGCACGCTGGCGTCGAGCGCGCGGTCGGGCTCGTCGAGCAGGTAGAGGTCGACGTCGGGGGCGAGCGTCGCCAGCAGCGCCAGCTTCTGCTTCATGCCGGCGCTGTAGCCGCGGACCTTGCGGCGCAGCGGCAGTTCGAAGGCGTCGGCGAGACGCCGTTCGCGCGCCTCGTCGCGGCGCGGGTAGATGCCGCCGGCGAAGGCGAGGAACTGCGCGCCGGTCATCTGCAGGTAGACGCCGGTCTCGCCGGGCAGGTAGCAGGTCCGGCGCGTGACGGCGACGGGCTCGCGGCCGGGATCGAGTCCGAGCACGGCGACCGCGCCGGAATCGCGGCCGACGAGGCCGACCAGCGTGCGCAGCAGCGTCGACTTGCCGGCGCCGTTGGGGCCGACGAGGCCGAGCAGTTCGCCGGCGGGCACGACGAGCGACAGGTCGCGCAGCACCGGCGTGCCGCCGAACGACTTGCCGAGGCCGCGGCAGACGATCGCGGGCGTGTTCAAGCCACCTCGCGCAGGAAGTTGGCGAGCAGCGCCGGCCCTGCGGGCGTCCGGAACGACTCGGGGTGGAACTGCACGCCGAAGGTCGGATGCGCGCGATGGCGCAGCGCCATCACCGCGCCGTCGCCGGTGCGCGCCGTCGCGACCAGCTCGGCGGGCAGCGGGTCGGCGACGTACAGCGAGTGGTAGCGGCAGACCTCCAGCGGCTGCGGCAGGCCGGCGAACAGGCCGTCCGCCGCGTGGTCGATCCGGCAGGTGCGGCCGTGCATCGGCGCGCCGCGCACGACCCGACCGCCGAACGCCGCGCCGATCGCCTGGTGGCCGAGGCAGACGCCGAGGATCGGGCGTTCGCCCGACCAGCGGCGGATCGCCGCGATCGACACGCCGGCGTCCTCGGGCCGGCCGGGGCCGGGCGACACCACGATGGCGCGCGCCGCGGCCATGGCTTCGACCGGCGCGCGGTCGCTGCGCACGACGTCCACGACGGCTCCGAGCGCGCCGAACGCCTGCGCGAGGTTCCACACGAAGGAGTCCTTGTTGTCGAGCAGGAGGATCAATCCGGCAGGCCGGAGAGTATCGTCCCGCCCTTCCCGATGAACATCCTGATCGTCGGTCTCGGCGAGGTCGGTTCCTACCTGGCGAAGGTGCTCTCGACGGAGGGCCACTCGATCACCGTCGTCGATCCGGATCTGCACCGCATCCGCCGGGTCGCCGACCTGCTCGACGTGCAGGCCGTGCACGGCGATGGCTCCCGCCCGGACGTGCTCGACAAGGCCGACGCGCACGCCGCCGACCTGATCCTGGCGGTCTCGAACGACGACAAGGTCAACATGCTGACCGCGCTGTTCGGCAAGCGCATGGGCGCCAAGAAGACGGTGTTGCGCCTGCGCGACACGTCGGCGGTGCGCCGGTCGCGCACGTTCTTCCGCCGCAACCTGCAGTACGACCTGCTGCTCTCGCTCGACGACCTCGCCGCCGAGGAACTGGTGAAGACCGTGCGCCAGACCAAGGGGCTCGGCGTCGACAACTTCGCCGAGGGCCGCGTGCAGCTGCGGCGGTTCCGCGTCGCCGCCGGCGCGGCGCCGGTCGGACAGGCGATCAAGGACCTGCGCATGCCGCAGGGCACGATCGTCGCCGCCATCGATCGCGACCACGAGGTCATCGTGCCCGGCGGCGCCGACGTGCTGCGCGCCGACGACGAGATGATCGTGCTCGGCGAGCCGCGCGCGCTGGCGGCGTTCGAAGGCCGCATGGGCCATGCGCCGGCGGCGACGCGCAGCGTCGTCGTCTACGGCGGCACCGGCATCGCCATGCAGCTCGCCCAGGCGCTGCAGCGCGATCGCGTCGACGTGCGCGTCGTCGTCGACGACCGCGTCGAGGCCGAGCACCTCAGCGAGGCGCTGAAGGGCGTCACCGTGCTGCACGCCGACGCGACCGACCTCAACTTCCTGCAGGAGGAGCACGTCGGCGAGGCCGACGCGTTCCTCGGCGTGGCCGAGGAGGACGAGCGCAACCTGATGTCGTGCCAGCTGGCGAAGTCGCTCGGCGTCGCGCGCGCCGTCGCGCTCGTCAACAAGCCGGACTACGTCTCGCTCTACCAGCGCCTGGGCATCGACGTCGCCGTGTCGCCGCGGCTGCTGTGCGCCAACCGCATCCTGGCGTTCGTGCGCAGCCGCAGCATCTCGACCATCGCGACCATCGAGGAAGGCAAGGCCGAGGTGCTGGAGCTGGAATTGCCGTCGGGCAGCGACCTCGTCGGCAAGGCGCTCAAGGACGCCGGCTTCCCGCGCGGCTGCGTCGTCGCCGCGATCACGCGCGAGGACGGCACGGTGCTGATCCCGCGCGGCGCCGACGAACTGCACGCCCACGACCAACTGGTCGTGTTCGTGCTCGGCGCCATGGTCGACAAGGTCCTGGCGCTCGCCGGCATCGAGCGCGAGGACTGATCGCCGGCCCGCCGGCCCGCCGGCCCGAGCGGGCGAAGCAGCCGTCGCCCGGGCGCTCAGTGCCTGGGAGACGACCGACTCTGAGGCTCTCAGTTCCGCCGGTCGACGCGGATGTCGTCGGCGCGGAACTTCGGCGTCACGTCGATCGGGTGGCGCTCCGGTCGGGCCAGCAGTTCGCGGATGCGATCGAGGCCGGCGAAGACGTAGTACTCGCCGTCGCTGGCCGAGCCGGCGAGCGACGCGCGCGCGGCGATCAGCCCGGCGAACTGCCACTTGCCGTCCTCGGCAAGGCGCAGCACCGTCGCTCCGGTCGGCAGCGGTTCGTCCGGAGCCGCGAGCACGTCGCCGCGCACGCCGTCGGCGCGGGCGAGCGCGACGCGGACCGAGCGTTCGCGCTGCCCGTCGGGCGTCCACATGACGCGCAGTTCGTCTTCCGGCCGCAGCGGCCGGTCGTTGGCCCGCGCCGCCTGGGTCTTCAGGTCGATCGTCGCGCGCGTGAACACGCCGCCGGCGGGGTCGAGCGTGCCGCTCTCGATCACGGGCGTCGGGCCGAGGAAGTAGTGCACCCGGCAAGGGCCGCTCGTCGCGGTGCGGCCGAGCGTGAGCACGCCGAACTCGGTCGTCGCGCCGTACTCGACGCCGCCGGTGGTCTCGACCAGCGCGACGGGGCGGCTGCGGTCGATGCGGTCCTCGCCCGAGAAGAACCACGTGGCGCAGCCGCTCAGCAGCGGCGCCAGGACCAGGACGCAAAGGCTCCTCATGTCGGCACGGTAGTGCCGCAGCGGGGCGTGGTCGACCGCGCGGTGCCGGGAAGGCGCGGCCGCCGACGGCGCGCGCGGCGGCGCCGCAGCGGCTCCGGCCGCCGAGGCGCGGTCAATCGGCGCGCAGGCGCCGGCGGCCCTCGGCGAGCCGCGTGCGCAGCACGAGCAGCAGGGTGATCGCGACGAGGAACAGGCCGACGACGAGGCCCCACCAGAGGCCGGCGGGACCGCCGCCGCCGGCGAAGCCGAGCGCGCAGCCGAGCGGCAAGCCGATCAGCCAGAAGCCGACGACGTTGGCCCACATCGGCGAGCGCACGTCGCCGAGGCCGCGCAGGCAGCCGATCGCGACCACCTGCACGCCGTCGCCGATCTGGAACACGCCGGCGATCGGCACGAGCGCGCCGGCCCACGCGAGGTGGTTGGGTTGGTCGGTCAGCACGCGCGCCAGCGGACCTGGCAGCAGCAGGAACAGCGCCATGAAGCCGGTCATGACGGTGGCGCCGGCGAGCAGCGCCACGCGCACGGACCTCGCCGCCGCCGCCGCGTCGCCGCGGCCGACGGCCCAGCCGACGCGGACCGACGCCGCCATCGCCAGGCCGAGCGGCACCATGAAGCTCAGCGACGCGAGCTGCAGGGCGATCTGGTGGCCGGCGATGCGCGGCCCGTCGGCGCCGTCGCCGTTGGCGTCGTCGATGCGTCCGATGAGCAGCGCCACGGCGGCGAAGACGCCCATCTCCAGCAGGAACTGCGCGCCGATCGGCGCGCCAAGTCGCAGCAAGCGCAGCATCGGCGCCAGCGCGAACGCGGCGGCGCGCACGCTGCGGTCGCGCAACGCGCGCACGCACGGGCCGAGCTCGCGCCAACCGCACGCCACGAGGGCACCGAGCATCAGCCAGCGACACAGCACGGTGGCGATCGCCGCGCCGTGCGCGCCCATCGCCGGCGCGCCGAACTTGCCGAAGATCAGGACCCAGTCGAGCAGCGCGTTGGCGAGGTTGCCGCCGACGATGGTGGCCACCTGCGGCCAGGTGCGCGCATGCGCGGACAGCACGCTGCGGCAGGTCGTGAACCACAGGAACGGCAGGATCGCGAGCATCTGCCAGCGCGCGTAGTCGGTGGCCGCCGGAATCAGGTGCTGCGGCTGCCCGGCGTGCGCGAGCCAGCGGTCGGTCGGCAGCAGCAGCAGCGAGGCCGGCAGCGCCAGCGCGACGGCGAGCAGCAGCGCGCGGCCGAAGATCCGCGGGATGGCGTCGCGGTCGTGCGCGCCGACGGCTTGCGACAACAGCGGGTCGGCCGCCGCCAGGGCGCCCATGCAGAACATCGAGACGATCCAAACGACCGTATTGCCGAGCGCCATCGCCGGCAGCGACGCCGCGTCGAAGTGGCCGAGCATCGCCAGGTCGACGAAGTTCAGGCCGGTCAGCCCCAACTGCACGAAGGCGATCGGGACGCCGAGCCGCAGCAGCTGCCGCAGTTCGTCGGCGAACGAGCGGCTCGCGGTCTGGCTCTCGTGAGGCGGCAAGGCGTCCATGGGCGGCGCAGCACTGTGGCGGCCGCGGCAGCCCGCGCAAGCGCGGGGAAAGAACCTCGCCAAGCCACGGATCTGCCGGTCGCACCGCACGTTCCGCTGGGGAGACGCTGTGCAAAGAAGCCCAGGCTGTGGAGACGAATGTGAACAACTTCGTGTAAAGAGCGGTGGGAAACCGCTCCCGAGGCCAAGGCGTCCCGCCTGGATCGGCGGGCAGGTCGACGGGGGCGCGGCCGGGGCGATGCTTCGGCCCGCAGGCGCATCGGCGCGGTTGGCGACGCTCGGCGGCGAGGCCCCGGGTGCCGCGATGCGTGCCGCGCCGTGTGCCCTGACGGGGCACGCAGGCTCCCGGCAGAGGCTCGGCTTCGGCGTCCATGTTCGGTATTCGTTAGGGCCATGGACCGCCGCATCCTGCACGTCGACATCGACGCCTTCCTTGCCTCGGTCGAGCAACTGCGCGACCCCAGTCTGCTCGGTCGCCCGGTCGCCGTGGGCACCGGCGTCGTTGCGTCGCGGTCCTACGAAGCCAAGGCGCGCGGCGTCGCCACCGCGATGCCGCTGCACGAGGCGCTGCGCCGCTGCCCCGACCTCGTCGTGCGCGATGGCGACGCGCGGCTGGTCGAGCGCTACCGGCAGCGGGTCGCCGAAGTGCTGCGCCAGTTCTCGCCGGTGGTGGAGGTCTGTTCGCTCGACGACTTCTACGTCGACCTCTCGGGCGTGCCGTTGCGCGTCGAGCAGGCGCTGGCCGCCGACGCCACCGTCGACGCCGAACGGTCGCTGGCGCCGCTCTGCCGCGAGGTGCGCGCCGCCGTGCGCGCGGCGACCGGGCTGTCGGTCGCGCAGGGTGTCGGCAGCACGCGCACCGTCGCGCGCTTGGCGACGACGCGCGCCAAGCCGGGCGGCATCTGCGAAGTGCCCGCCGGCGGCGAGCGCGAGTTCCTCGCCGGCTTCCCGGTCGAGGCGCTGCCCGGCGTCGGTCCGGCGCGCGCCGCGCTGCTGCGGCAGGTAGGGGTGGGCACGCTGCGCGAGTTGCGGGCGGTCGATCGCGAGTTGCTGCGCGCCAGCTTCGGCGCGATCGGCGACGAGCTGTGGCAGCGCTGCCGCGGGCTCGACGACGCGCCGGTGCAGTCGACGCCGACGCTGCGCAGCATCGCGCGCGAGACGTCGTTCGCGCCGGCGGCGCACGCGGAGGGGCAGCAGCTGCCGTACCTGCGCGCGCTGCTGGCCTACCTGCTCGATCGCGCAGCGAGCGAACTGCGCCGCCAGCGGCTGCTCGCGCGCGTCGTGCAGGTGCGCCTGCGCCACGTCGACGGCGTCACCGGCGAGCGCGCTCGCACGCTGCCGGAGCCGACCGACCGCACCGATGCGCTGACGGCGGTGGCGCGCGACCTGCTCGACGACCTGGCGCTGCGCCGCGTGCTCGCGCGCCTCGTCGGCGTCACCCTGACCGGGCTTGTGCCGCCGCGGCCGGAGCAGGGCGCGCTGTTCGGCGACGGCGGCGATGCGGCGCGGCGGCGGTTGTTCGCGGCCGTCGACGCGGTGCGCGCGCGCCACGGCTTCGGCGCGCTGGTCGTCGGCGAGGCCAGCGGCCTGCTCGGCGTGCTGCCCGCCGGGCCGCACGGGTTCCGCCTGCGCACGCCGTCGCTGACCAAGTGACCGCGGCGCGCGGTGGCGGCCCGATCCCGCCGCGGCGATCAGCCAGCGCCCAGCGCCGCCAGCACGGCCGTCGCGCCGGCGACGTCGCTGCCCGCGATCGCCACGAGCTTGCGCTCGCAGTTGGCCACGCCGACCACCTGCACGGCGTGCGGCGGCACGCCGTCCGCCGTCGCCTGCGCCGCGACGGTCACGGCAACACGGCGACGACGAGGCTGTGCGGGTGCTCGGCGAGCAGCTTGTCGAGGTGGCCGGCGGCGGCGACGTTGCGGCGCTCGGACAGCGCACGCAGGCCGGCGGCGAGGCGCTGGCCGGCCTGCAACTCGTGCCGCAGCGCCGGCGCCCATGGCGCCTGCTGCGCCTCGGGCACGCGGCGCAGCAGGCCGTCGAACGCCGCGGCGCCGAGCGGGTACGCGGCGCTTCCGGTGCCCGAGGCGTCGTCGCCGGGTTGCAGCTGGCCGAGGAAGGCCTGCGCCGCGTCGGCGTGCAGCGACAGCAGCACGAAGCCGAGGAAGCACTCGCGCGTCCCGGCCTCGGCGCCCGCCACCTGTTCGGCGACGGCGAGCCACGCCTCCGGCGTCGTCAGCGGGATCGCCGGCTCCTTGGCCGAGCGACGCGCGGGATCGACCGCGGACACCTGGTTGCCGGCGCGATCCCAGCGCGTCGCCTGCAACGTCGCCGGCCCGCCGTTGGCGGCCGCTGGCGCCGCCAGCGCGACGGCGTTGGCGGCGATGGCCTTGTCGAGCGCCTGAGCGACTGCATCGGCGCGCGCGAGCGCGTCGGCGAGCGCAGTCGAGCGCGCGGCGGCGGGCGCGCCGGGAACGGTGGCCGCTAAGTCCTGCGCCGCCTTGGCGGCGCCGGCGAAGTCGCGCCGCGCCAGGGCGCTGCGCAGACCCTGCGGCGCGGCGAACATGCCGCTGTACTGCTGCCAGATGGCGTTGGCGCGCGCGGCGGCGAGCGCGTCGGCCTCCTTGCCGGCGCTGGCGAGCTGCTTGCCGGCGGCGGCGAGATCGTCGGCGAGCGCCTCGGGCCACCGGTCGCCGGCGGCGAGCGCCTTGCCGAGCGCCTCGCTCGCCTTGGCCAGCGCCGCGCCGTCCTGCTTGCCGGCGGCGTCGCCGACGGCGGCGACGAGGTCGCGCAGCTGCGCGCGCGCCGCGGCCAGCACTTCGTCGCGCAGCGCCTGCTGCCGTTGCTTCCAGTCGGCGTCGTCGGCCAGTTCGGCGGCGGGCGGCGCCTCCAAGGCGCGCAACGCCGCGGCGAAGTCGCCGGCCTGTTGCGGCGCCTGCGCGGCCTGCCGCACGGCGGTGGCGTGGTCGGCAACGCGTTGCTGCCGCTGCGCGGCGCGCTGCCGTGCGTCGGCGAGTTCGGTGCGGATGCGCTCGCTGCGTTGCTTCGCCTCGTCGGCGGCCGGCGTGCCGGCGTGGTTGGCGGCGACCTCGTCGAACGCCTTGGCGAGGTCCTCGCCCGTGGCCGCGGACGCGCGCGCCGTCAGCAGCGCGATCGTCGCCTTGTCGGCGCGCTGCTCCTTCTTGAGCGCCTTGATCTCGTCGGCGAACTGCTGCTTCTCGGGATCGTCGTAGACCTTCTCGACGATCTCCTTCTCGACCGGCTTGGTCACCGCCCACCAGATCGCGCCGCCGGCGACCAGCGCGGCGGCGGCCGCGAGGCCGATCCACAGGCCCTTCTTGGCCGGCGGCTGCAGCAGCGTCTGCACCGCCTCCAACAGCTCGTCTGCCGACTGGAAGCGCGCGGCCGGCTCCTTCGCCATCAGCTTCTGGACGATCGCCGTCGTCTCCGCACTGACCTGCGGGTTGGCCTTGTTGGCCGGCTCGGCTTCGTCCTTGACCTGCGCGCGCAGGATGTCCTTGACCGATTGGCCGCGGAACGGCGTCCTGCCGGTGACCAGCCGGTAGAAGGTGCAGCCGAGCGCGTAGAGGTCCGTGCGGTGGTCGACGGCCTGCTTCAGCACCTGCTCGGGCGCCATGAAGTGCGGCGTGCCGACCGCCTTCTCCTCGGCCTCCGACGTCGCGCCGGCGAGGCCGAGGTCGACGATCTTCACCGTGCCGTGCTGGTCGAGCATCAAGTTGTCGGGCTTGATGTCGCGGTGCACGAGGCGGAGCGACTCGGCATAGGCGAGGCCGGCGGCCGCGTCGGCGATGGCCTGTAGCGCGCGCTCCTCCGGCATGGCGCCGTGCTTCTTCAGCCAGCCTTCCAGCGAGCCGTCGTGCATCAGCTCCATCGCGTAGAAGTAGGTCTCGCCGGCGTTGGCGACGTCGAAGACCTGCACGACGTTGGGGTGCTGCAGCTTGGCGGCCGCGCGCGCCTCGGCGACGAACTTGCCGACGAAGGCGGGGTCCTTGGTCAGCTCGCGGTTGAGCACCTTGAGCGCGACCTCCCGGTGCAGGCTCGTCTGCTCGGCGCGGTAGACCATGCCCATGCCGCCGCGGCCGAGTTGGCCGAGGATGCGGTACCCCGGGATCTCCGGCAGGCCGCCCGTCATCGCCTGGGTCGGCGCCTCGCCGAATGCGATCCGCGTGGCGCCGACTTCCAACACGTCGCCGTCCGCGAGCGCTGCCACCTCGACCTCGCGGCCGTTGAGCCGCACCCCTGGCGCCAGCGCCTTGACGCCGAAGCCCTGGTCCTTGAGCGCCTTGATCACCGCCTGCTGCGGTGCGACGCCGGGCTCGGCGATGCGCAGGCCGCATTCCGGCGCGCTGCCGATCGTGGTGGGCTGGTCGCGATCGAGCGCGACGACGGTGCCTGTTCGGGGGCCGTTCTCGACGGTAAGGCGCACGGGGTCCGGGGCGGGTTCGGGGTGGTTGGCGGGGGCTGCGGACGGACCGCCGCAGTATGGCGGCGCAGCGCCGCGACCGCGAGGCTCGCCTCAGAGCCTGAGAAACAACCGGTTTCTCAGGCTCGGCGTGGCCGCGGCAGCGGCCACCAGGGGCCATCTGGGGGCCCGTGTCCTGATGTCTTCTCGGGCTCAGCGGCCGGCGCGATCCGCCGCGCGACCGTGCGCCTGCGCGCCCTGCTCGGCGCGCCGCCGCGACGCGCGCCACGCCATGCGCTGGTCGACCAGTTCGCCGATCGCCGCGCCGAGCGCGTCGCCGACGCGCAGGTAACTCTCGCCGTTGCCGAACCAGTGGTGGCCGTGGCCGGTGTTGGGTGATTCCTCGGGCCGGCGCAGGAAGTCGCGCGTCGGCACGAAGCGCACGTACGGGCCGACGCGCGGGTCGGCGCAGCCGTCGCGCTGGCCCTGGCGCAGCGTCGCGTTGTCCATGTTCCCGGTCTCGCCGACGACGAACGGCAGCGTGTCGTCGCCGAGTTCCGCCCGCACGTCGAGGATCAGCTGCACGAGGTTCTCGTGGTACGCCGCCGCTGCCGCGTCGTCGCAGCCGTCGTTCCAGCCCTGGAACCAGATCACGCCCTGCAGGTCCGGCTCGCAACCGGCCGCGAGCTGCGCGAACTCGCGCGGCAGGGCCGTCAGCGCGGCGCGGTAGTCCGCCAGCATGCGCGTGTAGTACGGCCCGACCGCGCCGCCTGCGCCCGGCGGCCGGAAGTCGACGGCGAGGCTCTTGCCGCCCCACGCGGTCTTCACCAGCAGCACCGGGTCCTGCCAGCGACGGCCGAGCTGGCGGCCGAGGCCGAGTTCGGGGCCGAAGTGGTGCGCGTCGTCGTAGACGGCGAAGCCGACCGACAGCGGTCCGGCCTTCACCGTGCCGTGCTCGGCGACGTAGCGCACGAAGACGTCGTCGCGCACGTGCCAACCGCCGTCGGGCCGGCGCAACTCCGGCCACCGTGCCGCGACCGACGGGTCGGCGAGGAAACGCGCCAGCGTGCCCTTGCCGCCGTTGTAGTCGCGCGCGTCGTCGAGGTCGACGACGCCGTGGCCCTCCATGTTGGACTGTCCCGCGAGCAGGAAGACGCGCAGGGTCGGTTTCGTCTGCGCGCTGGCGACGGCGAGAGGCAGCGCGGCGGCGAAGGCGGCGGCGACGAGGCGGGCGAATGGCATGGCGGCACGGTAGGAGTCCGCGCCACCGCCGGCCACGCCGCCCGGCGCGCATCCTGCGGCGCCGGCGCTTCGCCGCTGCGCCATCAGCCGCAGCGGGCGACGACCTCGATGCAGCGGCGGGTGTTCAGTTGCAGGCGGGCCCCGTCGCTCACTTCGCCACCGGGCACCCACAGCACGCGATCCTCGCGGTCGACGAGCAGCGGCAGGCGGTCGCGGTGGAAGCGCGGGACGTGGCGGCCCTGCAGGAATCGGCGCAACTCCAGGTCGCGGTCGCAGCCGAGCGGACGGAACCGGTCGCCGGGTCGGCGCGTGCGCATGGCCCACGGCCACGGCGCAGCGCGCGGATCGAGCAACGCGCGGAACCGGCCGGCCGAGCCGGGTGACGGCGCCAGCGGCGGCAGCGGATGGGCGATGCCGGTGAGCGTCCACTCGGTGGCGCCGAAGCGCTGCGGCCCCTCGTCGCAGGCGAATGGTTGCAGCGCCTCGGCGGGCGGCGCCGGCGCGCGCGCCGGGTCGACGAGGAGGACGCCGTCGCGGGTGCGCTCGACCAGCAGGCCGCCGCGACCCGCGAGGCGCGTGCCGTCGTGGGCGCGCAGCAGCGCCTGGGCGCGATCGAGCCATGCGCTCGTCGGCGCGCGGCCTCGAGGGCAAAGGCTCTGGTGCGCCAGGCGCAGCGCTTCGCGCACGAACGGTGCGGCGTCGGGGTCGAGGCCGCGCAGGTCCAGTTCGAAGCTCCAGCCGGTCTTGTGGCGGCCGCGCTGGCTGAGGATGCGCAGCCCCTGCGCTTCCAGCAGGTCGCTGGCCGCCCGCGCGGTGCTGGCGACGGTCATCAGCGCGACGTCGAGGCCAAGGCCGAGGGACGCGCGCAGTGTCGGGATGGTCTGCAGGCGCAGTTCGTTGCGCGCGTAGCGCACGTCGCGGTTGGTGGCGTCCTCGTAGGCGGTCTCGCCGAGGTCGGCCAGGGCCCGCTCCAACGTGCTGCGGCGACAGCGCAGCAGCGGTCGCACGACCAGCGACCGACGCGCGCCGGCGCCGAGCCAGCGCGCCTCGGGGATGCCGGCCAGACCGCGCGGGCCGGTGCCCCGCAGCATGCGGAACAGCACCGTCTCCAGGTTGTCGTCGGCGTGGTGCCCGGTCAGCAGCAAGCCGGCGTCGATCACGCGCGCGGCGTCGTGCAGGGCGGCGTAGCGGCCGTCGCGCAGCGACTCCTCGCTGGCATGGCCGGCGCGCAGCGGCAAGCGGTGCACCGTCAGCGGCACGTCGAGGCGTTCGCACAGCGTCGCGACGTGGTGCGCGTTCCGGGCGCTGTCGGCGCGGACGCCGTGGTCGACGTGGGCGGCGTGCAGCGGCCCGGACAGGCGGCCGTCGCGGCGCAGCCGCGCCAGCGCCAGCAGCAGCGCCGTGCTGTCGACGCCGCCCGAAACCGCCGCCAGCACGGGGCGTTCGGCGGCGACGCTGTCGAAGCGACAGAGGCACCGGGCGACGGTGTCGGTGAGGCGGTCGAAACTGTCCATTGGCCGGGGGGGAGCCGTCGCTAGACTGCTCGGCCCAAAGTCCGCGCAGCCCAACACTCCAGGAGAATAGCTCGTCATGGCCATCCGGGTCGCCATCAACGGTTTCGGTCGCATCGGTCGTCTCGTCTTCCGCGCGCTCGTCGAGCAGGGCCTGCTCGGCAAGGAACTGGACGTCGTCGCCGTCGGCGACATCGTCCCGGCCGACAACCTCGCCTACCTGCTGAAGTTCGACTCGATCCAGGGCCGCTTCCAGGGCGAGGTGTCGTCGAAGAAGTCGTCGCCGGACAAGGCCGAGGACGACGTGCTGGTGGTCAACGGCAAGGAGATCGCGGTCGTCAGCGCGAAGACGCCGGCCGAGCTGCCGTGGGGCAAGATGGGCGTGCAGGTCGTGATCGAGTCGACCGGCCTGTTCACCGAGGCGGAGAAGGCCAAGGGCCACCTGCAGGCGGGCGCGAAGAAGGTGGTGATCACCGCGCCGGCGAAGGGCGAAGACATCACGGTGGTGCTCGGCGTCAACGACGACAAGCTCGACCTCGCCAAGCACTCGATCATCAGCAACGCCTCGTGCACGACCAACTGCCTCGCGCCGCTGGTGCACGTCATCCTGAAGGAGGGCTTCGGGCTGACCGAGGGCCTGATGACCACCGTGCACTCCTACACGGCGACGCAGAGGACGGTCGACGGCCCGAGCAAGAAGGACTGGAAGGGCGGCCGCACGGCGGCGCAGAACATCATCCCGTCGACGACCGGCGCGGCGAAGGCGGTGGCGCTCGTGCTGCCCGAGGTCAAGGGCAAGCTGACCGGCATGGCCTTCCGCGTGCCGACGCCGACGGTGTCGGTGGTCGACCTGACGTTCAAGACGGCGAAGGACACGTCGCTCGACGAGATCAAGAAGGCGATCAAGCGCGCCTCCGAGACCTACATGAAGGGCATCCTCGACTACACCGAGGAAGAGGTGGTGTCGTCGGACTTCATCCACTGCAAGGCGTCGTCGATCTTCGACGCCGGCAGCTCGATCGAGCTCAACAAGAACTTCTTCAAGCTGGTCAGCTGGTACGACAACGAGTGGGGCTACAGCAACCGCGTCGTCGAGCTGACCCAGAAGATCGCCAAGGGCCTCTGAGGAGCGCGCGATGGCCGGCTTCCAGACCCTGCGCGACCTGCCGCTCGCCGGCAAGCGCGTGCTGATGCGCGTCGACTTCAACGTCCCGCAGGACAAGGCGACGCTCGCGATCACCAACAACCAGCGCATCGCCGCGGCGCTGCCGACGATCCGCTACGCGCTCGACCAGGGCGCGGCGGTCGTGCTGATGTCGCACCTCGGCCGGCCCGACGGCCAGCGCGTCGCCAAGTTCTCGCTGCGTCCGATCGCCGCCGAGCTGCAGCGGCTGCTCGGCCGGCCGGTGACGTTCCTCGACGACTGCGTCGGGCCCGCCGTCGAGGCCGCCTGCGCGCCGGGCGCGCTGGTGCCTGGTAGCGTCGTGCTGCTGGAGAACGTGCGCTTCCACCTGGAGGAGGAAGGCAAGGTCAAGGTCAAGGAGAAGGACGGCACGACGACCAGCCGCAAGGCCGAGCCGGCGGCGATCGACGCCTTCCGCGCGAGCCTGCGCAAGCTCGGCGACGTCTACGTCAACGACGCCTTCGGCACGGCGCACCGCGCGCACAGCTCGGTCAGCGGCCTCGTCGGCATGCCGTGCGCGGCCGGCTTCCTGATGCAGCAGGAACTCGACGCGTTCGCCAAGGTGCTGCAGAGCCCGGCGCGGCCGTTCGTCGCGATCCTCGGCGGCGCCAAGGTCAGCGACAAGCTGCCCGTCATCGAGAACCTGCTGCCCAAGGTCGACACGCTGATCATCGGCGGCGCGATGGCCTACACGTTCCTCGCGCAGCAGGGCCTGCCGGTCGGAACGTCGCTGGTCGAGCGCGACCTCGTCGAGGCCGCCGGCAAGGTGATGGCCCAGGCCAAGGCCGCCGGCAAGCGCATCCTGTTGCCGGTCGACCACGTCTGCGCCGCCGAGTTCAAGGCCGACAGCCCGGCGAGCGTGCACGACCGCATCCCCGACGGCCTGATGGGCCTCGACATCGGGCCGCGGACCGTCGCCGACTACGTGGCGGCGCTGCGCGGCGCCAAGACGGTCGTGTGGAACGGTCCGATGGGCGTGTTCGAGATGGACGCGTTCTGCAAGGGCACGGAGGCGGTCGCCCACGCCGTCGCCGGCAGCGGCGCGTTCACCGTGGTCGGCGGCGGCGACTCGGTCGCCGCGGCCGAGAAGACCGGCGTCACCAGCCGGCTGTCGCACGTCTCGACGGGCGGCGGCGCGTCGCTCGAACTGCTCGAAGGCAAGGCGTTGCCCGGCGTCGTCGCGCTGTCGCGTTGACGCCGGCGGCGGCGGCGATCGCGGCGCTCAGCAGCGCTGCGCGAACTCGAACTGGTTCACGCGCGCGATCGCGTCGGCGAAGTCCGCTTCGACGAAGTGCGCGTCGACGGTGAACTCGCCGTCCTGGCCGGCCTGGCCCGTGCGCACGAGGATGGTGCCGAGCTCGGCGCGTTGCGCGGCGAGGATGTCCGCCGTCGTGTGGCCGATCATCCAACTGCGCTGCAGGTTCAGGTCGAACTCCTGCTGCGCCATCTTGTAGATGCCCGGTCCCGGCTTGCGGAACACGCTCTCGCGGCGGAAGCGGCCGCGGCCCTTGGGATGGTAGGGGCACGAGTACATCTTGGTGATCGCGATGCGCTCGTCTTGCATGCGGCCGAGGAAGGCCTCGCAGAAGCGCGTGAAGTCCTTCTCCTTCACGTCGCCGAAGGCGATGTCCTGGCGGCTCGTGGCGACGAACAGCTTGAAGTGGTCGGGGTCGACGCGGCCCAGCGCGGCCAGCGCGCCGGGCAGGAACGGGATCGAGCCATCGGCGGCGAGCTGCGCACGCTCGACGAGGACGCCGTCGAGTTCGAAGAAGACGCCTTGCTTGTCGGGGATCTTGGCCATGGGGGTCGTCTGGGGGGGCCTGGTCGCGCTCGGCCACCGAGCGGCGCCGAAGCACCCATGGGATCGGCACGATCGCCTGCGCCCTTGAGCGGTAGGGTGTTTTGCCCTGGGTGGCGCCCGTCGTCTCGAAGCGCCCCCTTGGCGGGCGTTCGCCGTTCGCGTACGCAAATCCGATGGTGCGCGCGCGTCTGCTGGCTGCCCTGATGGCCTGTTCGTCGCTGTTGGCCCAGCGCGGCGACCGCGCCGGCGAGACGCAGCAACCGCTGTCCACGGATCTCGCCGTGCCGGACGCGGCGCCGAAGTCGTGGGCCGACGAACTGGCGACGCTGCGCGTGCCCGCCGGGTTCTCGGTGCAGTTGTTCGCCAGCGAACCGTTCGTCGCCGATCCGGTCGCTGCCCAGGTCGACGCGCACGGCCGCCTGTGGGTCGTCGAGATGCGCGCCTACATGAACGACCTCGACGCCACCGGCGAGGACGCGCCGACGGGCCGCATCGTCGTGCTGCACGACGACGACCGCGACGGCCGCGCCGAGAGCGCGCAGGCCTTCGCCGACGGGCTGGTGCTGCCGCGCGCCGTGCTGCCGCTGCGCGGCGGCGCGCTGGTCGTGACGCCCCCGGAGCTGCTGTGGCTGCCCGACGCCGACGGCGACGGCAGGGCCGACGGCCGCACGGTCGTGATGGGCGGCTTCGAGGCCGGCCTCGACAACCCCGAGCACTCCGGCAACGGACTGCTGTGGAGCTTCGACCACCGCATCCACCTCGCCAACGACGCGCGCATGGTGCGCTGGACCAAGGCAGGCTTCGTCGTCGAGCCGGGCGCGGGCGGCGGCCAGTGGGGCATCGCGCACGACGACCGCGGCCGGCTCTACTTCAACTACAACGAGGACTGGCTGCGCTGCGACCTCGTTCCCGGCCGCTACGGGCCGCTGGCGCGCGCCACCGGCGGCCTGCCGCAGCACAACCACCGCGTCGTCGCCGACCGCTCCGTCTGGCCGGCCCGCATCACGCCGGGCGTCAACCGCGGTTACCAGCCCGGCCGGCTCGTCGACCACAAGCTGGCGATCCACACGGCCGTCTGCTCGCCGCACGTCTACCGCGGCGGCCTGCTGCCCGACTGCGACGGCGACGTGTTCGTCTGCGAGCCCGCCGGCAACGTCGTGCGCCGCGTGCGGCTGCGCGACCACGACGGCCTGCTGGCCGGCGCCAACGTCTACGAGTCCGAGCGCAGCGAGTTCCTGACCTCGACCGACGAGCGCTTCCGGCCGGTGCACGTCACCACCGGGCTCGACGGCGCGCTGTACGTCGTCGACATGTACCGCGGCGTCATCCAGCACAAGAACTTCGTCACCAGCTGGCTGCGCGCGCAGATCGAGCAGCGCAAGCTCGCCCAGCCGGTGGGGCTCGGCCGCATCTGGCGCATCACGCCGACCGACGCGACGCGCGCGGCCCGCGCGATCGTGCCGCCGGCCACCAGCCTCCACGACGCGTCGTCCGATCGCCTCGTCGCTGCGCTGCAGGACGGCAACGGCGCCGTGCGCGACATCGCGCTGCGCGAACTGGTCCAGCGCGACGAGCGCGCGGTCGCGCCGGCGCTGCGCCAGCTGGCGCAGGCGCACGCGCGGCCGGCGGTGCGCCTCGCGGCGTGGTCGGCGGTCGACGGGCTCGTAGGCTTCTCGCTCGCCGACGCGCGCGCCGCGCTGCGCGACGCCGACGCCGGCGTGGCGGCGTTCGGACTCGGGCGCGCCGGGCCGTTCCTCGCCGACGAGGACCGCATGGTCTGGCTCGCCGCCGAGCAGCACGGGCTCGGGCCGACGCCCAGCCTCCGCTGGCACGTCGCGCTGGCGCTGGCCGACGTGGCGCACGGCAAGGACGCCGCGCGGTCGCGCGCGCGTCGCGTCGACCTGCTGGCGCGCATGCTGGCGCAGCACGGCGACGACGCCTTGCTGCGCGCCGCGGTCGCCGCCGCCGCGCGCGACGACCTCGCCGACGTGCTGCGCGCGGCCATGGCGCAGCCCGGCGACGAGCCGAAGCGCGCAGCGCCGTTCCGCGACCTCGCGGCGCGCGGCACCAAGGCGCGGGACGCTGCCCGCCAGCAGGCGCTGTTCGCGGCGGC
>JBKDXM010000151.1:0-24447 GCA_046306335.1 Planctomycetota bacterium
GGGACGAGAGCACCGGCCGATGGGGATCTACGGCACTCTCCTGGGCCGCGGCGGTGGCCCGTCTAGGAGTCTGCGTCACGGAACGCGCGCCGATCCGGTGCGCGGATTCGCGGCCGGGGCGAAGCCGACGACCGGAGGCGAATCGGTCGATTCGCCGAGGATCGGCGGCGAGCTCCCGGACGTGAAGACGCGTGCCGGGCGGTGCAGCCTTTCGTGACGCAGACTCCTAGGATTCGGCAGCCTCAGTCGGCGACGCGGGAGCACGGACGCCAATGGCCCGGTGGCCACATGAGAACATGGCCGCCGCCGGCGGAACTCATGGGAATCGACGCCGGGGACGGACGCCCGCCGTGTGGTTCGCTGGCACCCCGCAGCAGTTGCCCACCCACAGCACGACCGTGGCGCACAATCCACCGATTGCCGCGACGAGGCGTTCGAGCCGGATTGCATCGTGCGCGAAAGCCCCCAGGCACGAGCAGCCGCGCATCGGAAGAGCCAAGTGGATGGCCGCAGCGATCGCGTAGAACCCGAGGGCGATCCTGCCGCCGACGACACGACGTCGAGCGAGCAGCAAAGCCAGCGCCAGGCCCTGCGCAAACACGGCGCCCAGACCGACGACGTCCGTCCACCAGCCACGGTCCGTCAACTTGGCGACGCACCCTACGGCCAACATGAGCATGAGCGCCGATTCCGCGGCAAGGACGCCAAGTTCACTTGGGCGGCTCAACGAACACCTCGACAGTTCGTTGTCCATCGCTGGCACGGACGACCAAGGGCACGCTGTGCCGACCCAGCGCGAAGAGTTGCACCTCGACCGTGTAGCTGCCGCTCGGCAGCCAGACCTGTGCATCCACGTCCACGCTGCCTACGTAGCTCGCGATGCTCCGCCCCAGCGCATCGTGCACGCTGTAGACGAGACCGCCGACGTACTCGGCCTCAGGTCCGCGCACGCTCACGCGGCACGGCGCGAGCGGGTCGAGCACCACTTCCAACGTCGTCGTGCGTCCCGCCTCGCATGCAACCGTCGACGACTGGGCCTGCGCACCCACCTGTCCCGCGACACTTGCCCGGTAGTGCCCCGGCACGATCGGACGCGGTCCGTCGCCACTGAGTCCCTGGAGCGAATCCATGCGCATCGCGAGGGCCGCGCGACTGCCGCCGCTGTCCTCTGGCGTCGGCGACACGCGGAACACGCGGTAAGGAACACCGACCAGGCGTTCGCCGGCAGCAGTCCGCATCTCGACGGCTACCCGAGCGATCCGCTCCGGTAGCGCCTCGTCGAGATCGACGGCCAGGGCGCCATCACGCATCACTTCGGCCACCGGACGGAACGGCACTGCGGCTCGCGATTCGGATCCGTCCAGCTTCGTAACCTGCAACGTCGCGGCAGCTGCACGCGGCGCCGCGGCATCCAACCTGACGAGCAGCGCCGCCACCCGGTCCGGTCTTTGGAGCAACTTCGCCAAGGCCCGCTTGCGGACCCCGACGACATCGCGCAGCTCGCGCGGCAGATCGTCATCCTGCTCCTCCCACCGACATCGGATCATGCGGTCGCGGGGCACGAGCGCTGCGGCGACCGACAGCCGCACCATGGCAACCACGCACCCCGATGCCGAGACTTCGACGACCCCGCCAAGGCTCCAATCCTGGTCGAGGGCGACGTACCCGGGGTGCTCACAATAGACGTGCAGGCGAGTGCCGGCAGGGTGCTCGAGCCGGACCATTCCCGCGGCATCCGAGACGGCGGCGAAGATCGCGCGCGGATCGCGGCCATGGGCACGGCCTTGAACCCTGGAACGGAACACTGCGGCCGTCACATCGAACGGGGCCGCGCTCGCCAACGCATACACGCCAGGAACGCCGACACCGTCGCGATCGACGAACCGGATCGGCAACGCGCGCGTGGTCAGCAGACGAACCGTCGTCGCGTCCGCTGCGGCGTGCACGAGAACCACTTCGCTGGCGAAGCCTCCCGCTTCGACGCGGAGCAGGATCTGGCCGCCGACCCCAGGTTCGTCCGCGGGAACGATGCATGCAACCGCCCCATCTGGTCCGGTGATGCCCAGCAACTGTCCGTCGCCGTCCGGAACGAGCCGGCTGCGGCGACCAGCCAAGCGAACCGACGCGCTCGCGATCGGCTGTCCGGTCTCTTCGCTCTCGACGAGCAGCCGTATCCGACGACTAACCTCGGCGGCCACGCGCTCCGGCAAGCCAACCTCGTGCGACTCAGTTGCTCGACCCGACCGCGGCTCCGGCAGCAAGTGGTCGGCGCCGGGGGAATGCGGATCGCCGGCATGCGGGCGCAACAGCAAGTACGCCAGCAAGGCAATGCTGGCGAGCCCGGCCATGCGCGATGCCCAGCGATGCCCCGAGCCACGCGTGGACTTGACGACTCCGCTCATTGGCATTCGCAGGCCGGCACCATGGGTGCGGGTCGCATCGGCCAGTTTCCCAGCGGAAGTGCGACACACTCCTGGAGTATGCACCCTGCTGGCCAAAGGCATCCACCGTCGATTTCGATGGGATTCGAGTAGATGACTTCAACCCAACCCTGGCATGCCACGCGCGGTAGGTCATCGCCGCATCCGCACATGCTCACTACGTGATCGAATCCGGCGGGATCGGTCCACTCGAGATGTTGGTCCTGGCAGATGCCGGATGGGCATCGGCCCGAGCAAGAGATGGACGGAACACCAACTTGGGCCCAACCAACGTTGAGGCGGCACTCAACCTCCTCCGGCAGGAAAGCACGCCAACCGGCAGAAAGGAACAACAAGACGAGTGGGATAGCTATGCACGCTTGCAACACCTGACATGCCTCCGTGAAACGCCGCGAGTCCGCCGCATACCACGCCCCGCGCCCATCACGGAACGTCCTCCAGCCGATGGAGTAGGCGTCTGAGCACGTCTTCCGCGGACAGAAATCTGGTGATTCTTCGTCGCGTCCGCTCGATCGCCGCCTTGTCCATCCCGGCTGCCGCGCCCGCCGCGCACCAACCGACGCCGTCGATCTTGGCGGCGATCCACAACTCGATGTCGGCCTGAGGCAGTCCGGCGCGCAACGGCCGCACGACCTGGTCGAGGACCTGATCGATGCCTTCCCTCCCGGACGCCGCGTAGGGCGCAATCCAACCCTCCCACCCTCGGTCAAACTCTCAACGCCAAGTGGCCGTCCGAAGGGCTCGCGATGCCCCCGCGGGCAGAGATACATGCCACCAACATCAAGTCGATGGCCTCCCAGCGAAGAGGTTATGTGCCTGGACAGAAGGATCGCCCATGTCACCGGCTGTACACGCCGGCCACCGGGCTTCGGCAGCGAGCGGGCGTCTCCGAGACACGCGGGCAGCAGACGCGCTGGCCGCGGACATCGGTACCACGGCCTGCGCCGCAGCATGTGCGAACCCGCGCGGGAAGTGCCCCGCGAACCGAGGCCAACCGCCGCTCCGCGCCCTAAGCTCCCCCGCCGATGACGACGACGCGCCTGCGCCTGCTGACCGCCGGAGAGTCCCACGGCCCGTCGCTGACCGGCATCCTCGAAGGCATGCCCGCCGGGCTGCGGCTCGACGAGGCGACGATCGCGCGCGACCTCGCGCGGCGGCAGCGGGGCTTCGGCAAGGGCGGGCGCATGGCGCTCGAACAGGACCGCGCGCGCATCACCGGCGGCGTGATGAACGGCTGCACGACCGGCGGGCCGATCGCGCTGGTCATCGACAACCGCGACCACGCCAACTGGGCCGGCAAGGACGTGCCGCCGATGACGGCGCCGCGGCCCGGCCACGCCGACCTGACCGGCGCGGTGAAGTTCGGCCACCGCGACCTGCGGCTGGCGCTCGAACGCGCCTCGGCGCGCGAGACGGCGATGCGCGTCGCGCTCGGCGCGTGCTGCCGCGCGCTGCTCGGCGAGTTCGGCATCACGGTCGGCGGCTACGTCACCGCCATCGGCGACGTCGCGCTCGACCTCGGCGAGCCGTCGCCCGATGCCGCCGTGTACGAAGAGCGCTTCGCCGCCGCCGAGGCGAGCGAAGTGCGCTGCCCGGACGCGGCGACCGCCGCGCGCATGCACGACGCGATCGCCGCGACGATCGCCGCGCGCGACACCCTGGGCGGCGTCGTCGAAGCCGCCGTGCTGCACGCCCCGCCGGGCCTCGGCAGCTTTGCGCAGCTCGACCGCAAGCTCGACAGCCGCATCGCCGCCGCGGTCATGGGCTTGCCGGCGGTCAAGGGCTGCGAGCTCGGCCTCGGCTTCGGCGGCACGACGCGCCGCGGCACGCAGGCGCACGACGCCATCGCCGCCGACGGCGACGAGCTGGTGCGGCCGACCAACCGCGCCGGCGGCCTCGAAGGCGGCATCAGCAACGGCCTGCCGATCGTCGTGCGCGCGGCGCTCAAGCCGATCGCGACGACGCTGACGCCGCAGGCGACCGTCGACCTCGCCACCGGCGCTGCGGCGCCGACCAAGTACGAGCGCAGCGACTTCTGCCAGGTCCCGCGCGCCGTGCCGATCGTCGAGGCGGCGCTGGCGATCGCGCTGTGCGATGCGCTGCTGGAGAAGCTCGGCGGCGACTCGCTCGACGAGCTCCGCCCGCGTCTGTTCGCGCTGCGGCAGATGCGGCTGAGCCACCTGCCGATGGACGGCGCGCCGTGGCGGTTCGGCTACGGCTCTTGATCGGTGGTGGCGGCGCGGGCGTCGTGCCGCGCGCGCCGGTCGCCCGTGGCGGCCACCACCGCGGCCTCGGCGGCGACGCCGCGATCCGTCGGGCTTCGGGCATCGCCGTGCCGGCTCTTCCCGCGTCCTTGTGTTTCGCGCGCGACGTCGCCGAATCGCTCGCGGGACGGCTCGGCGTGAACGCGTCGCCGCAGTCGCTCCGGCGTCTCTGGCTGATGGCGGCGCACCACCACGGCCAGATCCTCAACGCGTCGGAACTCGGCCGCTCGCTGGGCGAGGCCCACACGACGATCCGCCGGCATCTCGACCTGCTGTGCGGCGCCTACGTGATGCGGCTGCTGCCGCCGTGGTTCGGGAACCTCGCCAAGCGCCAAGTGCGGTCGCCGAAGCTGTACGTGCGCGACAGCGGACTGCTGCACACGCTGCTCGGCATCGAGTCCGCGGCCGCGCTGCAATCGCATCCCAAGCTCGGCGCGTCGTGGGAAGGCTTCGCGTTGCAGCAGATCCTGTCCGTCACCGGCGATCGCGACGCGTACTTCTGGGGCTCGCAGGCTGGCGCGGAGCTCGACCTGCTGATCGTGCGCGACGGACGGCGCTTCGGCGTCGAGTGCAAGTACGCGGACGCGCCGGCGCTGACCAAGTCGACGCACATCGCCCGCGCCGACCTGCGACTCGACCGGCTGTGGGTGGTGCACCCCGGCGACGAGGAGTACCCGCTGCAGGACTGGGCCGCGGCGATCGGCCTGCCGCGGCTGCTCGACCTGCGGCGGCAGCCGCATTGGGCCTGACGTCCGTGGCGGTGGCTCGCCGATCGTCGACCGCGCGCCCGCGCTGCCCCCTGGCGGCACACGGCCGGTCGCCTACGCTGCTGCCGCCCCCTAGGTCCGTTCGTCCACCTGAGCTCATGGTCCGACTCCGCACCCTCGCCGCCGTCCTGTTCGCCGCCGCCCCGCTCGCCGCGCAGTGGGACATCCGCTACCCGGACATGCCGGCGCGCACGTACGAGGAAGCCCTGGCGCGCTACAAGACGTGCCTCGCGCGCAGCGCCTTCACGTGGCACTTCGAGGCCCGCGAGGTGCTGGGCAACGCGCGCACGGCGGAGGCGCTGGCGCTGCTGTGCGCCGACTACAAGACGGTGAAGGAGGACGCGGAGTACATCCGCTACCTGATCGCCGACTGCTGCGCGCGCTTCTTCGACAAGCCGGAGTTCCTGCCGGCGATCCTCGCGCTGCGCGACGCCAACAAGGGCCCGGGCGACGTCTGGCTGTGGTACCACTCGCTGCGCATGCAGGCCGACCGCGGCGACGAGGCGGCGGTGATGGCGATCGCGCACTCGGACAAGAACGCGCTGCTGCGCGCCGCCGCGATCGCCGCGCTCGGCGACTCGCGCAACGGCCCGCTGAAGGACGCGATCGTGCCCAACTGCGCCGCCTTCCCGAAGAAGGAGAACGAGCGCATGGCGCTGCTGGGCGCGATGAGCGGCGCGCTGATGGCCAACAAGGAGCGCGTCAACGCCGAGGACTACCGCGCCGCGATCACCGCCTACATCGGCCTGCTCGCCGACGACGTCAAGCTGTCGCACGTCGGCAAGGTGCAGATGGCGCGCCACCTGCAGATCATCCTCAAGGCGCCCGCGCCCTTCGTCGACCCGCAGTCGTGGCTCGACATCCTCGCCCGCGGCGACGTCAAGACGACGAACCGGCAGACCACCGTCGCCTCGCCGCGCTTCTTCGGCGTCGAGACCGACGGCGAGCGCATGGTCTACGTCGTCGACATGTCGGACTCGATGCTGCTGCCGATCGAGCCGTCGGCGAAGCCGCAGGGGCCGCTCACCGGGCCGAAGCAGAAGAAGAAGAAGGGCGCGGTGCTCGACGAGAGCGACCTGCCCTGGCACCTGATCAACACGCGCTGGGACCTCGCGCGCGAGAACCTGCGCATCTCGCTGTCGCGGCTGACGCCGGACAAGGAGTTCTGCGTCGTCTGGTTCGGCAAGCAGTCGGGCACGCTCGACGCCTGCAAGGGCCTGATCAAGGCCACCAAGGGCAACGTCGACAAGGTGATGGCCGAGCTCGACGACGTCAAGGCGATCATGACGCCCGAGGAAGGCAAGCCGCTGCCGCCGACCGGCCGGCTGCGCGGTGACACCAACCTGCACGGCGGCCTGCGGCTGGCGTTCGCGCTGCACAGCAAGGGCTTCGCCGGCTCGCACGCCTACGTCGATCCGATGGCGCTGGCCGAAGGCTGCGACACGATCTTGCTGCTGTCGGACGGCGATCCGTCGGTCGACGACTTCCTCGAGGTCGACAAGAACTACGGTGAGCGCAAGATGGTGCAGAGCTTGGAGCGCGGCGAGGCGGCGGTCAGCACGCCGCAGGCGTGGTCGTCCGGTCCGTTCATCTCGTCCGGCATCGCCCACTGCCCGTACATCGTCGCCGACGTGCGCCGCATGAACGCCTTCCGCCGCGTGCGCATGCACGCCGTCGGCTTCGGCGAGGCCAACATGACACTGACCAAGCTGCTGGCCGAGATCGGCCAGGGCGAGGCGATCCAGGTCGGCAAGGCGAAGTGACCGCTGCTGCCGCGGGTACGGCGGCGGATGACGGTCGGCAGCAACGGCGAAGGACGGGAGAGGTTGCCGCGCGGGCGTCGGTGACTAGGAGTCTGCGTCACGAAAGGCCGCGCCGCCCGGCACGCGTTCCGTGACGCAGACTCCTAGGCGAGGGCGGCGGCGGGGGTATCCTGGCCGGCCGGCTCCTGCCCGCCCGCCACCACCCGACCGCACCCACTCCCGCACCATGCTCGCGATCCACTCCCGCCTCCGCGCCGCCCTCTGCGGCGCCGTCCTCGCCGGCGCCGCCGCGGCGCAGACGAGCGACAGCATCCCCTGCGCCGCCGACAACACGCTGTACGAGACGATCTTCGGCGACGCCTCGAACGGCGCCGGCGGCAGCCTGTTCGTCGGCACCAACGCCTTCGGCTCGATCCGCCGCGCGTTGCTGCGCTTCGATGTCGCCAGCGTCGTCCCCCCCGGTTCGCGCATCCTCACCGCGCGCCTGGACCTCGTCGTGACGCAGACGACCGTCGCCGCGCCGGTCCCGATGAGCGGCCACCGCGTCACGACGTCGTGGGGCGAAGGCACGAGCGTCGCATCGGGCGGCGGCGGCGGCGGCGGGGCCGCTGCGGTCGGCGACGCGACGTGGCTGCACCGCTTCTGGAACACGCAGCTGTGGGCGACCCCGGGCGGCGACTTCGTCGCGACGCCGTCGTTCACCGCGTCGATGCCGACGACCGGCGCGTTCTCGACCAACCTGTCGCGAGCCGCGGCCGCCGACGTGCAGGCGTGGCTCGACAACCCGGCGAGCAACCACGGCTGGGTGCTGAAGGCGCAGAACGAGACGCTGCAGTCGACCGCGCACCGCCTGAACTCGCGCGAAGCCACCGGCATCAAGCCGCTGCTCGTGGTGACCTACCTCGCGCCCGGCCAACTCGGGGCCTACGGCACGGGCTGCCCCACCACCGGGACGAACACGGCAGTGGCGAGCTACAGCGGTTCGCCGGCCGGCGGCTCGACGCTGACCATCAACAAGTCGCAGACGATCCCGAACAGCGTCGGCGCCGACTTCTTCACCCTCTCGCTCGACCCCGTCGGCGTCGCGCTGCTGCCCGGCTGCACGGCCTACCTGCCGCTCGCCGAGGTCATCTCGGGCAACGCGTTCGTGACCAACGCCGCGGGCGCGGGCGCGTCGACGCTGACGGTGCCGGCCGGCTTCCCCGGCTTCCTGATCAACTGCCAGGCCGTGGTCCTCGCCAACAACCCGCTCGGCTTCGTGCTGACCAACTCGGCGCTCTGCGTCACGCAGTGAGTCGCGCCGCGGCGCGCGGACGCCGCGTCCGCCGCCGCGAAGCCCCGTCCCGGCGACGGGCTGCCCCGCCCGCGCGGCCCCCCGCCAGCAGCCTGCGTCAGGGCATGCCGACGACGAGTTGCGCCGGCTCGGGCTGGAAGCGCCGCACCTGCGCCGGCGCGTACGCCGCGCCGACGCGGACGTCGAACGTCGCGCCGGCGGCCCACGGCACCGCCGCATAGCCGTCGGCGTCCGCCTGCACGACGCCGCACCGCACGCCATCGTGCGCAGCGGCGACGTACGCGCCGGCGACCGCCGCGCCGTCCTCGGCGACGACGCGCACGCGCGCCGGCTCGGCGGCAGCGAGCGTCAGGTCGACGTCGACCGGGCGGCCGTCGAGGGGCAGCGTCTGCGCCGCGCCGACCGCGCCGCGCCACGGCAATGGCGCGACGCGACACGGGCCGGGCGGGAGGCCGCCGACGCGGAACGCGCCGCCGGCGCCGGTCGCGCCCACGCGCCGCAGGCCGGCGCCCACGACGGCGACGAGCGCGTCCGCCGCCGGCCGGCCATCGGCGAAGCGCACGATGCCGCGGACGCTGGCCGCCGGCCCGACGTGCAGGTCGGCGAGCGGGAGCGCGCCGCGGGCGCGTTCGACGCGCAGCGGGGCGACGGCGACGACGGCGCCGCGGTCGCCCGGATCGTCGCTGCGGCCGGGCGCGTGCGCGACGACGGCCCATTCACCGACGGCGAGCGGCAACGCGAAGCGACCGAGCGCGTCCGTGCGCGCCCACGAACCCAAGGCCGGCGCGCCGACGAACGCGTCCGCGAGGGGTTCGCCGCGCCCGTCGCGCACGACGCCCTCGCCGCGCACGGTCGCCGCGACGGGCGCTGGCGGCGCCGCGTCGTCCCACGGCGCTGCGGAGGGCAGGCAGACGGCGGCGACGTCGGGCGAGCCTTCGCCGACGCGCAGCCACGTCGGCACGCGGCCGGGGGCGCTGACGCGGACGTCGACGACCTCGCCGGGCGCGTGCGCCAGCGTCGCGCGGCCTTCGCCGTCGCTGCGCCGCGCGACGCCATCGGCTGCGGCCAGTTCGGCGCCGACGAGCGGATGGCCCAGCGCGTCGAGCTCGCCCACCGGCACGGCGCGGCGGACGGGCGCGGGCGCGGGCGCCTTCGCCTTCGCGCGCACGACCGGCGCGGCGGCTGGCGCCACGGCCGGCCGCGGCCCGTTGCGCAGCGTCAGGTCGCCGTGCCAGACGAAGCCGGCGACGACGACGCCTGCCCACAGCACGACCCACGACGAAGGCCGATTCCAATGCCAAGGCACCGCCACCATGCGCGCATGATCGGCCCTGCCGCGCCGCGGATCAGCCCCCGAAATCGTCCAATTCGCGTCCCAGCGGGCCTGCGAGCGCAGGCCGGGCGAGGCACGACCGGCAGCGCGCCCGCGCGCGGCATGGCGGCCCGGGCCGCGGGGCGGCGAAGGCGGCGCGTCCGGCGGAACCGGACGCCGCGGCCGCCGCGGCGCTCGCCGGCCGGGCCGGAAGAGGCCTCAGCGGCAGAGCCGCGGCGGCGCGACGTCGAGCACGGTGCGCAGGCCGGGCGGGGCGGCGACGACGCCGTGCAGGTTGTTGACCAGGATCGCGGCGGTCGCCTGGTCGCCGGCGATGCCGCCGAGGAACTTCAGGTGGATCGGCGGCGTGCTCTGCAGCACGACCTCGTCGCGCGGGTCCGGCGCGCCGACGTACATCGACAGGTCGAGGTGGATCACCGCCTTGCCGCCGACGTAGCCGTAGCCGTGGTTGCGGATGCCGGCGACCTGGCCCTTCTGGACGGTCAGGAACGGCGTCTTCTGGTCCTTGTCCGCCATCACCGGCTCGACCGACTGCTCGATGCGGTCGACCTTGAAGTCGAGCGCGCGGGCCAGCAGCGCGACCGACTCGCGCATGCCGATGTGACCGAACTTGCCGGTCGCCATCTGCGCGTCGAACTCGGCCTTGGTCAGGCCGGCGCCGACCTTGCGCTGCAGCGGCAGGCGGCGCGTGCCGGCGTCGACGACGCGCGTGCACTGCACCGACTGCACGTCGTACGTCACCGCCGACGCGACGATGGCGACGAAGTCCATCGCGTAGCCGGGGTTCACGCCGGTGCCGAGGAACGACACGCCGCCGGCCTTCGCCGCCGCGTCGAGCTCCTTGGCGATCGCCGGGTGCTGGAACTCAGGCACGAGCAGTTCCTCGGTCGACGACACGACGTCGACGCCGCAGCGCGCGGCCAGCAGCAGCTGGTCCTTGACCATCGGCATGAAGCTCGACGTGCAGTGCAGCATCACGTCGGGCTGCAGGCGCTGCAGCGCCTTCTCGGCGTCGCCTTCGACCACGACGCCGGTCTTGCGGCCGAGCTCCAGCAGGTCGCCGAGGTCCTTGCCGACCTTGTTGGGGTCGACGTCGATGGCGCCGACCAGCTGCACGGTCGACTTGGTGAGGGCGAGGCGGGCGGCGGCGAGGCCGATCGGGCCGAGGCCGAACGAAACGGCGCGGACGACGTTGGACATGAGCGGGGTCGGGGCGGGAAGCCGGGTTTCGGAACCAGGGCGGCGCATGCTAGGAGCCTGCGTCGAGGAAGGCCACGCCGCCCGGCGCGCGTCCCGCGATGCCGACTCCTGCGGGGCCGCGGGCCGCCGCATCGCCGCCATGGCACCGGCGGCTCGGCGGTCGTCGGCACGGCCGGCGGCCGCGGCGATGGTGCAGCCGCGGCGCGCCGTGCTGCACACGGTGGTCCGGCGGCGGATACCCTTCTCCGCCGACGCCCGCATGAACAAGATCGAGCGCGCCCTGTCCCTCTACGAGCAATGGCTCGCCATCGGCGATGCCGGCGCGTTGGAGGCCATGTGCGCGGCGCATCCGGATCTCGCCGAGCACCTGCGCGCGCTCGCCGCCGACAAGACCGCGGTCGCGGAAGAGATCGCCGCGGAGGAAGGCCTGACGCTCGGCAAGACGCTCGGCGACTACCGACTCGTCGCCGAACTCGGCCGCGGCGGCATGGGCGTCGTCTACCTGGCGCGGCAGGTCTCGCTCGACCGCGAGGTCGCGGTCAAGGTGCTGCCCCACCACTTGACGCTGCAGGCGGCGACGGTGGCGCGCTTCCGCCGCGAGGCGAACCTCGCCGCGCGCCTCGTGCACCCGGGCATCGTCGCCATCCACACCGTCGGCAAGGACGGCGACGCGCACTACTTCGCCATGGAGCGCATCCCCGGCCAGCGACTGGCGCGCGTCGACCAGCGGACCGGCGCACGGCGCACCGTGCGCGAGTGCGTCGAGATCGCGGCGGCCGTCGCCGACGCGCTCGCGTACGCGCATTCGCAGGGCGTGCTGCACCGCGACGTCAAGCCGTCGAACATCCTGGTGCGCGACGACGGCCAACCGGTGCTGACGGACTTCGGCCTCGCCCGCGAGATCGGCGCGCTGCGCATCACCAAGAGCGGCGCGTACGCCGGCACCCCTGCCTACAGCGCGCCGGAGCAGATCGCGGGCAGCAAGCACGTCGACGGCCGCGCCGACGTCTGGAGCCTGGGCGCGACGCTCTACGAACTGCTCACCGAGCGCCTGCCGTTCCCCGGCGACAGCGACCACGAGGTGCTGCACCGCATCCGCTTCGACGAGCCGCTCGACCCGCTGCGGGTCGTGCCTGACCTCGCGCCCGACCTGACCGCCATCGTGCTGAAGGCGCTGGAGAAGGACCCCGAGCGCCGTTACGCCTCGGCCGGCGACCTGCGCGACGACCTGCGCGCCTTCCTCGAGCACCGCCCGATCCGCGCGCGCCGCGCGACGCGGGCGCAGCGGATCGGCCGCTGGTTGCAACGGCATCCGGCGTGGCGGGCCGCGCTCGCCGTCGCGGGCATCGGCTTGGTGGCGCTGCCGTGGCTGCTGTCGCTCGCGGTCGCCGGCGAGCGCGACCGCGCCGTCGCCGCCGAGCGGATGGCGCGACGACAGGCCTACGCCGCGAACGTGCTGGCGGCGCAGAACGCGCTCGCCAACGGCGACCGCGGCCAGGCCGAACAGCGGCTCGCGGCGTGCCCCGACGACCTGCGCGGCTTCGAGTGGCACCTCGTCGCCCGCTCGCTCGACCGGTCGGTGTGGACCGCGTCGGTCAGCGTCGCCCGGATCACGGCCGTGGCCCTGGCCGGTGACGCCGAGTGGATCGCGACGGGCGATCGCAACGGGGAAGTGGCGCTGTTCGTGCCCGGCGAAGCGACCCCGCGCTGGCGCCGCCGGCTCGGCGCACAGCCGGTCGCTGCGCTGGCCATCGACGAGGCCGGCACGTACGTCGTGGCCGCCAGCGCCGACGGCGCGGTGCGCAGCTTCGCGGTCGCCGACGGCGCGTGCCTCGGCGAAGCCGGCCCGCTCGAGGCCCAGCCGCCGGAAGGCTCCGGCAACACGACGGTGGCCATCGCCCCGGACGCCACGACGGTCGTGCGCGCGGTCGGTGGCGGCCGCTTCGCACGGCTCGACGCGCCGCTGCTCGCCGACGAACGCGTCCTGGCACTGCCGGCGGGCCTCGACCATCCGACCGGCCAGTTCGCTTCGAACGGCGTCCGGCTCCTGGCCCACACCGCGAACACCTGCATCGCGCAGTGGGACCTGCGCCAGGGTGCCCGCGGGGACACCAGCGGCAAGAGCCTGGGCGGGCTGTTCTTCGTCAGCGACCACCAGCTCGCGCACGGCTTGGCGTGCACGGAAACCGGCGACTTCACCTGGTGGCAGGTCGGCGCCGCGCGCCTGGACACCGGACACGTCGGTCGGCGCGCCGTGGTGTCCACCGCCATCGCGGCCGACGGCACGCGCTTCGCCATCGGCTGCAACAACGGCGAGATCCTCGTCCACACGACGCGCACGGCCGTGCGCCTCGCGCGCATCCTCAATGGCCACCGTGGCGGCGTGCGCAGCCTGGCCGCCGGCTCGGGCGGCTGGCTGGTGAGCGGCGGCGACAACGGCGAAGTCAAGCTGTGGAACATGCTGCTCGACGCCGGCGCTGGCGAAGTGACCGTCGCGCAGCCGCCGCTCGGCGGCGGCGGGCCGTCGTTGGCGATCGAAGGCGACACGATGTGGAGCGGCGGCATGAGCGGCATCGTCCGGCGCACGGACCGGCGCTCCGGCCACGTCGTCTGGGAGACGCAGCTGCCGCATTGGGTCAACGGCATGGCGCTCGTCGAAGGCGGCGCCACGATCATCGCCACGTACCACAACGCGCTGCAGGCCCTGTCGGCCCGCGATGGCGCGCTGCTCGGGGAGCCGAGCTTCATGGCCGGCATGAACCGCGCGCGCCGCTTCCTCCCGTCGCCAGACGGCAGCCGCATCGCCATGCTCGACGAAGACGGCCGCGTGGGCATCGTCGACGTCAGGTCGCGCCAAATGGTGAGCCAACGGCGCGTCGTGTCGATCGAACCGAACCGGGTGCACGGGGCCTTCGCCTGGACGAGCGACGGGACGCGCCTCGCGGTCGGCGACGATCGCGGCGTCGTGCACCTGCTCGCCGCCGACACGTTGGCCACCGTCGGGGAGCTCGCGTTCGGCAACCAGATCACCGCGCTCGCCATCGACGGCGACGAGCTGTTCGTCGCGCAATGGGACGTCGTCGGCAAGCGCGGCGCGCTCGACGTGCGCAGCCTCGCGACGGGCGCGGTCCGGGCGACCCAGGCACTGACGTCCTCTGTCACCGAGATCGGACTGCTGCCCGATCGCCTCGCGATCGCCCGGCGCGACGCGCGCTTGGCGCTGCACTACCGCGACGACCTGACGACCTTGTTGGAGCTGCCGCAGCCGTGCCTGAGCCTCTGGCAAGTGCTGGCCGCGCCGTCCGGCGACTGGATCGGCGTGCAGTGCCTGGGTGGCGAGCCGCGCGTGCTGGCCGCTCGCAGCGACCCGCCGACGCTGGCGGAGAGCCGCGCCTGGGCGCGGGACGCCATGGCCGTCGAGGCCGCCGTCGAGGCGTTCGGGGACACGTCGTGGACGCCGCGGGCGCGCGCCGCGCTGCAGCGGCGCCGCGACCTGCCGCCGGACGTGCGCGACGCCGCCGTCGCTGCCCTGCCGCCGACCGGCCCGTACTTCCTCGGCCTCCACATCGAACTGGCGGTCGCCGCCGACCCTGCCGACCCCGCCGAACGCGAGCGCCTGCAAATGCTGCTCGCCTGCCTGCGCGAAGCCACTACCCCGATGTCGGCGGGGCCCGAAGGGAACGGGTTCTTCTCGCTGCAGGCGCTGGCTGAGTTCCGGCTCGGCGAGGTCGCCGCCGCCGAGGCGACGCTGCAACGGATCGAGGGCGAGATCGACCAAACGCAGGAGTTCGCGGCCTACGTGCACTTCGTGCGGACGCGCCTGTGCCTGCTGCGCGGCGACCTCGCCGGCGCCACGGCCGCCGCCGCCCGGCTGCGTCAGGTCGCGGACCGGCAGCGGATCGCATCGCGGACGCGCGACCTGCTGCGCGAGGTCGAGGCGCTGCTGGCGCGCTGAGCGCGCGGCATCGGCACGGCGGCGCGCAGCGTCCATGGCCGACCACGCGGCGGCGGCGGCGCCAGAGCCGTCCGGCGGGGCGGTGCCGACGCGCCCGTGGTCCACCTGCCCGGATCGGCGTCGTTCACTGCCTGGGCTGCAGCGTGACCAGTTGCCGTTCGAGGCCGGGGCCGACCGTGAACCCCGCCGCGAAGCGCTTGCCGCCCGCGCTGTCGAACTCGAGTTCGTGGCGGCCGGCGGCGAAGCCGCGCGCCAGCGGCGCCGCCAACTGCAGCGCGACGTGCACCGGGGCGCCGCCGTTGCTGCGCACGGTGAGGCGGCCGCCGTCGACTTCGGCGCCGTCCGCCGGCAACTGCAGCAACACCGTCGCCGCGCGTTCGGTGACGACGGACACCGTCGTGCTGGGGTCGATCTGCACGCGGCCGCTGGCCACGACCGGCGCGATCGCCTCGCCCCAGACCAGCACGGCGTACTCGCCGACCGGCAGACGCAGCGACGACGGCTGATGGTCCGGCAAGCTGTCCGGCAGGAGCACGAACGGCGCGCCGGCGAACATGCGGACCAACATGACCGCATCGGCGACCGGGCTGCCGTCGGCCAGCTTCGCCTGCACCGCCAGACGGCCGGCGCCGATCACGAGCCGGCCCAAGTCGACCGTGCCTTCGACTGGCACCGCGATCGCGTCGCGCAGCAGCAACGGAGTCGGGCCGGTCGCGCGACTGCCCACCGTCAGCATGTAGATGCCAGCCGCGAGCTGCGTCGCTGCGAAGGCCCCGGTGGCGGGGTCGATGGCCAACGTCCGGACATCGGACCCGCCGGGCTCGTCACCTCGACGCACGAGCCACGCCTGGAGTGCCGCGAGTTCCATGCCCGCGGGCGGCGCCACGATGCCGCGCAGTTCGGCGCGGCCGCCTGCCGTGGGATCCACGGCGACGGTCACCGCGGCATCGCCGGCGACGTCGCGCTGGGCGTGCGGCGACGTGTCCTGATCGCGGCTCACGGTGATGCGACCTTGCGCCACGGGCAACTCGACGAAGTGCGCGCGACCGTCGGCATTGGTGTAGGCGCGGCGGTGCCAGCCGCCGCCGGTCCAGTCGACGATCCAATGCCGTAGGGGCGCGCCGGCGAGGTCGACGACCCGCACCGCGGCGGTGAATCGCACAGGCGCTTCCATCACGAGTTCGGCGACCTCCCCGCTGCGGACCTCGGCGCTGGCGCTGATCTCGAACCAACCGGCGACTTCGACGAAGCCGGCTGGCACTTCGAACTCGGCGGCGCCCGCGGCGTCGGTCTTCCCGAACTGGTCCCGTGCGTGCAACGAGCGTGCTAACGCCTCGCTGACCGCCTCGCCGGCGGACCGCCGTCCAGGGTCGTCGGTCAAGCCACCGCGCACACGCAGCAGACCTCGCGCCGGGGCCGCTGCCGGTGCCGCGACCCGGCTGCGGCCGTCTTCGGCGCCCACCGGCGCCGTTGCCACCACGAGGGGCGGCGACGCCGCGTCGATCGTCGACTCGGCGGCAACTGCCGCTGGCGGCGGCGGCGGCACGGCCATGCCGGTGGCGGCCGGTGCCGACCAGGCCCACCACGTCGCCAGCGCCACCCGGCGCTTCGCCGAGTACCCGCTGGCGCATCGCTGCCAACGCGGTCGTCGGCAGCGCCAGTGCGACGCCGCCGGCGGCGAAGATCCCCGTCGGCAGCGTCGCACGCAACTGGTCGAAGCCGCGGTGCAAACGCATGCGCACGGCGCCGGCAGAAAGGCCCAGTTCGCGCGCGATCTCGTGCGCGGCCAAGCCGTGCACCAGGTGTCGTTCGAGCGCCGACAGGAACGTCGCCTGCACCGCATCCTCGGCCAGGTGCTGGTCCCGGCACAAGATCGCCGCGACGCGCTACAACTCGGGCCCCACGGCATCGAAGACCCTAGCGAGCCACTTGGCGTCGCCAGTGCGGCGAAAACGGTCGAACCAGAGTTCGGGACGGGATCGGA
Source organism: Planctomycetota bacterium (assembly GCA_046306335.1). Taxonomy (GTDB): domain Bacteria; phylum Planctomycetota; class UBA1135; order UBA1135; family UBA2386; genus UBA2386. Next base: position 17,002 of record JBKDXM010000151.1, read on the forward strand.
ACACGCACTTCCTGGACCGGGGACCGCGCCAGTCACACCGAATCTGCGGGAGATTCGCAGTCGCAGGTGCCCACGGAGGCGCGGGACCGGCGGCCGCGCTGCATGGTCGACGAACCCTGAAGCCCTGGTGAATCGAACGTCGTGGCTTCCGGCCGCCCCGCCGTCGGTCCGGCGCGCCGTTCGCACGCGGGCGGCGCCGAGCGGCGTCCACCGGTTCGCGGCCGGTCGATCGCCCGGTCGCCCGGCCGCCCGGCCGCGCCGGGCGCACCCTCGACACGGTCGCCGAGCGCGCCGAGACTGCGGCCATGCACGGTGACGACGCCGCCGAACGCGCTCGCCTCGCCGCCGAACTGGCGGCCCTGCGCCGCCGCCTCGGACCCTACGAACCCGGCCACTTCCACTCGCCGATCCCCGACCTCGCCGAGGTCGGCCGCGACGCCGAACAGCTGTTCGCGCCCGGCGTGCGCGAGCTGCCGGGCGTCGATCGCAACGAGGCGCAGCAATGGCGCCGGCTCGCGCAGTTGGCGACCTTTGCCGGGCAGGAGCATTTTCCGCGGCACGCAACGCCGGACGTCGCCCGCTACTACTGGGACAACCAGGCGTTCCCCTACGGCGACGCGTTCGCGCTCTACGCGATGCTGCGCCTGCTGCAGCCCAGGCGCGTGATCGAGATCGGCTCCGGCTATTCGTCGGCGGTGATGCTGGACACGCTAGAACGGCATCCGGAGCTGGCCACACAGCTTCTGTTCGTCGAGCCCGATCCGACGCGGCTGCACCGCCTGCTGCGTCCCGAAGACTGGCGCCGGGTCGAGGTGCTGCAGCAACGCGTGCAGGACGTGCCGCTCGCGCGCTTTGGCGAACTCGCTGCCGGCGACCTGCTGTTCATCGACAGCAGCCACGTCGCCAAGGTCGCCAGCGACGTGAACCACCTGTTCTTCGAAGTGGTGCCGAGGCTGCCGGCGGGCTGCCACCTGCAGGTGCACGACATCCCGGCCAACTTCGAGTACCCGCGCCACTGGGTGATGGACGGCTGGGCGTGGAACGAGGCCTATCTGCTGCGCGCGTTCCTGCAGCACAACCGCGAGTTCGAGATCGACTTCCACGGCGCCTACCTCGCCGAGCGCGACCCGGCGCGCTGCCTCGCGGCGCTGCCGAACTGCGCGCACGCGCCAGGCGTCAGCCTGTGGCTCCGGCGCCGGGGCGCCGATGGCGCAGCCCGAGCCCCGGTCGGTCCAGCGGCCGCAGCACGCCGCGCGCCAGCGTGAAGCCGCCGGTCGCGAAGTCGGTCGACAGGTCGAGGTGGCCGTCGAGGTCGAGGTAGCGCGTCGCCGGGCAGGCGAGCGCTGCGTGCAGCGCCGCGGCGATGGCGATGCGGCTCTCGTCCATGCAGCCCCACATGAGCCCGATGCCGGCGTCGGCCGCGACCGCGGCGATCGCGCGGGCAGCAGCGATGCCGCCGCACTTGACCAGCTTGACGTTGAACAGGCCGAACGGCCGCGGCGCCTGCGCCAGCGTCTGCGCGTCGGCGAGGTCGTGCAGGCTCTCGTCGGCCATCAGCGTGGCGACCAGCGCCGGCGGCAGCGCCCGCTGCGCGTCGACGAGGTCGGGCGGCAGCGGCTGCTCGACGAACTCGAGGCCCAGCGAACGCGTCGCGCGCAGCAGTTCGAGCAGCTGCGGCGGGCGGTAGCCGACGTTGCCGTCGACGCGGATCGCGATCGCGTCACCGACCTGTTCGCGCAGGCGCACCAGCCGTTCGACGTCGAGCGCGAGGTCCTGGCCGATCTTGACCTTGAGCACCGTGAAGCCGCGGTCGGTGTGTTCGCGCGCTTCGGCCAGCGTCGCCGCGACGTCGCCGATGCCGATCGTCACCGACGTCGGCAGTTCGCGGTGCACGCGGCCGAGCAGTTCACACAGCGGCACGCCGGCGGCGCTGGCCCACAGGTCGTGCAGGGCGAGGTCGAGCGCCATGCGCGCGCCCGGCGAACGCAGCCGCTGCAGCAGGTCGCCGAACTGCGCGGGCGGGGCGACGTCGCGGCCGCGCAGCTCGTCGAGCACGGCGGCGAGCTGGTCGTGCGCCGCGGCATCGGTGTCGCCGTTGACCTCGGGCTCGGGCGTCGCCGCGCCGAGGCCGAGCGTCGGCCCGTCGGTGCGCAGCTGCAGCAGCACCATCGCCGCGGCGTCGGTCGCGTGGTTGGCGACCGCGTACGGCCGCGACAGCGGCACGCGCTCGCGGCGCAGCGCGGACCCGGTGATCTTCACCGGCTCTGTTCCTGCAGGTAGCTGCGGATCGTCGGCACCAGCGCGTCGGCGCCTTCGAGCAACGGGTAGACCGCGGTCAGGCCGGTCGCGCGCTGCAGCTCGGCGCGCGCGGGTTCGCGGCGCTCGACCGGCAGGTCGTGGTGATTGAGCGTGAGGCCGAGCACGCGCGTCCGGTAGTAGCCGAGCAGCGCGATCTCCTCGGCCACCGGCGGGATGACGTTGCCGAGGTGCTCCTGGTCCTCGAAGCAGTGCCGCGCCGGGGCGTGCTGCAGGATCACGCCATGCGCTTCGCCGGAGAGCACCAGCTCCGCCCCACACGGGCCCGACGGGTTGCGCAGCGCCGACTGGCCTTCGAGGAAGATCACGTCGGGCGACAGGTCGCGGTCGCACTGCACGATCGCGTGTTCGAGTTCGCCGCTGACGAAGTCGTTGGGCGTGCTGTCGAGCACGAAGCCGTGCGGGATGCCCTGCAGCCAGCCGGTCTGGCCGGTGGCGACGATCGCCGGCTTGAGCCCGGCGCGGCGGCACGCGTCGCTGAGCACGTGGCAGGTCGTGCGTTTGCCGAGCGCGCAGTCGGTGCCGAGCACGGCGATGCGCGGCGCGCGCACCGAGCGGATCGCGCCGGTCCAGAAGTGCAGCTCGCGGCGCGGCTTCGGCCGGCGCACGTCGATCAGCTGCACGCCCTTCCGCGCGGCGGCGGCGGCGATCTCGGCGTCGTCGGCGAGGAACTCGTGCAGGCCGTTGACGACGTCGAGCCCGGCTTCGATCGCGGCGAGGATCGTCGGCCGCATCGACGGCGGCAACACGCCGCCCGAGGTCGCGACGCCGAGCACGAAGCAGTCGGGGCGCTGCGGCAGGCCGCGCTGCATCGCCGCGAGGTCGGCGAAGATCGGGATACCGCGGTGCTTGCCGTCGAGCAGTTGGCCGGCGTCGCGGCCCGCGCCGTCGCCGTCGATCAGCGCCACGACCTCGAACCGGCTCGGGCCGCGGACGAGCCCGTGCGCGGTCTTCGCGTCGGGGGTCTGGAAGAACCTGTCGGTGAACACGACCGCAGTCCTGCGCATCACGGCAACCATACGGCGGCGGTCGGGGGCGGGCGAACGCAGCGACGGGGCGCTGGTGGACCGCGCCGGCGCGGCGCACACTGGCGGCACCATGTCCATCGCCATCAGCCGGCGTGCCTTCGTCCGTCATGCGCTCGCCGCCGGCGCGGCCGCGCCGTTCGCGGCGCTCGGCGGTTGCGCCGCCGCCGGGTCGCGCGGGCCGTTCGATCTGCTGCTGCGCGGCGGCGCGGTCGTGGACGGCACCGGTGCGCCGCGGCGGCTCGCAGACGTCGGCATCGCCGGCGATCGCATCGTCGCGATCGGCGACCTCGCGGCGGCGACGGCGCGGCGCACGCTCGACGTGCGCGGCCTCGTCGTCGCCCCCGGCTTCGTCGACGCGCACGCGCACACCGACCTGCGCCGCCAGCCGCGCGCGACCAGCAAGGCGCTGCAAGGCGTGACGACGGACGTGACCGGGCCCGACGGCGGTTCGGCGTTTCCCGAACGGCCGGCGGACGGCGCCGACGCGGACGCCGAGGACCGCCGCTGCGGCGACTTCGCGACGTGGCGGGCGCAGCACGGCCCGATCGCGATCGACATCGGCAGCTACATCGGCCACGGCACGGTGCGCCGGCACGTGCTCGGCCCGGTCGGCCGCGCGGCGACCGCCGACGAGCTGGCGGCAATGCAGGCGCTGCTCGCGAGCGCGTTCGAGCAGGGCGCGCTCGGGCTGTCGTCGGGGCTCGAGTACTTCCCGGGCAACATGGCGCCGACCAGCGAGCTGGTGGCGTTGTGCCAGGTCGCCGCCAAGTACGACCGGCCCTACGTCACGCACATCCGCAACGAGGACGACACCGTGCTCGAAGCGATCGACGAGGCGATCGCGATCGCGCGCGACTCCGGCGCTTCGCTGCTGATCTCGCACCTCAAGATCGGCGGCCCGCACAACTGGCCCAAGATCGACGCGCTGCTGGCGCGCATCGAGGCGGCGCGGGCGCAGGGCGTCGACGTCGTGTGCGACGCGTACCCGTACGAAGCGTGGTCGACGGGCCTCGCGACCAACTTCCCCGGCTGGGCCAAGGACGGCGGGCAGTTCGTCAAGCGCCTGCAGGATCCGGCGGAGCGGGCGCGCATGCGCGCGGAGACCGAGGCGTCGGTGGCGGCGAACGGCGGCTGGGGCACGCTGATGCTCGGCAGCGGGCTCGGCGCCGCCGATCGCGCGCTGCAGGGCCGGCGCATCGACGAAGTCGCGCGCGAGCGCGGCGTGCCGCCGTTCGAGCTCGCCTGCGACCTGCTGACACGCGGCTCGGTGTCGATCCTCGGCTTCGGCATCGATCCCGCCGGCATGGACCGCATCCTGCAGCAGCCGTGGTGCCTCGTCGCGTCGGACGGCAGCGGCACCGTGCAGAGCGGCCGCACCGGCCACCCGCGCTCGTTCGGCGCCTTCCCGCGGGCGTTCCGCCGCTACGTGCGCGAGCAGCGCACCGTGACGCTCGAGGCGATGGTGCACAAGACGACGGCGATGCCGGCGAAGCTGCTGCGCCTGCACGACCGCGGGGTGCTGGCCGCCGGCAAGCTGGCGAGCGTCGTCGCGTTCGACGCCGAGCACTTCACCGACTACGCGACGTGGCTGGAACCGCAGCGCTACGCACAAGGCGTGCGGTGGCTGGTGGTGAACGGCGTGGTGGCCGTCGAACGCGGCAAGCAGGGCGAGGCGATGGCGGGGCGGGTGCTGGCGCGCGGCGTGGGGTGACGGCGAGGGGCCGGCGCGGGCGCGTCACCTGGCCTTCGCTTCGCGGACCTCGATGCGGGCGACCGGCTCGTGCGGCGCGATGGCGACGTCGCACGGCGTCACCACCATCGAGGACACGGACGGCACGAAGACGATCCGTCGCAGCGCGCGCGGGACGTGTCAGCCGTGGTGCGCTCGCAACCACTCCTCGTAGGCCGTCAGCAGTTCGGCCTCGATCTCGACGATCATCGAGAAGGTGACCAGGAACGCTGTCAGCGTGGCTTCCACGCCCGTGCGTTCGTGGTAGACGGCCGACGTCATCTGTTCGATCAGGCTGGCCAGGAGTCCTTCGAGCCGACGCTGCGCTTCGTACACGCGACCCGTGTGCTGGATGACGGCGAACGGGACGGTGGCCACGGCATCGGCTGCCAAGGCCGTGTCCCAGGCCGCGCGCGACAACAACGGCACGCGCATGCCCTTGCCGTCGGTCAAGCGCTCGCGCACTGCGGGCAGGTCGCGCGGAGCCTCCTTGCCGGCGGCAATCTCCGCGAGGATCGCCTGCGCATTGCCGACGATCGCCCGATGGTGGTCGATGCGTTCGCGGACGCTGCCGCCGTTGTTGCGCATCTCCGACGCGAACGCCGCGAGCGCGGCGCGCCCGGCGGCCGCCGCCTTGCGGTCTTCCCACCAGGCATTGGCGAACAGGGCGGCCAGGACGGCCACGAACACCAGGCCAAGTTCGAAGACCACCTTGCCGAGGGTTTGCCGTACGCGATCGCGCATGCGCGGGAGCAGACGGCGGTCAGGCGGTGCGGGCAAGATCGGACGGGACACGCCGCTGCCGCGGGTGTCGGCGTTGTGGCAGGCGTGAGCGCATGCCCGGCGCAGGCGCGGGAGGCGCGTCGGAAGGGCAAGCGCGGCCCCCCGGACCGCCCTCGACCCAAAGCCGACCGTTTGCCCCTTGCGCAGCCGTCGGTGGCACGGATCCGCCTGCGCCGACACCGCCGCCTTCAGCCCGGGATCGGGGTCGTGGGCGGACGCAGGCGCGCGGGCGGGTCAGAACGAGCCGACCGGGCACCTCAGCCCGTTGCGGAAGCAGATCGTCGGTCCGATGCCGTTCGACGGGAGCGTGGCGCCCTGCAGGCAGAACTGGAAGCCGCGGAACGACGGTGGCTTGGCGGGCAGGTTGGTGTCGTCACCGAGCGGCAGCCATGGGATGCCGCCGGGGATCGAGAAGCCGGTGCCTGGCCCGATGCGGGCATGCCGAGCCCGCCGAGCGACAGGCCGCAGAGCACGCCCGACGGCGCGCAGTCGATGCAGTGCGGCGGACGGTTGGCGCCACCCGACACGGTGCGCGGATGCGACGCGACGCATCGATCTGGACCTGAGGCGGCGGTCGGGCCACGATCCGCGGGAGCGCGCGAGGCGGGTGGTCCGCAGCGGCGCCCCCTCGGTCGGGGTCGGCCGCGACCGTGCCGCGCGAACGCGGGCTCCTGCCACCACGGAGCCGGCGATCGCGAGGCTGCCGCAACATCGAGCTCCAGGAACACCGAGAATGAAGCCCATCGCGTGGATCGTTTCGGCCGCCGCGGCCGTCTTGTCGGGTTGCGAATCGTCAACCGGTTGGCGCGGCCGGGTGGCTGCGGGCGGCGGCTTGTCGACGCTCAAGACCCGCAACGAAGGCCAGTCGGAGACCGCGAACGGCGAGCAGGCGAGCCTGCGGGCGGAGATCGCACGACCCCTCGAATACGCCGACGACGTCGACGTGGGTTTGCGGGTCAAGGCCGGACGCCGGACCGTCGACGACGACTTCGGCGGCATCCCATACGAGTTCGAGTCGAATCAACTGGCGCTGCTGCCGACCGTCCGTGGCTACGTGCCGCTGTCCGGCGCGAGCCGGCTCTATGGCGAAGCCTTCGTGGGTTACGAGCAGTTCTGGGGCGAGGACCGCAACGGCGCACGCAGGTCGACGGGCACCAACGGCGGCGTGGCGTACGGCGCCGGCGCCGGCGTCGAGTTCGACATCGGGTCGACGCGAGCGATCTTCGTCGGCCTCGAATGGGCGCGCCACGACACCAAGGACTTCGGCGTCAACCTGGCCTTCGAGGACTACTCGGCGCTCGTCGGCCTGGCCTTCCGCTTCTAGGAGTCTGCGTCACGGGACGCGCGCCGATCCAGTGCGTGGATTCGCGGTCGGGGCGAAGCCGACGACCGCAGGCGAATCGGTGGATTCGCCGTGGATCGGCGGCGAGCTCCCGGACGAGAAGACGAGTACTGGGCGGCGTGGCCTGCCGTGACGCTGACTCCTGGCGTCACGGCGCCGCGCCGGCGTACGGGTGCGCGGGCGGCAGGCTGCCGGTCAGGCCCCACTTGTGGGCGAGGTACCCTTCGAGCCGCTCCCGGTCCGCCGCG
>JBKDXM010000152.1:0-5478 GCA_046306335.1 Planctomycetota bacterium
GGGGGGCCTCACCCGCGCGGCCCGGGCGGTTACCCCCCCCGCCCCGGGGGGGGGCGCCGGCCCCCCCCGCCCACCCCCCGCCCGCGGCCGTTTGGTGCGCGCCATCGTCGGGCGGCTGCCCGCAGCTGGCGGCCGGCGGTGGGTCCTGGGCAGCGCTTGCGCGCCCGGCGTCGCCCGCGATCATCCGGCGATGCTCCGCCGCCCGCTCGCCGCGTTCGCCTTCGCCGCCTTGCTCGCCACGGCACCGTGGTTGCGCGCGCAGGACGAGGCCGCCGGCTTCGAGGAGTGCACGGTCGGCGTCGCCGCCGGCTCGGCGACCGCCGACGGCCGGCCGCTCTTGTGGAAGAACCGCGACGCGCAGAAGAAGGACAACGTCGTGCTCGCGTTCGACGACGGCGTGGCGCCATACCTCGGCCTGTGCGACGCCGGCAACCGCGACGTCGTCTGGGGTGGCGCCAACGCCGCCGGATTCGGCATCGTCAACTCGGTCTCGCGCGACCTGCCGGGCGGTTCGACCAAGGGGCCGGGCAACGGCGGCTTCATGAAGCGCGCGCTCAGGGAGTGCGTCACCGTCGACGACTTCGAGACGCTGCTGAAGGCGACCAACGACAACGGCCGGCGCACCAAGGCCAACTTCGGCGTCATCGACGCCAAGGGCGGGGCGGCGTTCTTCGAGGCTGCGCACACGACGTACACGCGCTTCGACGCCAAGGACGCGGCCAATGGCCTCGTGCTGCGCACCAACCACGCGACGACCGCCGCTGGCGACCGCGGCAAGGACCGGCTCGCCCGCGAGACCGCGCTGTGCAAGCAGCCACCCAAGGGCGGGCTGACGCCGGCGTTCGTGCTCGGCGAGCTGCTCCGCGACCTGCAGCCGCCGCCGTCGGCGAAGAAGGGCGAGCAGGATCGCCAAGACGTGCGCGAGACGATCCACCGCCAGACCACGGTCGCAGCGCTCGTGCTGCACGGCGTCAAGCCGGGCGAGGACGGCGGGTGGACCACGATGTGGACGGTGTTGGGCCAGCCGCTGTTCGCGCCGGCGGTGCCGCTTTGGCCGGCGGCGCGCGGCGTGCCGAAGCGGATCGAGGGCGCGCCGAAGAGCGAGCTGTGCAGCGCGGCGCGGGCGCTGGCGGACCAGTTCTACGAAGCAGATGCCGCCGACGCCGGGGCAGCGGGCGGCGGCGACAACGGCAGCGGCGGCAGTGGCGGCGGCGCTGCGGGCGGCGAGGGCGAAGGTGGCGAGGCCGAGGTCGCCGGTGCGATCCGTTGGCTGCGCACCGAGGGCCTGCAGCCGGTGCGCGAGGGGGTGCTGGCGGAGGAGAAGGCGGCCATGCAGCGCTGCAGCGAGGCGATGGCGATGTGGCGGCGCGGCGGCGACAAGCCGGACGCCGCGGAACTGCGGCGCTACCAGGAGCAGGCGGCGGAGCGCGCGCTGGCGGCGCTGCGGCGCGTGCGCAAGGCGGCGGGGGTCGTCGAGGTGGGGGCGGGCAAGTAGCGGCGAACGGTCCGCGCGCGTCAGCCGGATGCGTACGCGGCCACCACCAGCAGGCGGTTGTCCCGCGTGTGCACGAGGTACAGGAACTCCAATTGCCCGCCGCCGGCGAGCGCGAGCGCGGCCGGGCGCTTGGTCAGGCCGTAGGCCTTGGTGATGTCGAGGCGCAGGCCCAGGTCCGACATCTGCAGGCGCAGGCCGGCGTCGTCGGCCGCGCACTCGGGCAGGCCGAGCGCGGCGACGATGCGGTCGATGAGCGCGGGCGCTGGCGCGACCTCGATCCAGCCGCTGCGGCGCGCGGCTGGCGCGTAGCGGTCCGTCGACCGCACCGTCACGCCCTTGCCGCCGAGCAGGGCGACGAGTTCCTCCGGCAGGCCATTGCTGCCGCTGCACGCGGCGAGCGCGAGCGCGAGCAGCGGCGCGGTGCGGCGCGCCGCCGGTGGCGGCTGGCGGCGGAGCGGGACGACGACGGGCCGATGCGATTGCGCCATGATGCGATGGGGGACCGGTGCGACGCGGGGCGCGTTCGCTGTGGGTGGCGAACGCGCCACCGCGGACGGTAGCCGCCGCACGTGCACGCGGCGAGCGGTTGCGCGCGCGCTGCGGCCGCATCGCCGCCCGCCGCCGCCAATCCGCCGCGGTTGTGCTCCCGTCGCCGCCCCCGCCGCGGCTATCGTCCGCCGCTCCCCGAGCCCGCGCCGATGACCGACGTCCTGCACAGCAAGGTCCAGACCTCCTCCCCCGAGTTCCAGCAGAACCGCGCGCACCACCATAAGGCGATCGACGAGATCGCCGCGCACGTCGCCGCCGCCAAGCTCGGCGGCGGGGCCGAGGCGACCGCGCGGCACCACAAGCGCGGCAAGCTGCTGCCGCGCGAGCGCGTCGCCGCGATCCTCGACCCGGGCGCGCCGTTCCTGGAACTGTCGCCGCTCGCCGCGCACGGCCTGTACGGCGGCGACGCCCCGAGTGCCGGCATCGTGACCGGCGTCGGCCTCGTGCAGGGCCGCGAGGTGATGATCGTCGCCAACGACGCGACCGTGAAGGGTGGCACGTACTTCCCGATGACGGTGAAGAAGCACGTGCGCGCGCAGGAGATCGCGCTCGAGAACCGGCTGCCGTGCGTCTACCTCGTCGACTCCGGCGGCGCGTTCCTGCCGCTGCAGTCCGAGGTGTTCCCCGACCGCGACCACTTCGGCCGCATCTTCTACAACCAGGCGCGCATGTCGGCGGCGCGCATCCCGCAGGTCGCCGTGGTGCTCGGCTCGTGCACGGCCGGCGGCGCGTACGTGCCGGCGATGAGCGACGAGAGCATCATCGTGAAGGGCAACGGCACGATCTTCCTCGGCGGCCCGCCGCTCGTGCGCGCGGCCACCGGCGAGGTCGTCTCGGCCGAGGACCTCGGCGGCGCCGACGTGCACACGCGCCTGTCGGGCGTCGCCGACCACTTCGCCGAGGACGAGCCGCACGCGCTGGAGCTGTGCCGCTCGATCGTCGCGCACCTGAACACCAGGAAGCCCGCGCAGCTGGCGCTGCAGGCGCCCGAGGACCCGCTGTACGACCCCGAGGAACTGCTCGGCGTGCTGCCGCGCGACACGCGCACGCCGTACGACGTGCGCGAGGTGATCGCGCGCCTCGTCGACGGCAGCCGCCTGCACGAGTTCAAGGCCCGCTACGGCACGACGCTGGTCACCGGCTTCGCGCACGTCCACGGCATGCCGGTCGGCATCGTCGCCAACAACGGCATCCTGTTCTCCGAGAGCGCGACCAAGGCGGCGCACTTCGTCGAGCTGTGCAGCCAGCGCAAGGTGCCGCTGCTGTTCCTGCAGAACATCACCGGCTTCATGGTCGGCCGGAAGTACGAGAACGGCGGCATCGCCAAGGACGGCGCCAAGATGGTGCAGGCCGTCGCCACCGCGCAGGTGCCGAAGATCACCGTGCTGATCGGCGGCTCGTTCGGCGCCGGCAACTACGGCATGTGCGGCCGCGCCTACCAGCCGCGCTTCCTGTTCACGTGGCCCAACAGCCGCATCTCGGTGATGGGCGGCGAGCAGGCGGCCGGCGTGCTCGTGCAGGTCAAGAAGGACCAGTTGGAGGAGAAGGGCCAGACGCTGTCGGCCGACGACGAGCACAAGATGCGCGCGCCGATCCTGGAGAAGTACGAGACCGAAGGCCACCCGCTGTACGCGACGGCCCGGCTGTGGGACGACGGCGTGATCGACCCGCGGCAGACGCGCGCGGCGCTGGCGCTGGCGCTGTCGGCGTCGCTCAACGCGCCGATCCCGGACTACGACGCGCCGGTGTTCCGCATGTGACGACGTGGGCGCGGGCGTTCGCCGGCCGCGCCGTCGCTCCGGTGGTCGTCAGCGCACGAGCCGGAGCATCAGCTCGCGCAGCATGCCGGCCTCGCTCTTGCCCGCCTCCGCGGGCAGCACGAGCTTCGCGTCGATCGTCGCGACGGACATGCCGGTCTTGGTGTCGACGAACTGGCCGCCCAGCCGGATCGACTTCGCCGGCACCGCTTCGGCGGCAGTCGCCTCCAGCAGTGCGCGCATCTCGTCGAGCGACAGCGGGTGGGCTTCCTCGGTCGCCGTCGCGGCGACGAGGCCCGCCGGTGCATTCAGCTTCGGCGCCACGAACGGCTTCGGCGAGAGCTCCGCCCGGGTCACCGCCGGCTCGCGGCGGCGTTCGCACTCCTTCTGGTACTGCAGCCATCGCGACACGTAGTCGCGCTCGGCGGCGTCCGAGGCCTCCTGATGCGTCGCGATCGCCGTCGCGATCCGTTGCTCCATCGCCAGGCGCCACTGCGCGTGGCGGCGCAGGTAGTCGGCGTGGTCCTGTTCATGGCGCGCGCGCGCCGCGACGTAGGCCGCGCAGGCGGCGTTGTGGGCGATGGCCTTGGCGTTGAAGTCCGCCAGCCGGGCGAGGTGCGGACCGATGTCGAACTTCGTGACCGTGCGGCGGACCTGCTCGTGCGCGTAGACGCTGACGACGAAGACGCTGGTCACGGCGGGTTTGTTGTTGCCGGGCGACAGCGTCCACCGACCGACCGGGTCGACGAGCGTGAGGTCGGCGGTGACTTCGTTCGTCGATTCGAGCAGTTGCAGCGAGGCCGTCCCGAACGTGCCGTGGTCGGCGACCGCGAGTTCGATCGACAGCAGGCTCGAGATCACGCCCAGCCGGGACGACGCGGCAGCGTCGGTAGGCATGACGACCGCGATCGAGCCGACCTGCTTGGGCAGGGTGGCGGGGACGCTGTCGTTGACGAAGTCCTCGCGCCAGACGGTGCGCCAATCGACGTCGGTGGCCTTGGGCAGCGAGTAGCCCGGCTTGGTCGGCGGCTGCGGCGGTTGCGGCGCCGCGGGCGGATCGTCCAGGCGCAGCGTCGGCGCCTCCGGCATGGCGACGTTCGGCGGCGGATTCGGCGCGGGCGCCGACTTGCAGGCAGCCAGGATCAGGGCGACGGCGAGAGCGAGGCAGGCAGGGGTCGGTTGGCGCATGGTCGAGCGGCGGGCGTCGGGTTCGTCGCCCTTGGCCACAAGAATGCCCGAAGCGCGCCGCCGTGACGATCCTTCGCGTTGCGTTGCGCCCGGGGCCCCCGCCTTGCACGATGGCCCCGTGCGCGCCCCGTCACCCGACCTCACGCCCGAGCAGCAGGAAGTCCTCGCCGACGTCGCCGAGCAGGGCGTGCACGTCGTGCACGTGCCGCGCGACGGCGGCCAGGGGCCGAGTTACTCGTACACCGTCGGCCTGTGGGAGAGCTTCCAGCAGCCGGAGGTCGTCGTCTTCGGCATGCCGGAGGACGTCGCCCAGGACCTGCTCGACGCGGTGGCCGACGACGCCTCGGAAGGGCGCGCGCTGCAGGCCGGCGACCGCCGCGACGACCTGCTCGTCGGCTATCCGGTCCGCTTCTTCCCGGTGCCGGCGGACGTCGTCGCGAGCCACCTCGGCCTCGCCGTCTGGGCGTACGAAGGCGCGAGCTTCGCGGT
>JBKDXM010000153.1:0-43146 GCA_046306335.1 Planctomycetota bacterium
CGTTGCACCGGGGCGCCGGCTACGCGGTGCGCGCGGCCGTGCCCCGCGCCGACCGCGCGCGCCTGCTGCCGTGGCTGACGGCCGCCGGCGCGGCCGAGCGACGGCAACGTCGTCCGCGCGCGCGGCGGCGACGCCGCGTTCGTCGTCGCCGCCGCCGCGGCGCAGGGCGTCGGCCTGCGGCGGTTCCCCGGCCGCGCCGGGTTGCGGGACGCGGTGCGGATCGGCCTGCCGGGCGAAGCCGATGCGTTCGGCCGGCTGCTGGCGGCGCTGCGCGCGGCGTTGGCGCCGCCGGCGCTGCTGTTCGACCTCGACGGAGTGCTGGTCGACGTGTCCGGCTCCTACCGGCACGCGATCGTCGCGACCGCGCGCGCGTTCGGCGTCGACGTCTCCCCGGCGGACGTCGCCGCGGCGAAGGCGCGCGGCAACGCCAACGACGATTGGTCGCTGACGCATCGGCTGATCACGGCGGCAGGCGTCCGTTGCGCGCTCGGCGAGGTCGTCGAGCGCTTCGAGGCCTGCTACCGGTCGCGCCGCGACGGCGAGCGGGCGCTCGTCGCCGCGGCGACGCTGCGCGCGTGGGGCCGCGCGCGGCCGCTGGCGGTCGTCACCGGCCGACCGGCCGCCGACGCCGCCTACGTCCTGGAGCGGCTCGGGCTCGCGGCGTGCTTCGACGCCGTCGTCTGCCGCGAGGACGCGGCGCTGAAGCCCGATCCGGCGCCGGTCCGGCTGGCGCTGCGGCGCCGCGGCGTCGACGGCGGCTGGATGCGCGGCGACACCGGCGCCGACGTCGCCGCCGCGCGCGCCGCCGGCGTGGTGCCGATCGGCGTCGTGGCGCCGGGCGACGACCCGGAGCGCGCGCAGGCGACCCTCGCCGGCGCCGGCGCGGCCCGCGTCCTGCTGCGGGCCGAGGAACTCGGAGGGCTGCTGCGATGAACGGACCGACGACCCCGATCGTGGCGCGCTCGGCGCGCCGTTCCCGATGCACGCGCGAGACCAGCGTCGAGGCGTCGTTGGCGCTCGATGGCGCCGGCGCGGCGCAGGTCGCCACCGGCCTGCCGTTCCTCGACCACATGCTGGCGGCGCTGGCCCTGCACGCGCGCTTCGACCTCTCGTTGCGCGCGACGGGCGACCTCGAGGTGTGCGACCACCACACGGTGGAGGACTGCGCGCTGACGCTCGGCGAGGCCTTCGCCGAGGCCCTCGGCGACCGCGCCGGGATCGCGCGCTTCGGCCACGCCTACGTGCCGCTCGACGAAGCCCTCGCGCGCGCCGTCGTCGACCTGTCGGGCCGGCCGTGGCCGTCGATCGTCCTCGGCCTCCGGCGCGAGCGCATCGGCGCCGTCGCCACCGAGAGCCTGACGCACTTCCTGCAGTCGTTCGCCATCGCGGCGCGCTGCGCGTTGCACGTCGACGTGCTCGCCGGTGCCAACGACCACCACCGCGCCGAAGCGGCCTTCAAGGCGACGGCGGTGGCGCTGCGCGCGGCCGTGCGCCGCGATCGCGACGGCGTGCCGAGCACGAAGGGGGCGCTGTGAGCCCCTGCGTGCGCATCGTGCCGACCGGCGTCGCCAACGTCGCGTCGGTGGTCGCCGCGCTGCGCCGGCTCGGCGCGACGGTCGACGTCGCCGCCGACGCGGCGACGGTGCGACGGGCGGAGCGCGTCGTGCTGCCCGGCGTCGGCGCGTGCGGGGCGGCGGCCGCCGCGATCGACGCGCAGGGGCTGCGCCAGGCGCTGCGCGAGCGCGTCGACGCCGGCCGCCCGACGCTCGCGATCTGCCTCGGCCTGCAGTTGCTGGCGGCGGCGAGCGACGAGAGCCCGGGCGTCGCGGGCCTCGGCGTGGTGCCGGCGACCGCGCGCCGCTTCCCGACCGGCGTGCGCGTGCCGCAGCTCGGTTGGAACACGGTCGCGCCCGCGCCCGGCAGTCCGCTGCCCGGCGGCGTCGCCTACTTCGCCAACAGCTACCGGCTCGAAGTCGTGCCCCCCGGCTGGCACGGCCTCGTGAGCGATCACGGCGGCCCGTTCGTCGCCGCGTTCGCGCGCGCCGGCGTGCTCGCCTGCCAGTTCCACCCCGAGTTGTCCGGCGCGTACGGCGCCGGGCTGTTGCGCCGCTGGCTCGTCGGCGCGGAGGTCGTCTGATGCCGTTTCCCAGGCTCGTTCCCTGCCTCGACTGCCGCGATGGCCGCGTGGTCAAGGGCGTCAGGTTCCGCGGCCTCCGCGACGCCGGCGATCCGGCGGCGCTGGCGGCGCGCTACGCGGCGACCGGCGCCGACGAGATCGTGTTGCTCGACGTCGCCGCGACGGTCGCCGGCCGCGACCACGCGGCGGCCACCGTCGCGGCCGTGCGCGCCGTCCTGCCGATCCCGCTGACGGCGGGCGGCGGCGTGCGCACGATCGACGACGCCGCCCGCCTGCTCGACGCCGGCGCCGACAAGGTCGCGGTGAACAGCGCGGCGCTCGCCCGACCGGAGCTGCTCGGCGAGCTCGCGGGGCGCTTCGGCGCCCAATGCGTCGTCATCGCGATCGACGCGATCCGCGCCGGCGACGGCGGCTACGAGGCGTTGTCGCACGCCGGCGGCGGTCGCACCGGACGCGACGCTATCGCGTGGGCGCGCGCCGCCGTCGCGGCCGGCGCCGGCGAGGTGCTGCTGACCAGCGTCGACCGCGACGGCACCGGCGCCGGCTACGACCTCGAGCTGGTGCGCGCCGTCGCGGCGTCGGTGACGGCGCCGGTGATCGCGTCGGGCGGCGCGCGCGGCGCCGCCGACCTCGCCGCGGCGTTCGCGGCCGGCGCGGACGCGGCGCTGCTCGCATCCGCCCTGCACGACGGCGCGTCGACCGTCGACGGACTGAAGGACCAGCTGCTCGGCATGGGCGTGGCGGTGCGGCGATGATCGTTCCATCCATCGATCTGCAAGGCGGCCGCACGGTGCAACTCGTCGGCGGCGAGACCCTGGCCGTCGACGCCGGCGATCCGGCGCCGTGGCTGCGGCGCTTCGCGCTCGCCGGCGAGGTCGCCGTCGTCGTCCTCGATGCGGCGCGCGGCGAAGGCTCCAATGCCGCCGCGATCCGTCAGCTCTGTCGCAGCGCGCGGGTGCGGGTCGGCGGCGGCATCCGCGTCCTCGCGACGGCGCGCGCCTGGCTCGACGCCGGCGCGCAACGCATCGTCCTCGGCACCGCCGCGACCCCGGAGCTGCTCGCGCAGTTGCCGCGCGACCGCGTCGTCGTGGCGCTCGACGAGAAGGCCGGCGAGGTGGTCACGCACGGCTGGCGGCGCGGCACCGGCGCGCCCTTGCTCGAGCGCGTCGCGGCGCTGCGTGCGCTGTGCGGCGGCTTCCTGGTCACCTTCGTCGATCGCGAGGGCCGGCTCGGCGGCACCGACCTCGAGCGGGCCGCGGCGGTGGCGCGCTGCGCCGGCGGCGACCGCGTGACCATCGCCGGCGGCGTCACCGACGCGGCGGAGGTCGCCGCGCTCGATCGCCTCGGTGCCGACGCGCAGGTCGGCATGGCCCTCTACACCGGCCGCCTCGATCTCGCCGACGCGATCGCCGCGCCGCTGCGCAGCGATCGCGCCGACGGCCTCTGGCCGACCGTGGTCGTCGACGAGGCCGGGTTCGCGCTCGGCCTCGCGTGGTCGGACGCCGACAGCCTGCGCGCGGCCGTGGCGACGCAGCGCGGCGTCTACCGGAGCCGCGCGCGCGGCCGGTGGGTGAAGGGCGCCACCTCCGGCGACTGGCAGGAACTGCTCGCGGTCGACCTCGACTGCGACCGCGACGCGCTGCGCTTCACGGTGCGCCAACACGGTGCCGGCCACTGCCACCTGGGCTGCCGATCGTGCTGGGGCGACGACCGCGGCTTGCCGCGCCTCGCCCGTCGCCTCGCCGCCTTGCGCGCCGCCGACGGCGGCGACGCCGCCTCGAACAGCGCCCGGTTGCTGCGCGAGCCGCCGCTGCTCGCGGCGAAGCTGCGCGAGGAGGCGGCGGAACTGGCGGCGGCCGACGCCGACGTCGTCGCCGAAGCGGCGGACGTCCTCTTCTTCACGATGCTGCGCCTCGCCGCGGCAGGCGTCGATCTCGCGGCCGTCGAAGCCGAACTCGATCGGCGCGAACGGCGCGTGACGCGTCGTCCGTGCGCGTCGAAGGAGGACGGGGCATGAAGGCGCCATGGCGCCGCGTCGAAGCGGCCGAACTGCGACGCGCCACGCGCGCCGCGCTCGATCCGGCGACCCAGGCCGAGGCCGCGCGGATCGTCGAGGACGTGCGCGTCGGCGGCGAGCAGGCGCTGCGCGCGCACGCCGAGCGGCTCGGCGACCTGCGTCCCGGCGAGCCGCTCGTCCGCGGGCCGGCCGAGCTGATCGCGGCACGCGACGGCCTGCCGGCCGCCGACCGCGCGCTGTTGGAGCGGACGGCGGCGCGGATCGAGGCGTTCGCGCGCGCGCAGCGGCAGTGCCTGGCGCCGCTCGACGTGCCCGTGCCCGGCGGGCGCGCGGGCCACCGTTGGTTGCCGGTCGCCGCCGTCGGCGCGTATGCGCCGGGCGGTCGGTATCCGCTGCCGTCGTCCGCGCTGATGACGGCGATCCCGGCGCGCGTCGCGGGCGTCCCGCTGGCGCGGTTGGCGTCGCCGCGGCCGGCCGCGATCACGCTCGCGGCCGCCGCCGTCGCCGGCTGCGAGCAGGTGCTCGCGGTCGGCGGCGCGCTGGCGGTCGCGGCCTTCGCGTTCGGCGTCGGCGGGCCCGCCTGCGACATGGTGGTGGGCCCCGGCAACCGCTGGTTCACCGCCGCGAAGCGCCACCTGTTCGGCGAGATCGGTCTCGATGGCCTCGCCGGGCCGAGCGAACTGCTGGTCGTCGCCGACGCGTCCGCCGACCCGGCGTGGGTGGCCGCCGACCTGCTCGCGCAGGCCGAGCACGACGTCGACGCGCGCGCCGTGCTGGTCGCGACCAACGCGGACCTCGTGGCCGCGGTCGACGCCGAGCTGGCGCGCCAGCTCGCCGCCTTGCCGACGGCGGCGACGGCGGCGGCGGCGTTGGCGAACGCGGGGCGCGTGGCGCTGGCGTCGGACGTCGAGTCGGCGATCGCAGTCGCCGACCGCCTGGCGCCGGAGCACCTGCAGTTGATGGTGCGCGACGCGCGCGCATGGGCGGCGCGGCCCCGTGCCTACGGCGCCCTGTTCGTCGGCAGTCGCAGCGCCGAGGTCTTCGGCGACTACGGCATCGGCCCGAACCACGTGCTGCCGACCGGCGGCACGGCGCGCTTCCAGGCCGGCCTGTCCGTGGCGACCTTCCTCCGCCCGGCGACGTGGCTCGACGTCGACGATCCGGCCGTCGTCGCCGCGGACGCCGCCGACCTGGCGGTGCTCGAAGGCCTGCCCGGCCACGCTGCCGCCGCCGCCGCGCGCCTGTGCGACGGAATGGCGACGGCGGCTGCAACGCGGCCGGGCGGCCGCTAACCTCTCCGCCCGTCCATGGCGATGCGCAGCAATCCCGATCCGTCCCGCGGCCTTGGCTGGGGCGTCTTCCTGGCCGGTTTCGTGCCGGGGCTGCTGCAGTTCCAGCTCGGCCAGCGGCAGCGCGCGGCGCTGGCCTTCGCCAGTTGCATGGCGCTGTTCTTCGCCGGCTGGGTCCTCGTCGGCGAGCGGTTGTTCTATTGGGCGCTGATCACGCCGGACGAGTCCGGCTCGCCGATGCTGCGGCTCGCGGCGCGGTTCGGCCTGCCGCTGTCGCTGCCCGAACTGTTGAACCTGCCTGCGAATGCGCTCGGCGCGCTGCTGGCGTGGGACGGTTCCCCGTCCGGCGAGCGCCTGTGGCGCCTGCCGCGACCCCTGGAGCACCTCGGCGGCTTCCTGACCGCGTCGTCCGGCATGCTGGCGGCGTTCTGGTCGGCCGCCGGCCACTGGGACCTGCGCCGGCGGCGCGACGGCGGCAACGACGCCCCGGCACCGGTCGCCGATCCGGCCCTGTGCGCCGGCCTGTCGTGGCTCGTGCCCGGGCTCGGCCACGCCCGCGCCGGCCAGGCGGGCAAGGGCGCGCTGCTCGGCGCGGCGGTGCTCGCGGTGTTCGCGCTCGGCCTCGCGGTCTCGCACGGCCACGCGGTCGACCGCGCCACCGCGTCGGTGTGGTGGATCGGCCAGAACCTCTGCGGCGGCGGCTCGTTGTTCGCCGCGCTCGTCACCGGGCCGCTGCGCATGGAGGCAGCCCCCGAGCACCTCGCGCTCGGCACCGTGCTGTGCACGGTCGCGGGCCTGATGAACCTCGTCGTGATGATCGACGCCTACACCGTCGCCGAGCGGTCGGTGTTCCCGGTCAAGCTGTCGGAGGCGACGTCGTGAGCCTGCTGTTCCGCTGCGCGGTCTACGCGCTCGTGCTGTTCCTGGTCGCGATCGTGGTCGTCGGCCAGCGTCACGCGACCGCCAAGTCGACGTTGGCCGCCGCCGTGCCGCGCACCGGCCGCTGGCTGCTGCTGTCGGCGGCGCTGGTGGGCGCGATGTTCGCGCTCGAGGCGTTGCTCATCGGTTGGTGAGGCCGTCGGCCCGCCGCCACAGGTCGCCGGGCAGGCGCTCGAGCGCCCCGCGTTGCTCCAGCGCGAACAGCGCGCGCAGGAACGCCGGCCGCGGCAGGGCGCACTCCCGCGCCAGCAGGTCGGTCGGACGCGGCCCGTTGCCGACCGCCTGCAGCAGCCGCTCCTCCTCGGCGCACGCGGCCAGCCGCAGCGACTCGGCCGGGCCGGCGCTGGCGCGCAGGCCCAGCCCCTGCAGCAGCGCCTCGGCGCTCTCCAGCACCTGCGCGCCTTCGGCCAGCAGCCGGTGGCAGCCTTGGCTGCGTTCGCTGCGCCACGGCCCGGGCAGCGCGTAGACGTCGGCGCCGACCGTCGCGGCGGCGCGGGCCGTGTGCAGGGCGCCCGACGCCAGGCTCGCCTCGACGACCACCACGGCGTGCACGCCCATCGCCAGGATGCGGTTGCGGCGCACGAAGTGGCCGCGGCGCGCGCGGCGGCCGGGCGGCAGTTCGGCGAGCAGGCAGCCGCCGCCGGCGACGATGCGCGCGGCGAGGTCGCCGTGCTCGGGCGGGTAGATCGCGTCGAGGCCGCCGGCCAGCACGGCGACGGTCGGCACGCCGGCCGCGAGGCAGGCTTCGTGCGCGATCCCGTCGATGCCGCGGGCGAGCCCGCTCCACAGCACGGCGCCGGCGCGCGCCAGCGCCGCGGCGAGCGCCCGCGCGGCGTCGATGCCGTACGGCGTCGGCGTGCGGCTGCCGACGAACGCCACCGCGGGACCGCGGTGCAGCGCGCCGACGTCGCCGCGCGCGAACAGCGCCAGCGGCCGCAGCGGCGACTGCTGCAGGCCGGGCGGGCAGTCCGGCGGCACCAGGACCTGCAGGCCGGCGGCGCTCGCGGCGGCGGCGACGGCCTTGGCCTGCGCCGCCAGCTCCGGGTCGGCGAGCCGCCGCGCCACCCGGGGCGGCACGGCGGGCGGCCGCGGCGGGTCGGCGAGCACCGCCGCCGGTTCGAGGTCGGGCTGCAACAGCGCCTCGACAGGCGCCTCGTCGTGCCCTTCGGCCAGGGCCAGCATCAGGTAGTGGTCGCGCACGAGCGCATACGTGCCGCGGCGGCGGCCGCGGGCGCATCGTTGCAACCTTGGGATGCTGGCGATCCGGGCGGTGGCACGCGGGGCGCGCGGCCGGCGGCCGCCCGAAACGACGACCGGCGGCCGGCGGCCCCCCCTCCCGTGCCATGGCGCGCCGCGCGCGCCGCGGTCACTTCTTCTTGTCGCCGCCGGCCGGCGCGCCCTTCGCGGCCTCCGGCTTCGCCTCGACCGGCCGTTCGACCATGTCGAAGCGCACCTCGCCGTCGACGACCGTCGCCTTGATCGTGTACGGCTTGTCGAGCTCGCCGCGCAGGATCTGCTCGGACAGCGGGTCTTCGAGGTGCTTCTCGATGCCGCGCTTGAGCGGCCGCGCGCCGAAGTCCTCGTGGAAGGACTTCTGGATCAGCCAGTCGATCACCGACTGGTCGACCTCGAGCAGGTGGCCCTTCTGCTTGACGCGCTTGTTCACCTTGGCGAGCTCGTTCTCGACGATGCGCTGCATGTCGTCGCGGCCGAGCTGGTTGAAGATGACGAGCTCGTCGAGGCGGTTGATGAACTCGGGCCGGAAGTGGCGCTCCACCTCGCCCATGATCATCTCCTTCATCTTGTCGGCGCCGCCTTCCTTGCCCGTCTTCGTGAAGCCGAGCCCGGTGCTGTTCTTGATCAGGTTGGCGCCGATGTTCGACGTCATGATCAGGACCACGTTGCGGAAGTCGATGTGCCGCCCGAACGAGTCGGTCAGCCGGCCTTCCTCCATGATCTGCAGCAGCATGTTGAAGATGTCGGGGTGCGCCTTCTCGATCTCGTCGAGCAGGACCACCGAGTACGGCCGACGGCGGACCTTCTCGGTCAGCTGGCCGCCCTCCTCGTAGCCGACGAAGCCCGGCGGCGCGCCGACGAGGCGGGACGCGTTGTGCTTCTCCATGTACTCGGACATGTCGATCTGGATGATCGCGTCCTCGCTGCCGAACATGAACTTGGCGAGGCACTTGGACAGCCAGGTCTTGCCGACGCCGGACGGGCCGAGGAACACGAAGCTGCCCATCGGGCGGTTCGGGTCCTTGAGGCCGGCGCGCGAGCGGCGGACGGCCTTGGCGATCGCGGTGATCGCGCGCTCCTGGTTGATGACGTCCTTGCCCAGCTCCTTCTCCATGTTGATCAGGCGCTGCGCCTCCGCCTGATCGAGGCGGTTGAGCGGGATGCCGGTCATCTTGGAGACGGTCTCGGCGATCACTTCCTCGTCGACGACGCCGCCGGACTCGCGCGAGTTCTCGCGGTCGCGCCACTCGCGCTGGATCTCCTCCTTCTTCTTGCCGAGCTTGAAGGCCTGGTCGCGCAGGTCCGCCGCGCGCTCGAAGTCCTGGCCGGCGACCGCCTCCTCCTTCTCCTTGTTGAGGCGGGCGATCTCCACGTCCATCTCGCGCAGGTCGGGCGGCGCCGTCATCGACTTGATGCGGATGCGCGCGCCGGCCTCGTCGATCACGTCGATCGCCTTGTCCGGCAGGAACCGGCCGGAGATGTAGCGCGTGCTTAGCTCGACGGCCGCCTTGAAGGCGTCCTCGGTGTAGGTCACGCGGTGGTGGGCCTCGTACTTGTCGCGCAGGCCCTTGAGGATCTCGATCGTCTGCTCGGGCGACGGCGGCTCGACGTTGACGGTCTGGAAGCGGCGCTCCAGCGCGCCGTCCTTCTCGATGTACTTGCGGTACTCGTCGAGCGTGGTCGCGCCGATGCACTGCACCTCGCCGCGCGACAGCGCCGGCTTCAGCACGTTGCTGGCGTCGATCGCGCCCTCGGCGCCGCCGGCCCCGACCAGCGTGTGCAGCTCGTCGATGAACAGGATGACGTCCTTGGCGCGGCGCACCTCGGTCATCACCGCCTTGATGCGCTCCTCGAACTGGCCGCGGTACTTGGTGCCGGCGACCATCATCGCGAGGTCGAGCACGACGAGCCGCTTGCGGCGCAGGATCTCGGGCACCGTGCCCTTGACGATGCGCTGGGCGAGGCCCTCGACGATCGCCGTCTTGCCGACGCCGGCCTCGCCGAGCAGCACCGGGTTGTTCTTGGTGCGGCGCGACAGGATCTGCACGACGCGCTCGATCTCCTGGTCGCGGCCGATCACCGGGTCGAGCTTGCTGCCGTCGCGGGCCAGCTCGGTCAGGTCGCGGCCGAACGAGTCCAGCGCCGGCGTCTTGCTCTTGCCGCCGGCAGCGGGCGTGCTGCCGGTCGACGGCGACCCGCCCGACGACTCGCCGCGGCCGCCGCCGCCGCCCGACGACTCGCCGCCGGACTCGCCTTCCTCCTCGTTGCCGCCGTTGCCGCTGTCCGACGCGCCGAGGAACTCCAGCACCTCCTCGCGCACCTCGTCGAGCTTGACGCCGAGGTTGGTCAGCACCTGCGCGGCGATGCCCTCGTTCTCGCGGATCAGCCCGAGCAGCAGGTGCTCGGTGCCGATGTAGTTGTGGCTCAACTGGCTCGCCTCCTCCAGCGACAGCTCCAGCACCTTCTTGGCGCGCGGCGTGAAGGGCAGCTGGCCCATCGGGACCATCGACGGCCCGGTCTTGACGATCTTCTCGACCTCGTGGCGGATCTTCTCCAGGTCCACGGTCATGTTCTTGAGCACGTTGGCGGCGACCCCGCTGCCTTCCTGCACGAGGCCGAGCAGGATGTGCTCGGTCCCGATGTACTCGTGGTTGAACTTCATCGCTTCCTGGCGGGCGAAGCTCATGACCTTCTTGGCGCGATCGGTGAAGCGGTCGAACATGCGCTTGGATCCTGTGTGGCGGGCCGTCCGGTCGGTAGATCGGACGTCCCGGATATAGGATTAACCAGCCCTGGAGTTCCAGGCTGACGGCCGGTGGCGGGCTGATTTTCGCCGGCCGATCGCCCCGATGGAACCGGCGTTTGGCCGCCGCGCCGCCGTCCGGCGCCGATTCGGCTCAAGCCTGCCGTCGGCGCCGATCCTGGCTCACGGCTTGCTGCCGAGGACCTCGCGCAGCAATTGTGCCCGGCGCTGGTCGCGTTCCTCGGGGCGCAGCAGTTCGCGCGTGTGGCGCTGCAGGTGGCCCGGCTGCGACAGCAGCAGCGCGCGGTTCACGGCGGCCACGTCGAAGCCGTCGAGCAGGTCCTCGGTGATGCCAAAACGCAGCGCCGACAGGCAGCCGAGCGCCTCCTCGCTGCTGAGGATCTGCGCCCGCTCCAGCGTGCCGAGCGCCCGCTGCACGCGGTCGAGGGTGCGCACGCGCGCGGTGCCGCGCAGCAGCGCGGTGCGCACCTCGCGCTCCCACTGCACGATGCGGCCGACGGCCAGCAGCACGTCGTTCTGGATCTGCTCCTCGTCGCGGCCGAGGGTGACCTGGTTGCTGACCTGGTAGAAGTCGCCGAGCGCCCGGCTGCCCTCGCCGTAGAGGCCGCGCACGGCGAGGTGGATCTTCTGCGCCGTGTTGGTGACCTTGTCGATGTCGTCGGACCAGACGAGGCCGGGCAGGTGCAGCATCACCGACAGCCGCAGCCCGGTGCCGGTGTTGGTCGGGCAGCTGGTCAGGAAGCCGAACTCCTCCGACCACGCGATCGGGAGGCGCTGCAGCAGCGCGTCGTCGAGCCGTTCGGCCCGCCGCCAGGCCGCCTCGGTCTGCAGGCCGCCGGCGAACACCTGGATGCGCAGGTGGTCCTCCTCGTTGACCATCAGCGCGACGCTCTCCTCGGCGTCGACGGCGACGCCGGCCGGTCGCTTGCTGGCGGCGAGGTCGCGGCTGATCAGGTGGCGCTCGACCAGCACGGTGCGTTCCAGCTCGTCGACCGACTCCAGGTCGACCAGTGCTACGTTCTCGGGCAGGCCGCCCTGGCGCAGGCGCTGGGCGATGAAGTCGTACAGTTGGCGCGACGGCTCCGCGTCGAGGCTCGGCGCGAACGGGAACCCCTGCAGGTTGCGCGCCAGCCGCACGCGCGTGCAGATGGCGATCTCGGCCTCGGGGCCCTTGCCGCAGAGCCATGTGCCGGGTCGGAACTCGGGGTTCTTGTCGCCTTTGCGCGGCTTGCTCACGGTGCGGAGGTCGGTTGGGCGGGGGTCAGGAAGTGGCGCCGCGTTCGAGCTTGCGCAGTTCGTCGCGCAGCCGCGCCGCTTCCTCGTAGCGTTCGCCGCGCACGGCGTCCTCGAGGCGGCGGCGGACGTCGGTCAGGGAGCGTTCGTCGGGTGCTTGCGGGGCGCTGCCGACGACGGCGGGCAGCCGGCCGGTGTGCGCCTGGGCTTCGTGGATGCGCTGCAGCAATGGCAGCAGCTCGGCGCGGAAGGCGTCGTAGCAGCGCGGGCAGCCCAGGCGCCCCTTGCTGCGGAAGTCGGCGACCGACATGCCGCAGCCCGGGCATCCGGCCGTCGGGCGCGGACCCTTGCGGGCGGGTTGCATGCTGCCGAGCAGGTCTTCGAGGATCTCCGGCGACAGCTTCGGCGCCTTCGGCGCCCCGACGCCCATCTGCTCGGCGCACGCCTGGCACAGGTGCTGGGAGCCGGTCACGGCGCCCTCGGTCAGGTCCATCACGACGACCGTCGCGATCGCCTTCTGGCATGCGGTGCAGTACTCCATCGCAGTCCCCAGTCTAGGAGCCTGGGTGAAGGAAGGCTACGCCGCCCTGCGCGCAGCCTCGCGTCCGGGGGCTCGCCGCCCCGACCGCGAATCCGCGCACCGGATCGGCGCGCGTTCCGTGACGTCGACTCCTCGGAGTCTGCGTCACGAAAGGCTGCGCCGCCCGGCACGCGTTCCGTGACGTCGACTCCTAGCCGCCCGCCGCGGCCGCCGCACGGTCGGTGACCAGCGCGTGGAACTCCTGGGCGCGCGCCCGGAAGTTCGGATACTGGTCGAACGAGGCGAACGCCGGGCTCCACAGCAGCGCCTCGCCCGGCGCTGCCGCCGCCAGCGCTTGTGCGTAGGCCGCGGGCAGGCGCTCGGACACCGTCACCGGCACGCGGCCGGCGAAGGCCGCCGCCAGCGGCTGCGCCGCGGCGCCGAACAGGTGGGCCGAGGCGATGTGCGGCGCCACGGCGTCGGCGACGGCGCGGTAGTCGCCGTCCTTGCTCTTGCCGCCGCCGAGCCAGTGCACGCGGCCGCGCAGCGCCTGCAGCGCGGAGCGCGTCGACTCGACCTCGGGCGAGACGCCGTTGTCGTAGATGCGCACGCCGCCGCGCGTCGCCAGCAGTTGCAGCCGGAACGGCAGCGGGGCGGCGGTCGCCATGGCGAGGCCGATACCGGTCGTGGTGCCGCCGAGCAGGCGGGCAGCGAGGCCCGCCGCCATGACGTTCTCGACCTGGAAGGCGCCGAGCAGCCGCAGCGCGTCCTCGTGCACGATGCGTTCCGCCGGGCCGTCGCCGGTGCGCAGTGCGACCCAGCCGTCGAGCACGCCGGCCGTGTGCGGGCCGGGCGCGCCAGCGCCGTAGCGCAGCCGCAGCGGCGCGGTCGCCGTGTACGCCGACGCGACCGGGTCGTCGGCCGCGTGCACGACGAACGTCGTCGCCGCCGGCGCCAGCCGCCCCTTGGCGGCGTGGTAGGCGGCGAGCGTGCCGTGGCGGTCGACGTGGTCCTTCAGCACGCGCGTGAACACGGCGCCGTGCACGCGCGCCGTCGGCGCCAGGCGGTCGAGCTGGAAGCTGCTGATCTCCAGCACGGCGACCTGCTGCGACCGCCACTGCGCCTCGTCGGCGAGCAGGCTGTGGCCGATGTTGCCGCCGAGCAGCGCGTCGACGCCGCTGCGCGCCAGCGCCTTGTGCAGCAGCGTCGAGGTCGTCGACTTGCCGTTGGTGCCGGTGACGGCGACGACGCGGCCGGGATAGCCGGCGAGGAACAGGTCGGCTTCCTGCGTGATCGCCACGCCGCGCGCGCGCGCCGCCGCCAGCAGCGGATGCTGGTCGGGCACCGCCGGGTTGGCGACGAACAGGTCGACGTCGGCGAGCAGGCCGTCGTCCTCGCGGCCGAGCTGCCAGTCGAGGCCGGGCAGGTCGGCGAGCGCCTCGCGCACCGCCTGCAGGTCGTCGCCGGCGCTCTTGTCGGCGATGCGGACGGCGAGGCCCTGGCGGGCGAGATAGCGGACGGCCTCGCGGCCGCCGCCGAAGCGGCCGAGGCCGTGCACGAGGGCGCGGCGGCGGCCGGTCAGCAGGTGGTTCATCGGCTCGACCTCGCGGCCCGGGCGCGCGTCGCCAGCCGGGCCAGTTCGATGTTGACGATCTCGGTCTCGCCGCGCGGGTCCGGCGTGGCAGCGTCGACTTGCACCGTTGCGGCGGCGTCGACGCGCCCGTGCAGTGCGCGGTCGGCGACCTCGACGAAGAAGTCGAACGGGAACAGCCAGCCGGGGGCGGGCGGCGCGATCGCGACGGCGCCGCGCGTCGGCACGCGCGTCCAGTCGGCGCGGTCGCCGGCGTCCTTCGGCAGCGCGTCCCACTGCACCGTGCCGTAGTAGCGGTAGGGCAGGGTGGTCACCGGGGTCGCCACGCCGTCGACGAAGACGGCGTGGCCGTCCGGATTGGCGAGGTGCAATTCCGGCCCGGCGCAGCCCGCCAGGGACACACACAGGCAGACCGGAAGCGGGGTGCGAAGCGCCATGGCGAGTTGGCTCACCGGTGCGTGGGGTCGCAGCGCCTGACCGGTGCGCTCCAGCCCTTCCTCGGGCCGAGGAAAAGCTGGCGGAGAGGGGGGGATTCGAACCCCCGGTACCGTTTCCGGTACATCACCTTAGCAAGGTGACGCGATCGGCCACTCTGCCACCTCTCCGGCGGCGGGCGGCGAGTTAACCGTCCGCCCCGCTGTCGCGCAACTGTTCTTCGACCGGTGCCGCGCTCCGGCACGAGCGCGCGGCGGCCGCTGCGGGCCCGCGCTGCGGTTGCGCCTGTGCGCACAGGGGCGCAGGCGCGGTGCCGACGAACTGCGCAGCGCCGCCAGCGCAGATGCCACGAACGTGGGACGCCGCGGCCCGGACGTCGCCACTACCATGGCGCAGCATCCGTCCGTCGCCTGCTCCTCGGCTCTTCGCCCCCTGCTCGCCCGCTGCGCCATGACCCACGCCACCCGCCGCCGTTTCCTGTCCGATGGCTTCGCCGCCGGCCTCGGCCTCGGCTTCGCTCGCCCGGCCGACCTGTTCGCCGCGGCGGCGACGCGGCGCGCGGCCAAGGCCGAGGCGGTGATCCACATCCACCTCGAAGGCGGCCTCAGCCACCTCGACACCTTCGACCCCAAGCCCGACGCGCCGCTGGCGATCCGCGGGCCGTTCGGCTCGCTCAAGTCCAAGCTCGCCGGCGAGCCGTTCGGCGAACTGGTGCCCAAGCTCGCGGCC
The DNA here is from genome assembly GCA_046306335.1 of Planctomycetota bacterium. Classification (GTDB taxonomy): domain Bacteria; phylum Planctomycetota; class UBA1135; order UBA1135; family UBA2386; genus UBA2386. The sequence goes on from JBKDXM010000153.1 coordinate 14,891, forward strand.
GTCGGCGACCGGCTGACCGTGGTGCGCTCGTTCACGCACACCGAAGCCGACCACGACCGCGGCCAGCACAGCGTGCTGACCGGCTACGCGCCGAGCCCGGCGATCGAGTACCCGAGCCTCGGCGCGGTCGTCGCGCACGAACTCGGCGGCCGCAACCAGCTGCCGGCGTACGTCTGCGTGCCGAGCGTCGGCCGCTTCTTCGGCACCGGTTACCTGAGCAGCGCGTTCGCGCCGTTCGCCGTCGGCGGCAACCCGGTGGCGCGCGACTTCGCCGTGCGCGACCTCGCGCTGCCGAAGGACGTCGACGCCGCGCGCCTGGGCCGGCGGCGCGCGCTGCAGCAGCGGCTCGACGCGCACTTCGAAGCGCTCGGCGACGCCGACGCGGTGCGCGCGATCGAGTCGTACTACCAGCAGGCCTACGCGCTGATCGACTCGCCGACCGCGCGCGCCGCCTTCGACCTCGCCGCCGAGCCCGAGTCGCAAAAGGAGCGCTACGGCCGCCGGCCGCTCGGCATGGGCTGCCTCTTGGCGCGCCGCCTCGTCGCCGCCGGCGTGCGCTACGTCGCCGTGCCGCGCGGCGGCTTCGACCACCACAGCCAACTGGTCAACAACCTGCCGACGGCGATGGCCGACGTCGACCAGGCGCTCGCCGCGCTGGTCGACGACCTCGCGGGCAGCGGTCTGCTGGCGACGACGGCGGTGCTGCTGACCACCGAGTTCGGCCGCACGCCGCGGCTCAACGCCGACGCCGGCCGCGACCACTGGTGCAAGGTGTTCTCGGTCGTGCTCGCCGGCGGCGGCTTCCGCGCCGGCGCGGTGGTCGGGGCCAGCAACGCCGCCGGCGCCGAGCCGGCCGCCGACCCGGTGCGGCCGGCGGACCTCGCGGCGAGCCTGTTCACGCTGCTAGGCATCGATCCCACGAAGCGACTGCTCGCGCCGGGCGACCGCCCGATCGACCTCGTCCGCGACGGCCGCGTGCTGCCGGCGCTGCTCGCATGAGCCTCGTCGCTGCCGTCGCGGTGGCCGCCGCGGCGCTGCCGCAAGCGCCCGCGCCGCGGTTGGCCTCGCTGTCGCCCGCCGGCTGCGCCCGGGGCGTCGAGGTCGTCGTCCCCCTGCGGGGCGAGCGCGTCGGCGACACCGTCGCAGTCCACTTCGACTAGCCGGGCCTCGCGGTCGTCGCCGTGAAGCCCGCGGCCGACCGCTGCGTCGTCACGCTGCGGGCGGCCCCGGACTGTCGGCTCGGCGCGCACCGGCTGCGCGCGCGGTCCGCGCTCGGCCTGTCGAACCTGCTGACCTTCCACGTCGGCGCGTTGCCGTCGCTGCGCGAAGAACGCCAGGGCGACGCCGCGATGGCCGTGCCGCTCGGTGTCACCGTCGACGGCGCGCTGCGCGATGGCGAGATCGACCGCTACACGCTCGACGTGCCGCAAGGCGCGCGCGTCGTCGCCGAGGTCGAGGCGATGCGCCTCGGGCAGGCGCCGCTCGACCTGCGGCTCGCGGTGCGCGGCCCCGACGGCGCCTGCGTCGCGACGGCCGACGACACGCCGCTCGGCCTGCGCGACCCGTGGCTTGCGTTCGACGCGGCGATCGCCGGCGCCTACGTCGTCGAACTGCACGGCGCGGTGCCCGGCGACGGCCGCGACGGGGTCTACCGCCTGCACCTCGGCCGCATGCCGCGCCCGCTCGGCGCCGTGCCCGCCGGCGGCGCGCCTGGCGCCGTGCTCGACGTGGCGCTGCGCGACGGCCGCGCCGACCTCGCAGCGGCGCCGCGCGCCAGCGTGACGCTGCCCGACGACGGCCGCGAGGTGCTGTGGTGGACGCCGGAACTCGCCGACGGCGCTTCGCCGACGCCGATCCCGCTGCGCGTCGGCGGCCCGCCGAACCGCGCGCCCGTCGCCGACGACAAGGGCAAGCGCTGGTTCGATCTGCCGGGCAGCGTCGATGGCGTCGTCGCCGACGACGGCGCGCCGGTGCGCTTCCACGTGCGCGGCGTGAAGGGCCAAGAAGTCGAAGTGCGCGTGATCGCGCGTTCGCTGCGGTCCGCGCTCGATCCGGTGCTGATCGTGCGCGGCGCCGACGACCGTGTGTTGGCGAGCAACGACGACGCCGCCGGCATGGACAGCGTCGTGCGCTTTGCGCCGGCGGCCGACGGCGAGTACGTGCTCGAGGTTCGCGACCTGCTGCGGCGCGGCTCGCCGGCGCACTTCTTCCGGCTCGAAGCGGGCCCGCGCGAGCGGGCGCCGAAGCGGTCGCTGCAGGTCGCGCGCCTCGGCGATCCGGTGGTCGCCGTGCCGCAGGGCGGCGTCGCCACCGCGATCGTGCTGCGGCAGAACCTGGACGACGCGCAGCGGCTCGTGTTCGCCGAGTTGCCGCCGGGGGTCGCGGCGACGGTCGGGCCGCAGCTGCCGGGCCAGCCGGTGGCGGTGCGCTTCGAAGCGACGGCGGACGCGCCCCTCGTCGGCGCAGAGGCGCGCGGCGGCGTGCTGGCGGCCGACGGCGCGCTCGACGCGCGGCCGTGGCAGCAGGTCCAGGCGCTGCTGCTCGGCCGCAACGACACGCCGCTGGTGCAGCTCGCGCAGCGCAAGCTGCCGCTCGCCGTCACCGCGCCCGCGCCCTTCGCGCTCGCCGTCACGGAACCGCTCGTGCCGCTGGTGCGCGGCGGCCTGCTGCGCGTGCCGGTGCGGCTCGGCTTGCCGCAGCGCAGCGACCTGCGGGTGCGCGTGCGCGCCGTCTGGCTGCCGCCGGGGCTCAGCGCCGGGCAGGCGCAGTTCGACGTCGGCCAGCACGAAGTCCTGCTGCCGATCGAAGCGTCGGCCGGCGCGGGCCTCGGCACGTTCCCGGTGGCCCTGGTCGCCAGCGCCCGCCTGGGCAACGTCGTCGTCGAGCAGGCGCTGCCGTGGTTCGACGTGCGCGTCGAAGCGCCGTGGGCCGAGCTCGCCCGCGCCGAGGTGCGCGGCGCGCAGGGCACTGCCGTCGCGGCGGCGCTGGCGGTCACGCGCGCGCAGGGCCAGCGCGGCGTCGCCGTCGCCAGCGTGGGGAACCTGCCGCGCGGCGTGCAATGCGAGCCGGTCGAACTGCCAGCCGACGCCGCGGAACTGCGGCTGCGCCTGCTGCTCGCCGACGACGCTGCGCCAGGGCGGCACGGTGGGCTGGCCGTCGAGTTGCAACTGCCCGACGAGCAGGGCCGGCCGGTGCTGCACCGCCTGCCGTTCGGCGAACTGCGCATCGACGCCAAGAAGCGGCGCACGGCCGCCGGCAGTGCCGCGGGCGCCGCAGGCGCGCCGCGCGCCGGAGGCCGCCTGTGAGCCCGCTGCGCGGCATCGTCGGTGCGCTGCTCGCCGCCGCCACGTCGGCGGCGCTCACCGCGCAGCAGTTCGCGCGCCTGGAGCCGCAACCGGCCGCGGTGCAACTCGACCACGGCGGCGATCGCGCCAACGTCGCGCTGGTCGGATGGACCGCGAGCGGGTTCGCGCGCGATGCGTTCGACGTCGCGACCGCGACGATCGAGCCCGCCGGCATCGCCGCGGTCGAACGCGCCGACGGCGGTTTCGCGCTGGCGCCGCTCGCCGACGGCGAGGCGACGCTGCGGCTCGTCGTCGATGGCGTCGAAGCGTGCGTGCCGGTCGTCGTGCGCAACGCGCGCGCGGCCGCTGCCGTCAGCTTCGCCAACGACGTGCTGCCGGTGTTCACGCACGCCGGCTGCAACTCCGGTGGTTGCCACGGCGCCGCCGTCGGCAAGAACGGCTTCGGCCTGTCGCTGTTCGCCTACGATCCGGCGGTCGACCATCGCGTGCTGACGCGCGAACTGCGCGGTCGCCGCATCGACCTCGCCGAGCCCGAGCGCAGCCTCGTGCTGCTGAAGGGCGCTGGCCTGGTCCCGCACCAGGGCGGCAAGCGCCTGCTGCCCGACAGCGACGGCTGGCGGCGCGTGCGCGAGTGGATCGCCGCCGGCGCGCAGGACGACGTCGCCAGTGCGCCGAAGCTCGCGCGCCTGGAGGCGCTGCCGGGCCGCGCGCAGGCGCTGGTCGGTGCGACCGTGCCGCTGCGCGTCGTCGCGCACTACGACGGTGGCGCGGACCGCGACGTCACCGACCTCGCGGTCTGGAGCAGCAGCGACGACGTCGCCGTGGCCGTCGGCCAGCGCCGCGCCGAGGCCAAGGCGCCCGGCGAGGCGGTGCTGCTGGCGCGCTTCGGCGGCCTCGCGGCGACCGCGCGCCTCGCCGTGCTGGCCGACGATCGGCCGTGGACGTTCCCCGACGTCGCCGCCGCCAACTTCGTCGACCAACGCATCCACGACAAGCTGCGCGCGATGCGCGTGGCGCCGGCCGACGTCTGCAGCGACGAGGTCTTCGTGCGCCGCGTGCACCTCGACCTGATCGGCCTGCTGCCGACGCCTGAGGCGACGCGGGCGTTCGTCGCCGACCAGGCCGCCGACAAACACGCGCGCCTCGTCGATGCGCTGCTGCAGCGGCCCGAGTTCGCCGACGTGCAGGCGATGCAGTGGGCCGAGGTGCTCGGCGTCGCGGCCGAGCGCATGGAGGCCAAGGGCGCGGCGGAGCTGGCCGGCTGGCTGCGGCAGGCGTTCGTCGACGGCCGGCCGTTCGACGCGGTCGTGCGCGACCTGCTGGTCGCCGAAGGCGCGACCTATGGCGCGCCGGCGGCCGGCTTCTGGCTCGCCGCCGACCAGCCGCACCTGCACGGCGAGCACGTGGCGCAGAACCTCCTCGGCATCCGGCTGCAGTGCGCGCAGTGCCACAACCATCCGTTCGAGAACTGGACGATGGACGACTACTACGGCTTCGCCGCGTACTTCGCGCAGGTGGGCCGCAAGCGCGCCGACGACGGTTCGGAGTGGATCGTCTGGGACCGGCGCGCGGGCGAGGTGCGCAACAAACGCAACGAGGCGATCGCGGCGCCGCGGCCGCTCGGCGGCGCGCCGGCGACGATCGCCGCGGGGACCGACCGGCGGCGCGCGCTGGCCGACTGGCTCGTCGCGCCCGACACCCGGTGGTTCGCCGCCAACGTCGCCAACCGCGCGTTCGCGCGTGTGTTCGGCCGCGGCCTCGTCGAGCCGGTCGACGACGTGCGCATCAGCAACCCGCCGTCGCACCCCGAACTGCTGGCCGACCTCGCCGCGCTGCTGGTCGAGGAGCGCTTCGACGTGCGCGCCGTCTACCGCGCGCTGTGCACCAGCCGCAGCTACCAGCTCGCGCGCCATCCGAGCAACCCGCCCGAGGCGCTGTTCGCCGGCAACATGGTGCGCCGGCTGTCGGCCGAGCAACTGCTCGACGCCATCGGCGCGGCGACCGGTGCGCCGACGAAGTACCCCGGCCTGCCGCTCGGCGCGCCCGCCGCTGCGATCGCCGGCGGCCGCGACAACGTGCGCTTCCTCGACGTCTTCGGCGGGCCGGCGCGCGAGAGCGCCTGCACGTGCGACCGGCGCGACGAGCCGACGCTCGGCCAGGCGCTGCACCTCGTCAACGGCGACACCATCGCCGCCAAGGTCGCGGCCCGCGACGGCCGGCTGCAGCGCCTGCTGCAGGCGAAGACGCCGCCGGACGCGCTGCTCGACGAACTGTTCCTCGCCGCGTACTGCCGCCTGCCGCGCGCCGACGAGCGCGCGCACCTGCTCGGCCTCGTCGCCGAGGCCGGTGACGCCAAGGCCGTGGCGGCGTCGTGGCAGGACGTCTTCTGGGCGCTGCTCAACTCGCGCGAGTTCCTCTTCCAGCACTGAACGCACGGATCCTCACTGCCGCCATGCTCCGCACCTTCGCCTTGTTGTCGTGGTCCGCGCTGTGCGCAACGCCGCTGTGCGCGCAGGAACCGGCCGTCGATCCCGCGCGGTTGCAGCAGTTGCTGCAGGAACTCGGCGCCGTCGATGCGAAGGCCTGGGCGGCGCGCGCCGCCGGCCTCGAAGCCGCGGCGAAGCAGGCCGACGCCAAGGCGCAGGCGCTGCGGGCGCAGGCCCGCGCGCTCGACGAGCAGGCGGCGGCGGCTGACGCCGAGGGCAAGCGCGTGCGCGACGAGATCGCGCGCTTGCAGCAGGTCGAGGCGCTGCTGCGCGGCAAGGCGCTGACGGCGGTGGCTGGGCCGCCACCGGCGACGACCAAGCCGGTCGACGTGAAGGCAGCCGATGGCAAGCCGGCCGAGGCCAAGCCGGCGGCAACCAAGCCCACCGACGCCGAGGCTGCGGCGGCGAAGCCAGCAGACGCGAAGCCCGCCGACGCGAAGGCCCCGGCCGCTGCCGCGCCCGCCGCCGCGCCCGCACCCGCCGCCGCGCCCGCCGCCGCCGCCGCCAACGTCGCCAACGCCGCGCTCGTCGACTGGGCCGCGGTCGAACCGCTGCTGCAGGATCGCTGCTCGTCGTGCCATGAGCCGAGCGACAAGAAGGGCGGCCTCGACGTCACGTCGTTCGGCAGCCTGCGCGAAGGCGGCGGCTCGGGGCGTTCGATCGTGCCTGGCGAGCCCGACCAGAGCCGGCTCTACCGCATGGTCACGCAGCAGGAGCGGCCGTTCATGCCGCGCGGCGAGGAGTCGCTGACCAAGGAACAGACCGACCTGCTCAAGGCCTGGATCGAGCAGGGTGCGTGCGAGACCAAGGCGCAGGCCAAGGCGTTCCTCGCCGCACGCGCCGAGAAGGCCAAGGCCAAGGCGTCGGCGGCGACACTGCCGTCGGGACCGGTGCCGCAGGGCCTGCCGCCGGTCGCGCTGCGCTCGCCGGCGCGGCCGGCGCCGCTGAAGGCGCTGGCGCAGAGCCCCAACGCGCCGGTGCTGGCGCTGCCCGGCCTCGGACAGGCGCTGCTGTGCGACCGGGCGCTGCAGCCGCTCGGCGTGCTGGCGATCGACGACGCGCACGTCGACGGCGTCGCGTTCGCGGCCGACGGCCTGCAGGTCGTCGTCGCCGCCGGCGAACCCGGCCGCCGCGGCAACGCGGTCGTCTTCGACGTCGCCACCGGCGCGCGCGTCGGCGCCTTCGGCAAGGAACGCGACGTCCCGCTCGCCGTCGCCGCGCACGGCAAGGCGGGCCTCGTGGCGCTCGGCGGCTCCGGCAAGCGCGTCGTCGTGTTCGGTCAGGCCGACGGCGGCGAACGCTTCGTCGGCGCGCACGAGGACTTCGTGCTGGCACTGCAGTTCGCGCCCGACGGCAACGCGCTGGCCGCCGCCGACCGCAGTGGCGAGGTGCGGCTGTGGGACACGGACACCGGCGCGCTGTCCGACACGCTGACGGGCCACAAGGGGGCCGTGCATGCGTTGTCCTTCCAGCCCGACGGCCGCGTGCTGGTGACCGCCGGCGCGGACGGCACCGTGCGCGGCTTCGACGTCGCGAGCGGCAAGGAAGCGTGGAAGCTCGCGGCGCACGACGGGCAGGCGCTCGCCGTCGCCGTCGGGCCGCAGGGCCGCGTCGCCAGCTGCGGCAGCGACGGCCGCATCGTCGTCAGCGCCGCCGGCAAGCAGATCGGCAAGTCGCCGGCGGCGGGGGAGTGGCTGTACGGCGTGGCCTTCGGCCCGGACGGCGACACCGCGTGGGCCGGCGACTGGCAAGGCCGCGTGCACCGGTTCGTCGTCGGCGGCAAGCAGAAGGCCATGGCGACGACCGCGCCGCTGCTGGCGCGACCGTGAGCCGGGCGCGCGTCAGCCAGCGGCCCGTCAGCCGCCGAGCACGCGCCAGAGGAACTCGAAGCTGAGCGCGCTCATGAACGCGGCCTGCTTGTTGTCCGCCGCGCCGCCGTGGCCGCCCTCGATGTTCTCGTAGTAGAGGACGTCGTGCCCCTGCTCCTGCATGCGCGCGAACATCTTGCGCGCGTGGCCGGGGTGCACGCGGTCGTCGCGCGTCGACGTGGTGAACAGCACGCGCGGGTACGTCACGCCCTTATTGACGTTCTGGTACGGCGACCAGCGCTGCAGCCACGCCCATTCCTCGGGCGCGTCCGGGTTGCCGTACTCGCCCATCCACGACGCGCCGGCGAGCAGCTTGTGGTAGCGCTTCATGTCGAGCAGCGGCACCTGGCAGACGACGGCGGCGAACAGCTCGGGGTAGAGCGTCGTCATGTTGCCCATCAGCAGGCCGCCGTTGCTGCCGCCCTGGATGCCGAGCTTCTGCGGCGAGGTGACCTTCTGCGCGATCAGGTCGCGCGCGACCGCGGCGAAGTCCTCGTAGCACTTCATGCGGTTCTGCTTGAGCGCCGCCTGGTGCCAGCGCGGGCCGTACTCGCCGCCGCCGCGGATGTTGGCGACCGCGTAGACGCCGCCCTTCTGCAGCCACGACGCGCCGACCGAGGCGCTGTAACCCGGCGTCAGCGACACCTCGAAGCCGCCGTAGCCGTACAGCAGCGTCGGGTTCGCGCCGTTGCGCGCGAGGTCCTGGCGCGCGACCAGGAAGTACGGGATGCGCGTACCGTCGGCCGAGGTGGCGAAGCGCTGCTCGACGCGCAGGCCGGTGGCGTCGAAGAACTTCGGCAGGCTCTTCCACTGCGTCGCCGCGCCCTTGCCGATCGTGCCCTGCCACAGGCTCGTCGGCGTCAGGTAGTCGGTCACCGTCAGCCAGTAGTCGTCGCCCTCCTCGTCGTCGACCGGGGTCGCGCCCACGGCGCCGAACTCGGGCAGGCCCGGCAGCGGCGCGCTCTGCCACTTGCCGCCGGCGAACGTCCACGTCGTCACGCGCGACTTGACGTCCTCCAGCGTGCTGACCAGCAGGTGGTTCTTCGTGCCCGACCAGCCGCTCAGCGACGTCGTCGGGCTCGGCGCGAACAGCACGTCGAACGCGCGCTTGCCGGCGACGAAGTCGTCGAACCGGCAGGCGAGCAGCGAGCCGCCCTTGTAGGTGGCGCCGCCGACCGTCCAGTCGTCGCGCAGCTCGATCAGCAGCCACTCGCGGTGCACGCCGGCGTTGGCGCTGTCGGGCTTGTCGAGCTTCTGCGCCACGCCGCCGCGCAGCCAGCTCAGCTCGTTGGTGTAGAACGTGAGGCCGCGGTAGACGAAGTCGCGCTCGAAGCCGACGGTCTGGTCGCGGAAGGCGTAGCAGTAGATCTCGTCCGGCTTGCCCTCGGCGACCGTCGTCGCCGACGCGAGCGGGGTGCCGCGCTGCCAGCGCTTGACGACGCGCGGGTAGCCGGACGTCGTCAGCGAGCCGGGGCCGAAGTCGGTGGCGACGTAGATCGCATCGCGGCCCTGCCAGCCGACCGTGCTCTTCGCCTCCGGCAGGGTGAAGCCGTCGGCGACGAACTGCTTCTTGGTGACGTCGAACTCGCGCACCACGCTGGCGTCGGCGCCGCCGCGCGACAACGACAGCAGCACGCGGTCGCGGTCGGGCAGCAGCCAGCTGGCGCCCTTCCACACCCAGTTCTCGCCCTCCTGCTTGCCGAGCGCGTCGAGGTCGAGCACGACCTCCCAGGCCGGCTGCTCCGTGCGGTACGAGTCGGCGGTGGTGCGGCGCCACAGGCCGCGCGGGTTCTGCGCGTCCTGCCACAGGTTGTAGAGGTGCGGGCCCTGCTTGCCGACGTAGGGGATGCGCTCCTTGCTGTCGAGGATCGCCAGGATGCGGGCCTGCGTCTGGGCGAACGACGCCGATTCGGTCAGCTGCTTCTTGCTGACCTCGTTCTGCGCGCGCACCCAGGCCAGCGCCTTGTCGCCGCCGACGTCCTCGAGCCACAGGTAGGGGTCGTCGGTGGCGGCGGGCGCGGCAGGGTTCGGGTCGGTCATCGGCGTGCAGGCGAAGGGAAGGACGGCGAGCAGGCCGGCGAACGCGCGGGCGGCGCGGCGGCGGCCGGCGGAGTGCGGCGGACGATCGGTCATGGGGCCGTTGGGGTTGAGGAGTTGCTTGCGGTCGTGGGGGAGCATCGCGGGCGCGCATGTGGCCGTCCACGCCGGCGCGGCTGTCGCCGGGCGCAAACCGGCGCCCGCGCCGGTACAGTGCGCCGCGCGGTCAGGGCATGCTGCGGATCCCCATCGAAGCAGCGCCGGCGTTGTCGACGCCGGCGTGGGTCGACGTCGACCTCGACGCCGTCGCGCACAACGTGCGCGCGTTCCGTACTCTCTTGCCCGCGGATTGCCGCCTCGTCGCCGTGGTCAAGGCCAACGCCTACGGCCACGGCATGGTCGCCTGCGCGCGCGCGGCGCTGCAGCACGGCGCCAGCGAGCTCGCCGTCGCCAACGTGCACGAAGGCGCGCAGTTGCGCGCCGCCGGCGTCACCGCGCCGATCCTCGTCGCCGGCCCGACCGCGCCAGGGGAAGCGGGGCTCGTCGTGCAGCACGGGCTCCTCGCCACCGTCGCGACGGTCGAACTGGCGCAGGCGCTGGCGGCGGCGACGCGGCGGTACCTGCCGGTGCAGATCGAGGTCGACACCGGCATGGGCCGGCACGGCGTCGCCCCGCACGCGCTCGGCGCGTTCGTCGACCGGCTCGCGCAGCGCGGCCGGCTGACGGTAGCCGGCGTCTACACGCACTTCGCCGCCACGTCGGTCGCCGACGGCGCGACGATGCGGGCGCAGCTCGCCGCCTTCCACGCCGCCGTCGACGCCGTGCGGTCGCTGCGCGGGGCCCGGCGGCACGCATGCAACACGCTCGGCGCGCTCACCGTGCCGGAGGCCCGGCTCGACGCCGTGCGCATCGGCGGCGGCTTGTACGGCTTCGATCCGTTCCACGGCGCCGGCACCCGCGGTCCGCTGGCGCTGCGGCCGGCGCTGGCGCTGAAGGCGCGGCTCGTCGGCCTGCGCGACCTGCCGGCCGGCGCGCCGGTCGGCTACGGCGGCGCGTTCGTCTGCGCGCGCGCGAGCCGCCTGGGCCTCGTGCCGCTCGGCTACGCCGACGGCCTGCCGCGCGCGCGCTGGGGTGGCGCGCCGGTGCTCGTGCGCGGCGTGCGTGCGCCGGTCGTCGGCGCCGTCAGCATGAACCAGACGATCGTCGACGTGACCGACGTGCCGGGCGCGTCGCTCGGCGACGAGGTCGTGCTGCTCGGCGCGCAGGGCGGCGAGTGCATCGCCGCCGAAGAGCGCGTCGAGCCCGGCGGTTCGGCGTACGAAGTGACGACGCTGCTGCGCGCGGCGCTGCCGCGGCGCTATCTGGCGGCGGCGGGCGCGGGCGCTGCGCGCGTTGGGCGCGGCCCGGCAGTGGGCGGCGGTGGCGAAGGCGGCGACGCCGCGGTTTGAGGCAGTGCGCGGTTCGGCGCTGCCGGGCGGGAAACGTCCCGCCCGGCTCGCGAAGGTGGAACCCGCCAGGCGCCCCGGGCACAAGAAGCTGCACGCTTATGGCTGCTTCCTTCCGGATCTGACCAGGTTCACGCCGCTCCCTTGCCCGGGACCCGGCGGACCCCACCTTCGCGAACCGTGCGAGAACTGGCGGAGAGGGGGGGATTCGAACCCCCGGCAACCTTGTGGGCTGCACTCGCTTTCCAAGCGAGCTCCTTAAGCCGCTCGGTCACCTCTCCACGCAGCCGCTTGCTCGCGCCGGACCGGGGTCCGAGGCTCCTGGGCGGAGAATGGGCGGGACGTTGTAGCGACCGCAGCGGGCGCGCACAATCGGCGAGCCGATTCGTTGCCGGCGGCATCGCCGCGCCGCCCGCGCGCGGCCGCTCACCATGCGAACGATCTTGCTGTCCTGCGTGTGCGCGTCGGTCGTCGCGATCGCGCCGGCTCGTGCCCAGTCGGTCCTGACCGTCGGTCCCGGCGGTTTCCCGTCGATCCCGGCGGCGCTGGCGGTCGCCTCGCCGGGCGCCATCGTCGAGATCGCTCCCGGCACGTACCCGGCGTTCTCGTGCGGCGTCGGCGTGACGCTGCGGCCTGCCGGCCCTGGCGCCGTCGTCATCGACCTCGTCAGCGGCAACCCGTTCCCGCCCATCGGCACGTCGGTGCAGTTCGCCGCGCCGGCCGGTCAGACGATCCACGTGGTCGGCCTCGCCTTCCTGCTGCCGGCCGCCGGGACGTTCCCCAGCGCGCATCCGGAAGTCCTGGTGGCCTCCGACGCGGTGTTCGAGGACTGCACGCTGGCCGCGTCGCAGGGGTTCGCCAACGGCAGCTTGCGCGTCGGCCCGGCGGCCGTCGTGCACCTGCAGAACGTGACGTCGCAGGGGCCGATGCTGCGCGTTTCGGGGCGCGCGACCGTGAGCCAGTCGGCGTTCACCGGTTCGTGGGCGCTCGGCTTCCCGCTGCCGGCGGCGTGGATCGAGGGGATGCTGCACGCGAACCACAGCGTGTTCGTCGGCGGATCGAGCAGCACGCAGGCGGGCGGCGCCGGCGTCGACACGTCCGCCGCGGGGCAGCTGTTCGCGACCGACTGCACGATCCAGCGCGGCGCCGGCAGCGGCGCGTCGTGCGCCGTCCTCGGCGCCGGCGCGGCCCGCCTCGCGCGCGTCGCTTCGAACACGCCGGCGTGCCTGCCGGCAGCGGTGACCTCGGGCCTGGGCGCGCAGCGCGGGGGGCCGGTCGTCCGCGGCGGCACGCTCGCCGTCGGCTACCGCGCCGAACCGCTCGCGCCGGTCGGCGTGCACCTCAGCCACGCGATCGCGTCGACGCCGTTGCCGTTCACCACGCAGCCGTGGGGCGCGCCGCTCGGCGGCTCCTTCGAGGTCGCGTTCGGGCTGACCGACGCCGGCGGTCAGGCGACGTTCCCCTTCGCCATCCCGAACCTCGCGGCGCTCGCCGGCTTGCCGGTGTGGCTGCACGGCTGGTCGGGCTGGACCTTCCCGCTCGACGTCGCGCCGCCGGTCGGCGGTCTGGTGCGCTGACCCGGCCGGTCGCGGGCGGGCTGGCGCTTCCCCTGCCCCGGCGCTTGGCGCACACTGCGGCCATGGACGCGAGCGCTGCGCCGAACGACACCCCGTACCAGGTCGTCGCCCGCCGGTTCCGGCCGACGACGTTCCAGCAGATGGTCGGGCAGGAGGAGGTGCTGCAGTCGCTGCGCGTGGCGCTGCAGCAGGGCCGCGTGCCGCACGCGTTCCTGTTCTCGGGCAGCCGCGGCGTCGGCAAGACGACCTCGGCGCGCATCCTGGCGCGCTGCCTGAACTGCGCCAAGGGCCCGACGCCGGAGCCGTGCGGCACGTGCGCGTCGTGCACGTCGATCCTCGCCGGCAACAACCCGGACGTGCTGGAGATCGACGCCGCCAGCAACAACAGCGTCGACGACATCCGCCGGCTGCGCGAGACGACGGCGTTCGCGACGATGCAGTCGCGCTACCGCGTCGTCATCCTCGACGAGGCGCACATGATGTCGAAGGGCGCGTTCAACGCGTTCCTGAAGACGCTGGAGGAGCCGCCGCCGGGCGTGGTGTTCGTGCTGGCGACGACCGAACTGCACAAGGTGCCCGAGACGATCCGCTCGCGTTGCCAGGTGCTGCTGTTCAAGCGCGTCGGCGAGGACGACCTGAAGCGGCGGCTCGGCGCGATCGCCGCCGCCGAGAAGGTGGCGGTGCCGGACGACGTGCTCGCCGAGATCGCCATGTCGGTGCGCGGCGGCGTGCGCGACGCCGAGACGGCGCTCGAACGCGTGCTGCCGCTGGCGCGCGAACTGGGCGCGAAGTTCGACCTCGCCGCCTACCGCGCGCTGGTCGCGCGCGTCGGCCTCGACGCGGTCGTCGAAGTGGTCGAACGCCTGCTCGCCGGCGACGCCAAGGCCGGCGTGCACTTCGCCCGCACGCTGCAGGAGCAGGGCGCCGACGAGCGCGAGGCGCTCGGCGAGATCGTCGAGGTGCTGCGCTGGCTGTTGCTGCTGCGCATCGACGGCGCCGACTCCGGCCTCGTGCCGCTGGCCGGCGCGCTGCGCGCCCGCCTGCAGGCGCTCGCCGCCGCCACCGACGACAAACGGCTCGATGCGATGGTGCACGCCGGCCTGCTCGGCCGCGAACGCCTGCGCCGGCTGGAGGACCGCGGCGTGGTGTTCGAGGTCGCGATGGTGCGCATGGCCGAGGCCGGCACGCTGCCAGCACTCGGCGACCTGATCGCCGAACTGCGCGCCGGCGGCAGCGCGCCGCCCGCCGGTCCAGCGAAGCCGCAGTTCGGCGCCGGCGCGCGGCCGGCGGCTGCCGGCGCGGGGTCGGGTCCGGCCCGTCCGGCCGGCGCGGCGGCGCCAGCCGGCGCCGTCAGCGCCGCGCCGCCGCCGTCGGCCAGCGCGGACCTGAGGGTCCGCGTGCTCGCCGCGCTGGCCGACCGGCCGCTGCTGCAGGGCACGCTCGAACAGTGCAACTTCACCGGTCCCGATGCCGACGGCCGCCTCGTGGTGACGCTGCAATCCGAGCGCCGTATGTACGCCGACCGCCTCGCGGCGGCCGGCGTGCAGCAGGACCTCGCGCAGGCGATCGGCGCCGCCGCGGGACGATCCCTGCGCATCGAGTGGCGCCTGCCCGCCGAGGGCGCTGGCGGCGCGCCCGCGGCGCCGCCTGCCAAGGTCGAGCCGGGGGTGGCGACCAAACGGGTCCTCGGCGCCTTCGGCGGTCGCGTCGTGCAGGTCAACCCCGAGGACCGCGCGCCCAAGCCCAAGGAGCCCGAGGTGCCGGGCGACGCCGGTGGCGAGCCGCCGTGGGACGACGGCGGCGGCAACCTGCAGGAGTAACGGCCGCTGCTCGTTCGCCGCGGTGCGGCGGCGAACCGGCGATCAGTTCAGGCCGATGACCTGCTGGATCGCGTTGCTCGACGACGTCACGAGGTCGGGCGCGCCGAACAGGCCGCCGAGGGTGACGAACTGCGAGTACAGCGTCACGCCCGAGAGGCCCGTCGGAACCGCCAACGACACCGTGCCGGTGGCCGTGGCGGTCGGCAGCACGAACAACTCCCACACCGTCGCTCCGGTCGAGGTGCTGAGCATGCAGCCCGGCGCGGTGATCGTCGGGACCTGCAGGCCCGGGCGGGTCGCCGCGATGTCGAGCAGTTGCGCGCCGAGCACCGTTCCGGCCGGCACGTTCACGGCGTTCCACGTCGCCGTCTGGCCCGGGTAGAGGCGGCCGCCGTACTGGCCGCCGCCGGCGTTCGGTGCCGTGATGGCGCGTTGGCCGATGTTGCCAGCACCGCCCTCGGGCCGCGTCGTGAACGGCGTCTCCAGCGACAGGTCGCGGTTCTGCGGGTCGGCGGCGTTGACGCCGGTCAGGCCGCCGATGCGACCCGGCGAGAAGCCGACCAGCGCCGCGAAGCAGTCGGTGGTCACCGTCGACGCGCCGGTGAAGGTCGGCACGCTGCCGTAGCGGAACTGCACGACGCCGTTCTCGAACAGCACCATCTGGAAGGTCCAGCGCTGGTGGCCCTGCACGCCGGTGCCACCGACGACGTTGAACGTCGCGACGTCCCACCACGTGACGTAGCAGACGTTGTTGCCAGCGCCACCCGACGTGTCGACCTGGATGTGCAGACCGGCCGAGCCGTTGAGGCCGACGTTGCGCTGCATGTTCAGGTCGGTCCAGTAGATCGCGAGGCGGCCGCCGCTGTAGAGCGGGGCCGTCGTGCCGGTCACCGGATCGCCGAGCAGGCGCGCGGCGACGGCGGCGAAGGCATTGTCGGTCATCAGCGGGTCGAGCCAGATGAAGCCGTTGGTGCTGGGCACGATCGTCTGCGTGGAGCCGCCGGGGAACGGGAAGGTGAAGCCGAGCGGGAAGCTCACCACGGCGTCGTCGAGGATCAGGTTGGGCGAGGCGTTGACCTTGGTGAGGTCCGGCGCCGGCGCGCCCGAGATCACGGTGTAGGACGTCGGTGCGCTCGAGCTGTCCGGCAGCATGGTGAGGCCGGCGCCGAGGTCGAACTGCTGGCCGTTGACGAAGCCCTGGTAGAAGCTCGACGCGCTGCCGCCGCACGCGCCACCGAAGGCTTCGTTGGTCGCCGGCACCACCGTCGTGTAGCCGCCCGGGCCGATGAAATCGACGCCGACGACGAGCGGGATGCCGCTGAGCGTGCCGGTGGTCGCCGTCGTCGTGGTCGCCGGCAAGCCCTGGCCGCGGATCTGCGCCAGCGTGCCGGGGGGGGTCGGCCGCAGGATCAACGCCAGCGGCGGGGCGTTGCTCGGCGCCGCCGGGATCGTGACGTCGAGCAGCAGGTTCGGCTCGGAGCCGAGCGGGTTGAACGTCGTCGCGATGCCCATCGCGACGAGGTCGAGTTCGATGTTCCAGTTGTTCGGCAGCGAGCCGAGCGACGGCGCGACGGTGACGGTCGTCGTGCCGACTGCGCTCATCGTCGTGGTGTTCTGCGCGGCTGTCGCGAGGTTGGTCGCGAACGTCGTGCTGAGTCCGCCGGCCGCGAGCGACGTCGAGCCGACCTGTACGTTGACTCCCGTGTATACCTGGCCGCCGAGGTTGGCCTCGGCGTCCTCGCCGCGGAACTTGATCTTGGTCAGCGTGATCGGGCCGGTCACTCCCGAGTTGCCGAGGAAGTGGCTGGCGTCGTAGACGATCTGGAAGCGGCTGGGGCCGGCGGCGCGCCACCAGATGCCGGAGCCGGTGTTGCCGAGCTGGGTGGGGCTCTCCGACAGGTAGTGGTTGTCGGGCAGCGTCAGCTGCTTGGTCTGGGCGATGAGGCCGCCGGCGGTCAGCGCCAGCGCGAAGGCGACGAGGATGCGGGAGTTGGGCATGGTGGTCGATGCGATCGGGGACGGCCGCGGCAACCAAGCAGCGGCGACGCGCCACGGTAGCCGTTCCGGCCGTCGCTGGCAGGGGCGTCGGGCGAGGCTGCGGCGGCATCCCGGCGTCGTGTTCGGACCGGCGAAAACTCGGGGCGGGGGTTTGACCGGCGGATGCGCACGTGAAACCCTTGCGCGTCCCTTCCTCGGAGGCGCCCATGCACCACCACCTCGGGGCATTCTTCGCCCTTGCCGTCGCATCGACCGCGGCAACGCAGTCGTTCGCGAACTACGAAAGCGGTCCGGTCCAGCCGCTGCGGCTCGCGCCCGACGGCACCCGGTTGTTCGTCGCCGACACGGTCGGCGGCCGGCTGTGCGTCTTCGACCTGCGCAACCCGTCGCAGCCGTTCCTGCTGGCCGAAATCCCGGTCGGCATGGAGCCGGTGTCGGTGCAACCGCGCACCCGCGACGAGGTGTGGGTCACCAACCTGCTGTCGGACAGCGTCAGCATCGTCAGCGTGCCCGAGCGCCGCGTGATCGACACGCTGCGCGTCGTCGACGAGCCGAGCGACGTCGTGTTCGCCGCCGGCAAGGCCTTCGTCAGCGCGGCGACGACCGACCAGATCCACGTCTTCGACGCGACGACGCGCGCGAGCCTCGGCACGGTCGCGGTCTTCGGCAAGGACCCGCGCGCGCTCGCGGTCAGCCCTGACGGCTCGCGCGTCTACGCGGTCGTGCAGCGTTCGGGCAACGGCACGACGATCCTGCCGGCCGGCGTGCAGGCCCCGCCGCCGCCGACCAATCCCACGCTGCCGGCGGCGCCGGCGCAGGGCGTCATCGTGCGCGCCAACGACCCGGCGTGGGCGAGCCAGATCCCGTTCACGCTGCCGGACAACGACGTCGCGCAGATCAACACTGCGACGCTGGCGGTGACGCGCTACTTCCCCGGCGTCGGCACGACCAACACCGCGATCGCGGTGCACCCGACGAGCGGCGACCTGTGGGTGGCCAACATCGAGGCGCGCAACCTCGTGCGCTTCGAGCCCAGCCTGCGCGGCCACGCGGTCGACAGCCGGGTCACGAAGATCACGACCGGCGCCACGCCGGTGGTCACGCCGATCGACCTCAACCCGGGCCTCAACTACAACGTGCTGCCGAACCCGGCGGCGCTCGCCACGGCGCTGGCCGAGCCGTTCGGCGTCGCCATCGACGCGGCCGCGGGCCTCGTCTACGTCGCCGCGCACGGCACCGACCGCGTCGGCGTGCTCGACCTCGCAGGCGCGGTGCAGGCGCGCATCGAGATCGGCGTCACGCCGGGCAGCACGGTCAACACGCGACAGAAGCGCGGCCCGCGGGCGCTGGCGCTGCACCCGAGCCAGCCGCGGCTGTACGTGCTCAACCGCCTGACCGACACGCTGGCCGTCGTCGACACCGCCGCGCGCACGGTGCTGTCCGAGCGGCCGATCGCGACCTTCGACCCGATGCCGCTGGCGACGCGCGAGGGCCGCAAGTTCCTGTACGACGCCAAGCTGTCGGGCAACGGCACGATGTCGTGCGCGGCCTGCCACATCGACGGCGACATGGACGGCATCGCCTGGGACCTCGGCGACCCGAACGGCGTGATGGAAGCGGCGCCGGTCCAGCCACTACCGTTCAGCCTCGGCATCGTGCCGTTCCATCCCATGAAGGGGCCGATGACGACGCAGACGCTGCGCGGCATGCAGGGCACCGGCTTCCTGCACTGGCGCGGCGACCGCGGCAACTTCCAGGCGTTCAACGGCACGTTCGACAAGCTGATGGGTGGCGCCCTGCTGTCGTCGGCGGACATGAACAGCTACGCGCAGTTCGCGATGGCGATCCGGCATCCGCCGAACCCCAACCAGCTGCTCGACCGCTCGCGGCGGACGGCGCCGGCGTCGAACAACGAGCAGGCGGGATTCACCGCCTACAACCAGAACATCGCCGGGTCGGTGCTGCCTACGGGCACGAGCTGCAACACCTGCCACACGCTGCCGAGCGGCACCAACGGCCTGATCGTCAACGGCAACATCCTGCAGGAGCCGCAGCAGATGAAGGTGCCGCAGCTGCGCAACATGTACCGCAAGGTCGGGTTCAACCGGACCGCAGGCCAGCAGAAGAGCGGCTTCGGCTTCCTCCACGACGGCTCGCTCGACACGCTCAACAGCTTCCTGGCCCTGCCGGTGTTCAACCCCTGGCCGTCGGCGACGAAGGACGACATCGTCACCTTCCTGCACGCGCTCGACACCGGCACGGCGCCGCTGGTCGGCTACCAGTTCCAGCTGACGTCGGCCAACGCCACGGCGGCGGCGACGACCAGCGCCTTCGCGCTCACCACGACGCGCGCGGCGGCCGGCGACTGCGACGTCACCGCGCACGGCCGCGTCGACGGCCGCATGGTCGGCCTGCTGTACGACGCGGTCGCCGCGACGTGGCGCGCCGACGCCGCCGGCGTCGGGCCGTTCACGCAGGCGCAGCTGGTCGGCAAGGCGCAGGCCGGCAGCGCCGCGCTGGCGTTCACCTGCGTCACTCCGGGCCAGGGCAACCGCGTCGCGCTCGACCGCGACGGCGACGGCGCGTGGAACGGCGACGAAGGCCTGCTGGCGTACGGTGCTGCGACGCCGGGCTGCGCTGGCGCCTCGACGCTGGTCGCCAACAGCGAGCCGCGCGTCGGCAACGCGCTGTTCGGCTACGCCATGGCCAACACGCAGCCGAACAGCTTCGGTTTGCTCGCGCTGGCGCTCGGCCAGTCGTCGCTGCCGGCACTCGGCGTAACCGTGCTCGTCGATCCGCTGTCGGCGGTGACGCTCGGCGTCGCGGCCGACGGCTTCGGCCAGTCCGTGCAGCCGTTCGCCATGCCGGCGACGCCGGCGAACATCGGGCTCGCCCTGTTCGCGCAGGCGCTGTGGCTCGACCTGTGCGGCAGCGAATGGTGGGCGAGCAGCCCCGGCCTGCGCGTCACGATCCGGCCGTGAGCCGCGGCGCGCCCGCGGCGCAGGTTCTTGCCGCGGCGCGCTGGCGGCGTTCCGCCGTCGAGTTCGCCGGTGGCGAGGGCTGCCCCGCCCCGGCATGATCGTCGCCGAGGTACACACGACATGGGACCCGGATTCGGCGACATGCAGAGCCTGCTCAAGCAGGCGCAGGACATGCAGCGGCGCATGGCGGACGCTACGCGTTCGCTCGGCGAGCGCATCCTCGAAGGCTCGGCCGGCGGCGGCGCGGTGAAGGCGTACGTCAACGGCAACCAGGAACTGCAGGCGGTGAAGATCCAGAAGGCGGCCGTCGATCCAAACGACGTCGACACGCTGGAGGACCTCGTGACCGCCGCGGTGCGGCAGGCGCTGCACGCCGCTAAGGAACTGCGCGAGCGCGAGATGAGCAAGGTCACCGGCGGGCTCAACCTGCCCGGCATGGGGCTCTGACGCCGGCTGCGTCCGGCCCACGGCGATGGCGCACCGCGACCGCACGATCGAGGCGCTCATCGCGCAGCTCAACCGCCTGCCTGGCATCGGCGCCAAGTCCGCCGAGCGGCTGGCCTACCACCTGCTGCGGGTCGAGGCCGACGAGGCGCTGCTGCTCGCCAAGGCGATCGTCGACGTGCGCGCGGCGGTCAAGTCGTGCAGCCAGTGCTGCCAGCTCGACGCCTGCGATCCGTGCAGCGTCTGCAGCGATCCGGCGCGCGACCGCACGATGCTGCTCGTCGTCGAGGACCCGCGCGAGGTCGCGCGCTTCGAGGACGTCGGCTACACGGGCCTGTACCACGTGCTGCAGGGCCGCCTGTCGCAGCTCGAAGGCGTGCGACCCGAGGACCTGACGGTCGCGCTGCTGCTGCGGCGCGCGCGCAGCGGCGGCTTCGCCGAGATCTGCCTCGCCACCAACCCGGACCTCGAAGGCGAAGGCACCGCGCGCGTGCTCGCCGAACAGCTCGCCGGCGCCGGCGTGAAGGTCACGCGGCTGGCGCGCGGGCTGCCGGCCGGCGCGTCGATCGCGCAGGTGTCGGCCTCGATCCTCGCCGACGCGATCGAGGGCCGGCGCCCGCTGTCGTGACGCCGGTCCGCGAGCCGCTGCCGATCGACGACGCGCTGCCGGACGTGCTGGCCGCGTGCCGCCGCGCGACGGCCGTGCTGCTGATGGCGCCGCCTGGTTCGGGCAAGACGACGCGCGTGCCGCCGGTCTTGCTCGACGTGCTCGGCGACAAGGGCGGTCAGGTGGTCGTGCTCGAACCGCGCCGGCTCGCCGCCCGCGCCGCCGCCGCGCGCGTGGCGCAGGAGACCGGCACGGCGCTCGGCGACCTCGTCGGCTACCAGGTGCGCGGCGACAGCAGGGTCTCGGGTCGCACGCGCGTGCGCTTCGTCACCGAGGGCGTGCTGGTGCGCCAGCTCGTGCAGGATCCGTTCCTGGAGGGCGTCGGCGCGGTCTGCCTCGACGAGTTCCACGAACGCCATCTCGAAGGCGACCTCGCGCTCGCGATGCTCGCCGAGGCGCGCGCGACGGTGCGGCCCGACCTGCGGCTGTGCGTGATGTCGGCGACGCTCGATCCGGCGCCGTTGCGCGCGTTCCTGCCCGGCGCCGAGGTCGTCGAGGCCGACGGCCGGCTGCATCCGGTGCGCGTCGAGCGCTTGGACCGCAGTCCGCAAGATCCGCTGGAGGTCACCGTGCGCAACCTCGTCGACAAGGCGCTCGACGAGACCGCGGGGGACGTGCTGGTGTTCCTGCCGGGCACCGGCGAGATCGCGCGCTGCGAGGACGCGCTCGGCAACCTTGCGCGCCGGCGCGACGTGCTGGTGCTGCCGCTGCACGGCCGCCTGGAGCCCGCCGACCAGGATCGCGCCATCCGGCCCCAGCGCCAGCGCAAGGTCGTGCTGTCCACCAACGTCGCCGAGAGCTCGCTGACCATCGCCGGCGTCACCGCGGTCGTCGACACCGGGCTCGCGCGCGAGCTGCGCTTCGACCGCGGTCGCGGCGTCGACGTGCTGCAGCTCGAACGCATCAGCCTCGCTTCGGCGACGCAGCGCGCCGGCCGCGCCGGCCGCACCGGCCCCGGCGTCTGCTACCGCGCCTGGACCGCCGCCGAGGAGCGCGGCATGCCCGCGCGCGCCATGCCGGAGGTGCAGCGCATCGACCTGTGCGGGCCGGCGCTGCTGGTGCGCGCGTTCGCCGGCCGCGACCCGCGGCAGTTCGGTTGGTTCGAGGCGCCGCCGGCGGACGCGCTCGCTGCCGCCGACAAGCTGCTGCGCGAACTCGGCACCATCGACGCCGGCAGCGGCGCGCTGACGCGCCTGGGCCAGGCGCTGCTGGGCCTGCCGCTGCACCCGCGCCTTGGCGCGGTCGTGCTCGCCGGCCGCGACCTCGGCTGCGCCGCCGCCGCCGCGTCCGCGGCGACGCTGCTCGCCGACGTCGACCAGCTGGGCCGCGGCGACGGCGCCGACCTGCACGCCGCGGTCGATGCGTTCTTGCTGGCCGAGGACCGCGGCTTCCCCGAGCACCTCTGCCGCGAGGTCGGCCTCTCGGCTTGGCAGGCGCGCACGGTCAAGTCGGCGCGCGACCGGCTGCTCGCCGGCCGCCGCGACGACGGCCGCGACACGACGGCGCTCGGCCGCTGCCTGCTCGCCGGCTTCCCCGACCGCGTCGCCGTGCGCAGCGAGGGCGGCGAACCGCGCACGGCGACGAGGGTCGGCGGCCGCGGCCTGCTGCTGCCGGCGGCCGCCGACGGCCAGGAACTGGTGGTGGCGCTGCGGCTGCTGGAGACCGGCCGGCAGCAGCGCTCGAAGGCCGTGCTGACCGCCGGGCTCGCACCCGCCGACCTGCAGGCTGCGGCCGCCGGCGCGCTCGCCACCGTGGTCGTCGCCGAACTCGACGAAGCCAATGGCCGCGTCGTCGCCGTGCGCGAGCAGCGTTACCGCGACCTGCCGCTGCGCTCGGCGCGCGGCGGCGAACTGCCCGCCGGCGTCGCCGCCGAGAAGCTGCTGCCGGTCCTCGCCCGCGAGCCGTGGCGCTGGCTCGGCGAACAGAAGGAGCTGCGCCGCCTGCTGGCGCGCCTGCGCTGGCTCGCCGCGCGCCAGCCGGACCTCGCGCTGCCGCCGTTCGACGACGCCGCCGTCGCCGCCGCGGCGCTGCAACTGCTCGGCGATCGCGCCGACCTGCGCGCGCTCCGCGACGCCGACGTCGGCGAACTGCTGCTGGCGCAGCTGACGTCGCCGCAGCGGCGCGCGCTGCAGCAGGGCGCGCCCGATCGCATCGAGTTGCCGTCGGGCCGGGACGCCATCGTCGACTACGACGCGCCGGCCGGCCCGACGATCGCCGCGCGGCTGCAGGAGTTCTTCGGCCTGCGCGCGGTCGGCGCGCTCGCCGGCGGCCGCGTGCCGGTGGTGCTGGAACTGCTCGCGCCGAACCACCGCCCGGTGCAGGTGACGACCGACCTGCCGAGCTTCTGGGCCAACGTCTACCCGCAGGTCCGCCGCGAACTGTCGCGCCGCTACCCGCGCCACAGCTGGCCCGAGGATCCGCTGGCGGCGAATCCCGAGGCGCGACCGCGGCGGCGGCGGCCGGACTGACGCCAGCGGCGCTTCGGCGGCGGAGTGCTGCATTCCTGGACAGTCGCGACGGCCGGCTCAAGGCCCGCCGCCGGCGCGGTCGAAAGCCCGCTCGGAGCGAACGGTCCGCATGTCCCTCGAAGTCCGACTCGGCCAGCGTCAGGAGCAGCGCCTCGCGTTGCTGCCGCAGATGCTGCAGTCCATCGAGGTGTTGCAGCTCGCGACGGCCGACCTGCTGCAGAAGGTCGCCGCCGAGCTGCAGCAGAACGAGACCTTGGAGGCCGCCGCGCGGCCGTCCGTCGACCCGCCGCGGGTCGCGCCGCCGCGCGCCGCCGTGTCGTTCGACGACGGCGTGACGCCGTGGCGGCGCGGCGGCGGCGGCGACGACGAGGACGGCAAGGCGGCGTTCCTCGCCAACGTGCCGGCGCGGCCACCGTCGCTGCCGGAGCACGTGCGCAGCCAACTGGCGTTCCGCGCCGTGCCGCCGCTGCTGGCCGAGGCGGTCATGCTGCTGGTCGAGCACCTCGACGAACGCGGGCTGCTGCCGTTCGAACCTGTCGAACTCGCCGAGCAGCTCGACCTGCCGCTCGCTCTCCTGACCGAGGCGCGCGCGCTGCTGGCGACCTTGGAACCGCGCGGCCTCGGCGCGGCCGATCCGGTCGCCGCGATGCTGTCGCAGGCGCAGGGCGATCCCGACCTGCCCCGCATGGAGCGGCTGCTGCGCGAGCACCTCGACGACCTCGCCCGCAACCGGCTGCCCGACGTCGCGCGTGCGCTGGCCATCCCGGTCGACGAACTGGCCGACCTGCTCGAACGCATGCGCGACCTCAGCCCGCGCCCGGCCGCCGCGTTCCACGACCTCGCCGAGCCGCCGCTGCGGGCGGACGCCTACGCGTGGCTGCACGACGGCGAGGTCTGCGTGGCGGTCGACGACGCGTCGCTGCCGGACCTCCAGGTCAGCGCGGAGTACGCCGCCCTCGCGCGCGCCCGCGACACCGCGCCCGAGGTCAAGGCCTACCTCAAGCCCAAGCTGCGGTCGGCGCGCGACTTCATCGACGCGGTGGCGCAGCGGCAGGCGACGCTGCTGCGCGTCGTCGACGCGGTCATGCGCGCCCAGGTGGCGTTCCTGCAGAAGGGCGCGACGGCGATCCGGCCGCTTCGCATGGCCGAGATCGCCGAGCAACTCGGCATGCACGCTTCCACCGTCAGTCGCGCGATCGCCGGCAAGAGCGTGCAGACCGACCGGGGCGTGGTCCGCCTGCGCGACTTCTTCGACGGCGGGCGCGGCGACGAGGCCGCCCCGGAAGCCGAGGGGCACGGTCGCCTCGCGGTCGCCCGGCGCATCGCCGAGCTGGTCGCCGCCGAGGACAAGGCGCGGCCGCTGTCCGACGACGAACTGGTCGAGCGGCTCGCCGCGGCCGGGATCCGTTGCGCCCGTCGCACCGTGACCAAGCACCGCCGGCAACTCGGACTCCCGTCCAGCTACCTGCGCCGCCGATACGGCGAGCAACCATGACGCGCTACGACCCGTTCTCCTACGGACAGCTGCCGATGGGCGGGAAGGAACCCGCGCCGTCGTCCCCCGACGACATCCTGTTCGACCCGCAGGCTTCGCCGGAGCCGATGGCCAAATCCGCGATGGCGCGCGGCAAGCCGCAAGCCAACCCGTGGGAAGCGGCCGCCGGCGACGGCTTCCCCGATCTGCTGACTCCGGGTGCTGGCCAGTCGCCGAGCGAGGCGGACGCGACGGCCATGGCGTTCGGCGCCGAGGTGCTGGGCGAGGTTCCGGCCGACATGGCCGAGCCCGCGCCGATGCCCGCGCCGATGCCCCGGCCCAAGCCCAAGGCCGCGGCGGAGCCGGCAAGAGCCAAGGCCGTCGCGCAGGAAGCAGCGAAGGCCAAGCTGGCAGCGCCGCGGCGCACGCTCGCCCCGTTGCCGACGCCGCTGCGCCGCCGGTCGGCGTTCGCCAGCATGGTCGGCACGCTGGCCGTCACCGGCGGCGGTCTCGCCGCCGCCGGCTGGTTGCTGATCGACCAGCACAACCCGGTCCTCGCCGCCATCTCGGCCGCTGCGAGCCTGGTCGCGGGCGCGATCACCTGGTTGTTGCTGCGCCGCTGAGCGCCCGCAGCGACGGCTCCGCCGAGACGACCGCGCAGCGCGGATGCGCCGCTCGGCGGTCGTGGCCGCAGGCGCGGCCTGAGGCCGCGCTCGTCCATCGCGCTGCGGGCGGCGCAGCGGTGGCGGCGCTATCGTCCGCGCCGTGCCGACGTATCTGCTGACCATCGCCTACCACGGCACGGCCTTCCACGGCTGGCAGTGGCAGGCCGGCTTCCGCACGGTCCAGCAGGTCCTGCAGGAGGCGTTCGCGGCGATCGGCAGTCCGGACACGCACGTCGAAGGCGCCGGCCGCACCGATGCCGGCGTCCACGCGCTGGGCCAGTGCGCGCACGCGACGATCGCGCGCGACTTCGCGCCCGAGCGCCTGCTGCTGGCGCTCAACACCAACCTGCCCGACAACGTCGCCGTCCAGCGCGTCGTCCGCGCGCCCGACGGCTTCCACGCGCGCTTCCACGCGCGCGGCAAACGCTACGCCTACCGCTGCGTCACGGCGTCCGTGCGGCCGGCGATCGGCCGCGACCTGTTCCACTGGGTGCGCCGGCCGGTCGACGTCGCGGCGATGCGCCAGGCGGCGCGCTGCCTCGTCGGTCGCCACGACTTCGCCTCGTTCGCGAGCAATCCTGGCTACCCGCGCAAGCGCGGCACCGTGCGGGCGCTGCACCACGCGCACGTCGTGCAGCGACCCGGCGGCTTCGACTTCGTCGTGCAGGGCGGCGGCTTCCTCTACAACATGGTGCGCAACCTCGTCGGCACGCTGCTGGAGGTCGGCTACGGCAACCGGCCGCCGGCGTGGTTCGCCGGGGTGCTGGCGGCGCGCGATCGTCGGGCCGCCGGACCGACCGCCCCGCCGCACGGCCTGTACCTGCTGCGCGTGCTGTACGCCGCGGACCTGTCGCCGGCGGGGGACGAACCGGGCGTGCCGCGCGGCGCAGCCGACGGCGGTGGGGCCGACGGCGGTGGGGCCGACGGCGGCGGCGACGAAGGCTGAGCCGCGCGCGGTCGGCTCGGTCGGCGGCCTGTGCCCGCCGTGGGGGCAAGTGCGCAGGCATCTGCGCGTCGTCGGCAATATCCTGCGCTCCCGGCCGCACCGCGGTCGTCGACCCTTGCCCATGAACCTGCTTCGCCCCGCCCTCCCCTTCCTGCTGCTCGCGCCCGCGTTCGCCCAGACGACGCGCGCCCTGCCGACCGTCGCCGAGGACCTGCTGCCGGCGTCGACGTACGCCACCTACCGCTTCGGCGGACTCGCCGCCTGCCGCGCGGCCGCCAGCGCGCAGCCGCTCGCCGCGCTGGTGCAGGCGACGCTGGCGAAGCTGCCGGCCGAGGTGAAGGAGTCGCGCATCGACGCGCCGCTCGACTTCGCCGCCGACGAGTTCGCCTCGCAGGTGGAGGAGATGGGCGGCAAGGTCGGGCCGCTGCGCGCCGCGCTGGGCCGGCCGATGACGTTGGCGCTGGGCCGGCTGGCGCTCGAAGGCATGGGGCCGTCGGTGGCGCTCGTCGTCGACGCGGGCGACCAGCGCCGCGCGATCAACCAGATCGTGCAGTTCGGCGCACAGCGCCTCGCCGCCGACGCCGGTGGCGCCGACACCCGCGAGGAGACGATCGGCGGCTTCGCCTTCCACGCGATGACGCCGGACGACGGCCCGTCGCTGTTCGCCGGCGCGATCGGCGGCCTGTACGTGATCAGCAACAGCCGCGGCTTCCTGGCCGAGATGGCCGACGTCGCCGCCGGCAAGAAGCCGTCGCTGGCGCAGGCGACCCCGCTCGGCAGCCTGCGCGCGCGGCTCGGCGCGCCGGCGGCGATCGAGTCGTTCGTGCACGTCGCGCGCTTGTGGGACGCGATCGCGCCGCATCTGCCCTACGAGTGGGACGCGCTCGCCGACCTGCTCGGGCTCGGCGCCATCGACTCGCTGTACGGCGGCTACGCCGCGACGGCCGCCGGCGGCGAGGACCTCGTGCACTTCGGCATGCGCGGCAGCGGCAAGGGCCTGCTCAAGGCGATGGTCAGCGCGCCGGTCGATCTCGCCTTCGCGCAGGCCTGCTCGCCGAACACGGTGCTCCTCGCCGCCGGCAGCTTCGATGGCAGCGCCCTCGTCGACGCCGGCAGCCGCCTGCTGCAGGCGCTGCCGCCGCTCTGGCAGGAGCGCGTGCGCTCCGGTCTCGACCTCGCGACGCTCGCCTTCGACACGGCGGCCGACGCCGAAGCGACCGCGCGCGCGTTCGGCCCGCAGGTCGGGCTGGCGATCAGCCTGGAGAAGGGCGCGGTGCCGAAGCCCGAACTCGTGGTTCGCGTCGGCGTGCGCGACAGCGCGCGCGTGCAGGCGCTGCTGCGGCAGATCGAGGCCGATTCGGCGCGCGACCAGGGCACGGAGTGGAAGACGCGGCCAGTCGACGGCAAGGAGATCCGCTACACGATCGCCAAGGCCGAGGGCGCGCCGTTCCAGCTCAGCCCGTGCTACGCCGTCGTCGGCGACGCGCTGTGGTTCGCCAGCGACGTCATGGCGTTGGTGCGCACGCTGCGACCGGCCGAAGGCGGCGCGTCGCTCGCCACCGAGCCGGACGTGCAGCAGCTCGCCGGCGGGCTCGCCGGCGCCAGCGCCGTCGTGCACTGGCGGCTGCACCGGCTGGTCGAACTCGGCTACGGCGCCTTCGAGGCGAACATCGGCGCCGCCATCGACGCGCAGAAGGACCAACTCGGCTTCGGCCGCGACGTCCTGCCCGACGCCGAATCGCTGGCGGAGGCGCTCGGCGCGTCGAGCTGGTTCCTGCACGTCGGCGACGCCGGCGTGACGCTGCGCGGCCGCGGGCAGCTGACCTTCGGCTCGCTGTACGGCGCGCTCGGCCTCGCGCTCGACGGCTTCCTGGCGCGCGCCGGCAAGCCGGCGAACCCGCGCTAGGAGTCTGCGTCACGGAACGCGCGCCGATCCGGTGCGCGGATTCGCGGCCGGGGCGAAGCCGACGACCGGAGGCGAATCGGTCGATTCGCCGAGGATCGGCGGCGAGCTCCCGGACGTGAAGACGCGTTCCGGGCGGCGCAGCCTTTCGTGACGCAGACTCCTAGGAGTC
>JBKDXM010000154.1:0-28433 GCA_046306335.1 Planctomycetota bacterium
CCGATCCGGTGCGTGGATTCGCGGCTGGGGCGAAGCCGACGACCGCAGGCGAATCGGTGGATTCGCCGAGGATCGGCGGCGAGCTCCCGGACGCGAAGACGCGTGCCGGGCGGCGCAGCCTTCCGTGACGCAGACTCCTAGCCGCCAGCCGGCGCGCCATCGGCGAACACCTCCACCTTGCCGCCACCGGCCTCGGGCTCGCCGCGCGATCGCAGCAGGCGGCAGCGACCCGCGGTCAGGTTCGACCTCGCCTGTTCGGCCGTGTCGACGACGCCCTGCGCGCTGGCGAACCCGAGCCGCACGTCATGGGCCGCCAGCGGGTTGCCGGCGGCGAGGCCGGCACCTTCGAGGGTGACGCGGTGCAGCGGGTCGTTGCCTGCGGTGGCGAAGAACTCGACGCGCTCGCCGGCTCTTCCTCCCACGTCGCCGAGGTGCACGTGCGGCTGGTTGCCCGTGCCCGGCTTGGGCGGTTGCGCAGACCACGTGCCCGCCGGTGCCGTCCCCAGGGTGCGGCGGCACGCTGGCGCGGCCGCGCAAGGTCGCCCGCCGGACGCCTCAGTCCGCGAACACCGCTGCGAGGTCGCGCGCGTCGAGCACGCGGTCGCACCACGCCTCCAATCGGGCCATCGGCGCCGAGCGGATGCGCGCCTGGACGTCGGCGGGCACGGGGCCGAAGCGGCGCGTCAGGTGGCGCAGCAGGACCGCAGCGACGCCTTCGCAGCGGCCTTCGTCGCGGCCCTCCGCCTTGCCCTCCAACCTGCCCTCCAACCTGCCCTCGGCGAACCACTGCTGCCGCAGCTTCTCGCCGCCCGTGCCGGGGTAGGCGATGTCGAGGACCACCTTGCGTGCAACGGTCATGTCGATCTCGTCCTTCGTCAGTTCCGTGGTGTCGGCAAGATACCAGCAGATCGTCGCCAGGGCGTCGTCCGGCGGCGGCGGCCCGTCGTCGGCGTCGAGCGCTCGCAGCAGGTCGCCCCAGCGCGCCAGCGCGGCGAGGGTCGCCGTGCGGTCGGTCGTGGGCGGCAGCGCGAGGCACAGCAGCGCCAGCGTCGCCAGCGGCGTCAGACCGCGGGCGCGCAGTCCGTCCTCGCTCGCGCCCGACAGGTCGTCGATGGCGAACGGCAGGCGCGGCTGGCCGGCGGCGAACGGATCGTCCGCCGCCGGCGCCGCCGGCGCCGCCGGCGTGCGGGCGGCGGGCGTGCCGTGCTGGACGACCAGCGCCACCAGCAGCGGCGGCTGCCGCCCGCGGTGCTGCGCCCGGCGGCGCAGGTGCACCGCGTAGCGCAGCAACTGCTCCTCCGTCGCGGCGTCGGCCCACGCCTTGTGCTCGACGAGCAGCAGCACGTCGCGGCCGCCGTCGCGGGTGCGCGCCGCGAACACAGCGTCGGCGCGGTGCACGCGCAGAGCCGGTCCGACGACGTCGTCGCCAGCGCGGGCGAACGTCGTCCAGTCGATCGCGGCCGCCACGTCGGCGGGCAGCGCCGTGCGGACGCAGTCCAGCGCATGCCGCGCGTGCGCGAACAGGAACTGGAACAGCCGGTCGTGCGGCGTGCGGTGCGGGCTCACATGCCGAGTGGAACGACGGCCGCCGATTCGCCCCGGATTCCGGCGAAGACCGCGCCGGCGCCGTCTGCCGCCCCCGGCTTCGCGGTGCCGCACAGCGATGCGCAGGAGTCTGCGTCACGAAAGGCCGCGCCGCCCGGCCCGCGTCTTCGCGGCGCAGCGCTGGTGCGGCGCGCCAGCCGCGATGCGCTCGACGTCGGCAGCGGCATCGGCGCGTGGTGACGGTGGGGTTCGAAGCGCTCTGCCCGGCGCGCCCGCGCAACGCGGCGGCCGCTTCGGCGCAGACCTCGCGCGGTCCGGGCCCGCCGCGGCGACCGCCGCGCGCCGGGCCCTGCGCCGCCGGAATCGCGCCGCACCCCGTTACGCCCCGTGCAGCAGGCAATACCGTGGCCGCTCCCGCTCGCCCCGCCGCATGCAGAGCCTTCCACGCCCACTCCCGCTGCTCGTCTCCACCTTGCTGCTGGCCGCGGTGGCCGGGGCCCAGAGTCCCGATCCGGCAACGCAGCTGCGCGCCAAGGAGATCGACAAACGCCTCGCGGCGATCGACGCCGTGGCGGCGTCGGGCAAGAAGGACGCCGACCTGACGCTGCAGCCGCTGCTGCGCGACCCGGATTGGGAGGTGCAGGAGCACGTGGCGACGGCGCTCGGACGCATGCAGAGCAAGACGTCGATGGGGCAGCTCACCGACATGGCCGTCGACGGCGCCATCGTGCGCATCCGGCGCGCCGCCGCGCTGGCGTCGGCGGCGATCGACCCCGCGGACGCCGCCAACCGCATCGTCAAGAAGATGAAGCCGAAGGCGCCGGTCGCGTCGCTGGAAGCCCTCGCCCTGGTGCTGCGCGGTCAGCCGGCGTTCGCCGACGCCGACAAGCTCAAGAAGCTCGTCAAGGAGCCCACGGCCCTGGTCCGCGAGGCCGCCGCGGTGGCCTGGTTCGAAGGCGCGGCGGATCGCGCCGAGGCGTTCCGCGCGCTGATGGCCGAGCCGCCGCTGGCGCTGCGCTGCCGCGTGCTCGAAGCGATCGCCGAGGCGCCGCGCAGCGGGGACCTCGCGCTGCTGATCCCGCTGCTCGAAGGCCCTGGCCTCAACGAAGTGGTGGCGCGGCGCGTGCTGCAGGCGATCGCCGGCGTCTTCGCGGCCGGCGCGGCGGATCGCGCCGCCGCCGCGGCCCTGCTGCAGCGCAGCGCCACCGACGGCATCGTGCTGGCCCGTCGGGCGCGGCTGCTGCCGTTGCTGGTCCGCGGCGACAAACCCGTGCTCGACAAGGCCGCAGCCGTGGCGGCGCTGCAGCCGTGCCTGCGGGGCAAGGACGGCAACGCCCGCGGCGCGGCGGCCCGAGCCCTGCGGGAGATCGGCGGCGACGAGGCCCTGCAGGCCGCGCTCGCGCACTTCCCGAGCGAGCCCGATGGCCGCGTGCAGCTGCAGTTGGTCGAGACGGTGACGGCGCTGCGCCCGCCGTCGACCCCGGAGGCGGTCGCGTGGCTGGTCCAGGTCGCCGGCAGCGGCGCCGCCGACGTGCGCGAGCGCGCCATCGTGCGGCTCGGCAAGTCCGGCGTGCAGGGCGCCGCCGACGTCCTGATCGCGACGCTGCGCGACAGCGAGTGGACGCTGGCCTGTTGCGCCGCGGTCTCGCTCGGCAAGACCGACGACGATCGCGCCCTCGAACCGCTGGTGGCCCTGCTGCAGCACGCCGACTGGAAGCTGCGCGGCGCGGCCATCGTCGGCTTGATGCACTGGAGCCGCGAGGCGGCGATGGAGCCGGTGCTCGGCATGCTCGCCGACGCCAATCCGGTCGTCGCCGGCGCGGCGCACCAGGCCTTGCGCGTGCTGTCGCGCCGCTACGACGCGCCCCCCGACCAGAAGGCCTGGCGGGCGTGGTGGGCGCAGGCCAAGGGCAAGCACGACTTCACCGACCGCGAAGCCTCGATGGACAAGCTGAAGAAGTACGGCTACGCGGTGCCGAACGCCGAGATCTACCAGGGCCTCGACGTGGTGGTGTTCAAGAGCCGCGGCGACCACATCGAACAGTTGCTCGAACGACTGGAGATCGTCCACCGCACCACCGAACAGGACCGGGTCAGCGCCGCCGGCATCCATCCGGAGGCGATCTTCGTCGCCAACTGCACCGGCGAACTCGCGGCCGCCGACGTCGAGCCGCTGGCGTGGTTCGTGCGCACCGGCGGCTCGCTGTT
This sequence comes from Planctomycetota bacterium, assembly GCA_046306335.1. Classification (GTDB taxonomy): domain Bacteria; phylum Planctomycetota; class UBA1135; order UBA1135; family UBA2386; genus UBA2386. The sequence goes on from JBKDXM010000154.1 coordinate 3,754, forward strand.
CGGCTCGTGTTGGGCGCTGTCCGAGACGATCGCCCGCATCCATCCGGGCGTGATGCGGATGGCGGCGACCAGGGATCAGGTCATGGACGACGTGCGCGCGATGCCGTGCCGCGCCGACAGCCCGCTGCTGAACGGCGTGTTCCCGCCGTCGGTCGTGCCGATCTACCACCTCGAAGGCTCGCACCTGATCCAGGTCCTCGACCCCGACCGCTGCGAAGTGCTGATCGACAGCCCCGACGCGGCGGAACGCTGGGGCTGCGGCAACCTCGCGGCGTGGTTCCACTCGGGCCACGGCGTGCTGTTCGACTCGGCCAACCACTTCGACCTGCAGGGCCTGGAGAAGGTGATCGGGCTCAAGACCGACAAGGACCGCCAGGCCTACGCCATCGACCACATGGGCATGACCCTGGCGACGTGGCGTACGACGCGGTCCGAGGCCTACTGGAAGAGCCCGCCGAAGGCGAGCAAGAGCGTGCCCGACCTGTCGGCCTTCCGCCTGCTGACCAACTTCGTGCGCAGCAAGCGCAGCGGCGGGCTCTGAACGGGCGCGAGCGGACGGTGCGCTGAGGCGCGCTCGCCCGCCGCGCGGCTCCCGTGGCCGGTCACCCGCCCGCCGACTTGCCGGCCGGTAGCGATCGTTCTAGCCTCGCCCGCGCATGGAAGCGGCCAACGAACCGCTGCCGCGCGGCGCCACGGGGACGGCGTGGCGGCGGCCCGACGCGCGCGCGCTCGCGACGAGCGCGCTGGTCGGCGGCCTCGGCGGCGTCGCGGCGTTCGCGGCTGCGACCGACGCGCTGCTCGACGACGGCCCGCAACTCGTCGCCGAGTTCGGCCGGCCCGACGGCCTGCCGCTGTGGTTCCACGTGCTCTACTTCCCGGCCGCTGCGCTGCTGCGCGCCGCCGGCGTGGCGCCGGATCGCGCCCTGCTGCTCGTCAGCGTGCTCGCCACCGCCATGCTGCTGGCGTGCGTGCACGCTGCGGCCTTCGTCGTGACCGGCCAGCGCCGCGCCGCCTTGGTGGCGACGGCGGCCGTGGCGCTGTGCCCCGGCGTCGTGCTGCACGCGACGTTCATCGAAGTGCACGCGCTGCACGCCGGCGCCGTCGCCGCCGCCGCGCTGGCCGTGGTCGCGGCGCATGCGCGCCCGCGGCTCGTGTTGCTCGCGGCGTGCGTCGGCGCCGCCGGCATCGTGCTGACGCACCGGTCGGCGGCGCTGGCGGCCCCGTCGCTCGCCTTGCTGGCGCTGGCCGCGCTGCAGCAGCGCGGCGGCGATTGCGCGCCGCGCCGGGCCGCGCTCGCCGTCGCCGCCGGCCTGCTGGTCGGCTACGTCGCCGACGCCGTCGTGCACCATGTGGTCGGCGGCCCGCCGCTCGGCGAGTCGTTCTTCCACGTGCGCGCCGCCCTGGCGTCGCCGAGCGCATCGCACGCGCTGCACGAACTCGTCTGGCCGCTCGGCGCGCTGTGGCTCGGCGCTTGGCCGTGGCGTCGGCCGACCGGTCGCGGCGGCATCGCCTTGGCGCTCGCGTCGCTCGCGGCGCTGGTCGGCCACGGCGCGCCGATCGCGCTCGCCGCGATCGCGACGCGCGGCGGGTATGCCCTGGGCGCCGTGCCGCTGCTGGCGCTCGGTCTTGCGGTGCAGTTCAAGGCGGTGTCCGGCATTCCGTCCGGCAACTTGTCCGGCACCTCGTCCGCCTCGCGGCTCGCCGCGCCGGGTGCGTCGCCGCCGCCCCCGCCTGGCCCCGCAGCGCGCGCCGCGCAGCGTGCCGGCTGGCCGCGGCGGTCGGCCAAGCTGCTCCTCGCAGGCGCGCTGCTCGCGTCGGCGTGGTGGTCGTGGCAGGCCGTCGGCGAGCCGGTGCGCAGCGAACTGGCTGCCCTGCGCCGGCAGCGCCTCGCGCTCGCGGCCGCGAGCCTGTCGGGTGGCGGCACCGTGTTCGGCTTCGATCCGAGCGGCCAGTGCGTCACCGGGGTGCGCCCGGGGGTGCAGGAGATCCCCGCCTTCCAGAGGTGGTCGCAGCAGCTGCTGGCGAACGAGCCGCCCGCCGCGGTGCAACAGCGACTGCGCGCCGCGCTCGACCGCGCGCTGCAGCAGGGGCCGGTGCTGTGGACCGCGGAGTGGCGCGACGTGCCGCTGCCGCCGGTGGTGGCGACGCTGCTCGCCGACCTGGAGGTGGCGCTCATGCAGGGCCTGCTGCGCACCGAAGTGGCGACGCCGCCCGGGCGCGCGTGGCTCGTCCAGCGCTGAGGTGATCGCCGAGAACCCATGGCGCGAGCGCACCGATTGCTTCGACCGGCCGCGGCGCGGCTGCGGCAGGCGCCTTCGCGACCCGGCAACCGTCGCCGAGCCCCGGCGCATCGACCGCGCGGCCGGCGGTCGCTGGCTGCGCCCCAGCTGCGCCGCCACGCACCGGATCGGCGCGCGTCCCGCGACGCAGGCTCCTCGCGCTGCCTGGCCGCACTTGGGCAACCGATCGTCCCTCCGGCCGTGCGGCGGGATTTTCGGGCGCACGGGCCGGCGTGCGGGCAAGGACGCACACCATGATCGACGCCGCAGTCGAGACCTTGTTCCGCCGGTTCCGAAGCCACAGCGACGCGAGCGCGCTGGCGGCCGTGTTCGACCGCGTCGCGCCGGAACTGGCCCGGGTGGCGGGCTACCTCGCGCGCGGCGATGCGCAGCTGGCGGCCGACCTGTTGCAGGCGACCTGGCTCGGCGCGATCGAACGGGCCGCCAGCTGGGACGACGGCCGGCCGCTGTTGCCGTGGTTGCTCGGCATCCTCGCCAACCAGGCGCGCAGCCAGCGGCGCGCGCTCGACCGGCTGCGCACCGGCCCGGACGCCGAGGCGCTGACGGCGCTGCTGGCGAGCGACGACCCGCTGCGGGCCAGCGCCGACGGCGAATTCGCCCGCTGCCTCGCCGCGGCGATGGCCGGGCTGGCACCGCCGTTCCGCGAGGTGGTGCTGCTGCACGTACAGCACGGCCTGACGGCCAAGGACATCGGCGCCGCGCTCGGTCGGCCGGCCGGCACGGTGCGCACCCAGATCGTGCGCGGCCTCGACCGCCTGCGGACGCTGCTGCCCGCGGGGTTGGCGACCGCGGGCGCCGTCACCGTCGGATTGTCGGCGGCCGAAATGGCGCAGCTGCGCCAACAGGTGTTGGCGGCCGCACCACCTCCGGCGGTCGCGTCGGCGTCGCCGAGCGGCGTCGCGGCCGGCGTCGCGCTCGCCGTTGTCGCCGTCGTCGCCGTGGGCTGGCTGTGGGGGCGCGAGGAGCCGACCGTGCCCACCCCGGACCCTGCGCCGCTGGTCACCGCCGCGGCGCCGACATCCGCCGCAGCCCCCGAACCGGGCGAGCGCATGGCGGTGGTGGCACCGGCCGCCGTCGCGCCGCCGGCCACGCAACCGCGGCGGCGCCTCACCGTGCACGTGCGGCGCGACGAGGCCCCCGCGGTCGTGCCCGGCGAACTGGTCGCCCTCGTCAGCAGCGAGGGCCACGAGCGCCTCGCGCCGACCAACGCCGCCGGCGACGCCGTATTCGACGACGTCGCTCCCGCCGGACTGTGGTGGATCCACCTGAACGGGGCGGCGGCGACCGCAACCGCGTCCACGGGGCGGTTGCCGCCGCGCGACACCTTCGACCTGGAGGTCGAACTGCCCGTGCGCGACGGCCGGCCGCTGCGCGTGCGCGTGGTCGACGCGGCTGGCCTGCCGGTGGCCGACGCCGAAGTGCAGGGCAACGCCTTGGAGGGGCGGTTGCGGTACGGCTGGCTGCCGCTCGGCCGCACGGCGGCCGACGGTGTGTTGCGCCTGCGCAACCAGCGCCTGGCGCGGTACCGGGCCCGCGCCGCGGGCCATGCGCCGGCCGGCGAATCCGTGCCGCGCGCGACCGACGGCGAGCCCGAGGTCGTGCTGCAGGTGGGGGCCCCGGCTGGTCCGTTGCGCTGGCAGGTGTTGGACGTCGATGGCGCACCGATCGCCGCCGAACTCGGCATGCTGCCGTGCGGCGAGCTGCTCCCGCAGCCGTGGTTCGACCACACGCGTCCCGACGGCACGTTCGCATGCGATTGGCTCGGCGCGGGCCACGTCGCCATCGTTGCGCGGGTCCGCGACGGGCAGGGCGCCCGGCTCGCCGTGGGGCGCGCCGACCTGCCGCGCGCCGAGCCGCTGGTGCTCCGGCTGCTGCCGGCGGCGGTCCTCTCGGTGTCGACGGCCTTCGCCGACGGGCGCAAGGCCCCGGGGCTGCAGGTGCGCGCGCGCCTGCTCGCCGATGGCTGCTTCGAACTGCCGTTCTGCAAGCTCGGGTACTTTTCGGGCAACGTGGCGCACGGCACGTTAGGCGGGATGCTCCCCGGCCGCTGGCTGGTGGAGGTCGACGTCGGCATGTCGCGTGTGGAACGCGTCGGCGACCTCGGCCCTGGCGACACCGGGGCGTGGCTGGCGGGGGCGCCGCCGCTGCAGGAGTTGCGGCTGCGTTTGCTCGACGAGCGCGGCGCCCCGCTCGTCGGTTGGAGCGTCAGGCTGGCCGATGCCGACGGCAGCCCCCTGTGGGGCGAGGCCTCGACCACGGCGACCGGCGAGGTGCAGGTGCTCCGCCAGACCGTGCGGCCGTACAAGGGGTTCGTCGTGCCGCTGCACGAACGGTTCCGGGTCGATGCCTGCGAGGGCGACCGCGGGGGCCTCGACTGCGACCAGCCGGCGTACCGTTCGGATGTGCTCGCGCCCGGCGACGGCCGCATCGACCTCGTCGTGCCCGACCGCGTCCGCACGACGCACTTCGTGCGCGGGCGCCTGCTCACGCCGGACGGCCAGCCGGTCGCGGGCGTCGTTGGCGCCCGATCGCGCCGGCATCCCTGGCGCCTCGACCCGACGGCGTCGGTCGGCGCCGACGGAGCGTTCGCGCTCGGGCCGCTGCCGCCCGGCCCGATCGCGCTCGTCGTGCACCGGCCCGGCAAGCCGAACCAGCCCTACGGCCGCGTCGACGTTCCGGACGACGGCGATCGCGAACTTGGCGACGTCGTGCTGCGGCCGGAGCGCCTGGTGCGCGCGACGCCGGCCGGCGGGGTGGTGGCACCGGCTGACGTGGTGGTCGAACTCGTGCCCGCGGACGGCGGCGAGGTCTTGCGCTGCGCCCGCGACGCGACCGGTGGCTTCGTCAGCGAGACGGTGCTGCCCGGCGTGTACACGCTGCGCGGCTCGGGCCAGACGCACGTGGTCGGCGCCGTGCCCGTGGTCGTCGACGCGCGCGACGTGGCGGTGGTGTTCCCGTTGGCGCCGGCGCCGACGCTGCGGCTCACCCTGGCGCTCCACGACGAAGAACGCGCCCAGTCCCATTGGTCGGGCAGGGTGGTGGTGCGCCGCGGCAGCGAAGTCGTCGTGCAGCGCGGGGTGTCCGTGGCCTTCGACGGCCGGCCGCCGAACCCGTTGGAACTGCTGGTCGCCGTGCCGGCCGGCAGCTACACGGCCGAGGTACGCGCCGGCCTGGGGACGGCGCGCGCCGACTGCGACGTCGGTCCGGCGGGCGGGGCGGCGACGCTCGCGCGGTAGGCGGGGCGCGGCGCGCGCCGGTGCGGCCCCCCCTTGACCGCGGGGGGCGGGCCTGGGCTACTTGTCGCATGCCAGACCCTCGTCTTGCCATCGTGTTCGTCGGCGCTGCGTCCCTTGCCTTCGCGCAGTCCAACGCCGTCCCCGGCACCGACGTCAACCTCTACGACGTCAGCAACTCGACCATCTACGGCCGCCGCGGCCCCGCCTATCCCAACGGCGAGGTCGGCATCGGCTTCGGCCACGCGTTCTGCAACGCCGGCACGGTCCACATCCCATGGCAGACGTCGCCGACGACGGCGGGCCAGATGACCGACATCCACTTCAAGATCGCGTTCCTGCTGGCGCGCGAGAGCAATGGCCGGATCGTCCAGGTCTCCGGCCCCAACTCGTTCGTCAAGCACTCGCGCGTCACCTACAACCTCGGCTCCAGCCAGTGCGGCACCTGCCAGACGGGGCCGGCGAGCACCTTCCGCATCGGCTGCTACGACGCCTACAGCACGGGCTTCAACGGCGACCGCTTCAACCTCGGCCCGCCCGGCGAGATCGATCCGTGGACCGGCAGCTGGAACCCGGTCGGCAGTTACTTCGACCGCGGCGACCCCGCGGTCACCGGCGCGACGGCGGGCGACGGCGTGCAGTCGCTGACGCAGTCGCAGGTCTCGTCGTTCGACACGGTCAAGAACCGCGTCACCGTGGCCGAGAGCGAACTCAGCCAGGCCGGCGTGTTCTACGGCCAGGTGCAGCTGGTCTGCGAAGGCGAGCCGCTCGCCGCGCGCGGCAACAACCTGCTGTCCGAGCGGCTCAACTTCACGTGGAACGGCACGGCGTGGTCGACGAGCAACGCCGGCGGCCCGGTCGCCGGCTCGGTGCTCAACCGCTGGGCGGGCGCCACGCGCAACACGGCTGGCAACGGCATGGACGACGGCCGCTTCCTGGTGGCGGCGAAGGTCACCGGCCCGGTCAACGGCGTGTACCACTACGAGTACGCCGTGCACAACATCGACAACGCCCGCGGCGGCGCGTCGCTGAAGATCCCGCTGGCGCCGTCGGCGCAGCTCACGGCGGTGGGCTTCCGCGACATCGACGGCAACGTGCTCAACGACTGGTCGTGGTCGCGCAACGGCGGCGAACTGGCCTTCCTGGCGTCGGCCAACAACTCGCTCGACTGGAACAGCATCTACAACTTCTGGTTCGACACGACGGTCGCGCCGACGACGGGCACGGTCACCATCGACCAGGCGCGCATCGGCCCGGGCGCGCTGTCGGTCGCGGTCGCCAGCGACGTGCCCAACGGCGCGCTGTCGGCCACGGTCGCTTCGCTCGGCACCGGCTGCTTCGGCTTGGGCCTGACGGCGAGCCGGCCGGTGCTCGGCGCCACCGTGCAGATGACCACGACCGGCATCCCGGCCGGCACGCCGCTCGGCCTGACGATCATGTCGCTGACGCCGGCGCCGGCGCCGATCGATCTCGCGGTGATCGGCATGCCGACGTGCTTCGCGCACGTCGTCGGCGGCGTCAACGAGGTGTGGCTCAACCCGACCGCCACCGCGCAGGTGCCGCTGGCCATCCCGAACGCCGGCGCGCTCGTCGGCACGGTGCTCGGTGCGCAGTCGCTGTCGGCCAGCCCGCCGCTGACGCCGCTCGGCTTCATCGCCTCGAACGGCGTGCTGATGACGATCGGCGCGCAGTGACCCGGCGCGCAGTGAAGCGGCGCGCAGTGACGCGCCGCGCCGCGCCGGTCAGCGCCGGCGCGGCTCGGGGATGACCCGGGCCTTCTCCTCGTCCGTTCGCGCCGCGGCGCGCTCGGCGAGACGCTGGTCCGCCGCGGCCGCCTCGGCCTGCTCCTTGGCCGACGGCTCGTACTCGACGCTGACGTCGGTGACGACCGGCGTCAGCAGCCAGGTGAACGGCGGCAGGCCGTACCAGTAGTTCTCCGACGCCGTCTGGATCACGCGCAGCCGGTCGCTGCCGTCCTCGGCGATCGCCTCCGACGTCTCGTCGAGCATGGTGTCGATCGTGGTGTTGCCGAGCAGCGGCAGCACCACGAACACGTTCAGGCCGACGTTGGTCGTCGCCTTGACGTAGATCGGGCGACCGTCGGCGCCGACGCGACCGTTCCAGTGCGTGGCGGTGGAGTGGAAGGCGCAGCCGGCGAGCAGCGACGGCAGCGCGGCGGCGGCGGCGGCGCGGCGGATTCTGTTCATGCCGCGACGATGCGGCGCGCGACGGCACGCGGCAAGCGGCAAGCGGGCGGCAGCGCGCGGCGCGCGGCTCAAGCGGGCGGCGCCAGTGCGCCGATGTCCGGGCGACCGCGTGCGGCCGCGGTCGTGCATGCACGAGATCCCGTGGCAGGCATGGGGGCAGGCCGCGCTCGCCTGGGTGCGCGGACTGCCCGACGCCGGACTGATCGCAGTCCTGGCAGCGGCGTCGCTGCTCGGCGCGTTCGTGCTGGCGCGCATCGTGCGCGCGCTGGAGTGCTGGCGCGTCGCCCGCTGCCGGCGCATCGGCCGCGCCGGCGAACGCGCCGCCGAGGCGCTCGTCGCCGCCGCCGGCTACCGCGTCGCCGGCCGGCAGGTGACGCGCCGGTTCGACGTGCTGGTCGACGGCGAACCGCGGGCGGCCACCGTGCGCGCCGACCTGCTGCTGCAGAAGAACGGCCGCACCTTCGTCGCCGAGATCAAGTCCGGCTGGCTCGTCAGCGACCCGCTGCACGCGCCGACGCGGCGGCAGCTGCTGGAGTACGAGGTCGCCTTCGGCGCGCGCGGCGTGCTGCTGGTCGACGTGCCGCGCAAGGCGGTGCGCCGCGTCGAGTTCCCGCTGGCGCGTGGCGTCGAAGCGCGCCCGGAGCGACGCGGCGACGGCCGCGGCGCAATGGCTGCGCATGCGGCGGCGGCGACCGCGGCGCGCTGGCGGGCGTGATCCTGCCCGTCGTGCGCGCCCGGGGCAGCGCGCGCCGCACGCAGGCCCGCTCAGCCCTTCGCCCGCGCCGCCAGCACGCCGAGGCAAGCGCGCAGGAACGCCGGCAGGTCGTCGGGCTTGCGCGACGAGACGTGGTGGCCGTCGACGACGACCTCGGCGTCGCGGAAGCGCGCGCCGGCGTTGACGAGGTCGTCCTGGATGCCGGGCGAGCCGGTGTACTCGCGGCCGCGCACGATGTTGGCCGAGACGCACATCCAACCGCCGTGGCAGATGCTGGCGACGAGCTTGCCCTGGCGGTCGAACGCGGCGAGCAGCGTCTTCACGTGCGGATCACGGCGCAGCTTGTCGGGCATCCAGCCGCCGGCGGCGACCACGCCGGCGAAGTCGTCGGCGCGGCAGTCGGCGATCGCGGCGTCGCTGACCGCCGGATAGCCGTGCTTGCTGCGATGGCGCTCGCCGGCGCGCGCGCCGGCCAGCACGACCCGCAGGCCGGCCTCGCGGAAGCGCAGCCGCGGGTAGTGCACCTCGAGGTCCTCGTAGTCGTCGCCGACGAAGATCAGGATCGCGTCGCTCATGGCGCGATCGTGCGCGGCGGCGCAGGCCGGCGCCACCGCGCCGTGCCGTGGCCAGGGTGGTCGCGCCCGCGTTGACCCCGCGTCCGTCCTTCGTACGCTCTCGGCGTTGCGTCGACCGCTTCGTCCAGCGGTCCTCTCGTCTGCATGCGCCCATTGCGCCGAGTCCATCGCTGCGAGACGCCGAGGGTGCGGCGTGCCGTTGCCGGCTCGGCCTCAGGGCGTGGCGCGGCGTGGCGCAGCCTGTCGGAACTGCTCGCGTCAGCGTGTTGGGCTGCGTTGTTGGCGCTGCTGGCCTTGGTCGCAGCGAGCGGCCCTGGGAACGGCCCGGTGGACCCGTCGGCTTCCGCGTCGCTGCGGGCTCCAGGCGACGATCCGTCGCCGGACGGGGTCGCTGCGACCGACGTCGGCCGGCGGCCCGCGCACGCCGTGTTTCCGCAGCGCGAACCCGCGCCGCTCGCCGCGGCGTCGGCCGAGTGCCCCGACGAACAGGCCCACGACCTGCGCGCGCACTCCATGGCGGCGCCACTCGCTCGCGCGCGCGCAGCCGTGCGAGGCCGCAGCGGCGCGGTCGCGCGCAAGGCCGCCCGCGCGCACGCGCCGCGCGGTCCGCCGGCGCCTTCCTGCTGACCCGCCGGGTCGCCCGTCGCGCGCGTCGCCGCGCGCGTCCGGGCCCATCGCGCCAGCTGGCGCGCGGCCGTCGGTGGTCGGGCCCTCGCTCGCCCGCGCTGCTTGCAGCCTGTCCGTCCGCAACCTTCCGCGCCTCCTTCCGTCCGCCGTCTCGGGTGCGACCCGAGAAGGATCCGTCATGCGTCCATCGTCGTTGTTCCGCCGTTCGTCCGCCGCCGGCGCGTTCGCGCTCGCCGCGGCCTTCTCTTGCCTCGCGTCCCCGCTGCTCGCCCAGACCAAGGACGACGGCGAGATCTGGACCGCCCTCGTGCTGCAAGGCAAGCTCGGCGCGAAGGACACGCCGCTCGAGCGCTGGCGGTTGTGGCTCGATGTCCACGATCGCCAACGCGACGAGGGCGCGCGGCTGGAGACCAACATCGTGCGCCCAGGGCTTGGCTATGCGCTCAGCGACCGTGTCACGGTGCACGCCGGCTACGCCGCCGTCTGGAGCGATGCCCGGCGCAGCGACACGCAGCTCGAGGACCGCGTCTGGCAGCAGGTCGTGTGGATGATCCCCGTCGGCGAGCTCACCGTGCAATCGCGCACGCGGCTGGAGCAGCGCTTCAACGAGACCGACGCCGACACCGGCTGGCGGCTGCGCCAGATGTTCAAGACCACCGTGCCGCTGAGCGCCGACAAACGCACGTACGTCAGCGCGTGGGACGAGCTGTTCTGGGACCTCAACGACACCGATTGGGGCCAGCGAGCCGGGTTTCGCCAGAATCGCGCGTTCCTTGGCCTCGGCCGCTTCCTCGACGAAGGCAAGCACTTCGGCGTCGAGGTCGGCTACCTCAACCAGTGGATCGACAAGCCGGTCGAGGACCGGCTGAACCACTGCCTGTCGATCTGGCTGTTCGTCAACTTCTGAGCGCGGGGGGTGGCTTGGTCCGCAGCTGCGGTCGCCGCCGCGACCGCCCTCGCGCGCTTGACCGTTTCTTGACAGCCGCGGCGCGCGGGCAAGTACAAGGCCCATCGTGGACGGCGAGCGCGGCGCGGCAGGAACTGCCGGCCGCGCACAGCCGCCCGCGAAGGACCGACGTGCGCGCCGCCGCTCCGAAGACCACGACCACGCCTTGGCTGCCGCTGCTCGGCATGGCAGCACTCGCCGCCGTCGTGCTGCAGTCGTGGCGGACCGCGCGCCTCGACCAGGAGGCGCGGCGCGTCGAGCAGGCGCGCAGCGAACAGGTGGCCGAGCAGATCCTGCGGCAGGCGCCGGCGTGCCGGAAGGCCTTCGTCGACGCGACCCGGGGCGAGGCCGCGACGGTGCGCGACGGCCGCATCGTCGTGCCGCCCGACGTCGGCTGGCTCACGCCGGCGGCTTCGCCGCTCGACGACGATCCCGTCGTCGCCGATCGCCTCGCGCGCGGGGCAGCCGCCCTGTTCGCGGCGGGCGACCAGGCCGCGGCGGCGCGCGCGTTCGACGAACTGCTCGCCGGACCGCTGCTGCCGTGCCAGCGCCTCGTCGTGCTCGCCGCCGCCGGGTGGCAGGCCGAGCGCAGCGGCAGCGCCGACCGCACGGCCGCGCTGCGCGAACGGCTCGACGCCGAGGTCGCGGCGCTGGCGCCCGCCGACCTCGCGCGGCCCGCGCTCGCCCGCGCCGTCGCCGCAGCACTGCGGCTGCCGAGCTCGCACCCGCCGGAGTGGGCGGCGACGCTGGCTCCGTTCCTGCCCGCCGACGCCGCAGTCGGCCTCGCCGGCGCGTGGGTCGAAGCGCATCGGCAGGCGTGCGCGCGGCGCGCTGGCTTCGTGCGGCTGCAGCAGGCGCTCGCCGCAGCGCCGGCGTTCGCGCCGGCGACGGCGCTGGTCGCGACGCCCATGGGCCTGTTGTGGCGCATCGTCGACACCGACACCGAGTCCGACGCCGACGCCGACGGTGCGTTGCGCGCGGGCCTCGTGACGGTGCTGCGGTTCTTCGACGGCGTCGTGCGCGCCGGCGAACTCGGCGCGCTGCCGCGCTGGCCTTGGGTGGTCGAGGTCGTGCTGGCGACCGACGCCGAGGTCCGCGAGGCGGCCGCGCCGGCCTTCGCCGGCGTGCCCGGCGTGCGCGGGCTGGTCGCCGCGCCGGGCCTGCCGACGGCCGGCGCGTCGTGGCTGTGGCCGCTCGCGACCGTGGCGCTGGCGCTCGCGTTCGCGCTGGCGTTCCGCGCCCAGCGCCGCGCCGCCGCGCGCGAAGCCGACGCCGTCGCCGCGCAGGCCGAGTTCCTGACCAACGTCACGCACGAGCTCAAGACGCCGCTGGCGTCGATCCGTCTGCTCGCCGAGATGCTGCAGGAGGGGCGCGCCAAGGGCCGCGAGGCCGAGTACCACGCCATGCTCGGCGCCGAGTCGGCGCGCTTGTCGACGCTGCTGGAGAACGTGCTCGACCTCGGCCGCACCGAGCGCGGCGAGCGCGCCTTCGACGTGCGCGCCTTCGACCTCGCCGACGCCGCGCGCGAAGCGGCAGCACTGCTGCGGCCGCTGCTGGCGCGCGACGGCCGCGAGGTGGCGGTGGCGGCGGACGCGCCCGCCGCCGCGCGCGGCGATCGCGGCGCGGTGACGCAAGCGCTCGTCGCGCTGCTCGACAACGCCCGCAAGTACGGCGCGGGCGCGATCGAAGTCGTCGCCAGCGTCGGCGACGGGCTGGCCCGCGTCGAAGTGCGCGACCACGGCGACGGCGTGCCGGCGGCCGAGCGCGAGCGCATCTTCGAGCGGTTCGTGCGCGGCGCCCGCCACCAACACGGCGGCACGCCGGGCACCGGCATCGGCCTCTACGTCGCGCGCGCCGCCATGCGGCGTTTCGGCGGCGACCTCGTCTGCGCCGAGCCCAGACCGGGCGCGGGCGCGCGCTTCGTGCTGACACTGCCCGCCGGAGATCCCGCATGACCTGCCGACTGTTCCTCGTCGAGGACGACGCCACGCTGCGCACGGCGCTCGCCGACGCGCTGCGCTCCGACGGCCACGAGGTCGAAGTCGCCAAGGACGGCCACGAAGCGCTCGCCGCGCTGCGCGCGCAGGCGTTCGACCTCTGCGTGCTCGACGTGATGCTGCCCGGGCCGAGCGGCCTCGAACTGCTGCGCGCGCTGCGCCAGCGCGACGCCGACACGCCGGTGCTGCTGTTGACCGCGCGCGGGGCCGAGAGCGACAAGGTGCTCGGTCTCGAACTCGGCGCCGACGACTACGTCACCAAGCCGTTCTCGCTGCGCGAACTGCTGGCGCGCTGCAAGGCGCTGCTGCGCCGGCGCAATGGCGGCGAGCGCGCTGCCGAGCGGCAGTTCGCGCTCGGCGACCTGCGCGTCGACCTCGCGGCCTTCACGGTGACGCGCGGCGCGCAGGTGACGGCGCTGTCGCCGAAGGAGGCCGCGATGCTGGCGCTGCTGCGCCGGGCCGGCGGCCGCGCTGTCGCGCGCGCGGACTTCCTGCGCGAGGTCTGGGGCGGCGACGCCTTCGTCGGGGACCGCACCATCGACACGCACGTGCTCAACCTGCGCCACAAGGTCGAGCGCGACCCCAAGCGCCCAGCACACCTGCTGACCGTGCACGGCATCGGCTACCGGCTCGTCGACGCGCCGCTGCGGCCGGAGGCGCTGTGAGCGGCGTCGCCGTCGTTGGCACGCTGCGCGCGCGCCGTGCTGGCTGCTGCCTGCGTGGCCGTCGTGGCCTGCCGGCGCGCCCCGACCTCCTTGACCGATCCTTGACGACGATTTGATCGCGGCCGGACCGCGGCGCGCGGTCGCGGCCGTCCCATGTTGACCATGAGAACCAACCTCCTTCCCGTCGCGTTCGCCTTCGCCGCCGGGCTCGCCGCCCAGGCGCCAGCGCCCACCGATCCCCGCGCCGAACTCGCCGCCGTGCTCGCGGTCGAAGAGCAGCAAGGCGACCTCGCGGCCGCCGAGCGCCTCTACCGCGAGCGCCTCGCCGGCGCCGACCTGTCGCCGGCCGCGCGCGCGCTGGCCAACGCGCGGCTCGGCGCCTTGCTGCAACGGCTCGGTCGCGGTGACGACGCGGCGCCGTTCCTGGCGGCGGCGGGGGCGGCGACCGCGCCGGCGGGCGCAGGCGCCGCGCAGGATCGCGCGCGCGAGGTCGCGCTCGCCGAGCAGGCGGCCAAGCTGCTCGCCGACCGGACGAAGCCGTGCGACGACGACTTGATTCGCGCCTTGGTGTGGATCGGCGAGCCCGCCGTGCCGGCGATCCTCGCGGAGTTGGTCGATGCGAAGAAGAGCGGCGGTCTCCGCGAGCGCCTGGCGCCGCTCGCCGACGTGCTCTGGCGGCTCGGCGGTCCGAAGGCCGAGGCCTTCCTGCGGGATGCCGCCACCGACGCGGCGACGTCCCCCGTGCTGGTGGTTGGCGCATCCGGATTCCTGCTGAGCAGCGAGTCGATGCTCGCAGTCGCCGAGGCGTTCCTCGCGCATCCGAACATCGACGTCGTCCGCGTACTGACCCGCAGCGACGCCTTGGTGGGCCGCATGAACGCGTCGGCCCTGCTGGCCATGGCCGAGCAAGGCAGCGCGCAGCATCGCGTCCTCGCCATGCGGCTGCTGGCCAAGCGCCAACTCACCACGGCGGAGAGCGCGCGCTTCGCGGCGGCCGTCGACGGTGGCCTGCGTGCGACTGATCCGGCGCTCGTTCGCGCAGCGGCGGATGCGCTGACGACGCAGGCGCTGCAGGCCAGCGTCGCCGGCGTGCGGTTGGCGTTGCAGCACGTCGCCGTGCGGTCGCCGCAAGACGAGGGGATGCGGCTCTGGGAGGAACCCGCGGACCTGCGACCGGCAGGCGCGCGCGACGTCGACCCGGCGGTCGCCGCCGACCTGTGGCGTCTGGCGATGCGCGCCGCCGAGGGCTTGGCGAGCGACCATCCGTGCTGGGGCTGGCTGAACCAGTGGATCGGCCGGCTCGCGGCCGTGCCCGGCGTCGGGCGCATCGACGACCTGTTCGCGCTCGCCTCCCGCGGCAAGCCGGTCTGGTGGACGATTGCCACGCTGATCAACGCCGGCAACGCCGTCGCCGTGCTGCAGCAGGCGCCGGACCTGGAGACGTTGCGCCAGAGTGGGGGGCTGTCGGCGCTGGCGCGGCTCGACCTGCCCCGCGAGGCGGCGCCGATCCTGCTGCGACTCGCGGCAGCGGATCCGCAGGCGGGCTGGTTCTTCGGTGCCGAGGGTGCGCCGGGCAAGGTGCCGTCGAGGCAAACTGTTGTGGCCACGGCGACCGGCTGGGGAACGAACGACTGGTCGAACCCCCCGCGCGGCGTCTATGCGGTCGCCGCGGCGCTGGCGTCGACGGGGCACCCGGACGCGCTGTCGCCGCTGCTGGCGCTGCTCGATCGCTCGGGCGGCGAGGCCGACGAGTACTTTGTCTTCTACCTCAAGCGCGGCGACAGCGAGGCGGCGCGCGCCGCGGCGCGAACGCGGTACGAGGGCGCGCGGACGGGCACGACGAACCCGCCCAACACCCGGGCCACGAGCCTGCTGTTGGCCTTGCTCGCGCTCGGCGATCCATGGGCGCTCGACCAGATCCGCGGCGACGAGCAAGCACTCGAGCATCCGTATGCGGCGGGCGACGACGGTGGCCTGGGCGCCCGCAGGCTGCCACCAGGCATGCTGCCACCACTCCAGGACGTGCCGAGCGAAGCCGCGACCGCGATCCGCCCACCGACGCCCCGCGTCCGGCCGGTGACTCCGCTCGCGTACCTGCTCGCCGGCGACGCCGTGCCGCCGCACCCGTTCTCGTTGGCGCAGGTCGAGGCGGTGCTGCAGCGCGTCTTCGCCGACCGCGCCGGCGGCGGGGCCCCGGTCTATAGCAGCCTCTACGAACGCGTCGCCCCGGCGGTGCGCGACGACGTGCTGCGCCTGCTCGCCCGCTACGACCGCTCGACGCAGACGACGTCCGGCGGCGCGACGGTCTCCTGGATGCGGTTGGCGCTGCAGCGCCTGCGCGAACGCAACGGCGCGGACGGCTGGACCGAGTGGTTGCAGGCAGCGCTCGCCAGCGAAGCGACGCGCTACTACGCGCTCGTCGAACTGACGAAGGACGAGGTGCTGGCGCGGCTGCCGCAGATCGAGGCGTTCGCCAAGGGCGGCCTCGGCGCGACGGCGGCGCTCGAAGCGATCGAGCGCGCCGGCCGCCCGCTCGACGTCGCGAGCCTCGTCGCGTCCGACGACCCCTACGTCGCCGTGTGGGCGGCGCGGCGGGTGATGGACGGCGAGGCCACGGCGCCGGCCGCCGCGATGGCGCCGTTCCTCGCCGCCGAGAGTTCGTGGATCCGGCTCCAGGCCGCGCAGTACTTCGGCCGCACGCTCGACGACGCCGCGGTGCCCGGCCTGCTCGCGCAACTGCGCGACCCCGAAGAGAAGGTGCGCGAGGCGGCGACGGCGGCGCTGCAGCGCATCCGCTTCCGCCACGAGCAGGAGAGCCACTGGACGAAGCTGCAGGCCGGCATCGACGCGCGGCCCGAGGCGGCGCTCGAGAAGCTGCTGCTGCAGGCGCGCCGCGACGAGCCCAAGGCCCGACGGCTGCTGGCCATCGCCTCGCTCGGCGCGCTCGGCAAGGCGGAGGCGACGCCGTTCCTGATCGAGTGGATCGACGACGCCGACGCCGAGGTCGCCGCCGCCGCCAAGGCGGCGGTGACGCAGATCCACCTCGCCGCCAAGCGGTGACGGGTGGCGGCCGCTTGCCGCCCGTCGGCGGGTCCGCCCGCTACACTGGCGCGGCAACCGTCCGATCCCTGCCCCCATGAGCCTCTTCGACTTCTTCTTCCCCGACCAAGCCCAGGCCGCGCAGCTGCGCCGCATCGCCGACCAGTCGGCGCGCAGCGAGCGAAGACGGAACTCGGCGTCCCGCGAGGCGAAGGCGACCCTCGACTCGCTGCAGCAGCAGGTCGAGGACCTCCGCGGCGACCTCGGCTTCACCGCGCTCGTGCTCGGCGCGTTGGTCGCGCGCCTCGACGAGAAGGGCGTCGTGACGCGCGCCGACCTGCAGGCGGTGATGGCGCGGCTCGACCTCACCGACGACCTCGCCGACGGCACGCTCGACGTCGAGCGGCTGAAGGCGTTGGTCGCGCCGCGGTCGGACGGCGGTCGCTGACCGGCGGCTTGCCGTCGACTCCGCTCACGCCATCGGCGTGAACAGCGCGCGCACGTCGGCGTCGAGCGCGGCGGCGAGTTCCTTGCGGTCGCTCGCCGTGCGCGCCGTCGGTCCGAACGCGAGCTGCGCGTCGATGCGGCGCAGGGCCAGCAGCGCGTAGCCGTGCGGCGCGAACGCCGCGTCGCCGGTCCAGCACACCGCCACCGACGCCGGCGCGTCGGGTGGCCGCGTCGCGTAGCGCAGGCAGGCGGCCAGCACCGGCACGTCGGCGGCGACCGCGGGCTCCAGCAGCGACGGCTTGAGCGGCAGCACGCGATCGCCGGCCGTCGTCGTGCCCTCGGCGAACACGACCAGCGCGCAGCCGTCGGCGACGCGCCGGGCCACGACGGCGTTGACCTCCGGCAGCTTGCGCTTCTGCTCGCGCGGCACGAACACGGTGTCGAACCAGCGCGCCAGCGGCCCGATCAGCGGCCAGTTGGCGACGTCGGCGCGCGACACGAAGGCGACCGGCAGCACGCTGCCGAGCGCGACGACGTCGATGTAGCTGAGGTGGTTGCAGA
Source organism: Planctomycetota bacterium (assembly GCA_046306335.1). Classification (GTDB taxonomy): domain Bacteria; phylum Planctomycetota; class UBA1135; order UBA1135; family UBA2386; genus UBA2386. Next base: position 21,066 of record JBKDXM010000154.1, read on the forward strand.
CGAGGAAGCGCGCCGCCGTCGGGACTTCGCCGCGCACGTCGAGCCGCACGCCGAGCGCCCACAGGATGCTGCGGCACCAGCGCCGCATGCAGGCGCGGCGCCAGCGCGCCAGCTCCGGCCGGCTCGGCATCAACGGCAGCGGGCCGAGCAGCCACATCGCCACGTGGACGCCGGTGCCGGCGAGCAGGCACGCCGCGCGCCGCCACGCGCGCAGGTGCGCGAGGGGCCCGCGGACGGGGGCGATCGGAGTCAGCTGGCTCGTCACTGCATCGACGGACGCGCGCCGAAGTGGCGCGCCGTGCGTCGCGTCATCGTCGCGAGGTCGATCGACGTCAGGAAGTCGATCGTGCCGAAATCGCGGTCGATCGCCGGTTCGCCGAGCACGCAAGCGCCCAGGCGCAGGTACGACGCCAGCAGCGGCGGCAGGCGGCCTTCGGTCGTCGTCCAGCGATCGCCGGCGAGGTCCATGCGGCAGGCGGCGACCGGCCGCACGCGCAGCGTCGGATGGAACGCGCCCCGCCGTTCGAGGTCGCGGCACGCGAGCCACGCGGTGGCGACGTCGTTGCCGGGGATCGAACTGCAGCCGAACAGGTGGCGTTTGCCGTTGTGGCGCGCGTACGCCGCGACGCCGGCCCACAACTGCAGCAGCGCCTCGCCGTTGCGGTGGTCGGGGTGGATGCAGGCGCGGCCGATCTCGACCGCGCCGTCGAGGAAGCCGTCGCCGAGCGTCGACAGGTCGAACTCGCTCGCGGCGTACCAACCGACGCCGCTCGCGTCGGCCTGCGCGCGCGTCTGCAGGCGGTAGCAGCCGACCGCCGCGCCGGTCGCCGCGTGCCGCACGAGGACGTGGTGGAACCACGCGTCGAAGCGGTCGACGTCGAGGCCGAGGCCGGCGTTGGCCGCGAGCCCCTGGCCGAGTTCGTCGGCGAACACTTCGTGGCGCAGGCGCAGCACGGCGAGCACGTCGACGTGCGTGCGGGCGAAGGCGAAGCGGTAGTTGCCGGGTGCTTCGCCGTCGGGCGGGATGGCGTCCGGCCACGGCGCCGTCGCCGGCAGCGCCGCGACGACGGCGGGGTTGGCGTCGCGCGACGGGTGGGTCGCATCGATGGCGACCGCGGTCGCGGCGGACGATGGCTCGACGGGAAGATGGGAAACGACGCGAGGCAACGCGGTGGCGTTCGTCATCGGCCGCGAGCTGTACGTCGGTCGCGCCGCGCGCTCCGTGTGCGCTGCGTGAAGACTCGCGCCGCCGCGCAACGCTGGCCGTTCCTTCGCCCGGCCTTCACGCGCCGCTACGGCCCGACCGCGAACGCGCGCACTTCGCACGCCACCGGCTGGGCGCCTTCGTTGCTGGCGAACAGGCCGAACAGCCCGGTCGCGCTGCCGAGCACGGCGCGCGTGACCTTGACCTCGGCGTCGCCGAAGCGCGCGGTGATGCCGGCGGCGTCGGACGTGACCTGCAGGCGGTGCCAGCCATCGAGGCGCCACGCGTCCATGGCGATCTCGCGGTGCGCGATCGGCGTCCACACCTTCGCCGCGAAGCGGTACACGGCGAGCTGCAGGCCGGCCTTGCGCCGCGTCAGCACCGCGATCGTGTAGTTCGTCTGGTCGACGGCGTCGACGACGAGCCCGGCGGTGACGCCGGCCGCCGGCAGCCGCACGCTGAGCGCCGCCTGCTGCAGCTCGGGCGCCAGCGGCCGCGGCAACCACGCGGCGAGACCGGCGGGCGGCAGCACGTCGACGCGCGCGGCGGCGCCGTCGACGGCGAAGCCCGGCGCGGCGGTGTCGAGCTTGCGGCCCTTGGCGAACCACTCGCGCAGCACGGCGCCGTCGTCCGCGGGCGGCTGCAGTTCGGCGGCGCGCGCCGTCGCCTGCGCGACGTTCCACTGCAGCACCGCCGCGCGCGCCTGCGCCGTGCGCGCGGCCGTGCCGGTCGCGTCGAACGACGCCGCCAGCGCCACCGTGCGCTCGGCCGCGCGCGCCCAGCCCGCTGCGGCGTACTGGTCGGCGAGCGCCACGAGTTCGGCGGCGATCGCCTGTCCGGCCTTGCGGCGGCGCGGCGCCAGCGCGTCGGCCTTGTCCAGCTGCGGCTCGATCCCCGTGCGCAGCGCGTCGCGCAGCACGCCCTGGTCCATCGCGTCGATGCGGGCCAGCGCCTCGCGCAGCTTCTGCGCCGCGGCCTCGGGCTGCTTCTTGTCCAGCAGCGCCTTGGCGTCGTCGACGAGCCGCGTCACCGCGTCGCGCTGGTCGGCGGCGGCCTTGGCGGCGAGTTCGTCGTCGGTCGGTTGGTCGGCGGGCAGCGGGCGGATGCGCAGGTTGCGCACCTCCAGGCCGCACGACGGCCGGCCGGCCATGCCGTTCATCATGCCGACCTTGCCGCGCACGTCGCCGGCTGCCGTGCTCGTGCCGTAGTCGGTGTCGTCGACCAGCACGCGCAGCGAAGCGCCCTGCACGCGCACGGCGAGCCGCCGCCAGCCGTCGGCGGACTTCGGCGCCGGATGCCACGCATCGGCGAGCCGCGTGTGCACGCCGCGTACCAGTTGGATCGTCTGCACGCCGAGCTGGTCGCCGTCGGGGTCGTACGCGGCGTGCAGGCGGACGCCGCTGAAGGCGTTGCTGTCCGGCAGGATGCCTAGGCCCACGCACAGCGCGAGGTCGAACTTGCGGCCGGCTTCGAGCGGCCGGAACTCCAGCGACACTTCGTGGTCGGCGTGCGTCGCGCGCGCGACCCATTCGTTGATCGCGTTGGCCTCCGGCGTCAGCGGCGCGAGCCGCAGCGTGCCGTCGGACTCGGTCCACGAGCCGACGACGAACTCGGCCTGTGCCTTCTGCAGCGGCGAGGGTTCGGCCGCCTGCTTCGGCGCGTCGGCCGCCGCCTTGGCGGTCGGCGGTTTGTCCTTCGGCCGCGCCGCCGCGATCGCGGCGCGTTCCTTGGTGGCGGCATCGCGGTCGAAGCGCTCGGCGACGTCCGCGCATTCGCTCGCCGTGTCGAGCCACTTCTTCAGCCGGTACGCCGTCGCGAGGTCGACCTGCTGCTTCGCCACCGCGGCGAACGCCTTGCGGCGGTTCGCCTCGCGCGGGTCGTGCTGCTGCAGCAGGAAGCGCGCCGACATCGCCGTTGCGTCGCGCACCGTGCTGGCCGGCTGCGCGGCGAGTTCGTCGAGCGCCTGCCACAGCAGCTGCGCGCTGGCCTCGACGTCGGCGTCCTTCTTGCCCAGTTGCTTCTCGGCCTGCGCCACCAACGCAACCGGATCCGGGCGCGTTGCTCGCGTGAGGTCGGCCGCCGCGCCGGGAGCCTGCGCCGGCGCGGCGGCGGCGCAGAGGAACAGCACGGGAAGGGCGGCACGCGGCGACGGCATCGCCCGCAGAGCCTAGGAGTCTGCGTCACGAAATGCTGCGCCGCCCGGCACGCGTCTTCACGTCCGGGGGCTCGCCCCGGCCGCGAATCCGCGCACCGGATCGGCGCGCGTTCCGTGACGCCGACTCCTAGCGGCTCTTCGGCCGCCGCCGCCCCCTGGACGGCCTGCCGGTCCGCGCCACAATCAGCCGCCGCGCATGCCTTCCCTCCGCCTCGTGCTCGCGTTCCTGCTCGCCTTCGTCGGCTTCGTCGCGCCGGTGGCGGCGACGTGGTCGATCCTGATCGTCGACCTCGCCACCGGCGAGATCGCCGTCGGCATCGCCACCTGCCTGACCGGCTTCGACCTGCGGCCGAACACCGTCGTCGTCGTGCCGGGCTACGGCGTGGCGGCGGCGCAGTCGTTCGTCGGGCCGTTGTCGCTGCGCGAACTGATCCGCACCGGGCTGCTCAACGGCACGCCGGCCAGCGTCATCCTGGCGCAGCTCGCCGCCGCCGACACCGGCCACCAGTCGCGGCAGTACGGCATCGCCAGCCTCGTCGGCGGCCAGGTCGTGTTCACCGGTTCGGGCGCGGGCGCGTGGGCCGGCGACCGCGTCGGCCAGAGCGGCACGCTGCGCTACACCATCCAGGGCAACGTGCTGACCGGGCAGGCGGTCGTCAACGCCGCCGAACTCGCCATCCTCAACACGGTCGGCAGCATCGGCGACAAGCTGATGGCGGCGATGGACGCGGCGCGGCTGATGGGCGGCGACGGCCGCTGCTCGTGCAACGCGAGCCAGCCGACCGCCTGCGGCGCGCCGCCGGCGTCGTTCACCAAGTCGGCGCACATCGGCCTGATGATCTGGAGTCGCCCGAGCGACCTCGACCTGCCGTGCACGCCGGCGGCGGGCTGCGGCGCCGGCTCATACTGGATGGACCTCAACGTCGCCAACCAGACGGCGACCGCGCCGGACCCGGTGCTGCAGCTGCAGACGCTGTACACGACCTGGAAGCAGAGCCAGCTCGGGCGGCCCGACCACTACCAGTCGTCGGTGACCATGAGCGCCAACACGCTGCGCGCCAACGGCGTCGACACGGTGACCGGCACGGTGGTGCTGCGCGACGCGCAAGGCAATCCGCTCGGCAACACGCGCCCGGTGACCGTCGCGCTGCGCGCCGGCAGCACGGCGACGGGCGTGACCCTCAGCCCGGTGACGCCCGCCGCCAACGGCACGTACACGTTCACCATGCAGGGCAACCTCGGCGCCGGCACGGCGATCCTCGACGTCGCCACGACCGACGCCTTCGGCCGCGTCGGCGTCTGGCCGCAACCGGCCGTGCAGGTCACCGACCTGTTCGGCGCCTGCGGCACGGGCGCGGTGCCGGGCGCCGGCGGCGCCGTCGTCGACGTGCTCAAGGTCAACGGCACGGCCGGCACGGCGCGCGTCGCCACGGCCGGGCTCGGGCAGTCGTTCACGCTGTCGCTCGACGCGCCGGCGGGCGGCGGCCAACCGGCCCCCGCGGGTCTGTTCGCGCTGTGGGCGCACCTCGGCCGGCCGGCGGTCGGCGGCGAAGTGCCGCTCGGCAGCGGCGGGGCCCTGTGCTTCACGCCGGCGCCGTTCGCGCCGACGCCGACCGCCGTGCTCGCCGACAGCTTCGGCCTCGGCGGCGCGGTGTTCGCGCCGGGCGCGCCGTGGACGCTGACGGTGCCGTCGGTGCTGTCGCTGCTCGACGTCGCGCTGCAGGGCGTGATGGTGGTCGACGCCGCCGGCTCGTTCGCCGCCACCAACGCGGTGCTGCTGCGCATCGTGCCGCTGCCGGCCCCGACGCTGACGCTCGTCTCGCCGCCCGCGCCGACGGCCGGGCAGACCGTCACCATCACCGGCACGAACTTCCTGCCGGGCATGCTGGCGACGCTCGCCGGCGCGCCCTTGCCGCTCGTCGTCAACTCGCCGACGCAGGCGCAGTTCACCGCGCCGCCGGCGTTGCCGTGCGACGCCGTGCTGCAGGTCGCCAACCTCGGCACCGCCATCGCGACGCGCCTCGTCAACGCCACGCCGGTCGTGACCAGCACGCCGTTCCCGAGCGGCCCGGCCGCCGGCAACGCGCTCTACATCCTCGTCGGCCAGAACCTGCTCGGCTGCACGGTGACCATCAACGGCGCGCCGTTGGCGGTCACCAGCCAGACGGCGACGTCGATCGTCGGCCAGACGCCGCCGGGCACGGCCGGCCCGGCGACGGTCGTGATCCGCAACCCGAACGGTTGCCAGACGACGCGGACCTACACGTACCTGTAGGCCGCTGCGTCGTTCGATCGCCGGCGGCGATCCCGGCGGATCGGCGAACGCGCCGCGCGGTCGCGGCGCCGGCCCTCAGAGCGCCTGCGCCGGGAAGCCCGCGCCCTGCAGCGAGGCGAGGATCTGCTCGACGTGCGCCTTGCCGCGCGTCTCCATGACGACATCGAGCTCGGCCTGCCGCGGCGCGAGGCCGGTGAACAGGCGCTGGTGCTCGATCTCGATGATGTCGGCGCCGGCGGCGCCGATCATCTGCGTCACGCGCGCCAGCACGCCGGGCACGTCCTGGATCGAGATGCGCAGCTTGGCGACCTTGCCGTCCCGCTTGAGCCCGCGCAGCAGCACCGTCGACAGCATGCGGCGGTCGATGTTGCCGCCGCAGACGACGACGCCGACCTCGCGGCGCGCGAACAGCGCGGCGTGCCGCATCACCGCGGCGATGCCGGCGGCGCCGGCGCCCTCGGCGACGACCTTCTGCTGCGCGGCGAGGACCTGCACGGCGGTCTCGACGTCGGTCTCGTCGACCAGCAGCACGTCCTCCAGCCGCGACTGCAGGATCGCCGCCGGGATCTCGCCCGGCGTCTTCACCGCGATGCCGTCGGCGAGCGTGTGCGTGTGCAGCGCCGGCGTCGGCAGGCCCTTGAGCTTCGCGTGCATCGACGGGCACGCGGCCAGCTGCACGCCGTAGACCTTGAGCGACGGCTTCTGGTGCTTGGCCCACAGCGCCATGCCGGCGCACAGGCCGCCGCCGCCGATCGGCACCACGAGCGCCTCCAGGTCCGGCCGGTCGGCGAGCATCTCGATCGCGGCGGTGCCCTGGCCGGCGACGATCAGCGGGTCGTCGTACGGATGCACGAAGGCGTAGCCGCGCTGGTTGGCGAGTTCGCGCGCGTGCACCGCCGACTCGGCGACCGACTCGCCGCGCAGCACGACCTCGGCGCCGAGGCCTTCGGTGCGCTCGATCTTGGAGAACGGCGTCGTCAGCGGCATGACGATCAGCGCCTGCATGCCGAGCCGCCGCGCGTGGTAGGCGACGCCTTGGGCGTGGTTGCCGGCCGAAGCGGCGGCGACGCCGGCCGGCGGTTCCGGCTGCTGCGCCAGCCGCTGCAGCTTGAAGCAGCTGCCGCGGTCCTTGAACGAGCCGGTGAACTGCAGGTTCTCCAGCTTCAGCCACAGCTGCGCGCCGAGCAGTTCCGACAGGCGCGGCGCGGCGATCGTCGGGGTGCGTTGGATGTGCGCCTGGATGGCGCCGTGCGCGGTGAGGACGTCCTGGGGCGTGACCGTCATCGGGGCCGCGAGCGTAGCGCCCGCGGTGGCGTGGCGGAACGCACGTCAGGAGCCGGCGCCACGAGGCGTGCGCCGATCCGGGGCGCGGATGCGCGGCTGGGACGATGCCCTTGGCCGCATGCGGATCGGTGGATTCGCCACGGTTCGGCGGCGAGCGTCCGGACGCGCAAGCGCGCGTCTGCGCGCGGACTGCCATCCGCTGCACCGCTACTCCTGGGCGTTGCTTTCTGCGGTGCCCTTGGTGTCCGGCCGCTGTGTCCTGCGTGGTTCCCGTGTCCTGCTGCAGCAGAGGCACGACAACCACGGAGGACACGGAGATCGCAGCGCAGAGCAGAGCAGGCGGAGGGCGGCAGCAGCGCGACCGGCGCGCGTCCTCGCGTCCGGGAGCTCGCCGCCGACCGCGAATCCGCGCACCGGTTCGGCGCGCGTTCCGTGACGCAGAGTCCTAGG
>JBKDXM010000155.1:0-49214 GCA_046306335.1 Planctomycetota bacterium
CGCCGCGGCGCCGTCGCGCGCCGCGCCGAGCGCGACCGCGGCGTCGCGGACGTCCGCGCCGCGCCATTGCACGAAGTGCACGGCGTGCGCGAAACCCGCGTCCGGCGCATCGAGGTCGAACTCGACGCCGAGCGGCGGCACGGCGTGGTAGGCGATGCCGTCGCGCACGCCGTCGTGGCGCGCGGCCGCGGCGACGCCGAAAACGGCGCGCACGTTTCCGGCCGCGGCGAGTTGGCGGTGGCGTTCCCGCCACGGCGCGGGGTCGGGCCCGGTCCACGGCGCGTCCGGCGTGAACACGAACACCGCCGGCGCGCGCGCGGCGGCCGCGAGCGCGTCGCCGAGCCACGTGCGCGCCCCGGCGTCGCCGGGCGCGGCGGCGAGGTGCACGAACCAGCAGCCGTCGCGGACGACGGCGCGGCCGTGCGGGCCGGCGAGCGGGCTCGCCGTGCCGGTGGGCAGCGGCGCTGGCGGCGGCGCCGCGAACGGCGGCAGCAGGCCGGCGAACGCCGGCGCGTCGCCATCCGCCGCTGCCGGCGCGAGGCCGACGACGAGGTCCGGCGCGAGCGCGTTGCAGCCGTCGATGGCCTGCCGGAGGCGCAAACGCGCGGCGGGCTCGGCGAACGGGCCGCCGCCGAGCACCGCGAACGCCAGCCGCGGCGACGGCGACGGCGTGGGCGACGCCTGTGCCGGCAGCGTCGCGAGCAGCAGCAGGACGATCGCCGCGCGCGTCACTTCGCCGCCGGTTTGGTCAGTTGGTAGGCGTGCACGACCGCGCCGTTGCGGTCGGTCGCGGCGCGCTGCGGCGACAGCCCTTCGACGGCCGAGCGCACGTAGGCGACGTCGACCGTCGTCGGCGACACGTCGACGCGCAGATGGCCCGGGCTGCCGAGCACGGTGCCCGACGTGTAGCCGTACTCCTCGGCCGTGCGGGTGCCGCCGCGCGGGTTGCCGGGCTGCGGCACGCACTGGTAGACGATGCCGTCCCGCTCGGCGCGCACGTACAGGTGGTCGTGGCCGTGGAAGACGGCGGCGACGCCGTGCTGGCGCAGCACGTCGTGGATCGGCAGCGGCCAGCCCGGCCGCCTCTGCGCGAAGCCGGCGCTGCCGTCGGCGTTGGCGCCGCCCCACTCGAAGAACGGCGCCGCCTCGGCGCCGCCGCGGCTGGCCTTGCCGCGGCCGCCGACGAGGTGGTGGATGAAGACGAACTTCCACGGCGCCTTGGAGCGCTGCAGCGTCGCCGCCAGCCAGTCGTACTGCGCGCGGCCGAGCGTCATCGACCAGCTCTCGTCGGTCGGCTGCGTCTCCGACGCGCCGCGGCGGCGCTCGGTCGTCGGCCAGAACGGGTCGAGCGCGACGACGAGCGCGCTGCCCCATGCGAAGGCGTAGTAGTGGCCGGCGCCGTCGCTGCCCGCGGCGGTGCGGCCCGAGTACATGCCGCCGTCGACGACCGGCGGCGGGAACATGCGCGTTCGGCGGGCGAACGACCAGCCGGCGATGTCGTCGGCGCCGCGTCCGCCGACGCCGTTCTCGCCGTCGTGGTTGCCGAGCACCATGAACAGCGGCGCCTGGTCGCACAGCAGGCCGAGGTACCAGCGCTGCGCGTCGTACTGCGGCGCCGACTCGCGGAAGTCGCGCCGTTTGTCGGTCATGAACGTGTCGCCGAGGTCGACGTGGAAGTCGGGCACGTCGGCCTTGGCGTTGGCGAGCGCCTGGACGTACACCGGCGGCGACATCGTCGTGTCGAGGTGCGAGTCGGCGATCACCGTGAAGCGGAACGGCGCGCCCGGCGCGCGCGGCGTGCGGAACGTGCGTTCGTCGCCGCCGTCGAACGCGCCCTTGCCGACGACCGCGCGCCGCCGCAGGCGGTAGGTGTGCGCCGCGTCGGGCCGCAGGCCGGTGAGTTCGAACAGCGTCGGTTCGCCGGCGCGGAGCGCCTGCGGCCTGGTCGGCTGCATGGCCTCGCCGACGGGGCCGTACTCGACCAGCGCCTCGCCGCCGCCGTAGTCGACCACGCTCAATGCGATCGACGTCGGCAGCGGCCGCACGAGGATGGCGTCGAACGGGTGCGCCGGCACCTCGGTGAGGAAGCCGGACTGCAGCGCGGCGTAGCCCTTGCCGCCACCGCCTTGGCCGCCGCCACCTTGCGGCCGCGGTTCGCTGAGTTCGGCGGTGGTGACGAGCCCATCGTCGTCGCGGTCGGCGCGGTCGAACATCGACTGCGCGTTGCGGCGGATCTCCGCGCCCGCGACCACGCCATCGCCGTCGCGGTCGACCTCGCTCCAATGCTGCTCGACGAAGCCCCCCATGGCCGAGCGGCCGGCACCCGGCGCGTCGCGCTCGCTCTCGGACACCGCGCCATCCTGGTCGCGGTCGTAGCCGGCGAGCGTGCGTTTGCACTCGGCGTCGAGTTCGGCCTGCGCGATGGCGCCATCGCCGTCGGTGTCGATCTCGCCGAGGTGGGCGAGCAACCACGGCTGGCGAGCGGTTGCGGCCTGCGGACCGCTTGTCGGCGGCGGCGGCGGCGGTTCGCCGCCCTGGCCGCGACCTTGGTTGCCGCGCTGGCCGCCGCCGCGCTCGCCACCCCCCGCACCGCCACCTTGTCCTTCGCCCGGTCGCCGCGTCGACCCCCGGTAGGTCTCTGCCTTCACCGTGCCGTCCGGCAGCGTGAACACGAAGCGCGCGCCGCCGCCATCGAGCAGCGTGTACTTCACGCTGCCCTGCTTGCCGCGCAGGTCGTAGACGAGCGTGTAGGTCTTGCCGTCCTCGCTCTTGGCGAACGACGTGACGGTGGCGCCGCGCAGCGGCGTCGTCGCCTCGCGGATCGGGTGCGCGTGCGGCTGCGGGTCGACCTCGCCGTCGCGCTCGACGACCTCGCCGTGGAAGCCGCCGTTGAGGTACGGGTACTCGCGCGTCGCGTGGTAGTGGTAGCCGAGCTCCGGGTCGTCGTGCCCGTTCCTCGCGTCGAGCTGCTTCACCGGCGAGCCGTCCGGCTCGGTGAAGCCGTAGATCGGGTAGCCGTCGAGCGCGTACGCGACCGGGATCGACGGGTCGCCGCCGTTCAGGAACACCGGCGCGAGGTGGTAGTGGTAGTCGTCGGCCCGGCCGGCGTGGCCGCCGAACAGGTCAAGCTCGCCGGCGAGGTAGGTGTCGGTGCGGCCGTCGTTCTTGATCGGGTTGAAGATCGGCACGCCGTTGATGGCGATGGCGATGGCGCCGCGGAAGAACGCCGTCTTCGCCGACTTGGGCTGCGCCGCCGGCTTCGGCTGCAGCGGCACCCGCCAGCTGTTGTCGCCGGTGTACGGTTGCGGCAGCGGCACTTGCTGCTGCCAGGCCGTGATCGCCGTCATCATCTCGTGGTCGGGCATGCCGTCGGACGCGACGTAGAGCCACCGCGCGTCCCAGCCGACGGCGACCTTGCCGGCGAAGCGCTCGAACGGCTTCGCCTGCGGCGGCTTCGGGCCGGGTTGTTGGGCCGCCGCGCCAGTGGCGGTCGCGACGGCGATGGCGGTGGCGATGGCGATGGCGAACAGGCGGGCGGTGGCAGGCGATCGCGGCGAGCGCATGGGGCAGTGAGACGGGGCGGTGAGCGAACGCGAGTCGCCGGCTACGGCGGCGTCGGCTTGCGCACCACCAGGACACGCGGATCGCGCCGTGGTCGCGGCGGCCGTCGGGCGTGCCGCCCCGCCGCCCGCCCGCGGCCATCGGCAGGACCGTCGCAGGGCGCGAACGGCCCGGCGGCACCGGCGCGAGCGGATCGCGGCGGGACGATCGCACGGCGCGCGCCGCCGGCGTGCGGTGTGGCGTGTATCCTGGCCCCATGCCGGTCATCCGTGAACGCCGCTTCCTCCGCGTGAAGGTCGACATGGTCGCGCGCTGCCAGTTGCGCTGCATCATGTGCCACTTCGCCCACCCTCAGTTCGTCGAGAGCCCGATCACGATGGGTGGCGAACTGCTGGAGAAGGTCGCCAACGAGCTGTTCCCGCGCGCGCACGACGTCGTGCTGTCGTCGAGCGCCGAGCCACTGATGGCGCCCGACCTGCCGCGCGCGCTGGAGCTGTGCCGCAAGCACGAGGTGCCGTGGTTCCACTTCAGCACCAACGCGCTGTCGATGACCCAGGCCATCATGGACAAGGTCATCGACGTGCAGATGCCGCTGCTGACGGTCAGCTGCGACGGCATGACGAAGGAGACGTTCGAGAAGATCCGCACGCCGGCGAAGTGGGAGGTCTTCCTGCGCCGGTTCGACCTGATCAACGAGCGCAAGCTGGCGCGCAACAGCAAGACGCCGCAACTGTCGGTGACCTGCGTGCTGATGCGCAGCAACATCCACGAGGTGCCGGGAATGATCCGGTTCTTCCGCGAGCGCGGCGTGGACTACATGAACTTCGTCCACATGGCGTTGATGGGCGGGCTCGGCATCGAGCACGAGTCGCTGATGAACGACGCCAAGCTGTGCAACCGCGTCCTGGCCGAGGCCAAGCAGGTCGCCGACGAGGTCGGCATGCAGGTGCAGATGCCGATCCCGATCGCCGAGACGTTCGCCGACGCCGGCGTCGTCACCGACCAGCAGCGCAGCGACGAAGGCGGCGGCTTCGCCTTGATCGCGCCGGCGGCCGACCTCGACAAGCTGGCCGACTCGCGCGAGGTCAACGAGTACCTCGACCACAAGAACCGCGAGTTCCTGCTCAAGGTCTCGCCGCGCAAGCAGCACAACCGGCCGTGTTACTTCCCGTGGTACTACATCCACGTCAACCCGGACGGCACCGTGTTCCCGTGCGGATGCTGGTTCGAGTTCACGTCGTTCGGCGACTTCAAGACGCAGACCTTCCGCGAGATCTGGACCGGGCCGAAGTACAAGGAATTGCGCCGGCAGCTCTACAACATGGAGCTGCGCGACGTTTGCGCCAACTGCTCGGTCGCCAACATGGGCCGCCCGGACGTCAAGGCGTCGTTCAGCCACCGCGCCAAGGTGCGTCGCGGCGTCGGCGCCGGCGCGCCGGCGACGCCCCCAGGGGCGTCGTGACCGGCGGGTGCGCGCGATGACCGCCGGTGCGCTCGCCGGCAAGGTCGCCATCGTCACCGGCGGCGGCTTCAACGTCGGCCGCGGCGTCGCCGAGGCGTTCGCCGCCGCCGGCGCGCTGGTCGTCGTCGCCGCGCGCGACGAGGGCCGGCTCGCCGCGACGGTCGCGGCGATCACGGCGGCGGGAGGCGTCGCTGCCGCCTGCCGCACGGACGTCACCGACCTCGCGCAGGTCGCGGCGCTGGTCGCGTTCGCGCAGCGCACGTTCGGGCCCGTCGACGCCTTCGCCGCGATCGCGGGCGGCGGCTGCAGCTACCAGCCGTTCGACGCGCTGCCTCCCGACGATTGGGAGGCGACGTTCCGCACCAACGTGACGTCGACGTACTACTGCGCCAGGGCCGTCATGCCGACGTTCCGCGCCCGCGACGCCGGCGCGTTCCTCGTCTGCACCGGCGGCGGCGGGTTCTATCCGGTGCTGGGCGCCCCGATGCTCGCGTACGCGTGCGCCAAGGCCGCGTTGTGCCGCTTCGTCGACCAGTTGACGGCCGAGCTGTACGCGACGGGCATCCGCGTGCACGGCCTCGACCCCGGACTCGTCTGGTCGCCCGACGTGCTCGCGCGCGTCGCCGCCGAGGAGGCGCGCACCGGCGTGCCGCACCCGGACCGCCCGCGCGTCGTGCCGCCGTCGGCCGCGGGCGAGCTCGCCGTGTGGCTGGCCGCGGACGCCAGCCGGCCGCTGCGGGGGCGTTGCCTCAGCGTGTACGACGCGTGGTGGCGCGATCCCGCGGCCGTGCCGCGGGTCGAGGCCGATCTCGCCGCGTCGCGCGTCTGGCGGCACGAAGTGCGCTGACCGCCGCCCGCGTCAGTGCGCCGGCGCGTCGTTCGGATCCGGCCGCGGCCCGAGCAGCGGCTCCTGCGCCGGCGACACGGCGCCGGTGATCGCCAGGTCGAACACGTCGGCGACGAGGCCGTCGGTGCGGTCCTTCGACCAGATCTTGGCGCCGACGATCAGGTCGTCGGTCGTGGCCCCGACGTGTTCGCCGAGCAGCGTCCACGGCCCGTCGGGCGTCGTGCGATGGAACGCGCGCACGGCGCCACCTTGGCGCTGGATGCGCAGCCACCCCTCGTCGGCGGGCGCGGACCGGCGCGGCGACACCACGCCGGCGAGGCCGGCGGCGACGAACCGCGCCTGCGGCGCGTCGGCCGTGCTCATCACCTGGGCGTAGTAGCGGGCCGTCGACGCGGCGTTCTGCAGGAACAGGCCGAGGCAGGCGCTGTCCGGGCCCGACTCCCAGCGCCGCAGGACGTAGCGCGCCGTGACGTCGACGTCGCCGCGCAGCGCCGTCGGCACGAAGAAGCCCGACGAGGTGACCGGCCCGAGCGCGGCGGGCGCGAAGTCGATGCGGATGCCCGTGCCCGCCGGCGCCACGGCGACGCGCACCTTGCCGCGGCGCGGGTAGCGGTACACGCCGGCGCCGCGCGCCCGCAGCGTCGGATCGCCGCCGGGGAACGCGAACGGCAGTTCGCCCGACAGGTGCGAGTTGTATTCGACGAGCAGCACCCGGATGCGCAGCAGCCCCCGGTCGAAGGCGGTCCGCAGCGGCGCGACGTCGGCGAGCGCGCCGGCCGGCAGCAGCAGCGGGCCGGCGATGCGCACGCCGAGCGCGGCGAGTTCGCCGGCGAAGTGCGTCCCGATCAACGCGCCGTCGGCGTCCTCCTGGCCGACGAAGCGCAACTCCGGCATCGTCGCCGGGCCGCGCCAGGCGAGGTCGAGCGCTTCGCGCGCGGCGGCCGTCGCGATGCCGGCGCGCAGCGCAGCGCTCGCCGCCGCGAGGTCGCGCTGCAGCGGCGCGCGGTCGGCCGCGAGCACGGCGCCGGCCACGGCGCGTGCGACGGCGCTGGCGCCCATCGGCGATCCCGTGGCGGCGGCCAGCGGGCCGACCACGGCCGCGAACGGCAGGCCCGCAGCGAGAGCCGACCCCAGCACGACGGCGTCGGCGGCGAGTCCCAGCGCGGCGGCGACGGTGGTGGGCGCGGCGCGCAGCGCGGTGCGCGTCTCGTCGACCACCACGGCCGCCCCGGCGGCGCGGGCGGCCGCCAGCAGCGCGCGCAGGGCGTCGGCGTCGCCAGCGTCGGCGAGCCACGGTTCGACGACGAGGACGGCCAGGGTGTCGACGGCCGCGGCCACGGCGGCGCGCGCACCACGGACGTCGCCGAGGTCGGCGCGCGTCACGCCGTCAGCAGCCGGCGTCGCGGACGACGCGCCGCCGACGAGGAGCACGCGCCGGCGACCGGGCCGCGCCGCCGCGGCCGCGCGCACGGCCGCGCCGAGCGCCTCGTCGGCGCCTGCGAACGTCGCCGCCGCGGCGTCGGCCTGGCCGGCGAACGTCGCCAGCGCCGTGCCCAGTCCGGCCAGGGCCGGCGGTGCGGCGAGCGCGGGCGCCAGCCACGCGGCGTCGAGCGCCACGAGGCCGGCGGCCGCGGTGAGGTCGCGGTCGTCGACGGCCGGCAGCGGCGGCGCAGCCTCGCCGTGGGCGGCCGCGATGCGCCGGAGGCTCTCGACTGGCGACGCCATCGCCGTCACCGCTCCTGCGGTCGGTGCCGCGCGGCGCACGCGTCGCGACGGGTCATTTGGCGGCGCCCTTCTTCTTGGCCTTGCCGGCGCCGGGATCGGGCAGACCCTGCGCTGCCGCCCAGGCGATCTCCTGCATGCGCGCCGCCGCCGCGCGCGACGGCGCCTTGTGCACCTTGCCCTGGTGGTCGACTTCGTCGAACAGGGCAGCGCCCCAGCGCTTGCGGACGACGGTCGACAAGCCGACCGGCGACTGCCCCGACAGCACGGCGTAGTGCACCATGCCGACGAAGTACTTGCCGTAGACCGACAGGTGGATGTCGTCGTCGAAGAAGTCCTTGAGCGACGTGAAGCCGTCGACGGTGCCCGCCTCCGCCGCCTCGACCAGCATGCCGAGCGCGCGGCCCGACGGGATCAACGCCGGCCGCGCCGACGGCACGGCCTTCTGCAGGTCGGCGACGAGCTTGTCCCACATCGGCGCGTCGGCGACGAGGCGCTGGCGCCACGGCAGCTTCATCGTCGGCCCGCGGTCGTACATGCACGGCGTGTCCGTGCCGCTGTGGATGCAGTGCCACGGTTCGTAGACGAAGACGCGGGCCTTCGGCGACTTGACCGCCAGCGCCTTGGCGAAGCGCGTCGCGTGGTCGAGCGTCTCCGGCATCTCGCCGATCGCGCGCGGCACGCTGTCGATCAGCACCAGCGCGTCCCATTCGCCCTTGGCGAACTCGTCCGACCACGTGCCGCCGAACGTCGGCTCCTGCGGGCAGCGCGCCGACTCAGGCTTCTCGGCTTCGCCGAACTGCGACGCGAGCGACGCGCCGATCTTGTGCTGCTCGCGGAAGCGGAAGTCGAGCTTGCCGCCGCGCTCCTTGGCGGCGACGAAGCACCCGGCGACGACGTCGGGAATGTCCGCCGCGAGGCTGTGGCCGATGTAGAAGGCGTCGAGGCGGCCGTCGCGGGGCTCGGCCGCCGCCTTCGCGGCCGCCGTCGGCTTCTTCGCCGCCGGCTTGGCCGGCGCGGCCGGCTCGTCCTGGCAACGCAGGGCGTGGCCGGACGCGGCAAACGCCAGCAGGGCCGGCAGCAACAACGACGCGAAGGGTGGCTTCATCGGCGGTTCGGAGCGGTCGGGACGGAGTGTGCGGGCCGCGGCACGGTTGCGCGCGGGTGGGCGTGCGTCAATGGGGCGGTCGCCGGCGCGCGGCGAGTCCTCACGGACGCTTCCCCATCGGTTGGTGTGCGCAGCGTCCTGCGGTCCGGCAGGATATCGGCATGAAGCTGCCGATGTCGTCGGACCGTCGCGCGTTCCTCACCGCCGCCGCCGCCGGCCTGCTGCTGCCGCCGCTCGCCGTGCACGGCCCGCGCCACCGGCCGCGGTCCGCCCGCTTCGCCAAGTCGCCGTTCCAGCTCGGCGTCGCCTCGGGCGATCCGGCCGCCGATGGCATGGTGCTGTGGACGCGGTTGTGCGTCGACCCGCTCGCGCCGGACGGCGGCATCGGTGGCGACCCGGTCGACGTCGCCTGGGAGATCGCCGCCGACGAGGGCATGCGCAAGGTGCTGCGCCGCGGCGTCGCCACCGCGACCGCCGACCTCGGGCACGCGGTGCACGTCGAACTCGACGGCCTCGACGCGGACCGCTGGCACTGGTTCCGCTTCCGCGCCGGCGACGCCGCGAGCCCGATCGGCCGCACGCGCACCTTGCCGGCGCCGACGGCGCGACCCGACCGGCTGCGCTTCGCCTTCGCGTCGTGCCAGCACTGGGAGCAGGGCCTGTTCACCGCCTACGACGACATGGCGGCGCAGGACCTCGACCTCGTCTTCCACCTCGGCGACTACATCTACGAGTACGCCGGCAAGGACGGCCTCGTGCGCAAGCACCACGGCGGCAAGCTGAAGACGCTCGCCGACTACCGCGTCCGCCACGCGCAGTACCGCAGCGACCCGCTGCTGCAGGCGATGCACGCCCGCTGTCCGTGGTTCGTGACCTGGGACGACCACGAGGTCGAGAACAACTACGCCGACCTCGTCAGCGAGAACGCCAAGGTCGACCGCGACGCGTTCGCGCGCCAGCGCGCGGCGGCGTACCAGGCCTACTACGAAGCGATGCCGCTGCGCCGCCGCTCGCTGCCGCAGGGGCCGGCGATGCGCCTGCACCGCGACGCGCAGTGGGGCGACCTCGCCCGCTTCTTCGTGCTCGACACGCGCCAGCACCGCAGCGACCAGCCCAACGGCGACGGCAAGCACCCGCTCAACGACGCCGCGCGCGATCCGCGTAACACGCTGCTCGGCGCCGAGCAGAAGCGCTGGCTGTGCGACGGCCTCGCGGCGTCGAAGGCGACGTGGAACGTGCTCGCGCAGCAGGTGATGATGGGCCTCGTCGGCTTCCCCAAGCCGGCGGCGCCGGCGGCTGCCGACGCGGGCGCCACGGCGAAGGCGCGCGCCCGCGCCGCGGCGCAGGCGGCGACGGCCGACGCCGAGGGCCGCCGCTGGTCGATGGACCAATGGCCCGGATACCTGCACGAGCGCGCCGAGCTGCTGCGCTTCCTCGCCGAGCGCAAGGTCGCCAACCCGATCGTGCTGACCGGCGACATCCACGCGCACTACGTCAACGACCTGCGCATCGACGACCACGACGGCAAGGCGCCGATCGTGGCGACCGAGTTCGTCGGCTCCTCGATCAGCAGCGGCGGTGACGGCGTCGACGCCGCCGGCGAGTTGTTCGAACTGCGGCAGCACAATCCGGGGCTGCGCTACCTGGAGCGCCGGCGCGGCTACGTCGCGTGCGAGGTCACGCCGAAGCAATGGCGGGCCGATTATCGCTGCACCGACGTCGTGACCCGCCCCGGCGGCAGGACGACGACGGCGGCGACCTTCGTGGTCGATGCCGGCCGCCCTGGCGTGCGCTGAGCGCGGTCGGGGGCCCGCGGTCGCGTCGGCGCGCGCTCCGGCCTACCGGCGCGAAGCGAGCAGCCGCACGGCGTCGTGGCGCGCGGCGGCGCCGCCGAGCAGCGCCTTGCCGAGCGTGCGCACCTGCCTGCCGACCGCCGGCCGCGGTGGCGTCGTCGCGCCGCCCGCGCCGTCGCCGTGGAGCGCGTCCCACACTTCCTGCTCGTTCGCCAGCCAGTCGAACTGCCGCGCGAAGCCGTCGAACTCGAAGCCGGCCACGGCCAGGCCCGCCGCCTCGGCGAGGGCCCGCAAGCTCCGCGCCGTGAAGAACCACAGATGCCGACCGGCGTCGGTGTGGAACCAACTCGCGCCGCTGCCAGCGAACCCGGCGCAGGCGTGGTTGGGCACGTCGCAGACGAGGCGGCCGCCGGGCCGCAGCAGGCTGGCGGCGTGCCGCAGCGCGCGCAGCGGGTCGCGGCAGTGTTCGAGCGAGTGCGACATGACGACGACGTCGAAGGCCTCGCGCGGGCAGTCCGCCGGCAGGTCCTCGGCGGTGCCGGGCAGCACGCGCAGACCGGTGCGCTGGCCGGTGGCGATCGCGGTCGGGTTGGGATCGACGCCGAGCACCTCGTGGCCGAGCGCGCGCAGTCCCTGCAGCAGCTCGCCCGCGCCGCAGCCGAGGTCGCAGACGCGCGCCGGCTTGCCGTCGACCAGCCGGTGCAGGCGTTGCGGCGTGAGCGGGACGCTGCGTTCGAAGGCGGCGGCGATGCGGCGCAGCAAGCGCGTCGTCAGCGCCGGCGGGCGCGCTGCGGTCGTCGGCGGCGCCGACGCGCCGGCGCGTTCCCCCATGTAGGCGGCGTAGGACGCCGTGTCGTAGAAGCGCGCGAGTTCGGCGGCCGTCGGCTCGGGGAACAGGCGGCCGAGGCCGTCGCGTTCCGACCAGTAGATGCCGAACGGTCGGCGGTCCGCCGCCGCCCGCTGGGTCCAGACGTGCGGCAGGCGATGGCGCAGGCGCAGGCGTTCGCCGCCCGCGAGCGGCGAGGCGATGTCGGCGGGGAGTTGGTCCGGCGTCATGCGATCGGCGCAGCAGACCGCTGGCGCGCCGACGCCGCAAGCGCGCGCTGGCGGCTCGGGCGATCAGGCGACGCCATTCGCGGCGGCGCGGCCGGGCGGTACGGTGCCGCCAGCACATGCTCCTCGCCGATCCGCCGCTCGCGTTCGTGCACATCCCGAAGACCGGCGGCACCAGCGTCGAGCTGTTCTTCTGCGGCTACGACTGGATCTGCGACGACGCCGCCGACTACGCGATCTACCTGCGCGAACGGCCGCGCTACAGCGACACGTGGGGCGGCACGCTGTGCGCGAAGGATCCCGCGTACTTCAGCCGGCGTCTCGCCGCGAAGCACGCGACGCAGGCCGCGATGCGGACGGCGGCCGGCCCGTCGTGGGCGCGGCTGCGCAAGTTCACCTTCCTGCGCAATCCGTGGGAGCGGTTGCTGTCGATCCACGCGCACGGCCGTCGCGACGGGCCGACCCGCATGCCGCCGGCGTTCCGCGACTGGATCCTGCAGGACGAGCCGCGCGACCACATGGGGCAGCCGGTCTTCCAGCGCTGGATCGACGACTGGGACGAACTCGCGTTCGTCGGCCGCTTCGAGCGCTTCCAGGCGGACTTCGACGTCCTGCTGGCGCGCATCGGCTGGACCGGCGATCGGACGCTGCCGCACGAGCGCCACGGCGGTGGCGGCGCGCACGACGTCGCTGCCGCCTACGACGACCGGGCGCGCGCGCGGGTCGCCGAGCGCTGCGCTGACGAGATCGCGCGCGGCGGCTACGCCTTCCCGGCTGGCTGACCGCGCGCGGCACCGGCAGCTCGTCGCGCGCTGGCTGCGGCGATTCCTACCCGGACGCGAGCGCCGCGCGCCGGCGCTCGAGCGGCGCGCCGACGCAGCGCCAGAGCACGGCGGCGAGCGCCAGCGAGACGGCGGCGACCACTTCGCCGCGGTGCGCCGCCAACCACGGCGAATCGATGGCACCGACCGCGTCGATGCACAGGAAGTGCACGAGGTAGACCGGGTACGAGAGCTCGCCGATGGCGCGGTCGGCGCGGCTGCCGCGGGTCGCGGCGAACACGAACGGCAACAGGCACGCCAGCATCGGCACGAGTCCTGGCGCGCCGTACCAACCCTTCCAGGCCTCGTCGCCGAGGTGCCGGGCGGCGCTCGGCAGGGCCCAAGCGGCGGCGAGCGCGCAGAGGCACAGCGGCCGCCACAGCAGGTCGCGGGCGCGCAGCGCGAAGTACGCGCGGCAGGCGAGCGCGCCGAGCAGGAAGTGCGCGAGTTCGAACGGGAAGAAACGGTACGTCCACGGGTCCCAGCCGATGCCGAACGCGCGGATCGTCGCGGCGCGCGCGGCGTAGCTCAGCAGCGCGAGGCCCGCGAGCAGCCAGATCGGCCGACGCACCAGCAGTGGCGCGACGACGTAGAACGTCAACTCGACGCAGACCGTCCACGCTTGCGGCACCAACATGAATTGCCACGCTGGCTGCGCCTCTGCCAAGGCGTTGGCGTGCCACGCGAGCCCGCTGCCGGCCGGGTCGAGCGCGGCGAAGCACAGCGCGTCCTGGCCGAGCAACAGCGCGTTGCTGGCCAGTAGCGCCGCGGCGTCGAGCGCCGGCAGCGTGGCACCGGCGGCCTCCCAGCGGGCGAGTGGCCCGAACGGGGCGGCGCCGGCGGCCTGGGCGAGCAGTCCCAACGCGACCGTTGCCGCCGCGACGACCGCGTAGAGCGGGTACAGCCGCAGCAGTCGCGCCCGCAGGAACACGCCGTACGCGCCCGGGCCGACGTACTTCTCGTGCAGCACGAGGGTCATGTAGAAGCCGCTGACGGCGTAGAAGGCCTGCACCGAGCGGGGGCCCTCGGTCATCGACAGCCATTGCCAGCCGAACGCCGGGCCGGCGTGCGCGGCGACGACGGCGAGGGCGAGCAGCAGGCGCAGCGTTCCCATGAGGCTCGGGCGGCGATTGTGTCGGCATTCGCGGCGTCGTCCAGCGCCTCCGGCCAAGTCGTCGGCCGCCTGGGCCGATCGCCCCAGCGGCGCCAGCGTCCGGCGGTGGTTCCATGGCGACTGGAAAACCCGCCATGACCATGCACGAATCCCGTCGCGACCTGGGCTTCGCCCGCGGCCGCCGTCCCGAACGCTTCGCCCCGCACGGCGCCGCCAAGACCGCCGCTGCCGCCTGTCCTGCCTGCGGCGCCGTCGTCGCGCACGGCCGCTGGACGTGGGGACAGCCGACCGCCGGCATGGCGCAGGTGGTCTGCCCGGCCTGCCTGCGCATCCGCAAACGCGCCGCGGCCCATGTGCTCGAACTGACCGGCGACCTCGGCCGCTGCTGGAACGAAGTGCGCGGGATCATCGCCAATGTCGAGCGCGCCGAGCTGGAAGAGCATCCGCTGGAGCGCGTGATGGCCTTCGAGGTGCGCGACGACCGCGTCTTCGTGCCGACGACGGGGCTGCACGTCGCCCGGCGGATCGCCGCCGCGATCGTCCGCCGTTGGCGCCACGGCGTGCGGCTGCGGTTCACCGACCCGTGCACCCGGATCGAATGGCTGCCGGCGGGTCGGCGCTGAGCATTCGGGGCGCGGCCGGCGACGGTCGACCGTACGGCCGCCCGAGCCGCGCGCGTTGCAATTTCCATACGTGAGTGCGTATGGACGCCGCGACGCGTCACGCTGGATGCTGGAGGCGTCGCGGACCACTCGGTCCGCGTCATGGCCTCTTCCTCTCTCTTTTCTCCAGGCATTCACACCATGCGCAACCTGACCTTGATGTCGGTGGCCGCGATCGGCCTCGCTTCGGCCGTCGTCGCCCAGAACTGCACCGTGCCTTCGCCGGCGCGGACCTTCAGCAACCGCGAAGAGTTCTCCGCCAGCTTCTACTACGACCTCGCCAACCACTTCTTCGACCTGAACGCCGGCACGAACTTCACGCTGAACTCGTTCCGCACTTGGCTCTACGACCAGGGTGCTGGCAACCCCGTCGTCCCCAACCAGGTCGGCGCGACCGGCACCGTCGAGGTGTACACCTGCCCGACCACGCGCCTCGGCAACGAAGCGATCGCTCCGGGTGGCGTCGGGTCGCCGTGGACGCTGCTCGGCTCGGGCACGATCACCGTCGCCGCCTATCCGGGCGAGTCGACCTGCGTGTTCACGCCGCCGCTGGCCATGCCGGCCGGTGCGTACGGCGTCGCCTTCCGCTACCTGCCGACGACCAACGGCCCGAATCCCGGACCGCTGCACTGCATCGGCTTCGCGCCGAATCCCAACACGCCCGTCAGCGACCAGTTCCTGACGTTCAGCAACGACGGCATCCAGGCGCAGCCATGGACGGGCGCGGCGACGGCGAGCGTGAACCTGCGGCTCAACTACACGCCGTCCCCGAGCGCCGGCTACTTCACGCCGGTCGGCGACGGCTGCTACTTCCGGCCGCAGGCCTTCTACGAGGACTTCCCGGCCAGCGCGACGCCGCCGGACATCGCGAACACCTCGCAGCAGTGGATCAACCTCGGCGCCAACTACATCGTCGTGCCGGCCGGCCTCGTGCTGGTGCCGCCGACGACGCCCAGCCTGACGTCGGCCCCGCCGGCCGCGACTTCGTCGAACAACTGGGACGACGCCCTGTCGACGCCGTTGACCATGCCGTTCACGTTCACCGCCCCGGGCGGCGTGTCGACGAACACCATCACGATCTCGTCGAACGGCTGCATCTACCTCGATGCCGTGACCAATGCCGCGTACACGCCGTTCACCGGCGCGTCCTACGGCGGCACGTCGTTCCGCGACGGCCCGCCGCGCCTCGCGCCCTTCTTCCACGACCTCGATGCGTCGGCCGGCGGCTCGATCCACTACGACGTCGATCCGGCGAACCAGTTCGTCCGCGTGACGTGGCTCAACGTGCCGGAGTGGCCGGTGCCGACCGCGCTGAACACAATGCAGGTCACGCTGTACTCGTCGGGTCAGGTGGACGTGTTCCTCGGCGCGATCGCCAACACCAGCATCATCAACGCCAACAACGCCTACTACGGATACACGCCCGGTCTCGGCTCCCGCCTCGGTCCGTCGCTCGACCTGTCGGCGTCGTTGCCGTTGACGACGGGCGATGGCGCGATCCCGCCGGTGCTCGGCATGGACGCGCGGCCGGTGATCGGTTCGACGCCGAACATCGTCACGTCGAACATCACCGCCGGCACGCTGGTCCAGGCCCTGGCCGGCGGTTCGGCGCTGCAGCCCGCGCCGGTCGACCTCGGCTTCATCGGCATGCCCGGCTGCACGCTGACGATCAATCCGTTCTTGTTCCTGACCAACGTCATCACGCCGTCGAACACGTTCGTGCAGCCGTTGTCGCTGCCGAACAATCCGGCGTTCCTCAACGTGCAGCTCGTGTTCCAGGCCGCGCCGCTGACGCCGGGCTTCAACGCGGCGCAGTTGCTGCTGTCGAACGGCATCTGCGTGCGTCTGGGCAACTGACCGGGCCGATGCGGGGGCCGCGCCTGGCCCCCGCGATGGCGGCGCCGCCCCGGCGGTTGCCGCCGCGCCGCCGGGCCCCAGGAGTCTGCGTCACGGGACGCGCGCCGGCTCGCGGACTGCATCCGCTGCCCCGCGTCTCCTGGGTGCTGCTCGCTGCTGGGCTCTTGGCGTCTCTGCTCCGTGTCCTCCGTGTTCTCTGTGGTTCCTTTCGGGTGCTGCTGCTGCAGAAGCAGGACAACCACGGAGAACACGGAGAGCACGGAGCTGAGGAGAGCAGAGGAGAGCAGGGCAGGGCCAACGGAGGTGCGGCAGCAGAACGAACGGCAGCTGCGGTGCGCGCCGGGGGGGCGTGGCATGCCGTGGCGCGGACTCCTGGGCCGCGTGATTGCGCTCGGCCGCGCACGCCACGGGTGGCGTTCCGTGCGGTCCGTCCGGCGGTACACTCCGCCGCGGCAGCCGTACTGCCGACTGCCGTCTCCGTCCCCGGTGCCGACCTGCGCGCCGCGACTGCCGCCATCCCCATGCGCCACCTTCCGCTCGTCGTCGTCGTCTCCGCTTCCTGCCTCACCGCCCAAGGCGTCTTCGACCTCGACCGCGTCACCTCGGGCACGCTGGGCACGACGCTCACCATCCAGGCCCGCAACGCCACCCCGAACGGCGTCTGGCTGACGATGGTCAGCGGCACGACCGGGCCGACCCCGGTCGCGCTGCTCGATCCCGCCGATCCGCGCGTGCTGTCGGTCGGCGTCGACCTGCTGCCGCTGTGGTCGGTCGGCTTGCTCGGTCCGACCGGCGCGGCGACGTACAGCGTGGCGCTGCCGAACGACCCGACGGTGCAGGGCGCAGTGCTGTACTGGCAGGGCGCCACGTTCTCCGGCGCGCCGACCTTCCTCGGCCAGATCAGCAATGCGCTGACCACGCACCACACGCTGGTCAACACCAGCGCGGCGCTGCCCGGAGCGCTGCTGGCGCCGGCGGCGGCGGCGGCGGTGGCGCCGACGCCCAATCGCAACCTCGGCGGCGGCGACTTCCTCGTCGTCAACGGCGGCACGAACCAGTTCTTCTCGTCCCGCCGCCTCGCCGCGGAAGCCGGGCCGGGGCTCAACATCGCGCGCACGCTGTTCACGGCGGTGCGGCTCAACGACGGCCGCCTGCTGGTGACCGGCGGGGTCGACGCGCTCGGCGCGGTGATCGCGAGCTGCGAGGTCTACAACCCGGCGACGAACGCCTTCACGGCGGTCGCGAGCATGAACAACGTCCGCGCCGGCCACGCCGCCGTGACGCTGGCTGACGGCCGGGTCATGGTCGCCGGCGGCACCAACAACTACGTCGACCTGACGACGGCGATCACCAATGCCGTCAACACGGTCGAGATCTACAACCCGACGACGAACGCGTGGACGAACGCGCCGGCCCTGGGCGGTCGTCGCGTCGTGCCGGCGCTGACGCTGCTCTCCAACGGCAAGGTCATGGTGTCGGGCGGCGTCGAAGTGACGCTGCTGTTCGGCATCCCGATCGGCGTCACGTCGACCAACAAGACGCAGCTGTACACGCCGTCGACCAACTCCTGGGCCAATGGCCCGGCCATGCCGTCCGGCCGCGCGTACCACCACGAGAGCCAGGTGACGCTCGCCGACGGTCGCGTGCTGATGTCGGGCGGCGTGTTCGTGCCGGACCTCGTCAACGCGCTGAACGCCACGTCGATCGCCGCCGCCGACGTCTACAACCCGACGACGAACACCTGGGTCGCGACGACGATGAGCCGCCAGCGCACGGGCCACACGGCGACGCGCCTGCCCAACGGCGACGTGATCGTGTGCGGCGGCGCCGAGGGTGTCGTGAACGCGCAGGTCGTCATCAACGCGGTCGCGCGCTTCACGCCGGCCACGAACGCTTGGGCCGATCTGCCGGCGCTCGCCGAGCCGCGCGCCACCCACGTCGCGCGCCTGCTGCCGGACAACTCGCTCGTCCTGCTCGGCCCGGGCACGACGTCCGAGTTGCTGCACTTCTGAGCGGCGCCCTCCCCGCCGCGATGGGCCTCGTCTACGACTCGGCGACCGGCGGCACGTGCCCGCGCTGCCGCAAGCGCCTCGATCGCTGCGGCTGCGCCCGGCAGCTCGCCGCCAACGCGAGGCCTGTGACCGACGGCGTCGTGCGCGTGCGCCGCGAGGTCCGCAACGGCAAGCCGGTCACCGTGGTCTTCGACCTGCCGCGGCGCGCCGACGAGGTCGCAGCGCTCGCCAGCAAGCTCAAGGCAGCTTGCGGCAGCGGCGGCACGGCCAAGGACGGCTGCGTCGAGATCCAGGGCGACCACCGCGACAAGGGGGTGGCGTTCCTGCAGCAGGCCGGGCACGCGGTGAAGCTCGCCGGCGGGTGAGGGCGCGCGCGGCGAGCGCGCCCGATCGGTTCCGGACGCCCTCGGCGCGTCGATGCGCTACGGTGCGCCGATGAAGCCGAGGGAACTCGTCGCCAGCGCCGCCATCCCCGGCCACGCCGGCTCGCTGCAGTGCTGGCGCCACGACGGCGCTTTCGCCGTCTGGGTCGGTCGCACCGAGCTGATGAGCAGCCGCGTGCACGAGTCGGAGGAGCTGCTCGCCGACGTCGTGCTGCAGGCGCTCGGCCCGCGGCCGGCGCCGCGCCTGCTCGTCGGCGGCCTCGGCATGGGCTTCACGCTGGCCCGCACGCTCGCGGGAGTCGATGCGCAGGCCCGCGTCGAAGTGGTCGAACTGGTGCCCGAGATCGTCGCCTGGAATCGCGACGTCTACGGCCACTGCGCCGGCCATCCGCTGGCGGATCCGCGCGTGCACGTCACCGTCGGCGACGTCGGCGCCGCACTCGCCGATGCGGCCGCTGCCGGCGCGTACGACGCGATCCTGCTCGACGTCGACAACGGCCCGGAGGCGCTGGTGCACCCCGACAACGCGCGCCTCTACGCGCCGCCCGGATTGCTCGCGGCGCGCGCGGCGCTGCGATCCGGCGGGGTGCTCGGCGTCTGGTCGTCGGCGGAGGCGCCGACGTTCGCGGGCCGCCTGCAGGGCTGCGGCTTCATCGTCGCAACGCACCGGACGCGCGCACGCGGCCACAAGGGGCCGCGGCGCACCGTCTGGACGGCCGTTCGCCGCTGACCGCGGGCGTCAGCCGCGGTGGCCCTGCGCGCCGCGCCGGCCGCCGCCGTGGTGGCCGCCGTGGCCGTGGCGCGGGCCCTGCGGACGCCCGCCGCCGTGGCCGTGGCCGTGTGCCGGGCCCTGCGGTTGCGGCCGCCGGTGCTCGGCGTCGCGTTCGCGGCGCACCTCCGGGTCGACGGCGTGCGGCATCGCCGGTCGGCCGCCGCTGCGCCGCTGGCGCTCGTGGCGCGGCTTCGGCGGGCCTTCCGGGCGCGGCGCGCGTTGGCGCGGGTCCGGCTCGTAGGGGCCGGGCGCGCGGCGCGGCGTCGGCCGGAAGCGCTCGGGCACTTCGCGCCGGGGCGGCGGCGTCGGGGCGGTGGCCTCGACCACCGCGTCGCCCTCGGCGTCGCCGAGCTCCTGCCACGGGTTGCCGCGGCGGGCGTCGGCCGCCACCGCCGGCTTCGGCGCGTTCGCGGCCGCGGGCTGCGGTCGCGGGATCTCGGCCGTGCGCCCGCCGCCAGCCTGCTTGCCGGCCACCGGGATGCGCTTGCGGATCAGCTTCTCGATGTCGCGCAGGTACTCCTGCTCGGTCTCGTCGCAGAACGAGATGGCGATGCCGTCGCGGCCGGCGCGGGCGGTGCGGCCGATGCGGTGCACGTAGCTCTCGGGCACGTTGGGCAGGTCGAAGTTCACGACGTGCGTGATCTCCGGTACGTCGATGCCGCGGGCGGCGATGTCGGTCGCCACCAGCACCGGCGCGCTGCCGTCGCGGAAGCCGTCGAGCGCGCGTTCGCGCGCGCCCTGCGACTTGTTGCCGTGGATCGCATGCGCCTCGATGCCGGCCTTGGTCAGCGCGCGCGCGACGCGGTCGGCACCGTGCTTGGTGCGGGTGAACACCAGCGTGCGCACGAACTGCGGGTCGCTGAGCAGCTCGACCAGCAGGTCGCGCTTCTTGTCCTTCTTGACGAAGTGCACGCTCTGGTCGATGCGGTCGGCGGTCGCCGCCGGCGGCGTGACCTCGACACGCAACGGATCGCGCAGCAGGCTGTTGGCCAGCTGCGTGATGTCCGCCGGCATCGTGGCCGAGAACAGCAGCGAGTGCCGTTCCGCCGGGATGCGCTGCAGGATGCGCCGCACGTCGGGCAGGAAGCCCATGTCGAGCATGCGGTCGGCCTCGTCGAGCACGAGGATCTCGAGGTCGCCGAGGTCGCAGTGGCGCTGCTGCATCAGGTCGAGCAGACGGCCGGGCGTGGCGACGAGCACGTCGACGCCGCGCTGCAGCGCCTGCACCTGCGGTGACTGGCCGACGCCGCCGAAGACGATGGCGACGCGCTGGTGCAGGTGCTTGCCGTAGGCCTCGAACGAGTCGGCGATCTGCGTCGCCAGTTCGCGCGTCGGCGCGAGCACCAGCGAGCGCGGTTGGCGCGGCCGCGGCCGCAGGTTGCTCTTGGTCAGCAGCTGCAGCATCGGCAGCGCGAAGGCCGCGGTCTTGCCGGTGCCGGTCTGGGCGATGCCGAGCAGGTCGCGGCCCTGCAGCAGATGCGGGATCGCGCGGGCCTGGATGGGGGTCGGGGTCGTGTAGTTGCGGGCCGCGAGGGCGCGCAGGATCGGCTCGGACAGGCCGAGCGCAGCGAAGTCAGTCTGGGTCATTCTGTGCATGACCCGCCTCGGCGTCGGTCCGCTCCTGCGGTGGGCGCCGCGAAATCGTTCAGGCGGGTCGGTCTCCCCTTCGGGGCACCTGGGTGCGCCGAAGGTCCTTCGGGACCAGGGCGGGTGCGCGGGGCGATCTTGGAACGCGAACAGGATAGCGCCGCGGGTCGGTCTTGGGAACGGGTAGGCCTCGGGCGGTGGCGGCTGGCGGCGTGCGGCCGCGTCGTCACCAACCGCCGAACCGCGGCCAGGTCGCGATGGCATCGGCGCCGTGCACGACCTCGTACGCGGCGTGCTGGGCGGCAGTCGCGCAGGCGTGATTGGGCAGGATGCGCAGCAGCGTGCCGACCGGGAAGTCGCGCGGGTCCAGCGGGCCGCCGCCGCGTCGCGAGACGATGCCGTGCTCCTGGTTCGCGCCGGACACGATCAGGTCCGCGATCGGTTCGCCGGCGAGCGAACACAC
Source organism: Planctomycetota bacterium (assembly GCA_046306335.1). Lineage (GTDB taxonomy): Bacteria > Planctomycetota > UBA1135 > UBA1135 > UBA2386 > UBA2386. The sequence goes on from JBKDXM010000155.1 coordinate 21,218, forward strand.
GGCGCCGTAGCCATGGTCGACGGCGTGGTCCGCCGTGCCGCGGTCGCGCGACAACGCCATCCAGCCGCCGTCGGTGAGCAGCCAGCCCTTGTCGGTCTGATGGCCGATCACGCTGACCAGCACCGACAGCGCGACGTCGTCGACGGCGCAGACGCCCAGGCCGGCCATGACGAGGTCCATGAACACGTAGACGCCGGCGCGCACCTCGGTCACGCCGGTGAGTTCACGCGCGAACAAGGCGGTCGGCGTGCTGCCGACGCTGACCACCGGGCAGGCATGGCCGGCGGCGCGCAGGCGCGTGGTCGCGGCGACGACGGCGGCGCGCTCCTGCGCCGCCATCGCCGTGATCGCGTCGGTCGACCGGCAGTCGTACGAAGCGCCCGCGTGCGTCATCACGCCGCGCACCACGCCGCCGGCGGCGAGCGCGGCGGCCGTCGCCAGCAGCGCGTCGGCGTCGGGCCGGATGCCGGCGCGGTGGCCGTCGCTGTCGATCTCGAGCAGCGCGGGGATCCCGGCGCCGCGCGCCGCGACCGCGGCCGCCGCCTGCACGCCGTCGACGACGACCGTCAGGTCGCAACCGCGCGCCCGCAGGTCGAGCACGTGGTCGAGTTTGTTCGGCGCGATGCCGACCGCGTACAGCACGTCGCGGACGCCCGCGGCGAAGAACCGCTCGGCCTCGGCGAGCGTCGAGACGGTGATCGCCGGTCGCGTCGGATCGAGCATGCGCCGCGCGATCGCCTCGGACTTGCAGGTCTTGCCGTGCGGGCGCGCGCGCACGCCGAGGCGGGCGAGTTGCGCCCGCATGCGGTCGATGTTGCGGGTCATGCGGTCCTCGTCGAGCAGCAGCCTCGGCGTGGTCAGCGCGGTGATCGGTCGGGCGTTCACGTCCGCAGTCTACGGGGCCGCGCGTGGCGTCGCCGCCACGGCGCACGCATGATCGCGGCGTGCCGCGACCGCCCGATCGACTGCCGCTGCTCGCGCTCGCCGCCCTGTTCGTCGGCTACTCGTGCAGCTACTTCCACCGCGCCGACCTCGCGGCGCTCGCGCCGGTGTGGACGGGCGAGGGCGCGCACGCGGCGCTGCGCGCCGCCCTGCCCGACCTCGCGTCGCTCGGCATGCTGGTCTACGCCGGCGGCAAGCTGCTCGGCGGTTGGCTCGCCGACCGCTTCGGCGGCCGCCGCACGTTCGTCGCCGCGCTGGCCGGGGCCGGCGTCGCGCAGGCGTTCGCAGCCGCGACCGACACGCCGGCGGCCTTCGCCGTCTGCCGCGTGTCCGGCATGCTCGCGCTCGGCTGCGCGTGGCCCTCGGTCGGCCACGTCGCCGCGGCGATGACGCCCCGCGCGCGGCTGGCGACGACGATGGCGTTCCTGTCGCAGAGTTACCTGCTCGGCGACGCCGCCGTGCGCGCCGTGCTGGCCGCCGTCGTCGCCGGCGGCGGCGGCGCGCACGACGTGCTGCGCACCGCAGCGCTCGGCCTGCTCGGCGGCGCGGCGGCGGTCGGCGTCGTGCTGGCGGTCGACGCGCGCCGACGCGGCGTCGCGACGACTGCGGCGCCGCCCGTGCGTGCCGCCGTCGCCACCGACGGCGGCCGCGGCGCCGCGGTGCGCGGTGTCGTCGTCGCGCTCGCCGTGATGAACGCGGCGATCGCGGTCGTCCGCGAGTCGATGGCGCTGTGGGCCCCGGCGCTGTGCGTGGCGGCGGCTGGCGTCGGCGCGGCCGAGGCCGTGCGCGCCAGCGCGTGGCTGCCGTTCTCCAGCGCCGTCGGCGCGTTGGCAGCCGGCTGGCTCGCCGACCGCGGCGGCCGCTGCGTCTGGTGGGCGACGGTGCCACCGGCGGCGCTGGCAGCGCTGGCGCTCGCCGCCCTGGCGCGTAGCGAGGAGCTCCGGTTGCCCTGGTTGCTCGGCGGCTTGGCGACCGCGAGCGCGCTGCTGGCGATGCCGATGTCGCTGGCCAGCGGCGTGCTGCCGCTGCGGCTCGCGTCGACCGGCGGCGCGCGGCGGCTCGGCGTCGTCGATGGTGCCGGCTCCTTCGGCGCCGTGCTGGCGGGTACTGCGCTGGGGCGCGTCCTCGACGCCGGCGGCTCGGCCGCATGGTGCGCGGCGCTCGCAGCCAGCGCGGCCGTCGCGACGGCGCTGGCCGAAGCGGCGTGGCGGCTGGGTCGCGTCCGGCTCGCCGACGGGGCGTGAACGGCGCGCGGTCGGGTCGCGCGGTCGGAGCGCGTCGTCGGCCGGCGTTCAGGGCGCGACGGCGAGGGCGATCGCGCCGCCGAGCAGCAGCGGCGCATTGCGCGCCGGACCGAAGGCTTGCAGCGCCACGACCGCGCCGACGAGCGCTGGCGTGTTCGGCACGGCGATCGCGCCATCGAGCCGGCGATTGGCGTCGGCGATGCCGGTGACGAGCAGGATGGCCAGCGCCGGGTCGAGCCGCAGGTCGCCGAACGGCGTCGGCAGCGGCGCGACGAGCGGCGCGCCGGCGGCGGCGAGGCCGCCGAAGCCCGGCTCCATGCCGGCGGACACGCGGACCGTCGTGCCCAGCCGCAGGCCGGCGCTCGTCCACGGCACGGCGCGCGCGAACTGCTGTTGCAGCGACACGAGGCGCGCGTCGGCCAGCGCGGGCGGGCCGACGGCGTCGTCGAGGCCGTTCGGCGCGAGCCCGAGCACGTGCCGGAACAGGCCGAGGCCGAGCGCGGCGACGCGGTTCTGCACCGCCGTGCCGGCCGTCGACGTCACGAACAGACCGGCGAGGTTCGTGTGCGACGCGTCGCCGTTCAGCAGGTAGTAGAACTTGAGGTCGGCGAAGTTGGTGACGCCGTTGTAGTACGGCGTCGCATTGGTGGCCGGCGGGGTGATCGTGTCGCCCTGGCCGGCGACGATGCCGAGCGGCGTCGTGACCAGCGCGCCGTTGTTGTCGCGCGGGGTCACCGGCGCGATGGCGTAGCCGCACCGATAGCCGGGGTTGTTGCGCAACACGTTGGCGACGTTGCCGCCGCCCATCGAATGGCCGGCGAGCACGACGCGCGTCGTGTCGAGTCCGGCCTGGAACGGCCCGCCGGCGGCCGCGTTGGCCGCGACGACGGCGGGGAAGAGCGCGCGGCCGTCGTTCTCCTGGCCGACGTTGTCGAACTGCGAGGTGTTGCTGAGCACGACGACGAAGCCCTGCTGCGCCCACTGCGTGCCGAGCGGCACGTAGCTCGTGCCGGTGATGGCGAAGCCGTGCAGGAAGACGACCACCGGCCAGCCGCCGGCCTGCGGCAGCAGCGGCGCGTTCGTCGCGGCGCTCGTCGCCGGATAGAGCACGCGCGCGGTCAGCGACGCAGCGCCCGAACCGGTCGTGTTGGGCCATGCCACGTCGCGCGTGCCGACGGCGAAGGGCGACTGGGCGGCGAGGGGGGCGACGGCGAGGAGGCCGCAGAGCAGGCGGTGCAGCATGGCGGACGCGGGCGAGGTGGTGGCGGAGGCGGTGGCGGTGGCGGGAAGCACGGACATGGTAGCGGCAGGCGCGGGCGGCCGGGGCCCGGTGGGGCGGGCACGGCGCGGTTCGCGGCGGTGGTCGCGGCGCTTGCCCGTGCGCGCAGGAGCATTGGCGGCGAATCCAGGCTAGGTTGCCGACGTGACACCGTCGCCGCCTGCGCCCGCCGATGCGACCCTGTCCGCCGCCAGGCGAGCTGGCTGGTGGTCGCTGGCCGTGTGGCTCGCGCTCGGCCTCCTCCTCGAGGGCCTGCACGCGTGCAAGCTCGGTTGGTACCTCGACGTCGGCAACGACGCCCGGCGGTTGCTGCTGACGCTCGCGCACGCGCACGGCACGCTGCTCGCGCTCGTCCAACTCGCGTTCGCGGCGACGATGCCGCCGGAAGCCGGTGTGCGCCTGCGCCGCGCCGGTGCCTGCCTGCGCTGGGCCGGCGTGCTGATGCCGCTCGGCTTCCTCGCCGGCGGCGTGTTCGCGCTCGGCGCCGACCCCGGCTACGCCATCGTGCTGGTGCCGGTCGGCGGCATCTTGCTGCTGGTCGGGGTGGTGGCGGCGGCGAGGGTCGCGTCGGCGCCGCGCTGACCGCCGGTCGGCGCGGCCTGCCGTGGCGCCGACGGCCGTGCGCGGCCGCGGCGGCGCAGGCGCGTTGCGGTGGCCATGCCGGCGCGGCTAACGTGCCGCCCCCCGATTCCGCGCCTGCGTGACCTCCTCGCCACCGACTCCCGCTCCTGCACCCAGCGCCCTCGACCTCGCGCGCGCCGCCGAGAACAAGGCGGCCGCGCGCGGCGACACCTGGGCCCGCCGCCTGCTCGGCCGGCTGCACATCACCGGCACGTTCTGGCTCGATGCGCTGATGTGGGTCGCCCGCGGCTCCGAACTGCGCGTCGTGGTGATGGTCTGGCTGTGGAGCGGCATCTTCTTCTGCCTGCTCGTGCGGCCGCGGAACATCGTGACGCGGCATCTCGACCACATCCTCGGCAAGGCGGGGTTCTGCCGCCGCCAGGCGCGCATCTTCCGCTACTTCAAGCTGCACGCCTGGTGCCTCGTCGAGCGCTTCGAGCAGTTCCGGCCGGACTTCAAGCCCAAGGTCGAGTTCGAGGGCGACGAGTGGCCCGACCTGCTCGCCGATCCGAAGGGCTTCATGATCGTCACGGCCCACATCGGCATGTGGGAGATCGGCCAGCTGATGCCCGTGACCGACGGCAAGCGTCGCCTGCACGTGATCCGCGAACGCGAGGAGCACCAAGGCACGCAGGACAAGGTCGCCGAACTGCTCGACGCGCACCCGCACGTGAAGATCGTCACGCACTTCCTCGACGACGACGCGGCGCTCGGCGCGTCGTTGCTCGGCGCGCTGCGGCAGGGCGACGTCGTCTGCCTCGCCGCCGACCGCGCCAAGAAGGGCATGCTGGCGACGACGGCGACGTGCTTCGGCAAGCCGGTGCAGATGCCGGTCGGGCCGGTCGCGCTGGCGCGCGCGGCCGAGGTCCGGATCGTGCCGACGTTCGTCTATCGCGTGGGGCGGCGGCACTACCGGGTCGTCGCCAAGCGCCCGTTCCGCGTCGCCCGCACCGCCGACCGCGACGCCGACCTGCGCACGGCGATCGAGCGTCTGGCCCACGACGTCGAAGAGGCGATCCGGCGCGATCCGTTCCAGTGGAAACGCTTCGAGCCGATCTGGTGAGCGCGCGGCGATGAAGGTCCGCCTGCTCACCGTCTCGCACAAGCAGCCGTCCTGGGTGCAGGAAGGCTGCGCCGAGTACGAGAAGCGGCTGCCGCGCGAGTGGGGCTTCCAGCTCGTCGAGGTCAAGCCCGAGCCGCGCACCAGCGGCGCCACGACGGCGAAGGTGCAGGCCGCCGAGGCCGCGCGCCTGCTCGCCACGGCGCCGAAGGGCGCGTGGCTGGTGGCGCTCGACGAGCGCGGCGAACCGTGGTCGTCGACGCAGCTCGCCGAGCGGCTCGGCAGGTGGCAGCAGCAGGGGCGCGACGTCGCGTTCCTCGTCGGCGGGGCGGACGGGCTCGATCCGACCTTGCGCCAGCGCGCCGACCAGCGGGTGGCGCTGTCCGCGATGACGCTGCCGCACGGCCTCGTGCGCGTGTTCGTCGTCGAGCAGCTGTACCGCGCGGCGACGCTGCTGCAGGGGCGCGCCTACCACAAGTGAACCGATGACGCCGCAACGCGCCGCGCTCGCCGCCGACCTCGTGGTCGCGTGGCTGGTCGACCGCAGGTCGCCGCGCGACGCGATGGCCGCCTCGCCGTTGCTGCGCGACCTGCCCGCGGCGGAGCTCGCCGCCATCGGTCGGCTCGCCGTTGCGGCGATCGCCGGCATGCGGCGGCACGAGTTCGTGCTCGCCGGACCGCGGGGACTCGCGGACCTGCCGCCGCCGCGCCGGCCCCCGGCGCTCGTCCGGGCGGTCGCCGTCGCCTCCGACGCGCTCCTGGCCGCCGGCGCCGAACGATGGTTCGCGGCCGTCGCCGCGCCGCGCGGTTTCGCGCGCCTGCTGCGCGCCGAGGCGATCCTCGCGGAGACGGCCGATCCGCTGTTGCGGTTCGCGCGGCGGCACTCGGTGCCCGACTGGTTCGCGGCGCGCGCGCTGGCGGCGTTCGGCGAGCGCGCGGACGCGGTCGCCGCGGCGCTGGCGCAACCGGCGCCCCGCACGCTGCGCGCCAACCTGCTGCGCGTCGCCGATCGCGCGGCACTGGCGGCGGAACTGGCCGCCGCAGGCGTGGCGACGCGGCCGGCGCGCCATGCGCCCACCGCGCTGCACGTCGACGGCGACGCCGATCTCTTCGCGACGGCGGCGTATCGCCGCGGCGCGTTCGAGCAGCAGGACGAGGCCAGCCAGCTCGTTGCGCTGGTGACCGCGCCGCCGCCGCGCGGCAAGGTGCTCGACGCGTGCGCGGGCAGCGGCGGCAAGACGCTGGCGCTCGACGCCGCGCTCGGCAACCGCGTCGTCGTCACCGCCGTGGACCCGCACGCCGGCAGGCTGCAGGCCCTGCGCGTGCGGGCACGGCGCGCCGGCGCGACCAACCTGGCGTTGCACGAGGTCGGCGAGACGGCGTGGCCGGCCGACGTCGCCGCGTTCGCCGCCACGGCCGATCGCATCCTGATCGACGCGCCCTGCAGCGGCACGGGTTCGTGGCGACGCCGCCCCGAGGCCCGTTGGAGCGTCGACGAGGCGTCGCTGGCGCAGCTGGCGCGGGCGCAGGAGTCGTTGCTGGATCGCGCGGCGGCGGCGCTGCGGCCCGGCGCGCGGCTCGTGTACGCCACGTGTTCGCTGCTGCCCGAGGAGAACGTCGGGCGCGTGCGCGCGCTGCTGGCCGTCCGCCCGGAACTCGAGGTCGTGCGGGTCGCCGAGATCCTGGGCGCCGCCAGCGCCGCGCCGATCGCCGACGCCGACGGCGCGGTGTTGTCGGTGCGTCCGGACCTCCATGGCTGCGACGGGTTCTTCGCCACGGCGATCCGCCGCCGAAGACCCGCCCGGGGCTAATGCCGCCCGGCCCGCCGGATCGATGAGCCGGCGATGCCGCGTCGCGTCGCCGCCAAGCCGAGTGCCAACCGTGCGCTCAACCTGAACGCCGGCGGCCTGCTCCGCCAGCACTTCATGGTCGGCATGGCGAGCCTGGGGCTCGGCCTCGTCGGCGTGGGCGCCGGCGTGACGTTCGGCGGCTGGTCGGCGTGGGCCTTCGTCGCGGCCCTGACGATCGTCGTCAGCTTCGTCGCCGAGATCCGCTCGCTGCGCACCGTCCTGACCACGCGGTTCGGCGAACTCGAGGCGCAGCGGATCGCGGCCATGCGCGAGGCGCAGCACAAGGCGCAGTTCCTCGCCAACATGAGTCACGAGATCCGCACGCCGATGAACGGCATCCTCGGCATGGCCGAGTTGCTGGTGCGTTCGCACCTCGACGGCGAGCAGCAGCAGATGGCGACGACGATCCAGGGCTCGGCCGAAGCGCTGCTGTCCGTGGTCAACGACATCCTCGACTACTCGAAGATCGAGGCGGGGAAGATCGAGCTGGAGTCGGCCGAGTTCGACGTCTGGAAGCTGATCGAGGAGTGCACCGGCCTGCTGCACGGCAACGCCGACCAGAAGGGCGTCGAACTGCTCAACTTCGTCGACCCGCGCATCGGCCGGAGCCTGCGCGGCGACTCGGCCCGCCTGCGCCAGGTGCTGCTGAACTTCCTCAGCAACGCCGTCAAGTTCACGCTGAACGGCGAGATCGTCGCCAGCGTCGACCTGATCGACGAGGACGCGGCGAGCCAGACCCTTCGGTTCAGCGTCCGCGACTCGGGCGTCGGCATCCCGCCGGCATCGCTGCCCAACCTCTTCCTGCCGTTCGAGCAGGCGGACGTCTCGACCACCCGCCGATTCGGCGGCACCGGCCTTGGCCTCGCGATCTCGAACCGGCTCATCGCGATGATGGGCAGCCGGATCGTGGTCGACACCGCGGTCGACGTCGGCTCGTGCTTCTCCTTCACCCTGCAGTTGCCCCGGGGCAAGGAGGCGAAGGCCGACGGCGCGTCGATCGACCTCTCCGGACACTCGGTCCTGATCGTCGACCACAACGAGACCAACCGGCAGATGCTGGCGATGCAGTTGTTGCCGACGAACATCGGCATCGACGTGGCCAGCAACGCGATCAGCGGGCTGGAGGCGCTGCGCGAGGCCGCGCGCTCGGATCGGCCGTTCACGATGGCGATCCTCGACATGGCGATGCCCGGCGTCAGCGGGCTCGAGCTGGCGCGCGTGATCCGCGGCGACGCGTCGATCGTGCCGTTGGCGATCTCGCTCACCAGTTCGCTCGGCTCGCGTCCCTCGATGTCCGAGCTGGCGGAGGCGGACGTGTTCCGCTGGCTGAGCAAGCCGCTCACCGCCAACCGCCTGCTCGAAGCGGTCGGCGAGATGGCCCGCGTCCGCATGGCCGCGCCGGCCCAGTCGGCGTCGTTCTTCGCCGCCGGCGAGTTCGCCGACGCGGTCGTCGCCACGCCGGTGCTGGTCGCGGAGGACAACGAGATCAACCGCCGCGTGCTCGCCGGCATGCTGCGGCGCATCGGCTGCCAGCCGACCTTCGCGGTCGACGGCAAGGAAGCCGTGCAGCTCGCGCAGCAGAACGACTTCGAACTGATCCTGATGGACTGCCAGATGCCGGAACTCGACGGCTATGCGGCCACGCAGGCGATCCGCGCGCTCGGCGGGCGCCACGCGCAGGTGCCGATCCTGGCGTTGACCGCCAACGCGCTGCCGGAGGACCGCGAAGCCTGCTTGCAGGCCGGTATGAACGAGTTCCTCACCAAGCCGGTCAAGCTCGACGTGCTGCGCGCGGCGGCGCAACGCTGGCTCGGCCGCTTCGCGACGGCTCGCCCCAAGGAATGAGGGCCGCAGGGCCTGACGGCACGCGCCGTCGGCGGCGCGCGTCGCTCGACGCGGCAGGCGCCTAGAGATCGTAGAACGCGAGGTCGCGGCCGGTCGCCTGCTTCGTCCACGCGTAGACCTGCGCCGCGTGGCCGGCGCAGTGCTCCAGCACGTGCAGCACGGCCGCCAGCCCGGTTTCGCGGTAGCGGGCCTGGATCGTCCGCTCGCGCAGCAGGTCCTCGACCGTCAGGCCGTCGACCACGTCGCAGGCGCGCCGCCAGCAGTTCGCCAGCGCGTCGAGCAGTTCGCTGCCGGTCGCGCCGTCCCTCGCCGCGAACTCCGCGTCGCGGTCGCGTCGGTCGGCGACGTCGTCGAAGGTCGCGAGGATCCACTGGGTCGTGTTGCCGCGCAGGTGCAGCAGCAGGTTGCCGACCGCGTTGCCGGTCGGGCCGGGGCGCCGCCACACGCCGTCGTCGCCGAGCAGTTGCACGCAGGCGCGGAGCCGCGGCAACTGCTCGCCCAGCAGCCGGCGGCGCAGTTCGGCGGCGACGATGCGGGCGAGGGCGGCGGCGTCGCCCGCCGGCGTCATGCGACGACGTCGTGCTCGCGCGTGGCCGGCGGGCGTTCGGCCGCCCGGCGGTCGGCGTGGCGGTCGACGCTCGCGGACGCCTCGGCGGCGCCGCGCAGGCGGATCACTTCGGCTTCGAGCAAGGCCAGTCGCTGGCCGAGCGTGCGATGGCGGTGGGTGAGTCGGGTGAGCCGCACCGAGAACTGCAGCGCGAGGGCCAGCAGGAACACCATCGAGCCGAAGAACAGCGTCCAGACCGGGCTCGACGAGCCGACCCAAGCGCTGATGGACGTCAACAGCGTGCCTTCGAGGGCGAGCGCGGCGACGACCACGGCCGTCGCGATCCACACCCACGAGTACTCCTCGCGCAGCTTGCGGCGGCGGACCAGCTCGAACACGACGACGACCACGGCCGCCGCGACGACGAGCGCGACGTTGCGCTGCCGATCGAGCAGCGGCGTGATCTCGGTCGCGGCCTGCTGCAACGCGGCGATCTGCTGCAACGCGGCGATCACGTGCACCTCGCCACGGTGTCGCGGGCGCGCAGCGGCGTCGGCCGGCGGATCGGGAGCAGCAGGAGGGTCAGCAGCATCTTGTAGCCGTAGTACGCGATCCGGGCGCCGCGGTGCATCGACAAGCCGCCCTTGCGCGCGTGCATGCGAACAGGAACCTCGGCCAACTTCAATCCGGCTCTGTGGTGCTCGACGAGCACGTCCGTGTCGGGATAGTCCTCGGGGAAGCCGTCGTTCACGACGCACTTCAGCGCCGCGCGGGACAGGCCCTGGAAGCCGCTGGTCGGGTCGGTGATGCGCATTCCGGTCCACCGCGTCGCAATCGCGGCGAACATGCGGGTGGCGACGCGCTTGGCGAGCGACGTCGGCGGCGGCTGGTCATCGAGGTAGCGCGAGCCGAGCACGACGTCGGCGCCCGCGTCGAGCGCGTCCACCAGCCGGGCGAGCATCGCCGGCTCGTGCTGGCCATCGGCGTCCATCTGCAGGACGCGCGCGTAGCCGGCGCGCCACGCATGGCAGTAGCCCGTGTGCAGGGCGCAGCCGTAGCCGAGGTTGTATGGGTGGGAAACGACGTCGGCGCCGGCGGCGCGGGCTTCCCTGGCGGTCGCGTCGGGGCTGCCGTCGTCGATGACGACCACGTCGAGTCCGAGCCCCAGCGCCAGGACGTCCCTGACGACGCATCCGACCCGCCCGGACTCGCGGTAGGCCGGAATGATCACCATCGTCCTGTTGGCAGCGAGCGGATCGCGCACGCCGGTGGAGCGTAGGGGTCGCCCCGGTGCGACGCCACCAAAACGGCGGCGGGGGCGAACGCCGGCGGCGGCGCTGCGCTTGCGCGCGCTTCCTCCCGGCCCATCGCCAGGGTTGCCCGGCGGCACATCCCGCCCCACGATTCCAACTCATGTCCATCCGCTTCGTTTCGACCGGCTTCCTCGCCTCGACCCTGCTGCTGTTCGCCGCCTGCGGCGGCACCCGCGACACGCGCGTCCGCCCGGACGCGCCCGACACCGTCACCGGCACCGGCCTGCAGAGCCAGGACGTCCGCACCATGGCGGTCGACATGGCCGCCGAGATCAAGGCCTCGGGCGTGCTGGCGCCGGGCAAGGAAGGCGAGCGCTCGTCGTTCTTCATCTACGAGCTGCGCAACAACAGCTCGGACACGATCGACAAGGAGCTGATCCTCACCAAGCTGCGCACCAACCTGTTCGAGGCCTTCGGCCGGCAGGTCAAGATCCTCGACCGCTCGCCGCAGGCGAGCGACCTCGTCGACGCCGAGCGCCGCATGAAGGACCGCGGCCAGGTCTCCGGCACGAACGACCGCAAGGTGGCCGGCAGCGACTTCGTGCTCAAGGGCACGATCCAGAGCCGCGACCGCCAGGCCGGCAAGCTGAAGTCGAGCTACATCCTGGTGACGTTCGAGCTGACGGACCTCGTCACGCAGGAGCTCGTCTGGACGGGCGACTACGACATGAAGACGGAGTCCGAGAAGTCGGTCATCAACCGGTGAGCCCGCTGGCGGCGCTCCGGGCGTTGCCGCCGCGCGTGCGCGCGCTGGCGGCCCTCTGCCTCTGGTTCGCGGCAGCCGGCTGCGCGATCTCGCAGCCGGCGGTGCCGCTGCGCCGCTTCGTCGACGGCGATCTCGAGGCCGTGCGCACGTTCGCCGCGTCCCAGGCCGCGGAAGGCCCGGAGGAGAACCTCGCGCTCGTGCTGAACATCCAGGCGCAGTGCGACCTGCTGCTGGGGCGGCTGGCCGACGCGCGCGCCGGCTTCGTGCGCGCCGGCCAGATCATGGGCAGCTGGGCGACGGGCAGTGGCGAGGCTACGGGCGCCATCCTCGGCAGCGAGAGCAGCAAGACGTGGAAGGGCGATCCGTACGAGAAGTCGATGAACGCCTTCTACGTCGCCTGGTCGTTCCTGCAGGCCGGCGAGCCCGACAACGCGCGCGCCGCGTGCAAGCGCGGCATCCTCGCCGATGCGGAGGTCGAGGACGAGCGTTACCAGGCGGACAACGCGCTGCTGTTCTGGATGGCCGGCCGGATGAGCCGCTTGATGGGCGCGCCGGACGCCGAGGACTTCTTCAAGGAAGCGCGGCAGGCGCACGCGTTCGCGCTGCAGCACGGCGCCCGCGGCGAGGCCGGCGTGCCAGTGCTCGTCGAGCCGGCCCGCGGCAATCTCGTCGTCGTGGCGGAGTGCGGCCTCGGGCCGGAGAAGTACGGCGATGGTGGCCAGGAGGAGCTGGCGCGCTTCCGCGCGCGGTCGCACCCGGCCGTGCGCGCGCGCATCTCGCTCGATGGCCGCCCGGTCGGACCGACGGCGCTCCTCGTCGACGTCGACTACCAGGCGCGCACGCTCGGTGGCACGGCGATGGAGGGCATCCGCAAGGGCAAGGCGGTGTTCAAGTCCGCGGCGACCGTCGCCGGCATCGTGCTGCTCGACCAGGCCGCGCGCGCCGGCCGCCGGCACCGCGACGCGGCGCAGACGCAGGCCATCGTCGGTGGCGCCCTGCTGCTCGCCGGCCTGCTGACCTCGACGGCCGCCGACGTCCGCCACTGGCCGACCTTGCCGTCGAGCGTGCAGGCGATCGCGGTCGACGCGTCGCCCGGATCCCACCGGCTCGACGTGGAGTTCCTCGACGCGTCGGGGCGCTCCATTCCCGCCTTGCGACAGGCGCGCGACGTCGTCGTGCCGCCGACCGGCGAGAGCTGGCAACTGTTCCGTTCGCTGCCGATCGTCGCCAACGCCGGCGCTGCGCCATGACGACGCGCGTCCGCAACCACGCCGGCGGGCCTGCGCTCTGCCGCGATCGCCTTCCGCCGCCATGACGCACCTCGCCACCCTCTTCGTCCTCGTCTCGCTGGCGCCGATCTCCGCAGCCGCGCAGGAGACGCCGCCGACCGTCGCCGCCGGCGCGCGCGACGGATGGACGCCCGGCGCGGGCAGCGGCCCGAACTACCGCACGGCGCTGGCGGCGGCGCTCGAGGACGCCATCGCGAGGCGCCACGGCATCCGCATCGTCCGCGGCCCCGGCATCCGCAGCCGGCTGGCCGTGCTCGCCAAGGACACCGGCGGCGGCGACGGCAAGGACGCCCGCTTGCCCGCGGAGGCGGAACTCGAGCACGAATGGGTCGCCCGCCAGCTGGACGGCGTCGTCGAGACCTATGAAGTGACGCGCAACGAGCGCCACGCCGACGGTCGCGTCGACGTCGAGGTGCAGGCGAAGGTCGCCGGCTTCACGGCCGGCAAGGAGGCGTTCGTCGTCGACCTCGTCGACGACGACCTGCGGCAGTGGCGGCTCGAGCGCTTCGAGGAGGGCGCCGAAGGCGGCCCGTTCGACAAGCTCGAGGGCGCCTACGAGGCGCCGTCGATCCGCGACAACCTGCGCGCCACGCAGCGCGTCAAGTTCACCGCCCGCAGCGCGGGCGTGAAGGCGGGCGCCGATGCCGCTCTGCGCGAGCGCGGCAAGGCCGGCCAGCAGCTCGTCGCCTCGCACCGCGTCGTCGTCGGCTGGCAGCCGATGCAGTTCCGCAGCGAGGTCGAGCGGCCCAACCGCGCGCGTCCTACCAGCGGGCCGCGGCCGCAGCGTCTCACCGCCGGCGCGGTGCGCGTCGCGGTCAAGGTCGTCGACCTCGTCGAGGACGTCGAGCTGTTCGACCGCGCGTGGACGGTCGAACTCGCCGTGCCGCCCGACACGCCCGTCGAGCGCCTCGACGGGATGGCCGTCAAGCTCGGCGACCAGGCCAAGGCAGCCGTCGCCGAAGCGATCTTCTTCGTCCTGCAGCCGCCGGTCGTGACCCGCAAGTGGGTCGACGACGCCGGGTCGTGGCTCGTCGAAGCTGCCGTGGCCCGTCGCATCGCCGCCGCGTACGACGGCTTCAGCGTCGGCGCCATGGGGTCGCTCGCGAGCCCCGACTGGCGGCCCGCCGGCCGCGCCGTGCTCGTCGGCGGCGACGACGGCAAGTGCATCTTCCGGCTCGTCGACGTCGCCGATCCGGCGCTCGTCGAAGCCGGGGTCAGCGAGGTCCGTCCCGTCCGCAAGTGAGTCATTCCATGAAGTCGATCCGCTCCACGTCCTTCCTCGCCGCCGCCGCGCTCTGCGCGGCCTGCGCATCTCCGCCCTACGCCGCGCTGTCGATCGACGCCGACGCCGAACTCGGCAGCAACGTCTTCGTCGTCGACCTGGAACTGCGCGACGTGCTGCGCATCGGGCGCGTCGGCGTCGAACGCGTGCCCGGCAGCAACCAGCTCAAGGTCGTCGTGCCGATCCGCAACGTCGACGACGAGGAGCACAAGATCCTGGTGCAGACCAGCTTCCTCGACGGCATGAAGATGCCGATCGGCGACGACACCAACCAGCAGGTCAAGCTGCTCGGCCCCGGCCAGACGCTGCCCGTCGTCGTCATCAGCAAGCTCGACGCGGCGCAGGACTGGACGATGACCATCGCCTGGAACCGCTGAGGCCGCCGATGCGTTCCTGCCGCCCCTGCTGCATCCTCGCCGTGGCTGCGCTCGCAGCGTGTGCTGGCGCGCGCCCGGCCCCCCGATTGCCGGCGACGCCGCTGGCGGCGCCGGTCACCGTGGCCGCCGAAGCGCGCGCGCGCGCGGATGCCGACCGTGCGCCGGCGATGCCGGGGGCGCCGTCGCCGTTCGTCGCCGATCCGGAGGTCCGCGTCCTCTACCGCATGGCGTGGACCGAGCCGCAGGCACCGGTCGTCGAAGCGGCCGCTCCGGCCGCTGCGGCGCCGCCGCCGGGTTGGTCGGACCCGGCCTACGTCGTTCCCGCGGCTGCCGCGCCACGTCGCCGCGCGCCGTTCTTCCCCGTCGGGACCGTCCTCGGGGCCGGCATCGGCGGCGCGCTGTCGACACGCAGCCACCGCGCGGAAGGGGCCCTGCTCGGCGCCGGCATCGGCCTGCTGTTCGACCTGCAGCGTTCGGCGTGGTGACGGTCCCGCGCCGTCGCCGCGGCGGCCGTGGCCGTCAGGGCGACTTCGCGACGAGCAGCGCCTCGACGAGGTCGACGCGCAGTTCCGCGCGCGGGCCGGCGGGCAGATCGGCGATCGCGGTGACGCGCACCTGCCGCTGCGCCGTGACGTGGCGCAGGCTCGCCGACGCGAACGCCAGTTCGATCGCGGTCGTGCTCGCCGGCCGTTCGACCACGGTATCGAAGCGCTCGTCGACCGGATTGTAGAACGACGTCCGGAGCAGGGCGTCGCCGTCGACGCGCGAACTGCGCAGCCGGATGCGCACGCGCAACTCGAGCACGTCGGTCGCCGCCGCGACCGGCAGGTCGAAGCGCACGTGGATGCCGGCGATCTCGCGGCCGTCGATGGTGGCGGTCGTCAGCAGGTACTCGTCGCCGTCCGCGTCGCGCAGCGCGGCGCGATCGCCGAGCGCGCTCGACGCCGTGGCGACCTGGACCTGCGCGGCGGTGACGTCGAGGCGCACCGCCGCGGCGGCCGGCGGCAGCAGCGGCAGCGTCGGCAGCAGGTCGAGGCCGACGAGCCGCCAGCGTTCGTCCGGCCACAGCAGCGCCGTCGTGTCATCGGCCAGCCGGTGGCGCGCCAGCCGGTGGGTCGCCCGCCCGACCGCCGGCTCGGCGAGCCCGAACAGGACGCTGTCCTGCGTCGGCGCCATGCGCGGCGACGCGGCGTCGCCGCCCGCGACGAGCACGGTCACGGCGCCCGTGGCGACGTCGCACAGGCACAGGGACGCGAGCTCCGCGGCGAAGCGGCGCACGAACACGACCCGCTGGCCATCGGGCGCGAACGCCGGCTCGCGGTCGCCGCTGCCACTGCCGGTCGCGCCACCGCCGTTCGTCAGCGGCAGCGCGCCGCCGCCGTCGGCGTCGGCCAGCCAGAGGGCGTGCGCACCGGTGGCGGACCGGCGGCTCCAGACGACGCGGCCGGAGGCGGCGTGCCAGTCCGGTTCCAGGTCGGCGTCGCCCGGCGGCACGCCGGTGAACGGCCGCACGTCGCCGCCATCCGCCGTCATCGTCCACAGTCCGCCGACGCCGTCGAGGTCGCTGGCGAACAGGATCCGCGCGCCGTCGGGCGACCAGCAGGCGCCGTCGTCGCGGCCCGGGCGGCTCGTCAGGCGCCGTTCGGCGAAGGCGCCGCTGCGCGACGCGACGTAGATCTCGCGGCTCGCTGCGTCGCCGTTGCTCAGTTCGCGCACGAGCACGACGGCGTCCTGGTCGGCGTGCGCGCGGGCGCTGCGCTCGACGCCGGCGCGGTCGGCGAGGCGGGCCGTGCCGAGGTTGTGGCCGTCGCGCAGCGCCACCTCGGCGAAGTTGGCGGGTTGGTCGACCCGCTGGCGGCAGGCCAGCAGTTCGACGGTCGCCGTGCCGCCGATCGGGTCGCTGCTCGCGCCGCCGCCGCCGCACGCGGCGAGGCAGGCTGCGGCGAGGAGGATCGCGGTCGTGGCGCGGACGCGGGCGGCGGGCACGCCGGCATCGTCGGCGCCACCCGCGCCGGCGGCAAGCGGGCCGCGCTTGTCCAGGCCGGACCTCGTGCTAGAAGCGGCGGGTGCTCGTCACCGACTTCGACTTCGAACTGCCGCCGTCCGCGATCGCCGTGCAACCCGCGGAGCCGCGCGACCACGCGCGCCTCTTCGTGCACGACCGGGTCAGTCGGCGCGACGAGCACGCGCACGTCTTCGACCTGCCGCGCTTCCTGCGGCCCGGCGACCTGCTGGTGCTCAACGACACCAAGGTCATGCCCTGGCGCCTGCGCGGTCGACGGGCGACCGGTGGCGCGGTCGAGTGCCTGCTCGTGCAGGTCGACGTCGAGGCGGGCGAGGCCTTCGTCAAGCCGAGCAACAAGCTGCGCGTCGGCGAACGCGTCGCGATGGAAGGCGGCGCGATCGAACTCGAACTGCGCGAGACGCTCGGCGGCGGCCGCTGGCGCGTCGGACTGCGCGCGGCGACGGGCACGGTCGCCTCGGCGCTGGAGCGCTGCGGCCGCGCACCGCTGCCGCCGTACATCGCGCGCGACGGCGCCGAGGACGTGCAGCGCGACCGCGAGCGCTACCAGACGGTGTACGCGCGGGCGCCCGGCGCGATCGCAGCGCCGACGGCCGGCCTGCACTTCACGCCGGAACTGCTGCAGCGCATCGCCGCGATGGGCGTCCAACTCGCGTACGTCACGCTGCACGTCGGCGAGGGCACGTTCGCGCCGATGCGCAGCGACGTCGTCGAGGAGCACCGCATGCACTCCGAGCGCTACGAGTTGCCGCCGGCGACCGCGGCCGCGATCGCGGCGACGCGGGCCCGCGGCGGGCGCGTCGTCGCCGTCGGCACGACCAGCTGCCGGACGCTGGAGACCTGCGCCGACGGCAAGGGCGGCGTCGTCGCCGGCGCCGGCGCTTCGGACCTGTTCCTGCGCCCGGGCAGCCGCTTCCAGGTGGTCGACGCGTTGTTCACCAACTTCCACCTGCCGAAGTCGACGCTGGTGATGCTGGTCGCGGCGTTCGCCGGCCGCGACGAGGTGCTCGCGAGGTATCGCGAAGCCGTCGCGCGCGGTTACCGCTTCTACTCGTTCGGCGACGCGATGCTGCTGGTTTGACCGTCGCGCGCGGCCACCGCCGCGGACGGCGTCACAGCATGCGGCGCAGGGCCTGTGCGGCGGCGCGCGGGTCGTCGGCGGCGAGGATCGCGCTGCTCACGGCGATGCGGTCGACGCCGAGCACGCGCAGGCCGGGCAGGCGTTCGGCGGTGATGCCGCCGATGGCGAACAGCGGCAGGCCGTGTGCGCGCGCGGCCGCGCTGGCGGCCTCGATCTCGTCCGACGACTTGCCGTGCTCGTAGCCCTTGGTCGCCGTCGGGAAGCATGGGCCGAAGCCGACGTAGTCGGCGCCATTGGCGGCGGCGGCGGCGATCTGCTTGGGGTCGTGCGTGCTGATCCCGAGCCACTGGTCGTCGAGCAGCTTGCGCGCGGCCTCCGCCGGCAGGTCGTCCTGGCCGACGTGCGCGCCGTGCGCCTGCGAGCGCACCGCCAGCATCACGTCGTCGTTGACCAGCAGCGGCACGCCACGGCGCCGGCACAGGTCGCGGCAGCGCAGGTACCCGCTCGGATCCGGCTCCTTGCAGCGCCATTGCACGAGGTCGACGCCGCCGGAGATCGCGCCCGACAGCGTCGCCCAAGGGTCCTGGCGGCACAGCGACGGCGTGAACAACAGGTACAGGCGGCCGGGAAACGACATTCGGCGGACGAGAGCCTAGCGCGAGGCCGTCACCAATGCTCCTGCGGGGCGGCGGCGCTGTGGTCGGCGGGCGCTCGGGCTCGTAGGCTGCCGCGCCGTGGCCCCGTACGCGTTGCTGCCCAACGTCCTCGCCTTCTGCGTCGGGCAGGTCGCGGCATGGCACTACCTGCGGACCGGGCGGGCATGGGTCGGCGGCCTCGCGACGCTCGGACTGTGGCTGCTGCTCGATGCCTGGTTGTTGGCGCGCTACGTCTACGTCGCCGACGCGGGGACGCTGCGCTTGCTCGCCGGCTCGTTGCAGGTCCTCGCCGTCGGCACGACCCTGCGGTTGCTGCAGCAGCTCTGGCGGCGGCGTCGTTCCGCGGCCGCGCGCCGGCGCACCGACCGCCATCGCGAGGCGATCGGCGCTTACCTGCGCGGCGATTGGCGGCTCGCCGTCGCCGGCTACCGCGCCCTCGTGCGCACCGATCCGTGGGACGCGGCGGCGTGGATCGGGCTCGGCGACGCGATCGCCCGCACCGGCAACCGCAAGGCGGCGGCGCGCTGCTATTGGCGCGCGCAAGGCGTCGACGTCGGCAAGGCCCACGCCGACCTGCTGCAACTGCGCCGCGCCCGGCGGGCGACCGCCGGGTAGAAGCGAGCGACCTCGCCCGGCGGCGTGGCCGCGGTCACGGTGGCAACGGCAGTTTGCCCGGGGACGCCGGCGGAGACGGTTTTTCCGCGCCGTCGTGTGACGAGTCATCGTGGCGACGTTATCGCGACGCCCGCGGGACACGCGTCGTGTCCCAGCGACCTTCCCACCAAGGACGCCCATGAACGCCCGCGCTCTCTTCGGCTTCTGCCTGCCGATCCTGGCTGCCCACGCCGTGGCGCAGAACCAGCCGCTGCCGCCGCAGCCCGTCCCGCCGCAGAATCCGACGACCGCGCCGAAGGCGATCCTCGGCAAGCTGCTGTTCTGGGAGGAACAGCTGTCGGCGAACAACCGCGTCGCCTGCGGCACCTGCCACACGTTCGGCCAGGGTGGCGGCGACCTGCGGCGCGCGCCCAACCCTGGTCCCGACGGCGTGACGCCGTCGCCGGACGACAGCTTCGGCTCGCCGGGCGTGGCGCGCAGCGACGCCAACAACCTCTACACGCCCGATGCCGTGTTCGGCTTCGGCCGGCAGGTCACCAAGCGCGCGTCGCCGTCGTTCCTGATGGCGTCCTGGTTTCCCGAGTTGTTCTGGGACGGTCGCGCGCGGACGAGCTTCGTCGATCCGGTGACCAATGCGACGCTGATCCCGACCGGCGGCGCGCTGGAGAACCAGGCGCTGGCGCCGTTGCTGGACCACGGCGAGATGGCGCACGACGCGCGCCCGCTGCAGGCCGTCGTCCAGAAGCTGATCGACGCCAAGCCGCTGGCGTTGGCGACCAACCTGCCGACGGACATGGCGACGGCGATCGCCGGCGGCACGACCTACCCGCAGTTGTTCCAGGCCGCGTTCGGCACCAACGACATCACGCCGAGCCGCATCGCCTTCGCGCTCGCCGCCTACCAGCGCACGCTGATCGCGAACCAGACGCCGTACGACGCCTTCGTCGCCGGCAACCCGACGGCGCTGACGCCGCAGCAGCAGAACGGCCTCAACGTGTTCAACGGGCCGGGCCGCTGCAACCTCTGCCACACCACGGGACTGTTCAGCGACCGCCAGTTCCGCAACCTCGGCCTGCGGCCGATCGCCGAGGACATCGGTCGGCAGGCCGTCACCGGCCTCGCCACCGACGCCGGCAAGTTCAAGGTCCCGAGCCTGCGCAACGTCGGCCTGCGCACGTCGTTCATGCACAACGGCCAGTTCACCTCGCTGCAGCAGGTGTTCGGCTTCTACCTCAACGGCGGCGGCCCGAACCAGCCGAACAAGGACCCGCTGCTGCTGCCGCTCAACGTGCCGCCGCCGGCCGCCAACGACCTGATCAACTTCCTGCAGAACGGCCTGACGGATCCGCGCCTCGCGCAGGGACTCGCGCCCTTCACTCGCCCGACGCTGCGCAGCCAGCTGCTCCCCGAGGGCGGCGCGCTGTACGGCCTCGGTTCGCCGGGCACCGGCGGTCGCATCCCGCTGGCGCTGGCGGAGGTGCCGGCCAACGTCGGCAACGTCGACTTCAAGCTCGGCGTCAGCAACGCGGTCGGCGGCGGCATGGCGACCTTCGTGCTGTCGACCGCCCCGGCCGTCGCCGTGCTCGCCGGCGTCAACGTCAACGTCGCGTTCGGCAGCGGCGAGGTGCTCGCCAACTTCGGACTCGCCGGCGCTCCCGGCGTCGCCGGCGCTGGCTACGCCACGCTGAAGCTGCCGGTGCCGGCGATCCCGGCGCTGTCGGGCATCACGCTGTTCAGCCAGTGGTTCGTCTGGGACGGCGGCGTGCCGGCCGGCATCGCCACCAGCCGCGGCGCCGAAGTCCGGCTGTTCTGATCCCGCGGCGACCTGCTGCGCCCGCGTGACCGCGGGCGCGCGCTACCATCGCGGGCATGGTGCACTTCGCCGGTCCGTTCGCCGCTGCGCTCCTGCTCGTCGTGCCGCCGCTGGCGGCGCAGGCCGCAGCGCCCGCGCCCGCGCCACCAGCCGTCGCTGACGGCCGCTCCGAGGTGCGCGTGCAGGCCGGACCGGTGGAACTGCAGGTCTTCCTGTACCGACCGGCGAACTGGACGCGGCAGCGCATCCTGCTGGTGATGCACGGCGTCGAGCGCAACGCCGACGAGTACCGCGACCACGCCGTGCCGATGGGGGATCGCTTCGACGCGCTCGTGGTCGCGCCGAAGTTCGACAAGCAGCGCTTCCCGAGCCGCCTCTACCAGCGCGGCGGCATCCTGCGCGAGGACGGCACGGCGGCGCCGCCGGCCGAGTGGACCTATGCGCGCTTGCCCGAGGTCGTGGCGGCGGTCCGCCGCGCTGCGGCGGCGCCGGACGCGAAGCTCTACGCCATCGGCCATTCGGCCGGTGGGCAGTTCCTGGTCCGCTGCGCGGCCTTCTTCGACCTTGGCGCCGAACGCATCGTCGCCGCCAACCCAGGCTCGGTGTTGCTACCGACGAAGGAGCAGCCCTTCGGCTACGGCTTCGGCGGCCTGCCGCCGGAGCTGGCGAGCGACGAGCGGCTGCGACGCTACCTCGCGGCGCCGCTGACGCTGTACCTCGGCACCGGCGACGACCGCCACGACGAGTGGCTGGACACTAGCGCCGAGGCGATGGCGCAGGGCAGCGGCCGGCATCAGCGCGGGCTGGCGCTGTGGTGGGCGGGCAAGGCGCTGGCGGCGCAGCGCGGTTGGCCGCTGCAGTGGCAGCTCGTCGAGGCTCCGGGCGTCGTGCACGAGCACGCGGACATGTTCGCGCACGACAAGTGCGCCGAGGCCCTGTTCGGCGCGCCGGTGGCCGCCGCGCCGGCGAAGCCCGCGGCGGCCGGCGCGACGGCGCCGGGCAAGTGACGCCTTCGTCGCCGCGCCGCGTGTTGCGCGTGCCCGGCGTCAGCCGAGTTCGAACGCGCTGCGGTAGCGCGCGTGCTGCTGCAGGTGGTCGACGAGCCCGCGCAACTGCCGGTCGTGCGCCAGCGTCGCGCTGTCACCGACGACCGTCAGGTGCCGGCGGGCGCGCGTCAGCGCCACGTTGAGGCGGCGCAGCTCGGCGAGGAAGCCGACCTCGCCCTGCTCGTTGCTGCGCACCAACGACACGACGACGGCCTCCTTCTCGCGGCCCTGCAGGCCGTCGACGGTGCCGATCTCCAGGTCGGCCTCGCCGCCGAGCCGTTCGCGCAGCAACTGCACCTGCGCGTTGTAGGGCGTGATCACCGCGAGATCGGCGGCGGCGACGCCGGCTTCGCGCAGCGCCAGCACGACCTTGACCACGACCTCGGCCTCGCCGGGGTTCGCCTTGCTGCCGTCGTCGTCGCCGGCGGACTCGTCGAAGCCGCAGCCGGCGGTGTCGACGTAACACAGCGGCTCGCTCGACCAGTCGCCGGCGGCGACGCCGGGCAGATCGGTCAGCAGGTGCGACCGCACGGCCGGCGCCGCCGTCAGCGCGCCGCCGTACAGCGTCGCCGATGGCCAACCCATGATGCGCTCGTGCATGCGGTACTGCACCGTCAGCATGCGACCGATCGTCGGCCCCTGCGGCGAGTGCATCAGGCGCTCGAACATGGTGCGCGCGAGCCCGCCGGCGGCGGCTTCGGCGGACTGGATGGTGGGCGGCAGCTGCTTGTGGTCGCCGGCCAGCACGAGCCGGCGGCCGCGCTGCAGCGGGATCCAGCACGCCGCCTCGAGGGCCTGCGCCGCCTCGTCGACGACGACGCGGTCGAACGCGCGTTCGAACAGGCGCTCGTCGGCGGCCCCGGTCGTCGTCGCCAGCACGACCTCGGCGCCGTCGACGAGGCCCTTGGTGATGGCGGCCTCCAGGTGCCGCAGTTCGGCGCGCAGCGCCCGCACCTCGTTGCGCGCGGCGAAGCGGTCCTGGCGCGTCTTCGCGCGGTGCACCTTGCGCAGCCCCTGCTCGACCTCGCGCTTGACGTCGCGCAGCAGCTTCTGCTCCGGGGCGTCGGCGACGAGCGACGCGAGCGACACGTCGCGCACCGCGGCGTGCACGCGTGCCGGGTGGCCGAGCCGCACGACGCGCAGGCCGGCGCGCAGCAGGCGTTCGGCCAGGTTGTCGACGGCGACGTTGCTCGGCGCGCAGGCGAGCACGCGTTCGCCGCGGCCGACGCATTGCCGGATCAGCTCGACGACCGCCGTGGTCTTGCCGGTGCCGGGTGGGCCGTGGATCAGCGCCACGTGCTCGGCGCGCAGCGCGTTGCCGACGGCGGCGCGCTGCGAGGCGTCGAGTGCCGCGTCGAGCCAGCCGATCGCGTCGTCCGCCGGCTTCGGCGCGAAGGCGGCCTCGCGCTCGCCGAACACCACGTCGCGGAAGCGCGCGTCGTCGCCCTTCACGTCCTGCTGCAGCGTGCGCAGCGCGGCGTCGAGCCGGCGGAAGGTCACGTCGGTGACGATCTGGTCGAGGCGCACCACGCCGGGCAGGTCGGCGTCGTCGTCGTCGAGGGCGACCACGACCGTGTCGCCGCGGGCCTTGACCAGCACGCCGGTGGCCAGCGGACCGTCCTCGCGCCGTTCGCGCAGCGCGACGACGTCCCCCGGGCCGAAGCGGTGGGCGGGCAGCGATCCGCCACGGCTCGGCCGCAGCACGGCGTGCAGCCGGCCGCCGAAGCCCGGTTCCAGGTCGACGACCTCCAGCCGCGCGATCGACACGCCGCGCGCCTGCAACTCGGCGTCGCTGCGCGTGCGCAGCAGCCGCTCGGCCTCGGCGATCTCCGCCGCGCGTTCGAGCTGCAGCAGGCGGCGGTGGTCGCTGGCGAAGGCGCGGGGGTCCATGGGGCGTGCGGTCCGGCGTCCTCCTACGACGCCGGCGGGGCCGTCACGAGACCTTCTCGCTGATCGTCTTCGCCTGCAGGAACTGCAGCAGGTAGTCGGGGCCGCCGGCCTTGCTGTCCGTGCCCGACATGTTGAAGCCGCCGAACGGGTGCGCGCCGACCAGCGCGCCGGTGCACTTGCGGTTGATGTAGAAGTTGCCGACGTGGAAGCGCCGGCGCGCTTCGTCCTTGTGCTTCTCGTCGGTCGTGAACACCGAGCCCGTCAGGCCGTACTCGGTGTTGTTGGCGATCGCGAGACCGTCCTCGAAGTCCTTGCACTTCACGATCGCTAGCACCGGACCGAAGATCTCCTCCTGGCAGATCGTCGCCGTCGGCGCGACGTCCGCGAACACCGTCGGCACGACGTAGTGGCCGTTCTTCGGGCCCTCCGTGCCGCCGACCAGCAGCTTGCCTTCCTTCTTGCCGGTGGCGATGTAGTCGAGCGTCTTCTTCTTCGCCGTGGCGTCGATCATCGGGCCGAACTGGACGCCCTTGCTGCTCGGGTGGCCCGGCTGGATCGCCTGGGCCTTCGGCGCGAGCCGGCGCACGAACTCGTCGTACACGTCCTGGTGCACGATCGCGCGGCTGCACGCCGAGCACTTCTGGCCCTGGTAGCCGAAGGCCGAGGCGACGACGGCGTCGACCGCCTTGTCGAGGTCGCAGTCCTTGTCGACGAGGATGCTGTCCTTGCCGCCCATCTCGGCGACGAGGCGCTTCATCCAGATCTGGCCCTTCTGGGTCTTCGCCGACTGCTCGAAGATCCACAGACCGACGTCGCGGCTGCCGGTGAACGAGATGAAGCGCGTCAGCCGGTGCTTGACCATCGCGCCGCCGACCTCGGACCCCGGGCCGGTGACGAAGTTCAGCACGTCCTTCGGCAGGCCGCACTCGTGCAACAGCGCCACGAAGTGCGCCGCGATCGCCGGCGACTGCGACGCCGGCTTCAGCACGACCGTGTTGCCAGCCAGCAGCGCCGCGCTCGCCATGCCGGCCATGATCGCCAGCGGGAAGTTCCACGGCGGGATGATCGCGCCCACGCCGAGCGGGATGTACAGCATCGTGTTGCGCTCGCCGGCGACCGGCGTGACCGGCTGTGGCGCCGCCATGCGCAGCATCTGGCCGGCGTAGTACTCCAGGAAGTCGATGCACTCGGCGGTGTCGGCGTCGGCCTCGGCCCACGACTTGCCGACCTCGTAGGTGAGCAGCGCCGAGAACTCGTGCTTGCGCTCGCGCAGGCGCTTGGCCGCCGCGAGGAAGATGCGCACCCGCTCCTTCACGCCCGTCGCCGCCCACTTCGGGAACGCCGCGTGGGCCGCCTCGACGGCACGGTCGGCGTCGGCCGCGGTCAGCAGCTGGTACGTGCCGATCTTGCGCGACGTGTCGCCGGGGTCGAAGCCGTCGTAGGTCTTCTTGCCGGTGGCCGGCTCGCCGCCGATCCAGCAGGACCACGTGCGGCCGAGCACGTCCTTCTGCACCTTGGCGAGCGCGCGCTCGAAGGCCTGCTGTTCCTCGGGGCGGGAGAAGTCGGTGAACGGTTCGTTGCGGAACTCGGGCAGCTGCACGGCTTGCGGTCCTCCGGTCGTGGGTGCGGCCAGGATGGGGACCCGTGCGCCAATACGCAACGACCAGCCGGAGTCGCTCCGGCCGGTCGCTGCAGGGATCAGGGAATCGGGCTCAGGAAACAGCGAACAGGGAACAGGGATCAGGGAGCCAAGAACACGCACCCGGGCGATCGGGTCGTCGTCGACCCGTCGGGCCGGTCACGACGCCTGCCACCGGTGGCGCTGGACGCGTTCGCCGAAGGCGCTGCCGGCCTCGCGACGGAACATCGTCACCGTGCCGCCACATTGGATGCAGAAGCTGTGGTTGACGCTCATCAGGAACCGGACCTCGCGGTCGCAGGCGCCGCACCACTTCGTCTCCTCGTAGTAGGCGGTCGTGGCGGCGGAGCGGGTCAGGGGCTGGCGGGGCTTCGTGTTCACGACGGTGAGGAGCACGCGGGGTGCCAAGTGCTGGGCGTCGGCGCGCCGGCGTCGGCGATCGCCATGGCAGCGGCCGCACGCCGTCGCCGTGCGTCGAAGTGGTGCGCCGGCCGGCGCGCCGCGCCGTCGCGCCGCCGCGACGCCTGCGGCGGGCGGCGTCGCGCCGCGGCGCACGACAGCGTCGATGGCACCGGCGGCTGCGGTCGCAGCGGGCGACCGTCGCACGGACGCGACCGTCGGGCGGGCGCGACGGCGGTCAGCCGGGCGCCATCGCCGCGTCGATCTCGGCGCGGACGCGCTCGTCGTCTTCGCGTGCGCGCGCCGCGGCGAGGGCGGCGTGCTTGGGCGACAGGCGCCCGATCGCCCACGCCGCATGGCCGCGCACCACCGGATCGGCATCCGCGAGGGCTGCCACCAACGCCGGCAGCGCGGCGTCGTCGCCCCGGTTGCCCAACACCACCGCGGCGTTGCGGCGCAGGCCGCTGCGCGTCGCGCGCCGCATCGCCGTGCCGGTGAACTCGGCGGCGTAACGGGCCTCGTCCATCGCCAGCACGTCGACCAGCGTCCACGTCTGCACGATGCGGTGCGGCCGCAGGTCGGCGGGTCGGTCGTCACCGATGGCGAGCGCGCGCCGGCTCTTGCTCGTGTAGGGGCAGACCTCCAGGCAGACATCGCAGCCGAAGAACCACTCGCCCTGCGCGGCGCGCAGCTCGGGCGCGACGAACCCGCGTTGTTCGATCGTCGTGTAGCTGAGGCAGCGGCGCGCGTCGATCTCGAATGGCGCGGTGATCGCGCCGGTGGGGCAGGCCTGCAGGCACGCCGTGCACGTGCCGCACGAACCCGGCGCCGGCGGGTCCGGCGGCAGGTCCTCGGCGGTCAGCAGTTCCGCCAGCTGCAGGTACGGCCCGTGCGTCGGCGAGATCACCATCGCGCTCTTGGCCAGGAAGCCGATGCCGGCGCGCACCGCCAGCGCGCGTTCGAGCACGGGCACGGCGTCGGCGCCGCCGTTCATCGAGCCGTATGGCAACCCCGCGGCCTCCAGGCGCTCGCGCAAGGTGAACACGCGGTCGCGCAACCAGCGGTGGTAGTCGCGGCCGACGGCGTATCGCGCGACGCGGCCGCCGCCGGGCAGCTCGCCGGCAGGGCCGCCGTAGTCGACCGCGAGCGCGATCGCCGAGCGCACCCCCGGTCGCCAGGTCGTCGGATCGACGATGCGCGCCTTGTTGTCGGCGAGGTAGGCCATCTCGCCGTGGCGGCCTTGGTCGAGCCACTGCAGGAACCGCGCGCCGTGCTCGCCGGGTCCGGCAGGACCGAAGCGCACGAGGTCGAAGCCGACGTCGTGGGCGATGTCGCGGATGGCCTCGGGTCGCAGGGTGGTCATGGCCGTGGCGTGCGCGTCCGGTGGCCGCGTCGTGGCCCCCGATCCGGAGGCGATTGGTCCGGCGCGACCCGAGTCGGCGATGGCACCGCGCCGATCCTACCCGCCGCGGCTCAAGGGCCGCGCGCGCGTTCGCCGATGGCTGCGTGCCGGCGACCGGGATCTACTCCCTGCCGGTGGAGTTCTGCCATGCCGACGCGCAATCCCGAAGTCCTCGCCACCGATCCGACGTACGTCCTGCCGACGCGGCTGCCGACGCCGCCCCGGCTCGTCGAGATCGCGCCGCCGTCGCCCGATGCCGCCGCCGACTTCGCCCGTGTGTGCCGGCGCGGGGGCGCCGTCGCCAAGGCGCTGGGCGCGCGCTTCGTCGCTGCCGCCGAGAACCTGCGCGTGTTCACGGCGGAACTGCGCAGCCGCCTCGGCGAACTCGACGGGGCCATCGCCGAGGCCACGCGCGCGCAGATCAAGGGCGCCCTGCGCGGGGCCTTCGACGTGCTCGACTGGTGCGACGTCGCCCACGACGACCTGCTCGCGCAGTCGCGCCGCGCCGCGGGCGGCGAAGAGCCCATCGACGTGCTGGTGCTGTGCGAGGAGGTCGCCGGCCAGGAAGCGCGCGCCGAGCGTCCCGTCCACGTCCACGGCGTCGCCGGCGCCATCTGGTGGGGCGAGGCCGAAGCCTTGGCGACCGCCGTGCGCGGGGCGCTGCGTTTGGCGAGCGAGCGCGCGCTCGGCAGCGGTGCCCGCAGCATCGAAGTCCGCGAGACGGCCCAGGCGGTGTTCGTCGAGGTCTGTGCCAACGGGGATTGCGGTCCGGTCGCGGCGGAGTCCGTCGTCGCCTTCCGCCGCGCTGCCGCTGCGATCGGCGCCCGGGTGCTGCCGACCGGCCTCGGCGCCGCTGCCCCAGGGCTCGTCCTGGCCCTGCCGAAGTCGACGGCTGGCGACGGCGCATAGGAGTCTGCGTCACGGAACGCGCACCGGGCCGGTGCGCGGATTCGCGGCCGGGGCGAAGCCGACGACCGGAGGCGAATCGGTCGATTCGCCGAGGATCGGCGGCGAGCTCCCGGACGTGAAGACGCGTTCCGGGCGGCGCAGCCTTTCGTGACGCAGACTCCTAGGAGTC
>JBKDXM010000156.1:0-47376 GCA_046306335.1 Planctomycetota bacterium
CAGCGCGCGCGCGGCGGCGAGGCCGGCGATGCCGCCGCCGACGACGGCGACCGAACGGGGCGATGGCGTCATGCGTCTGCCTACTGCCGGCGCCGCCGTTCGTGGCGGCGCGGTTGGCGCTTCCTGCTGCCGTGCTGCGCGAACACGCGCGCGCTCTCGGCCCGCGCCGCCGGCGCGCGGCGCGCGCCGTAGATGCGTTGCTTCGCCGCCGCGACCGCGGCGGCGGCGTCGACGATCGGCGCCGGGTAGTCGACGCCGATGCGGCAGCCGGCGGCGGCCTGTTCGTCGGCGGTCATCGTGTGCGGCTCGGCCAGCTTCGCCAGCGGCACGCGCGCGAGCTCGGGCACCCAGCGGCGCACGAACACGCCCTCGGGGTCCTGGTCGCGGAGCTGCTTCTGCGGCGAGTAGATGCGCACGGTGTTGATGCCGGTGACGCCGCTCTGCATCTGCGCCTGACTCCAGTGGATGCCAGGCTCGTAGTCGACGAAGCAGCGCGCGAGGTGCACGCCGACCGGCCGCCAGTGCAGCCACAGGTGGTACGCGGCGAACGAGACCAGCATCGCGCGCATGCGGAAGTTGAGCCAGCCGGTGGCGCGCAGGCACCGCATGCAGGCGTCGACCATCGGGTAGCCGGTGCGTCCTTCCGCCCACGCGGCGAAGCGCGCGGCGTCGAACTCGCCCTCGCGCAGGCCGTCGAAGGCGCGGTTCATGTTGTGGAACTCGATCGCCGGCTCGTCCTCCAGCTTCTGCATGAAGTGGCAGTGCCAGCGCAGCCGGCCGGCGAAGCTGCGCAGCGACTTGAGCCAGCCGCCGCGCTGGGCCGGCTTCAGGGCGCGCACTTCCTCCTGGCGCGCCAGCAGCGCGTGGTGCGCAGTGCGCAGCGACACCGTGCCGTAGGCGAAGTGCGGCGACAGCCGGCTGCACGCGTCCCAGCCGAACAGCGGCGACGACATCGCCGCCTGGTACGGCTCGCCGCGCTCGCAGAGGAACGACTGCAGCGTCGCACGGCCGACGGCCTCGCCAGCGGGCTGCGCCTCGCACGGACCGAGCGCTGGCACCGCGAGCGCGTCGAGGTCCGGCAGTTCGCCGGGCGGCACGAGCGCCGCCGGCACGGCGCGCAGCGCGTCCGGCGCTGGCAGCAGCGGCGCGCCCATGCGTTCCTCCCACCGGCGGCTCCAGCCATCGCGCGTCGGCAGCCGGCGCACGACGCCGTCCTGCGCGTGCTCGGTCCACGGCATGCCGCGCTCGCCGCAGAACGCCGCGACGGCGCGGTCGCGCGCGAACGTCCACGCGTCGCCGGTCTCCTGGTGGCTGTGCACGTGCGCGATGCCGCCGAGCCCGCGCAGGTCGTCGTCGAGCTGCGCCAGGATCGGCACCACGTCGCCGACGCGCACCGTCAGCCACGCGCCGCGCGCGCGCAGCGATTGGTCGAGTTCGGCGAGCGACGCCCGGACGAAGTCCCACTGCCGGCGGTCCGCCGTCTCGGCGGCGAGCAGCGGCGGCTCGAACACGTACAGCGCGACCAGCGGCCCGGCGGCCGCGGCAGCGCACAACGCGGCGTGGTCGTGCACGCGCAGGTCGCGCTTGAGCCAGACGACCTGCACGGGGCCGGCAACGGGCGCGCCGACGGCGGCAGGCGGCGCTGGCGCCGCAGCGACCGCCGGTGGCGCGCTGGCGGCCACACCGCGCGCGCGTCGCGTCGACGTCTTGCCCTTGCTGCCCTTGCCCGCCATGGCCGGACCTCCGCGCTCAGGCGAGCGGACGCAGCACGCCCTGGCCGCCGTCGACGCCGAGCACCTGCCCCGACAGCCACGAGTTCGCCGGATCGAGCAGGAAGGCCATGGCACGGGCGACGTCGTCGGGCGCGCCGATGCGGCCGGTGGGGTTCAGCTTGGCCGCCGCCTCGCGCATGCCGGCGCGCGCCAGCAGGTCGGCGGTCATGCGGCTCTCGACCAGCGCGGGCGCGACGCAATGCGCGCGGATGCCGCGGCGGTTGTGCGTGGCGGCGAGCGAGCGGGCGAGGCCTTCGATGCCGGCCTTGGCGGCGGCGATCGCTTCGTGGTTGGCGAGGCCGACCGACGCCGCGACCGAGCTGGCGAACACGACCGCGCCGCCCTGCTTCATCACCTCGGGCACCGCCATCGCCACGCCGAACGCGCTGCTGAGGTTGACGTCCAGCACCTCCTGCCACTCGGCGTCGGTGGTGCGGTGCGCGGGCTTCAGGAACAGCGAGCCGACGCAGTGCGCGATGCCGGCGACCGACTCGCCGCCGCAGGCCGCGACCAGCGCGTCCTTGACGGCGGTCGGCCGGCACGACGGTAGCAGACCGGTGCGGGCGCCGAGCGGCCCGGCCAGTTCGGCGAGCCGCCCTTCGTCGCGCGCCAGCAGCACCAGCCGCGCGCCGCGGGCGGCGAGGTGGCGGGCGAGGGTCGAGCCGACGGCGCCGGTGGCGCCAAGGATGGCAAACGTGCCGGCGATCGGGGCGTCGCTCATGTCGGTGGCCGTTCGCCGGGGCCGCGCGACGGATGCAGCGCCGTTGGCGTGCAGCCGGCGGCTGCCGCCGGGCGCCGGCCTCGCTATCCTGTTCGCCCCCAGGGCCGCGCCCGACCCCAACGCCGCCGACCCGGCCGCCCTCGCCGCGCAGGCGCGGCAGGCGCTGGCGTTCTTCGAAGCGGCGCTCGCCGACCGCGGCGTGCTGATCCACCTCGACGAGGACCTGCGGCGGCGGCTGTTGGAGACGGCCGGCCGGGTCGCCCGCCCCGACCCGTGGCAGAAGCGCGAGTTCCTGCGCGAGGCGCGCCGCCAGCGCAAGGAACAGAAGCGCGCCGAGGACGAGCGCAAGCTGTCGTCGACCGGCATCCGCAAGCTGCGCCGCGAGGCGGTGTTCCTGACCCCGCCAGCGCTGCCAGCCCCGGTCGCGCCGGGCGGCGACATCGACGAGGAGCTGGCGGCGCGCGCGGCGGCGCCGGCCGACGCCGCAGGCCACGCCGGCGACGCGGCACCCTCGTCGCCCGCCGCCGAGCCGCGCGTCGTCCGCGACGAGCGCAACTGCTACGTCTGCAAGACGACGTTCACCGCGCTGCACCACTTCTACGACTCGATGTGCCAGCGGTGCGGCGACTTCAACTACGGCAAGCGCCAGCAGACCGCCGACCTGCGCGGCCGCGTCGCCGTGGTGACCGGCGCGCGCGTCAAGATCGGCTACCAAGCGAGCATCCTGCTGCTGCGCGCCGGCTGCCGCGTCGTCGCCACCACGCGCTTCCCGCACGACGCGGCGCTGCGCTACAGCCGCGAGGCGGACTTCGCCGACTGGCGCGACCGCCTGCACGTGCACGGCCTCCACCTGCGCCACACGCCGAGCGTCGAGGCGTTCTGCCGCCACCTCGACCGCACGCTCGACCGCCTCGACTTCCTGATCAGCAACGCCTGCCAGACGGTGCGCCGGCCGTCGGGCTTCTACCAGCACCTGATGGACCAGGAACGCGCGCCGCTCTCGGCGCTGCCGCCGGGCGCGCAGAAGGTGCTGCGCTCGCACGAAGCGCTGCGGCTGCAACCGGCGAACGGCAACGGCGCGAGCTCGCTGCCGGCGCTGCTCGACGTGCTGCGCACGCACGACGCGCCGGAGTTGAGCCAGCGGCCGCTGCTGGCCGAGGACCTCGTGCGCAGCGCCGCGCTGTTCCCCGACGGCAAGCTCGACCAGGACCTGCAGCAGGTCGACCTGCGCGGCGAGAACAGCTGGCGCATGCCGCTCGCCGACGTGACCACCGTCGAGCTGCTGGAGGTGCAGCTGGTCAACGCCATCGCGCCGTTTTTGCTCAACGCCCGGCTCAAGCCGCTGATGCTGCGCGTGCCGACGCGCGACAAGCACATCGTCAACGTGTCGGCGATGGAGGGGCAGTTCTACCGGTCGTTCAAGACCGACAAGCACCCGCACACCAACATGGCCAAGGCGGCGCTCAACATGATGACGCGCACGTCGGCGAAGGACTACGTGCGCGACGGCATCCACATGAACAGCGTCGACACCGGCTGGGTCACCGACGAGGACCCGGCCGAGATCGCCGCGCGCAAGACCGAGGAGCACGGCTTCCACCCGCCGCTCGACATCGTCGATGGCGCCGCGCGCATCGTCGACCCGATCTTCGACGGCTTCCGCACGGGCGTGCACGTGTGGGGCCAGTTCCTGAAGGACTACGCGCCGACGCACTGGTGAGCGCGGCGGCCGCCGGACGGCCGCGGCGCGTTGCCGGGCTCGCGCTGTGCCCTCGCCGGCCCGGACTGCTCGGGCCGGTCGGAGCGCCCCGCGTCGCGCGGACCGTCCTGCCGCCTGGCGAAGCGACCGTCCTGGCGGGCTTCCTGCCGTTGGTCTTGGCGTTGCCCTTGGCGTGCGTCCTGGCGCTCGCTCTGTCGTTCCTCTTGCCGGACTTCCTGGCGTTCCGCGGCGTCCGCGCGCAACTCCGCCATCTTGGCCTCGACCAACTGCCGCATCGCCGCACGCTCGGCCTCGTCGAGCCCGCCGTCGCCGTCGGCGTCCGCCTTGGCGAACAGCGAAGGCCGGCTGCGGCCGACCGCCGCGCCTCGGATTCCGGGTCACGGGGCGCGCGCCGATCCGGGGCGCGGCTGCGCGGCTTGGGCGAGGCCTTCGACCGCAGACGCATCGGTGGCCTCGCCAAAGCCCGGCAGCGAGCGTCCGGCCGCGCAGGCACGCTCCGGACCGCGGACTGCCAGCCGCTGCACCGCGACGCCTGGGTGCTGCTTGCTGCGGTGCTGTTGGTGTCTGGTCTCTGTGTCCTCTGTGTCCTCTGTGTGCTCTGTGTCCTCTCTGTGCTCTGTGGTTCCTATCTGCCGCTGCAGCAGAAGCAGAACGACCACAGAGGGCACAGAGACCACAGAGCAGAGCAAACGGAGAGGCGGCAGCAGAACGACCGGCAACTGCGGTGTGCGGCGGGCGGCGAGCCTCCGACCGCGACGACGCGTGCCGGGCGGCGTGGCCTGCCGTGACCCAGGCTCCTACGCCTCCGCCACCTGCACCTCGGTCGCCTTCAACGCCAGCCACAACGGTCGGCCGACCGCGATGCCGAGTTCCGCGACCGCCGCCGCCGTCACCTCGGCGACGAGCGGCAGCTCGCCGTCGAAGCGCACGCGGCGGCCGCTCGGCGTCGCCTCGACGGCGGCGACGTTCGCCTGCCAGACGTTGCGCGGCGAGCCGCTCGGCCGCGCGGTGAACAGCGCCAACGCGCGCGGGTGCACCGTCGCGATCGCCGGACCTTCGACGGCGCTGGCGACGACGAGCCGGCCGCCGCTGGCGGCGGTGAACACGCCGTCGTGCGCGCGGCCGCGCAGGAAGTTGAGGCCGACGAGGTCGGCGACGTAGCGCGAGCGCGGGCTGCCGCCGATCGCCGCCGCGGTGCCGACCTGCACGATGCGGCCCTGCTCGACCACCGCGATGCGGTCGGCGAGCGCGAACGCGTCGAGCGGGTCGTGCGTGACCAGCAGGCGCGGGCCGGCGAAGTCCACGAGCGCGCGCTGCAGTTCGTGCCGCAGCGCCACGCGCGCCGACGCGTCGACCGCCGACAACGGCTCGTCGAGCAGCAAGACGCGCGGCTCGGCGGCGAGCGCGCGGGCGAGCGCGACGCGCTGGGCTTCGCCGCCGGAGAGTTGATGCGGCCGGCGATCGCCGAAGCCGGCGAGGCCGACACGCGCGAGCGCCGCGTCGGCGGCAGCGCGAGCCGCGCGCGCCGGCTCGCCGCGCGCGCGACGGCCGAAGGCGACGTTGTCGCGCACGGAGAGGTGCGGGAACAGCAGCCCGTCCTGCGGCAGCCAGCCGACGCCGCGCGCCTCCGGCGGCACGAACACGCCGGCCGCCGGCGCGTCGAGCACGGCGTCGTCGAGCCGCAGTTCGCCGCGCTGCAGCCGCAGCAGGCCGGCGAGCAACTGCACGCAGCTCGACTTGCCCGCGCCGTTGGGGCCGACGAGCGCGAGCGTCTCGCCCGGACCGACGGCGAAGTCGACGTCGAGCGCGAGCGGCCCGCGCGCGAACGCGCCGCGCAGCACGAGGCTCACGACCGGCCTCCCGGCAGGCCGTGGCGCAGCAGCGTCAGCGCCGCCAGCGACGTCGCCGCGAGCACGAGGCTGAGCACGATCGCCACCGCCGGATCGCCTTCCATCGCGAGGCCGCACGCCAGCGGCATGGTGCGCGTCACGCCGTCGACGTTGCCGGCGAACATCTGCGTGGCGCAGAACTCGCCGAGCGCGCGGGCCCAGCACAGCAGGGCGCCACTGCGCAGCGCCGGCAGCACCATCGGCACGGTCACCGTCCAGAAGCGCCGCCACGGGCCGGCGCCCAGCGTGGCGGCGACGGCGACGTGCCGGCGATCGAAGCCGCGCAGGCCGGCCTCGGCGCTGAGCACGAAGAACGGCATGCCCATGTACGCCGCCGCCAGCACGGTCGCGGCGGTCGTGTACGGCAGCGAGCCGCCGGACAGCGCCTGCACGACGCCGCCGAGCAGGCCGTTGCGGCCGAAGGCGAGCAGCAGCGCGACGCCGGCGACGACGGGCGGCAGCACGAGCGGCAGCAGCGCCACGAGGCGCGCCGCGGTGCGCAGCGGCGAGTTGCCACTGGCGAGCCACACGGCAAGCGGCAGGCCGAACACCAGCGCGCACCCGGTCGCCGCCACCGAACTGAACAGCGACAGCCCCATCGCGCGGTGCACCGCCGGCTCGGCGAGCACCGCGCCGAGGTCGCGCCACGGCGCGCGCGCCAGCAGCCCCAGCAGCGGCAACGCAAACAGCAGCACGGCGGCGGCGGCGAGCGCGCCGACCAACCAGCGGGCCGGGGCGGCGTTCACGGCAGCTCGAAGCCGTGTTGTCGCAGGCTCCGCCGGCCGGCCTCGCTGCGCAGCAGTTCGACGAAGGCGGCCGCCTGCGCCGGATCGCTCGCGCCCTTCAGCACCGCGACCTGGTACTCGGCGACGACGTCGTGCGCGGCGGCGACGGCCACGCCTTCGACGCCGTCGGTCCGGCAGTCGGTGCGATAGACGATGCCGGCGTCGGCCTCGCCGGCCTGCACCTTGCTGACGATGGCGCGCACGCTGGTCTCCTCGCCGACGGCGGCGACGGCCACGCCGGCCTTGCCCAGCGCCTGCCGCGCGTAGGCGCCGATCGGCACGTCGGCCGCGCCCAGCAGCACGACGAGGTCCTTGCGCGCGAGGTCGGCGAGCCCGCGCACGGCCTTGGGGTTGCCGGCGCGCACGACGATGGCGAGGCGATTGCGGGCGAAGACCGCCGGAACGCCAGCGACCAATCCGGCGGCGACGACCTTCTGCATGTTGGCCGGATCCGCCGACGCGAACACGCACGCCGGGGCGCCTTCGCGCAGCTGCAGCGCCAGTTGCGCGGAGCCGCCGAACGACAGCTGCGGCCGCTCGCGGTTCGTGAACACGGCCAGTGCGTCGGCGACGGCCTCGAACGGCGGCACGAGCGACGCGGCGGCGAAGACGCGCACCGGCGCCGGCGCGCCCGACCGACCGCAGGCGGCGGCGAGCGCCGACGCCGCGACGAGCGCCGCGAGGCCGCGGACGCAGGCGCCGGCCCGGCGGGCCGCGAACCGGACGCCGCGCGACGGCGGCACCGCGCTCACGGCGTCCTCCGCCGCGTCGCCAGCCGCTCCGCCGCGTCGCCGTCGGCCACTATCGCGGCCACCGCCGCGTCGGCGAGTTCGACGACGACGTTGGTCGCCTTGACCACGGCGTAGGCCATCGTGCCGGGCTGCAGCTTCATGCTGTCGACCGACTCGCGCGTCACCAGCGCCACCAGCCGGAACGGCCCGCAGCGCAGTTCGACCTGGGCGGCGACCTTGTCGCGCACGACGCGGGTGACGATGCCGAACAGGTGGTTGCGCGCCGACGACACCGCCGCGAACGCCGGGTCGTCGTCGATCGTCTCGGCCAGCTTCGCCAGCCGCGCGCCGTCGACGAGGCGCTGGCCGCCCTTGCTGCGCGTGGTCTTCAGCTTGCCGTCGTCGGCGAGCCGGCGGACGGTGTCGACGCTGACCCCGAGGATGCGGGCGGCATGGCCGAGGCGGTAGGCAACCATGCCAGGATCGTAGCGTTGTGTTCCTTGCAGGTGCCAGTGTTCCAGCGTGGATCCCTTGCCCTTGTCGGCCTGCGGTCGCCGGCGTTGCGCCGTCCCGCCTGCGGAGTAGGGTTTCCCCCGTGCAGTCCCCCACCGAACTGGCCGCCGCGATCCGCGCCGGCGACCGCGGCGCGCTGGCGCGCGGCATCACGCTGGTCGAGAGCCGGCGCGAGGCCGACGTCGCCGCCGGCGAGGCGCTGTTGCAGGCGCTGCTGCCGCACGCCGGCGGCGCCTTGCGCGTCGGCGTCACCGGCGCGCCCGGCGTCGGCAAGAGCACGCTGATCGAGGCGCTCGGCATGCGCCTGTGCGCGCAGGGCCGCAAGGTCGCGGTGCTGGCGGTCGACCCCAGTTCGGCGGTCACCGGCGGCAGCATCCTCGGCGACAAGACGCGCATGGCGGAGCTGTCGCGGCACGCCAACGCGTTCATCCGACCGTCGCCCGGCGGCGACACGCTCGGCGGCGTCGCCAGCCGCACGCGCGAGGCGCTGCTGCTGTGCGAAGCCGCCGGCTTCGACGTCGTCCTGGTCGAGACCATCGGCACCGGCCAGTCCGAGGTCGCCGTGCACGGCATGGTCGACTTCTTCCTGGTGCTGCTGTCGCCGGCCGCCGGGGACGAGTTGCAGGGCATCAAGCGCGGCGTGATGGAGCTGGCCGACGGCGTGCTGGTGCACAAGGCCGACGGCGACCTCGCGTCGGCCGCCGACCGCGCGGCGCAGCAGTGCCTGCTGGCGATGCGCGTGCTGCACGCCGGCGACGCCGAGCCGCCACCGGTCGTCGTCGGCAGCTCGATCAGCGGCCGCGGCCTCGACGAACTGTGGCGCGCGATCGAGGAACGCACGGCGAAGGCGAAGGCGAGCGGCGCGCTGGCGTCGCGGCGCAGCAGGCAGGCGGCGGCGTGGCTCGACCAGACGGTCAAGGACCGGCTGCTGGCCGAGTTCCTCGGCGACCCGCAGGTCGCGCAGGCGCTGCAGCGCGCCGAGGCCGACGTCGCCGCCGGCCGCGCCCTGCCCGGCGCGGCGGCGCGGGCGGTGCTGGCGCTGCGCCGGCGCGGTTAGCCGCGCCGCTTCGCCGCCCGCCGCCGCACAGCGAAGGTCACTTCGCCTTCTCGGCCTGGTCCCACGCGACCGACTCGAGGTAGACCGTGCCACGGCCGAAGTTCTGCACCCAGTAGCGGCCGTCGTTGCCGATGCCGGCCTCGTGGTGGCCGGGATCGAGCAGGTTGCGATGGTGGCCGCTCGACTGGCACCACGCGTCGTGCGCGCCCTGCGCGCCGTCGATGAGCGCGATGTTCTCGCTGGCGCCCTTGTCGTAGCCCGCGAGGCGCATGCGGTCGTACGGCGTCGTGCGACCCGGCGTCGGCGACTGGTGCGCGAAGTAGCCGAGCTTGGACATCTCCTCGGCGTGGCCCTGCGCCGCCGTGCAGACCACCGGCACGATGGCGAGCGGCCGGTGGCGGAACATCGCGCGGTACTCGTTGGTCACCCGCAGCTGCTCGCGCTGCGCCGACGCCAGCGTCCGGCCGGTGATGTCGTTGTAGCGGTCGATGCGGCGCCAGGTCTCGGACTCGGCGAACTCCGCCGGCGTCAGGCACAGCTCGCGCACGCCGATCGACTTGCCGGCCGGCAGCGACCGCACCCAGTCGAGGCGCGCGAGCGCGGCGTCGTCGGCGTCGCCGAGTTCGGCGAGCCGCGCCGCCAGCCAGTCGATGCGCGCGAGATCGGCCTGCACCGAGCCCGGCACGGCGAGCTTCAGCTTCTGGTCGTTCCACAGCGCCCGCAGCGCGGCGACGCGGCGATTGACCTCGGCTTGCACGCGCACGTACTCGGCGTAGCGGTCGGACGAGACCGCCGGCGGCTTGTACGGGTAGAAGTACTTGACCTCGTCGTAGATCAGCTCGCGGGCGTGCTGGCGCGCGGCGTCGAGCGCCTGCCGGGCCGCGACCAGCTTCTCGTGGTCCTTGCGCCACGACGGCCGGTCGAAGCGGCCGACCTGCGTCGCCAGTTCCTTCTTCATCGCCGCGGCGAGCACCTGCACCGCCTCGGGGCCGGCGGCCATGGTCTGGCTCCAGAGCTCGGCGCGCGCCTTGCCGGCGCGGTCGCGCAGGGCGGCGTCGAGTTGCGCGCGCAGCGCCGTCGCCTGCTTCTGGATCTCGACCGAGCGGGCCGACGTGAAGCCGTCCTTCGCCAGCGTGTACCCACCGGGCTGCAGCGTCTCGCCGCGGCCGCGCGCGATGACGCGATCGGCGCCGTCCTTCAGCGCCGGCTCGGCCCTGAGCGCCTTCTGCAGCAGCGCCTCGGCGGGTCCGTTGGCGGCCTTCTTGTACAGCAGCGCCGCCGCGCCGAGCGCCGCGTCGCCGCGCGCCTTCGTCTGCTCGGCGAGCGCAGCCACGCCCTCGGGCGCAACGTCGTGCCAGCTGACGCGGCGGCCGTCGGCGGCGAGCACCAAGCGGGCGCCGTCGGCGGCCTGCAGCGCGGCCTTCGTGCCGGACGCCAACGTCGTCTCCAGCTTGGCGCCGCCGGCCAGCGCGTCGGCGACCGCCGCGTGCCACGCCGCGAACAGCGCCGACTCCTCGGCGCGCGCCAGCAGCCGGCCGGCGAACGCCGCGTCGCGCTCGCGCACCGCGTCGGCGGCGGCGCGCAACCGGTCGGCGGCGACCGCGAAGTCACCGGCCTCCTCGGCGACGCGCACCTTGTCGAGCAGGCCGCGCAACGCCACCAGCGTCGGCGCGCCCGCATCGGCCGCGCCGGCGGCGGGCTTCGCCATGGCGGCGGACGCGGCCACCGCGCCGGCCGGTGCAGCCGCCGCGGCTTCGTACGCGCGGATGCGCTCGTCGAGCGCGGCGAACTCGCCGCCCGGCGGGTAGCGGTGGCGGATCGCGTGCAGCGACTTGGCCGCCTCGCGCGCGTCGTCGCGCGCCTCGTCGGCAGCCTCGGCGAGCGCCTTCTCCATCGCGGCCTTCGCCTGCGCGCGCACCTCGGTGATGCGCTGTTCGACCGCGCGCAGCGCGGCAGCGTCCTCCTGTTCGCCGAGGCTCGCCTGCAGCAGCGCCAGCGCGGGCGCGAACAGGCCGTTCGCGGCGAGCTTGGTCGCCTCGGCGGTGTCGGTCTTGCGCGTCGACTCGATCGCTGCGGCGGCGGTCGGCGCGACGCCGGCCTTGGCCGGGGAGGCCGCGTGCAAGGACAGCTCCGGCGGCGAGGCAGACGCCGCTGCGCCCTTGCCGTCGGCGACGGCAGGCGCGTCCGCGGCTGCCGGCGCGCCCGTCGGCTTCGGCTTCTGGGCGAACGTCGCGCGCAGGTTGCCGCGCACGATGCGCGCGCCGATGCGCTGCTCCGGCCGGCCGCCCTGCTCCAGCGCCTGCAGCGCTTCGAGCCACTGCTGGTAGGTGCGCGGATCGGCCGGATCGGTCACCTGCCGGCGCAATTCGTCGACGGCCGCGTGCGCGGCGGCGATCGCGTCGCGTTCGGGCTGCAGCAGGTCGAGCCGGCCGTCGGTCGCATCGACCCACTGCTGCGCCAGTTGATCGAGCTTCGCCGTCGCCTCCTCCAACTTGGCGGTCTCGCGCAGACGGCGGGCGATCGCCACCTGGTCGCGCAGGGTCTGCTGCGCGTCGCCGCCGAGCAGCGCGAAGGCCGCGAGGCCGACGACCGCGATTCCGGTCGCGGCGAGCACCAGCCGGCTGCTGCCGCCCGTCGCTGGCGCAACGTCGCGACGCGCGCGCGGCGCAGCGGCCGGCGTCGACGGCTTCGCGGCGACGGGGGCGGCGGCCGGCACGGCCGCCACGGCGCGGCCGAGCACGAGGTAGCTGCCGCCGAGCTCGATGCGATCGCCGACGTCCAGGTCGGCGCGGTCGACGGCCTTGCCGTTGACCTTCAGCGGCGCGAGCGCTTCGAGGCGCACGACGCCGTCGACCACGGTGCAGCGCGCGTGCGCCGCGGCGGCGCCGGCGGCGCGCAGCACGAGGTCGGCGCCAGGGCCGCCGCCGATCGTCGTCGCGCCGTCGGCGAGCGCGTGTTGGAAGGACCTGCCGTCGTCGAGGATCTGCAGCGTGAACATGCTTCGGAGCGAAACCGCGAGGGGTGGTGCAGCGACCGCGTGCGATCGTAGGCCGCGAACCCTGGGCGGTCACGCCCCGGCGTCACCGTCAGTCGGCGGCCAGACGCGACCACAGCGTGCCCGTCTGGCCGACCGTGCGCGCGGCCCACGGCGCGAACTCGGCGTGCCACGGCGTCTCGGCGAGCAGCCGGACCGGCTGGTCGGCGAGCAACCGTGCGAGCTGCGCGCGTTCGCTAGCCGTCTGGTTGACGACGACGAGCCACCCACCGGGGCGCACCATCGCCACGGCGCGCTGCACGAAGCGCCGCGGCCGCAGGCGCGAGACGGGCAGCCCCCACTGCAGGCACGCGTACGCCGACAGGAACGGAAAGAACGCCGTGGCGACGTCGACGGTCGGCCAGCCCCCGCGCGTGGCGTCGGCGACTTCGTAGCGCACCGTGGCGCCGTCGCATGCCGCCAGCGCGGCGTGCGCCGCGGCGTGGTCGGCGCGCGCGCGGCCGTCGCGCTGGACACCGTGGCCATCGAGTTCGACGCCGAGCAGGTCGACCGGCCGCGGTCCGCCGCCGCCGCTGCGCGCGAGCCAGCGCTGCAGCGCGAAGGCGTAGTGGAAGTCGCCGCTGCCGAGGTCGAGCGCGCGCACGCCGCCGTCGGCGCCGGTCGGCGCCGGCGCGCCGGCCGCAGCCGACAGGCGGACGAGGCCGCGCAACAGCGCGAGGTTGGCGAGCCAATGCACGACGCTCGAACGCGCGCGCAACGGCGCGAGCGCGTAGGCCTCGGCGAGGCCGGCGAGTTCGGCCGCGGCGCGCGGATCGTCGGCGAACAGCGCCGCCTTGGGCTCGTCGGCGAGCGTCGGCGCGCCGCGCCGCCACCGCAGGCCGCTGCGCAGCAGGAAGGCGACCTCGGCGGCGGGCGCGCGCAGCAGCGCGGCGGCGGTCTGCAGGGCCGATGGCATCGCCGCCTCCATCGGCAGTCGGAGGCCCTGCCGTGGAGCGCGGCCGACGCTCAGAGCCTGAGAAACAACCGGCTTGTCAGGCTCTGCGTGGCCGCGGCAGCGGCCACCAGGGGCAATCGGAGAGCCTGTATCCTGATGTCTTCTCGGGCTCTCAGCGCGGCGTCTCGGGGAACTTCAGGTACGGCAACCGCACGCCATCGAAGGTGAAGTTCTCGATGCGCAACTCCGACGGCGGCTCGAAGCCGGCGCCGCCTTCGAACGCGATCAGGTCGTTCTGTTCGACGCCGTCGCCCGACACGCCGAGCGCGCCGACGAGTTCGCCGCCCTTGTAGAGCGGCACCGAGCCGGGGAAAAACGTCAGGCCGTTCTGGTAGCCGGGATCGGCCGCGGCCCTGCCCCAGCGCTCGACCTGCGCCGGCTGCTGGTTGAGCTGCGCCAGCGCGAACAGCGGCCCGGGCGGGTTCTCGCTGATGCCGGGCGGAAAGAACGGCTGCGACAGGAAGCCGAGCGTGCGCGTGGTCAGTGCGACGCCGCGCGGGTCGCTGGTCGGGAAGCCCGGCCACGTGTCGTTGTTGGCGAACGCGCTCTGCGGCAGCGAGCTCGGCAGGCAGTAGTAGACGACGCTGCGTGCCTTCGCCGGCACGACGTCGACGGCGTCGCACAGCGTGTCCTCCATGCGGAAGTGCGCCAGGATCAAGCCGCGCGTGTCGACCACGGTGGCGATGACCTTGGCGCCGCTGCCGAGCGGCAGGCGCACCTGGGCGCGCGTGCGGTTGGCGCTGGCGACGACCTGGTCGATGATGCGCTGCACGTCGGCCAGCGTCAGCGCCGCGACGCCGGGCAGCGCCGCAGACTGCCGCCGCGCGCCGGTCTGCGCCGCGCGCGGGCCGATCAGGAAGCCGAAGGGATCGACGCGGCCGGCGCGCGGGCCGGTCAGCGGCGCCGGCGGCGGCCCGATGCGGGCGCTGCGGCCGGCCGGCCGCGTCGACTGCTGCACGTACGGCAGCAGGATGCCGACGATCGTGATCGCGCCCTCCAGCGGAATCGCGTCGAAGAAGAAGTTCTCGTCGCCGGTGGCGCCGGTGCCGCGCGCGCCGCTGATGGCGGCGAACTCCGCTGCGTCGACGTCGGCCTCGACCGTCGCGCCGCCGGGATTGCGGCGCACGAAGCAGCCGATGCCACCGACGAGCCGCAGACCGGTGCCCTCGGCGTTGGGCTTGAAGAGCGGCACCGCCCCCGGCAGCAGCGTGATGCCGGGGCTCGGGAAGGTGCCGCCGGGCGCGGCCGGGAACACCGTGTTGCCCTGCAGGTTGCGCGACGGCCGGAACTCGTTGCCGGCGTTGAACGCGGTCGCCGGCGCGGTCAGGGCCGAGGCGATGGGCGCGCCGCGGTTGGTGGCGTTGATCTGCCACAGCGGCCCCTGCGGCGTGCCGACGATGCCGGTGGTCGTGCGCGTCGGCGCGATGACCGAGTCGCGGTCGGCGGCGATGCCGCCGGTGCTCACCGGCCGCACCGACGGCAGGAACGGCTCGCTGAACGTCGGCGGGAAGTGGAAGGTCCCCAGCGTCTCGACCGTGCGCGACGACAGCGGCGCCTGGCTGTTGCTGAAGTACGCCGTCGTGCGCGCGAGGCTGATCGCGAGGTTGTCGCCGTCGGTGATCGTCGCCGCCGTGCTGCGCACGCCGAGGATCTCGCCGGTGCGGTCGACGACCGCGACGTGCAGGTCGGGCGTGTCGATCGACAGGTAGGCGCGGCGCAGGATCAGGTCGACGTCGGCCTGCGTCAGCGGCGCGACCGTGCCGAACACCGGCAGCGTCGGCGCCGAGGTCTTGTCGGCGCTGCCGCACGCCGCGAACCCGGTCGCCAGCAGCGCGAGCCCGATGCCGCATCCGGACATGGAACGATGGAGGGCGTGCTTCATGGCGTCACCACGTCGTGAGGATGTTGACGAAGACGTTGTAGCGGAGGTCGGCGGTGTCGTAGATGCGCGCGAAGCCGTCGCCCGGCTGCAGCACGCCGCCGCCCGCCTGCACGATCAGGTTGTTGGTCAGGAACGGCCGGTACTGCGTGCCGAGGAACACCTCGAAGCCGATCTCCTTGTCGACGTCGGCCGCCTGCAGCAGGTACTCCAGCGACGACGTGTCGTCGAAGCGCAGGTAGGTGCAGCCGACCTGGCCGCGCCACTTCGGCGTCAGCTCGGCGTCGAGCGCGCCACCGACCAGCAGCACGCCGGGATTGACGAAGTTGGCCTGGCCCTGCGTCTTCGACGTCTGCAGGTCGGCGAGCGGGCTGCCCGGCGTGGTCAGGCTGGTGCCGACGAACTTCAGGCCCTGCGAGTTCCAGTACGAGAACGAACCGCCGCCGAAGTTCGGCGCGTCGAGGATGGCGTCGAAGCCCTCGGCGTCGCCGTCGCGGGGATCGCCGTCGCCCGAGGCATAGAGGCCGAAGACGCGGGGCCGCAGCCAGTCGATGTCGTACGACAGTTCGACGGCCGCGAACTGCGCGTCGATGTCGGTGCCGCGCGCGGCGATCGCGTTCTGCGACTCGCGGCCGAACACCTGATAGACCGCGTGCGTGATGTTCCAGCGGCCGAAGTGGCCCTCGCCGGCCCAACCCAGGTAGTACGCGTCGAGCTCGTTCGGCCGGAAGTTGCCGACCGGCGCCGGGGCGACGAGGAAGCCGTTGTCGTCGAACTCGACGGCGCGGCGGTCGCGGTCGTAGTGGAACGACGCCGAGGTCGTGTAGCCGAGCACCGGCCAGTCCTGGCGATAGAGGTTGGCGACCAGCACGTTCTGGTCGCGGTCCTCGTAGCGGTTGAGGCCGGAGTTGGTGTCCTTGTCGAGCTGGTCGAAGAACGCCAGGTTGTACTGCCACTTGTTGTCGTCGGCGTTGCCGAAGAAGCGCACGCCGAGGTTCGTGTCCTCGAACACGAAGCCGCGGAAGTCGCTGCGGAACGGCAGCACGCCCGCCTCGACGCTGCAGAAGTCGTAGCGGTCGTTCCAGTCGAACAGGTGGTACTCGACGAACGCCTCCTGCAGCGTGACGTCTCCGCGCTCGCGGGTCGTGCCGCGCGACGGATCGATGACGACGACGCCGACCTCGCCCACGTCGAGCCGCGTGTAGTTGAAGACCGGCGTGACGCGCACGCGCCAGTCGACCGGCTTGAAGGCCTGCTGGCCGCGGAACAGGTCGACCGTGACCGACAGGTCGTTCTGCAGGAAGGTCTGCCGGCTGTCGCCGAAGAAGCCCGGATTGACCGGGCCGGGCCCGGTGATGCCCGACGGCGTGGGCACGTCGCGCCGTTCGATGAACGTGCGGTTGGTGACCGTCAGGGCGAAGAACACGTCCTCGGTGCCGAGGACCGGGAAGTCGCCCTTGAGCGGGTTCTGGCGATACGGATTCCACGGACTGCCCGGCTCGTTGACGACGTAGCCCGGCGGCGCGACCGGGATGGTCAGGTCGCTCGGGCCGGTCGTCGACACCGGCCGCCCGGGGGCGAACCAGCGGCTCGGCATCGGCTCGAAGTCGCGCAAGGTCGGGGCGGCGGCGGGTGGCGACTGTGGCGGCGCGGCGGGCGGCGGTGTCGGCACCTGCGCGAGCGCGGCGCCGCTCACGGCGACGAACAGCGGGGAGAGCCTGCGCGTCATGCGATCCTCTTGTGGTCCG
This sequence comes from Planctomycetota bacterium, assembly GCA_046306335.1. Lineage (GTDB taxonomy): Bacteria > Planctomycetota > UBA1135 > UBA1135 > UBA2386 > UBA2386. The sequence goes on from JBKDXM010000156.1 coordinate 16,805, forward strand.
GACGAGGGCCCGGGATTGGAGCGCCGGCACCCCCGTCATGGAACAGGCTTCCGGCATTCGCCAACCTTGTTTTCCGGCGCAGGCTCCGCATCCTAGTGCGCGCTGCCCCGCGATGGGGCGACCCATGGCTCGCTTCCAACTCCTCGTCAGCGAACCGGATCAAGCACCGCGCGTGGCGGTGGTCGACAAGACCATGGTCATCGGGCGTTCGAGCCGCGCCGACTTCGTGGTCGCGGACGACGAAGTCGGCCGTGAACAGATGCAGCTCGTCGTCGACGGCGCCGACCTGAAGCTGCGCAGCATCGGCAAGACCAACCCGACCATCGTCGACGGACGGGCGATCGCACCCGGCGAGACCGTGATGCTGCGGGTCGGCAGCGTGATCCTGGTCGGCCGGACGCGGCTCCCGGTGCAGCCGGTCGCCGCGGCGGCCGTCGCCGATGCAATCGGCGAGGCGACGATCCCGCAGGCCGCGAAGGCCGCCATCGCGCCGCCGACCGAATCGCTGCGACCGCAGCCCGCGAGCGGCGCCCCAGCGGCCGAGCGGCAGCCGCCCGGCAGCCAGGCCCCCGACAGTGGGACCCACCACCTGCAGCCCGGGCAGCGCTCGCGGCCACCCGCCGCACCAACGCCGCCCCCAGCGGACGATCCGGTACTCGACGGCACCATCCAGTTGCCGCACCGCGGCAAGCAGCCTGTGGCCCCACCGGCAGCACCGCCGGCCGCGCGACCGCCAGCCGCGCCGGCACCGAACCCGGCGCCGCCGCCCCCGGCGGCCGCTCGGGACCTCGACGGCGGCACCAGCCAGGTGCCGCACCGCGGCAAGCAGCCTTGGGCCCCACCGGCAGCACCGCCGGCCGCGCGACCGCCGGCCGCGCCGGCGCCGAACCCGGCGCCGCCGCCCCGGGCGGCCGATCTGGACATCGACGGCGGCACCATCCAGTTGCCGCACCGCGGCAAGCAGCCTGTGGCCCCACCGGCAGCACCGCCGGCCGCGCCGGCGACCCCACCGCGGCCACCGGCCCCCGTCCCGGCGGCCCCGGCCGCGGCGACCGTTCCGCCGCCGCCCGCGCCTGTGACGCGACCGCCGACGGTCGCGTTCGACGCACCGCGCGCCGACGGCCCGCTGCCCACCCCGGCTTTGCCGACGACGGCTGCGGCGCGGCTGTTCCTGCGCGGACCGTCGCTGCGCCGCGTCGTGCGACTGCACACCAACCCGGCGCGCATCGGCCGCGACGAGAACCTGGACGCCGTGCTGCCGGACGAGTCGATCTCCGGCGTGCACGCCGAGATCCGCTTCGACGGCGCGCGCTGGCTCGTGCTCGATCGCGACAGCCGCAACGGCACCGTCGCCGATGGCGACGTGCTGCGCGGCCGCTCCAAACCGATCGCGCGCAACGCCATCCTGGGGTTCGGCAACGTGCGCGCCGTCTTCCTGGTCGACGACCCTGCGCGCAAGGCGCTGGACCGCCGGCTGGAGACCCGCGCCCTGCAGGCGCTGGTGCGCAAGGCGCAACTGACCGCAGCGGAGGCCCGGCAGGTGCTGGAGCGCCTGCGACGCGACGAGCGGACCTCGATCCCGGAGATCGTGCTGCGCGACACGGCGGTCGACGTCGGCATGTGGAGCGAAGCGCTCGCCGCGGCGGCGCAACCGACGTGGTTCGACCGCCTCTGCGCGATCTTCCGCCGCCGCCCCAGCCCGCCGCCTTCGCCATGAACGCAGGCGTGTTCCGTTCGCGGCAGGCGCTGTGGGCGCTCGGCCTCGCCGGCGCGGTGTTCGCCTGGCACGCGGCGGCGCCGCTGCCGTTCGGCGACCGCCGCGACGACAACGTGCCGTTCCTGCTGACCACGGGCTGGCTCGCCGTCGCCTGCTACGTGGCGCTGGCGCTGTACGCCGCGCGGCGCGCCGCCCACCGCCTGCGCCTCAGCCCCGAGTTCGCGTGGCGCGCGCAACTGCCGGCGCTCGAAGCCGCGCAGTCGGCGCTCGCCGGCCTGCAGCAGCGCATCCGCCGCCGCGAGGCGCAGGACCGGCGTGCCGTGCAGCGGGAAGCGGCGCAGATCCTGCGCAGCCACGGCGTGCAGCGCGTGCTGGCCGTGACCGTCGCGGCGGATCCGACGGCGATCGGCGGCCTGACGCTGCAGGTCGGTCCGCGCGAGCCGCTCGGCCGGCTCGCCGCGTGGCTGCACGTGCACGTCGGGTGGGGCATCGCGGCGGCGCTGCTGGTGTGGTTCCACGGCGGCGCGCGCGTCGGCTCGACGATGGGCCTGTGGCTCAACGGCCTCAGCGCGTTCGTCATCGCCAGCGGCGTCGCAGGCGCGGTGCTGTGGTCGATCGGGCCGACGCTGCTGACGCGCGCCGAGCGCGAACTGACGATCGAACAGGCCATCGGCCTCCGCGACCACCTCGCCCGCAAGGTCACCGAAGCCGAGGCCGCGCCCGCCGCGCGCGCGCAGGCGGCCGCCGACGAGGCCGCCGCCGCGGCAGCAGCGGCGGCGACGGCGGCGGCCGCGGCGGCGCGCGAGGGACTCGCGGGGCCGGCGCTGGACGCCGCGACCAAGGCCGCCAAGAAGGCCGCGGACGCGGCGACGAAGGCCAGCGCCAAGGCGACGGCGGCCGCTGCCGCGATCCCGATGGAGACCGAGCGGCTGCGGCCGGAGGTGGCGACCCTCGCCGGGCAGTTCGCGGCCGTCGCCGAGGAAGCGCGCCGGCTCGGCCGCTACCGCGCGCTGCTGCGCGGCTGGCGGCTGCTGCACGTGCCCGCTTCGATCCTGCTCCTCGCCCTCGTCGCCGTGCACGTCTACGGCGTCTGCTACTACTAGCCCGCCTCCAGCCATGGCCGTCCACGCCGTTCCTTCCTCCCGCCGCGCCCGGCGACAGCCGGCGGCGCCGCGTTCCCGACCATGACGACGGCCGCGGCGGAACTCGACACCCTGCTGGCGAGCCCGCTGTTCGCGGACGCGTCGGCGGACAGCCTCGCCGCGATCCGCGCCGAGGCGGCGATCGGCGGCGACGGCTACGACTGGCCGGCCGGCGTGGCGCCGCGCCCGGGCTTCGTGCGCTTCGTCACGCTGCGCGACGAGGAGGAGGTCATCCGCCAGGGCGAGATGTGCACGCATCTCGCCGTCGTGCTCGCCGGCCAGCTCGAAGCGGTGCAGGCGCGCGCCGGCAGCGAGCCCTACCGCCATCGCGTGCACGTGCGCGGCTCGTGGTTCGGCGAAGCGAGCGCCATCTGCCATCACGCGGCGTTGGCGACCTACCGCGCCGTCGGCGACGCGACCGTGGCGCTGCTGGAGTCGCGGCTGCTGACACGGCTCTACGCCGAGGACGAGACCCTGCGCGGCCGCATCGACGCCAGCTACCACGACGGGCTGCCGCTGCACCTGCGCGCCTCCACGCTGTGCCGCGACCTCGACGACGCCGCGATCGCGCGCTTGCAACGCGACGCCGAACTGCGCGTGTTCGAGGAGGGCGACGTCGTCGCCGCCGCGGGCGACGAAGCGACGTCGGTCTGGCTCGTGCGCGCCGGCGCCGTCGCGTGCGTGGCCACGGCGGACGGCGGCGAGCGCACGCTGGCGTTCTACAAGGGCAACGCGACGTTCGGCGAGCACGCGATCACGGCCCCGGGTGCGGCGTGGCCGGCGACCTACAAGGCGCTGACGCGCACGGCGCTGGTGTCGCTGCCGCGCGCAGCGTTCGCCGGCCTCGCCGACGCCGACCGGGCGGCGGTGGCGCGGGCCGCCAACCGGCTCGTCGGCCCCGACGACGTCGCCGCGCTGGCGGGCGAAGGCCAGGCGCCGGGCCGCAGCGTGCTCGACGAACTGCACGTGATGGTCGAGCGCGAGTCGGTCAAGGGCGGACGCGCCCTCGTCATCGACCGCCAGAAGTGCGTGCGCTGCAACATGTGCGTCGAGTCGTGCGGCGCGACGCACGACGACGGCGTGCCGCGGTTGTCCAAGGCCGGCACGCCGGTCGCCACCGACGAGACGCTGATCACGGCGTGCTACCACTGCGAAGTGCCGCAGTGCATGTTGTCGTGCGAGTACGCGGCGATCCGCCGCGACGCGCAGGGTCGCATCCGCTTCGAGTACGACAGCTGCGTCGGCTGCGCGAGCTGCATCGACGGCTGCCCCTACGGCGTCATCCGCCTCGTGCCGCCGGCGCCGCCGGCGCCGCCGATCGAATCGGCGCTCGCCAGCCTGCCGTGGATCGGTCGCTGGTTCCGCCGCGAACCCGCGCCGGCGCCGGCGGCGGCCGCCGCGCCGGCGACGCCCGCGACCGGCTCGTGCGGCGTCGGCGGCAAGGTCTCGCAGGTGACCGGCAAGACCATCAAGTGCGACCTGTGCGCCGGCATGCCGTTCGAGGCCTGCGTCTACAACTGCCCCACCTCGGCGATCACGCGGCGCGAGCCGCAGAGCCTGTTCGACCGGAGGACGCGCTGACATGCTCAGGCCCCGCATCGTCGTCGAAGACGCCGCCGGCGTGGTCGTCGACGCGCACGGCGAAGTCACGCTCGGCGGCCGCGTCGGCTGCAGCGTCGTGCTCGACGACGCGCTGGCCGCCGCGCGCCACTGCGCCATCGAACACGACGGCACGGCGTTCGTCGTGCGCGACCTCGGTTCGGTCAGCGGCACGTGGGTCGACGGCGCGCGCGCCGACCAGCCGGTCGCCCTGCGCGACGGCAGTCTGCTCGTCGTCGGCACCTCGCGCGCGGTCGCACGGCTGGAGACGCGCGACGGCGCGCCGACGCTGGTGCTCGCCCTGCAGCGCAACGGCTTCTGGTGGCGCAAGCCCGGCAAGAAGGTCTTCGACAACGACCCCGACGCGCTGGTGCGCAGCGAGGTCGGCTTCGGCCGCTTCTCCGCGCTCGCCGTCGGCAACCGCGCCGCGCTGGTCGCCGCCGCCGCGCTGCTGGTCGCGAGCCTGTTGCTGTCGTCGGTGCTGGAGCCGCTGTCCGATCCGGGCCCGCTGCTGCCCGCGCACGCCATCGCCACCGCCGCCGTCGCCGCGCCTGGGCCGGTGCACGCGCGGCTGCAGGAGTGCTTGGCGCTCGCCAGCGCGCAAGGCTGCGCCGTCTGCCACGAACCAGGCGGCGGCGTGACCGAGGCCAAGTGCCGCCAGTGCCACGGCGACCTCGCGGCACCGGCGACGAAGCGCCACCCCTACCTCGGCGACGGCGACCTCGCGCCGGCGACCTGCGTCGAGTGCCACACCGACCACCAAGGCATGGTCGCGGGCGGGCTCAAGCCGGGCGCCGACGACAAGACCGGCCGTTGCGAGGCGTGCCACCGCGCCGACGAAGGCGTGCGCGACAAGGCCAAGGCGTTGTCGCCGCCGACGCTGCCGCCGCGCCGCGACACGACGCTCGCGGCGCACCTCTTCCCGCACAAGGCGCACCTCGCCAAGGGCATGGACTGCGCCGTCTGCCATCAGGTCGCCCCCGAGCGCCGCGCTGCCCAGGCGCAAGGGCTGCCCGACGTCCCGCTGGCGCGCGACTTCGGCGCCATCGCCTACGAGACGTGCCGGTCGTGCCACGTCGCCGGCAGCCCGGCGGTCGGCATCCTCGCCGCCGACCAGGAGCGCTGGCGCGCCGTCGATCGCACGTGGCAGGTCGCCTGGCACGGCACCGACGACGGCGGCGGCAAGTGCGCGCAGTGCCACGCCGCCGGCGACGGCGCCGGCCGTTTCGGTCCGGCCATGCGCACGGTCGCGCGGCCGGCGCTGACGGCGGCGCAGCACGCCGCGCAGCGCGCGACGTACACCGTGGCGAGCCGCTCGCACGACGAGCAGTTCGCCGAGCACGCCGGCGGCAAGGACTGCGCGGAGTGCCACAAGAACGGCCTCGCCACGGCGCGCGACGCCGCGGCGCCGCGGCCGTTCTGGCACGCGCTGCACCTGCAGCCGGCGGCGCTGCAGGCGGATGACGCCGCCGCCGGCGCGATCAGCCGCGACGCCGCGCAGGGTTGCCGTTCGTGCCACCAGGGCCTGTGGTCGGCGGCGAAGCTGACCGACGCGCGCACGGCGCTCTACCACTGGCCGAGCAACGAGGCCGAACGCGGCGCGTGCGGCGCGTGCCACGTCGAACGCGGCGCGGCGCTCGCGATCGCGGCCACGGCGACGCGACCGGCCACCGGCGGCGGCACGCCGCCCGCGCTGGCCGCCGACTTCCCGCACGACGTGCACGTGGCGGCCGCGAGCTTCGGGCAATCCGGCGCGCTGGCCAAGGGCTGCTACGCCTGCCACGTCTTCGAGCGCGGCGGCCCGGGCGAGCACCAGGCGGTCCCGCGCACGCTGCCGGGGGCGGCGGACTGCAGTTCGTGCCACACCGGCCACGCCAACGTCGGCGGCGGCGACTGCCAGCAGTGCCATCCGCACGCGGAGACCCGCACGACGAACTCGTTCCTGGTGAGCGCCGGAGTCGCCGACGGCGTCGTGCTGCGGCAGCGGCCGGCGACGCGCGCCGGCATGCGCAGCTGGCCCGGTGCCAACGGCTTCCGGCACACGTCGCCCGGGCACGATGGCGTCGCCTGCGCCGACTGCCACGACGCCGCCGGCACGGCCGCGGCGACGACGCTCGCCGAGGTGCCGATCCCGGACGAAGGCCTGCCGGGCTGCCGCGCCTGCCACCTGCAGCGCCAGTTCCACTGGCGCTGACGCGGCCGGTGCGGCGGTGACGGAACGTGGCGGCGCGGCGCATGCCCGCCGCCATCGCCTGCCACGGTCGCTCAGCCGTCGGAGCCGCCGGGATAGCCGGCGCGGCGATTGCCGAAGCGCGCGCGCGCCTTGCGGCCGCCCGGGTCCTTGCGCATGGCGTCGAGTTCGTCGTCGCCCGACGGCGCGACCGCGCCGCTGTAGCCAGCCGCCTGCATCGGGCTCCAGTGGCAACCGAGGCAGCCGCGCGGTTCGTAGCTGCCGCCCTGGCCGGCGTGCGGGCTCGTCGACTCGCCGAACAGGTGGTCGGCGCGCGGCACGCGGCGACCGGGCCACTTCGGATCGGGCTGCAAGTCGGCCCGATGGCACTCGGTGCAACGGCGGTCCGTCGGATGGAACTGCGCGCCGGCGAAGCCGCCAAAGCGCGTCACCGCCTGCACGAAGCGCGCGTCGGCGGCGGCCGCCGGGGAACCGCGCCGCGGCGGCACGTCGACCTTGCGGCCGCCGGCGGCCACGACCGCAGCGCCCGCCGGATGGCAGCGCGCGCAGCTCTGCGCCTGGTCGCCGAAGACGATCTCCGCGCCGTTGGTGTCGACGCCGCGCGTGGCGTCGTGGTCGTGGCACTGCACGCAGGTGCGCGCTTCGTCGCGCGTGGTGACGTCGCGGCCGTCCGCCGCCACGACGTGGCAGTCCGCGCACGCCGCCTTCGCCACGTGCGCCTTGTGGTCGAACTGCACCGTGCGGTCCTTGCCGGCGAGGCTGGCGAGCGTGCGGCCGCGCTCGGTGAGTTCGCGCGCGCCGACCTCCAGCACCTGCGCGCCGAGATGGCAGCTGCCGCAGGCCTGCTGCGAGTACGTGCGGAAGTCGGCGCCCGCCAGCGCTTCCGACGTCGCGGCCTCCTTGGCGCGCGGATGGCACAGCAGGCAGTCCTGCGGCCCCGGCGCCGCCGGCAGGTGCACCGCGTGGCGGAACGGCCGCTGCCCGAGCCGCGACGGCAGTTCCGGCACGCGCCCGCGGTGGCACGCGGCGCAGTCCTGCAGTTCGGGACGCTGGCCGTCGCCGCCGAGGCCGATGTAGGGATGCGTCTGGCCGCCGAACAGGAACACGGCCTCGCGGATGCGCTCGACCTGCGCCTGCGGCACGGCGAAGAAGTCGCCGCGGCCGATCTCGTGGCAGGCGGCGCAACCGTCGAAGCCGGGGCGACCTGCCACCGCCGGCTTGCCGTCCGAGGCGCCGTCGCTGGAGTCGTGCAGCGGCGCCGTCGGCGACTCGCCGGTGTTCCAGCCGGGGCCGTCGTGGCAGGCGACGCAATCGAGGTAGCGATGGCGGCCGAGCCCGGTCGGGCGACCGGCCGCGTCGACGAACGGATGGTCGGCCCGGGGATCGTGCATGGCCGCCGGATCCTGCTGGTGGCAGTGGCTGCACGAGGCGTTGCCGGGCGCTTCGAGCGCGGCGTAGGCCGCCGCGTTGGCGACGCCCTCGCGCCGCGCCTGCCCCGGCTGCAGGAAGCGGTAGTGGTCGGCGTGCGCGAACGCGCCGGCGGCGTGCTGCACACGCTGCTCGGCGCGGCTCGCCGCCGCCGTCAGCCCCTTGCCGTCGCTGCCGGAGTGGCATTGCGCGCAGCTGGGGACCTTGATGCCGCCGGTGCCGAGGTCGCCGGGCCCCGCGCCCGGAATCGCCTCGTGGCACGCCACACAGTCCATCGCGCCGTGGTCGGCGTGATCGAACGCGCCGCCCGGCGGCAACTGCGTCGCACCGACGTTGAGCGCGCCGGTCGGACCGCCGAACACCTCGGCGAGGCGCGTCGCGAAGGCGGCGAACTGCGCCGGCTGCGGCGGCTGGAACCGCGGCACGCCGAGCGCGTCGGCGGCGGCCGCGTCGACCGCGCCCTGGAACCAGCGCACGCCGCGCAGCACCGCGAAGTCGTCGGCGGCGATCGCCGCCGGTTCGTGGCAACGCGCGCACTGGCCGGGTCCGGTCACGATGTCGTAGTCGCCGATCGCGACGCGCGCGCCGGGGGGCGGCGAGTGGCACTCGCGGCATTCGAGCATCAAGTGCGTGTGATGGCGGAAGGCGTCGCGGGTGCGTGTACGGTAAAGCGCGAGGTCCTTCTCCCAGCCGGCGGCGAAGCGGCGCGCCAACTGGCCCGCCTGTCCGGCGGGCACATGGCACGCGTCGCACGACTCCTGCGGCGCCGACACCTGCCGCTGCGGCGTGTAGTCGTGGCAGCCGCGGCAATCGCGCCAGACCTCGGCGACCTCGCCCTCGCGCCACTCCGGCGTGACGTGACGCGCGTGCGTGAAGCGCTCGCCCTGCGCCTTGGGATCCTGGTCGCCGGCCGCAGCCGCGCCGACGCTGGCGTCGCCCCACGAGGCGAAGCCGAGCGACGCCAGCCACACGAGCGCCAATGCCGCGCGCCGCGCCGCCATGTCACTCCGCCTTGCCCAGCGGCTGGATGCGGACCGGCCCCTTGGCCTTCGCCTGGCAGGCGAGGCTGCAGCGGGCTTCGTCGAAGCGCGCGCCTAAGTACTTCTTCGACTTCTTCGCCATCGTGTTGCGCTCCTTCGGCGCGGCGTCGCTGAGCGCGGCCGCGCCGTCGAGCACGACGACACAGCACTTGCCGCAGGTGCCGCCGGATTCGGTCGGCGAGCCCTCGTCCCAGCACTCCCACTGCGTCTGGCAAGGACCGTCGATGCTGTCGCCGTCGCTGCTGGCGCGCCCGCCGCCGGCCATCGCCACGAGGATCGGCAGTTCGGGGTCCGCCGGCAGCGACGCGCCGTCGGCGAACACGACGGCCGGCGGGCCGCCAGCCGGCGCCGCCGGAGCGGCCGGAGCGGCCGGAGCAGCCTGACGCGCGGCCGCGGGGGCCGGAGCGGCTGCCGCCGGCGCCGGCGCGGGCGCCGCAGCAGCCGGGGTCGCCGGCGGCGGCAGCGTGCCCGGACGGATGATGCGGCTCGGCGCGTCGGCGACGGGATCCGGCAGATCGACGCAGCGGAAACACTGCGCCCCCATCCAGACCTCGTCCTTCTCGTTGAGGCGCAGCATGCCGCGCACCTCGATCTGCGTGCCGTTGCGGCTGAGGTCGTTGCGCACGCGGGCGAGGCCACCGGCCTCCCAGGCGATGAAGTGGCTCTTGCGCGAGATGCTGCGGTCGGTCGGATCGACGTCCTCGCGGCCGATGCTGCGACCGTCCGGCGGCAGCGGCAAGGCGCGGGTCGGCGCGCCGGCGGCGTCGAGCACCGCGAGCACGGCACGGCCGTCGCTGACGTCGACGCGCAGGCGGCGCTGGCCGACGACGAGCACCGTGCCCGGCGGCAGCGTGCGCTCGCTGTTGATCGTCACGTACACGCTGCCGCCGAACGGCACGTTGGTGACGTAGCACTCGTCGCCGTCGACGCGGAAGGCCGCGTGCTGGTCGAGCAGCGAGGCGTCGCTGGGCACGACGATGCGGCCGGCGCTGCGACCGACGACCGAGTCGCCGACCGGCAGCGACAGGTCCACCTGGGCCGGCGCCTGCGGGTTCTCGGCGTAGCTGATGCGCGTGAACTGGGCGGCGACCTGCGGCGCCGCGGCGGCCGGCTCGGCGGCGGCGGGCGCGCTCGCCGGCTTCTGCGTCGAGGTCGAAGTGGCCGTCAGCGACGGCGGCGTCGCCTGCGCCTGCTTGACCTGCTGTTCGCGGATCACCGCGTCGGACGCGCCCTTCTTCAGGCGCGCGTGCACGGTCTCGGCGATCGCGACGCCGTCGCTCATGCCGCCCTTGAAGCTCGAGCCGAGCTCCTTCAGCGTCGACTGCAGAGCCTCGGGGCGGAAGTCGTTGGTCTCCAGGAACGCCGGTGCCAGCAGGCCGCCGCCCAGGAAGACGTTGGGGATCTGCGACTCGCGCAGCGGCGTGACGGCGAGGCGCTTCTTGCTCGGCGCGTCGGCGAGCGAGAACTCCTGGATGCCCATCTCGGCGAGCAGCTGGGTGGGCCGCTCGGTGCCGATGAACGCCAGGACCTGCTTCTTCTCGAACTCGTAGCAGACCAGCTCCGGCGGCTGGTTCTGCAGTTCGACGCGCCGCGTCTTCACCGCGACCAGCTCGTGGCCCTTGTCGTCCTTGAACACCGCGAGCGGCTCGGACAACGGCAGGTAGCGGATGTTGCCCTGCGTCCAGGCCTCGTAGAACTTGCTGGCGAGCGCCTTGCCCTGCGCGACCTTCGGCATCTCGCGGCCGCGGTAGCACCAGAACACGTCGGAGGCGTCCTTCGCCTTGGCCTTGGCCAGCGCGATCGCGACGACGGCCTCGGCCGCCGACATGCCGCCGCCGACGACGCAGGCCGGTCCGCCCACGAAGTCGGCGCTGTTGCCGAGCTTGTAGCGGATGCCGAGGCCGTCGCCCATCAGCCGGACCTTCGCCGGCGAGCCGCCGCCGAGCGCCAGCAGCAGGGCGCGGCAGTGGATCTTGCCGCGCGCCTGCGTCTGCAGCTCCATGTACTCGGCGACGAGCAGGCCGTCGGGCGTGCGCGCGCAGCCGATGAACTCGCAGCCGTTGCGGTAGGCGACCTTGTTGTCGTCGTAGACCTTCAGCCAGCGCGCGTACAGCTGGTCGGCCGGCGTCTGGTCGTCGTACGGCAACTGCGCGAGCAGCGCCCCGCCCTTGGGGAAGGTCAGGTCGAGGCGATCGCCGTAGTCGGCGTCGACGTCCTTCGGCTTGGGCTGGTGGTCGGCCCACTCCTTGACGATGCTGAGCACGCCGTCGCGATCGATGACCAGGACCGACATGCCGAGTTCGTGCGCGCGCCACGCCGCGGCCGTGCCGCAGGGGCCGCCGCCGACGACAAGCAGGTCGAGAGGCGATTTGGGACTGTCACCGTTCATGGCAGGAAGGGCGGGTTCGGAGCCGCGGTCGCGGCGAAGGGGTCACTGCTTGCGGGCCGGCTTCTTCACCGGCAGGGGCTTGGGTTGCCAGCCGGCCGGCGGCGCGTCGGGGAACTGCCGCAGCGCGCCGTCGGCCTGCAGGTAGAGCTTCTGCATCTCGGCCAGGGTGAACGGCCGGCCGCCGATGCGGCCGAACACCGACACCTGATGGCCGGACTCGTCGACGGCGCGGTCGCGGTCGAGGCCCTTGGCGATCGCCACGGCGGTGCCGGCGGTCTGGCGGCCGGCGAGCCACTTCGGTCGCGGCTCCGGCGCGAAGCCGTACGCCGACGCCTTGCGATCGTCCTCGGGGGTGACCAGCGAGCAGACGTGCATGCCGTTGCGGCCGTCGGCGACGACCGCGTAGACGCTGTCGTTGACCATGCCGACGCGGACGGCGCGCGTGTCGACCAGCTTGCCGTCGGCGTTCCAGAACACCGGCGCGCCGGGCGCGCGCGGCGCGGTGACGTCGACGATCGCGACGCCCTGGGCGCCGGCGGCGACGTAGGCGTAGGTGCGGGCGACGGTCACGCCGCGCGCGTCGGCGATCGGCACGACGACGCCGGTCGGCTTGATCGCCGCCGGCTGCGTGACGTCGACGACCTCGAGGCCCTTCGCCGTGGCGACGAAGGCGTAGCGGAACTGCACGGCGACCGCGATCGGGCGCTCCAGCGGCACGACGCCGAGCACCACGGGCGCGAGCGGATCGGCGATGCCGACGGCGACGAGGCCCTGCTTGCAGCAGACGTACACCGTCGTGCCGGCGACCGTCAGGTGTTCGGCGCCGTCGAGCACGCCGCCCGGATTGAAGGTCGCGGCGCGTTTGGTGAAGTTGTTGTCGGGGTCGCCGTCGGTCAGGCAATCGATGTCGACGACGACGAGGCCTTCCTCGCGGTCGCTGACGTAGGCGTAGCGGTACGACTCGTGCAGGTTCTGGTCGCGGCCCTTGTACGGGTAGTTCTGCTCGCGGTTCGCCGCGATCCACGGCCGCCCCATGCTGATCGACATGTTGGTCGGCAGCGCCACCGCGGTGGCGAACCTGGTCGCCACGTGCGTGTCCTGGCCCAGCGGCGACACCGGCGCGGTGACGATGCGCTCGCTGAAGTTCTTGTTGGCGACGTTGGCGATGTCGTAGACGCGGAAGCCGCCGGGGCCGTTGGCCGTGTAGAGGTACTCGCCGCGCTGCTCCAGCGAGAGGACGTTGCCGCCGTGGCGGTGGCTCTCCTGCAGCTTGCCGCCCGCCTGCTGGTGCGCCGCGTGCTCGGCGGGGAACGCCATGCGATGCAGGTTGCTGCCGATCACCGCCTGCGGCTCGGGCCACTCGGTGATCTTCACCGCCTCCAGCCCGCCCTCGGCGCCGCCGACGTAGGCGTACATGCCGAAGAAGTTCACGTAGTTGGTGCCCATCAGGTACGTCTGGGCGAGCCACGCGTTGTTGTCGTCCTTGTCGGACACGTGGCAGTCCGAGCACTGCCGCGTCTCCTTCGTGCGCACCGTGTGGGCGAAGTGCGTGTTGAAGCACTGCCCGTTCATGCCGTTGGCGGCGACGGTCAGCTGCTGCTTGTAGGCGATCGCGCGCTGGCTGTCGGTCGACGAGATCATCACCGCGGACGACGAGCGCACCACGGCGACCTTGTTGTCCTTGACGTCGCCCGACACGCCGAGCATGAAGACGTCGTCGCGCGCCACCTGCGGGTTGTAGCTCGCCCAGTTGCGCAGCTTCTTGTCCTCGAAGTGCTGCATGTCCGTGCGCCAGTTCGCCTCCTGCGGCAGGTGGCAACCGAAGCACGAGGTCATCCACGACGTGTGGCAGGCCGCGCAGTCCATCTTCTCGGGCGCGTGGGCGCAGCTGCCGTCGGCCTTGGTCTGCAGCTTGGCGTACGCTGCCTTCACGTTGTAGTCGGCGTGGCCGGGAGTGACCGTGTCGACGACCTGCTTGAGCCGCCACTGCAGGTCGGGGTAGAGCATCGAGCGCTGGTACCAGACGCCGACACCGCCTTCCTCACGCTGCTCGAAGCGCGGCTTGCCCCACGGCGTCTCGCCGCCGAGCCGGCCGCGCTTGACGTCCGACTTGGCCGCCGGCCCGGAGAAGCGCATCGTCGACGCCTCGGTCGCGGTGCCGTGGCAGTCCTGGCACTGGACCTGGATCGCCGCCTGGTACTCGGCGTACAGGTGCGTGTCGCCGTGCACGTCCTGCGCGAAGTGGCAGTCGACGCAGTGCATGCCGCGCTCGGCGTGGATGTCCTTCAGGTGCACCGGCTTGCCCGGCGGCGGCGTGAAGCACTTGCGCGTCAGGATGTCCTGCGCGGTCGGCGTCGAGCCGAGCTTCGGGACGACGCCCTCGAACTTCTTCGGGTCGTCGTAGTCGACCTCCTTGCCGTCGGTGTCGAGCAGCCGGCCCTTGCGGTCCATCTTGAACACCGCGCGGAAGATCCAGCCGTGGCCGTGGTAGTCGGCGAACTGCGTGTGCTTGAGCTTCGGGTTGACGGTCTGCGCGACGTCGTCGAGGAAGGCGCGGTCGCCCCACTTGCCGCGCGCGGCGGCGCCCTCGGGATTGCGGTCGTTGATCGCGCGCGTCTCGGCGTGCGTCTTCGCCGCCTGCTCCGGCGGCCACATGGCGTCGCCGTCCGTCTCGTACGACCACATCTGGTAGCCGTAGTACGTGTTGAGGAAGCTGTTCGGCTGGTGCATGTGGCAGACCATGCACGTGCTCGACGGGATCGCGCGCGTGAAGCGGTGCGCGATCGGATGGCCGCCGCGGTTCTGCGCGATCGTCGGGTCGCTGGCCTGGGCCGGGTCGCGCGGATCGCGCGAGCCGAGCCACGCCGGCGCCGCGCCCTTGCCGTCGGCGAGCCAGCCGGCGCGCTCGGCGCGCAGGCCGACGTTGCCGTGGCCGGCGTTGCCGAACTGCGCATACGGGCCGCTGTGCACCGGATCGCGGTCGTTGGCGTAGATCACGTGGCAGGCGGTGCAACCGCTGCCGCGGAAGTCGCCCGGCTGGTCGTTGGTGCCGAACATGCCGAGGTGCGGATCATTGAGCCGCGTCTTGTGCACGTTGAGCGTCGGCAGGTCGACGCGATTGAGCGTGCCTAGCCCGCGGTCGGACGACTTGTTGTTCGGCCGACCCGGATCCTCGAACTTGTCCGGCAGGCCCGGGACCGGCGAGTTCAGGCCGTTCTGGCCGAGGCCGGCGGTGCCGAGGCGGCTGCCCTGCTCGAAGATGCGGAAGACGTTGCCGGGCTGCGTCACCTCCCAGTGCGGCAGCGGCGCCGCCAGCAGCGACCAGCTGTTCGCCGCGATCTCCTCGGGCGTCGGCCGCCGCCCCGGCTTGCCGGGCTCCTGCTCGCCGCCGTCGGCGGCGACGACGTGGTTGACGACCTGCGGCGTGCCGTCCGGCCCGAACGACTCGCCGAGGATCGACCGCTTCGTGCTGACGATGCCGTTGGCGTACGTCACCGTGCCCCAGAAGTGCTGCGCGGTCGCCATCAGCGACTTCATCACCTGCAGCGTCTCGACCTGGTGGCACGGCCCGCAGGTCTTGTTGGCGACGCGCAGGTCGCCGGGATTGACGAAGCGGATCCAGGCCTCGCTCTCCTTGAGCGTCAGCGTGTACGGCCGCTCGGGGTTGGCCGAGTCCTTGGCGCCGCGGTGCTTGGGCTCGGGATTGGCCGAATCGGCCCACTCCTTGGGGAAGCGCGGCACGGGGTGCGCACCGTCGACCGTCGTCTTCGTCGCGTCGCCGCCGTGGCAGTGCGTGCACGTCGACTTGCGGCCACCCGGGTGCGGGTCGACGCAACCGGCGTGGCAGGCGACGCAGGAGCCCTCGTCGGCGACCACGCGGTCGCCCTGCATGGACTGGCTGGCCATCGCCGCGGCGACGATGCCCTGCCGATCGCCCGACGTGTCCGCGTACGGCTCCCACGTCGACGGGGCCTGGCAGCCGAACAGCTGGAACGCAGCGAGCGTCGCCAAGGCGCCGAACGCAGCCGGCAGGCGGCGACGGGCAGGGGAAACGACGGTGCGAGACGACCGGCCGGACGAGGGAGTGGACATGCGGGCGCTCCGAGCGGGCGGATGCTAGCCGCGCCCGCCGGGCCATGCCACGACGGCGACGGCGCACCGGCCGCAGCCCGGCGTCGCGACGAACCCAACGCCCCGGGCGGCCCCGGCGCAGCCGCCGAGCCGGCAGCCTCGGGTCAGTACAGCAGCCGCGTCTTGATGCTGCTCGGCAGCGCCGCGATGCGGTCGCGCACCGCGTCGGACAGCTGGCGGTCGATGTCCATCACGAGGTAGCCGACGTCCTTCGTCGTGCCGAGCTGCTGCGCCTCGATGTTGGCCCCGAGCTCGCTGACGATCGCCGTCACCGACGCCAACACGCCCGGCACGTTCTTGTGGATGTCGAGCAGGCGGTGCGTGCCCTCGCGCGGCGGCAGGTTGATCGCGGGGAAGTTGACCGCGCCCTCGGTGATGCCGCGGTCGATGAAGGCGGTCAGCGCGTTGGCGACCTCGCTGCCGATGTTGCGCTGCGCTTCCTCGGTGTTGCCGCCGACGTGCGGCGTCAGCAGCACGTTGGGCAGGCCGGCGAGCTCGCTGCGCCACTCGGCCTGGGTCGGCGTCGGCTCCTGCGGGAAGACGTCGAGCGCAGCGCCGCCGAGCTTGCCCTGCTGCAGCGCGGCCCACAGCGCGTCGATCGCGACGACGCTGCCGCGGCTGAGGTTGAGCAGGTAGCTGCCCGGCTTCATGCGGGCGAGCTGCGGGCCGCCGACCATGCCGCGAGTCAGCGCCGTCTCCGGCACGTGCAGCGACACGAAGTCCGCCTCGTCGAACAGCTGCTCGGCGGCCGCAACCGGCTTGGCGAGGCCGAGCGGCAGCTTGCGCTGGATGTCGAAGAACAGGACGCGCATGCCGCACGCCTCGGCGAGCAGGCCGACCTGCTGGCCGATGTGGCCGTAGCCGATCAGGCCGATCGTGCGGCCGCGGATCTCGTGCGCGCCGGCCAGCGACTTGTCCCACTGGCCCTGGTGCAGCTTGCCGCTCTTGTCGCCGAGCCGGCGCGCCAGCGCGATCACGCAGCCCAGCGTGAGCTCGGCGACCGAGCGCGTGCTGGCGTACGGCGCGTTGAACACCGGGATGCCGCGGCGCGCCGCGGCGTCGATCTCGACCTGGTCGGTGCCGACCGAGAAGCAACCGATCGCCATCAGCCGCGGCGCCAGCGCCAACTGCGCCTCGCGCAGCTTGGTGCGCGAACGCAGGCCGACGACGTGCGCGTCCTTCAGCACCGCGGCGAGCTCGTCGCCCTCGAGCGCCTTCGGGATCACGTCGACCGTGTATCCGGCCACGGTCAGGGCTTCGCGCGCCGCCGGGTGGATGTTCTCCAGCAGCGCGATGCGGATCTTGTGGCGCGGGTACGACGTGCGGGACATGCGGGGCGCGACGCTACGCGGCGGGCGGCGGCCAGACCAGCGCGACGGCGGTGACAAGGCAGGCGGCGATGCGCGCCGTGATCCAGACCTTCTGCGCCGCGGTCAGGTCGACGTCGAAGCCCGAGTACCAGGCGATGAAGAGTTCCGCGCCCGCGCGCGACAGCGGCAGTCACCGTGGCCGCCACGCGGCCGATGCGGACGCGCCGCCCACCGCGCCGGCGACCTCGTCGGCGAACGGCACGGGCGCGCCGCCTTGCTTGCGCACCGGCATGCGCGCGCCGCGCGCGCGCAGCAGCGCGCCGAGCTGGCCGGCGAGTTCGCGCACGCGCGCCGGCTCGGCCGCGGCGAGGTCGCGTGCCTCGCCGACGTCGGCGACGACGTCGAACAGTTCGAGCCGGCCGTCGACGTGGTGGTGCACCAGCTTGTGGTCGCCGACGCGGATCGCGCTCCACGGCGCCTGGCCGGCGTATTGGTGCGGGTAGTGCCACACCAGCGGACGCGCGGCCGCCGCCGGCGCGCCGTCGCCGCGCAGCGCCGGCGCGAACGACACGCCGTCGACCTGCTGCGCGACGCGGCCGCGCCAGTCGACCCCGGCGACGTCGAGCACCGTCGCGAACACGTCCTCGACGACGACCGGCTGCGCCGCCACGCCGCCCGCCGGCGCCACACCCGGCCAGCGCGCCAGCAGCGGCACGCGCACGCCGCCTTCGTACGGCGCCAGCTTGTGGCCGCGCAGCGGCAGGTTGCGCGGGCACTGCGCCGGCGCGCCGTTGTCCGACAGGAACAGCACGACGGTGTCCTGCGCGAGGCCGAGCCGGTCGAGCGCGGCGAGCACGTCGCCGAGCGAGCGGTCCATGCCGGCGACCATCGAGGCGAGCCGCGCCTGGAACGGCGGCAGGCCGGCGGCGTCGAACGCACCGCGGAAGCGCGCGTCGTCCTCGTACGGCGCGTGCACCGCGTAGTGCGACAGGTGCAGGAAGAACGGCGCGCCGTCGCGCGCGGCGCGCTCCAGCTCGGCGATCGCCTCGCGGGTCAGCGCCTCGGCCAGGTCGACGTCCGTGCCGTGGTACTTGCCGAGGCCCGGCACGTCCCAGACGGCGTCGCCCTGGCGCCACGTCGACGAGAAGTTGCGCGCCGCGAGGTGGCTGCCCGGCGCGCCGGCGGCGTGGCCGGCGACGTTGACGTCGAAGCCGAGCGTCGCCGGGCCGGCGCCGGGCGTGCCGATCGCGCCGAAGTGCGCCTTGCCGACGTGGATCGTGCGGTAGCCCGCGTCGCGCAGCAGTGCTGGCAACGGCGTCGCCGCCACGGCGCGCGCCTGCGGCCGCGCCGGCACGGTCAGGCCGTTGACGTGCCATTCCGGCGGCAGCAGCGTCGGGTGCGCGTCGTCCGGCGACGCGTCCCGGCGCAGCGTCCAATTGGTGACGCCGTGGCGAGCGACGTTCATGCCGGTCAGCAGCGAGATGCGCGTCGGCGAGCACACCGCCGAGGCGTACGCCTGCGGGAACTTCACGCCTTCGGCGGCGAGCCGCTCGACCGCGGGCGTGCGGTAGACCTTGTTGAGCGCGCTGGCCTCGGCCTGGAACGGCACCGACGTCTCCTGCGTGCCGAGGTCGTCGACGAGGAACACGACGACGTTGGGCCGCCGCGCCGCGGGCAACGGCGACGGCGCGGGCGCGCTGCAGGCGGCGACGAGCCACGTCGCGACGGCAACGCGCGCGGCGGTGACGCGACGAGACGTCATGGCGTGACGGTAGCTCGTCGACCCTGCGCGCCGCCACGCCGCTACGGGAACTCGCGGCACGCGCGCAGGCCGCCGCGCGCCCGCGCCCTCACGCGCCGTCGAGGCGCACGGTGCCGAGCCGGTCGCCCGGATCGCAGAAGTCGCCGAGCACGCCGCACAGGCGCTTCACCAGCGGGTCGGTGTAGGCGTCGTAGTAGCGCTGGTTGTGCGGGCCGACGCCGTGCTCGGCCGAGTAGCTGCCGTCGTAGCCCTTCACCGCCAGCTCGTAGACGCGCGGCTGCAGTGCTTCGACCACGTCGGCGTACGGCTTGCCGACGGCGTCCTCGCGCCACACGAGGTTGAGGTGCGTGCCACCGTCGCCCCAGTGGCCGTAGTCGCACAGCCGCACCGCCGGCCAGTCGGCGGCGAGCAGCGCCTCGACGTCGGCGGTGAAGCGCGGCAGCAGCGAGCGCGGCACCGAGATGTCGAACGCGAGCATGCGGCCTTCGCTGCGCAGGCTCTCGCTGATGTGGTGGCGCATCGCCCAGAACTCGTCGGCCTTGCCGACCAGCACGTCGGGCACGGCGTCGCCGGCGGTCTCCAGGAACGCGCCGAGCCGCGCTTCGAGCACCGCGTCGAGCGCCAGCGCGTCGGCCGGCAGCGTCGACGCCAGCTCGACGAGCACGGCGTAGCGCGGCAGCTCGGCGAACGGCTTGCGCAGGTTCGGCTGGTGCGCGAACACCGCGGCGAGCGCCTTGTCGCTCATCACCTCGAAGGCGCTGAGCACGTCGCCGAGCTCGCCTTCGAGCGCGCCGAGCAGCGCCAGCACGGCGTCGCCGTCGCGGCACGCGACCAGCGCCGTCGCGCGTTGCTTGGGCAACGGCGCGCACTGCAGCACGGCCTGCGTCACCACGCCGAACACGCCGGTCGTGCCGACGAACAGCTGCTTGCCGTCGAGGCCGGTGTTGTTCTTGCGCAGGCGATTGGGCAGCGACAGCACGCGGCCGTCGCCGAGCACGACCTCGAGGCCGAGCAGGTTGTGGCGCACGTCGCCGTACTTCAGCAGCCGCGTGCCGCCGGTGTTGGTCGCCACCATCGCGCCGATCTGCGGGTCGGCGCCGAGGTCGACCGGGAACCAGAAGCCGTCGCGCGCGAGCCGTTCGTTGAGCTGGCTCAGCAGCACGCCGCCGTCGACGCGCACGGTGCGGCCGCGGACGTCGACGTCGATCGTCTGGTTGAGGCGTTCGAGCGACAGCACCACCATCGCGCCGCCGGCGTCGGGCGTCGACGCGGCGACGAGGCCGGTGTTGGCGCCTTGCGGCACGACGCGGACGCCGTGCCGGCCGCAGACCTGCAGCGCCGTCGCCACCTCGGCGGTCGACGCCGGCCGCGCGACGCAGCGCGCCGTGCCCTTGCCGTAGCGCCAGCCGGTCTCGAAGCGCGCGCGGTCGGTCGGGCTCGTCAGCACGCCGCGCTCGCCGAGCGCAGCCAGCAGGTCGTCGATCAGGGCGTCAGCGGCCATGGCGTTTTCCTACCCGAGCGCGCGCGGGATCGCCACGGCGCGGCGCGGGTCGAACGGCGACCCAGCCGGCAAGGCGATCGTGCAGCCGGACAGCACGCCGTTGCCGACAACGGCGGCGTCGGTGAGGTTCCGGCGTCGACCGTTGCTCCCGGCGGCGTCGCTTCGATGGCGGCTGCCTGCCCGACGATCACCCACCCGGGCCGGCGCCGGCCTCATCGCGGCGCGGTCGCAGCCACCTCGATCCAGAGTCCTGCCGTGCCCGTTTGCGCCCCGGCGGGCCCTGCCTGTGCGCCAAGACCCCAGATCACCTTGTCCGGCAGCTTCGCGGGCAGCACGAAGTCCCAGTGCTGCCCGTCGAGTTCGACGAGCAGCGCGTCGCCGCGCGCCGTGATCACGAACTCCGAGGTGACGCCGAGCCGCAGCGACGGGGCATTGCCGGCGCCGAGGGACTGCCATTCGCTGCCCTTGCTGCGATAGGCGAAGGCGGTGAAGCCATGATCCGCGACGAACGCAACCGAGTAGAAGTCGGAGGCATCGGTGCGGCCGAACAGCACGTTCATCTGCTTGCCGTCACCCGGCAGGATGCGCAGCTTCCCCGCGATGCGCAGCGCCCCGCCGGCCACGGGCTGCTGGTGCCATGCGACCGCGTTCGTGTCCGGAAAGGCGATCTGCTGGAAGCCGCCGTCGTACGGCATCAGCGACCGGAACACCTCCGACCACTGCGCCCGGCAGCCCGACACGTACGTCCGGAAGTCGGCGTCGAGGCCCTTGCCGAACGCAGCCCGCGCCCGGGCGAGCACCCGCTCGTCGTAGCCCTTGCCGCCGCCGAGGGACCTCAGCGCGGCCAACACCTCGGCGAGGACCTTGTCGTGGCGCGGCCCGCAGAGCATCTCGTAGAAGACGGCCCGCGCCGCATACCGGTCGGTCATGTCGAGATCGTCGATGCGGTCGGCGAGGATCGCACTGGCCGGCGGCAGCTTGCGGTTCTGAGCCAACTGCTGCACGACCACCAAGTCCGAGTCGCGCGTCGGCCACGCGACGGTGTGCGCCTGCTCGTCGGACGCGCCCACCAGCCGTCGCGCGTGCGATCGGGCGACGTGCGAGGCGAGCCCGTCGGTGAACCACATCGGGTGCGTGCCATGCGTGCCGAACAGGCTCCGACGCGCGAGGTGCGTCGCCTCCCAGGCCAGCATCTCCAACGTCAGGCCGGGCAGGCCGACGGCGCGCAGCGTCTCGTCGCTGCACGGCGGCTGCAGCGCCACGTGCGCACTCTCGCTGCCGTCGCTGCCGTAGCAGGCCATCGCGAGGTTGCGGGCGAACTTGCCCTTGGTCAAGCGCTGCTCCGCCGCGAGGTACCCGGCAATCGTGCGATAGAGATGCACCTTCAGTCGCTGCTTCGGTCGCGCGTCCGGCTTGCCGGCCGCCTTGGCGACGGTTGGCCACACCGGCTCGACCGCGGCGAGCGCCCGGGCTGCGATGCCGTCGTAACCGCCGTGGCAGTGCACCTCGAAGAACTCGCCCTGTTGGACGATCGCCGCTGCGTCCTGGGCGCGCGCTACGCCGAGCAGCAGCAAGAGGTTCAGAACCAGCCAGCGGAGGAGCTTGATCATCTTCGTGGCGATGCCTTCGATCGGCTGCGCGAGGTCGCGCAGTCCGGACATTATCGCCGCGCCGGCTAACGCGGAATCGCCTCGCAGCGCGGCGGACGGCAGCGTCGCCAACCCGATGTCCGCAGGCCAGCAGGTGGTCGATCAGGGCGGCAGCGGCCATGGCGTGTGCCACCCAAGCCAGCGGGCAATCGCCACGGCGGTCGCCGGTGCGGCAGCCCCCTCAGACCACGACCATCACCTCGTCCAACGGCCGCCGCTCGCTCGCCTTCGCCGGCACGTGGCACCGCTCCGCCGCGTAGCCGACGGGGATGAGCAGGAACGGCCGCTCGTGCTTGGGCCGGCCGAGGATGTCGCCGAGGAAGGCCATCGGGCTCGGCGTGTGCGTCAGGGTCGCGAGGCCTGCCAGCTGCGCTGCCGCGAGGAACAGGCCGCACGCGAGGCCGACCGACTCCTTCAGGTAGTAGACCTGGCCGCCGTCGTCGCCGTGCGTCAGCTGGAACACCACGACGAGCCACGGCGCGGTGGTCAGGAACGGCTTGTCGGCGTCGGTGCCGAGCGGCGCCAGGTCGCGCAGCCACGCGTCGTTCGCTCGTCGGGCGTAGAACTCGCGCTCCTCGGCTTCCGCCGCGTCCCGGATGCGCGCCTTGATGGCCGGGTCCTGGACGCAGACGAACCGCCACGGCTGCTTGTTGGCGCCGCTCGGCGCGGTGTGGGCGCAGCGCACCAGCGCTTCGATCCACGCGCGCGGCACCGGCCGGTCGCTGAACTCCCGCACGCTGCGCCGCCGGCGCATCGCGTCGTGGAAGGTGGCCAGCGCCTCCGCCGGCGGCGCCGGCGGCTGGTAGCGGTCGACGTACGGCACCATGCGGGGGTCGCTCATCGCGGCAGCGGAAACCCCGGTTCCGCGTCCGTCAATCGACCACGACGGCCGAGCCTCTGCCCTGGTTGTTCTCGAAGCACGTGAAGTCGATCAGGAAGGTCGCCACCAGCAGCAGCTTGCGGACCTCGACCGGCACGTGCGGCTGGAACTCGACGCCGAACGCGTCGGCGTCGGTGAACAGCTCGCGCAGGAGCCCGCCCCACTGCTTGCGGATCACGCCGGCTTCAGCGCCTTGGAAGGTCAACGTGAACGTCCAGGGGTGGAGCAGCGGGCTGCGCAGTTCCATCACCTCCTGGCCGGCGGCGTTCTCGACCATGAAGACGCGGTGCAGCCACGACCACTTGCGCTGCACGGCGCCGATCTTCCTGTCGCCGTCGAAGGCGTCCATGCGGTGGAAGAACCAGCGGAACGGCTTCTCGCCGCGGCCCACCGGACGCCCGGCGGCGTCGTAGACGTGCACCGTCGCGCGCCGGCAGCGGCCGAACAGGTTGCGCAGGAACCACTGGCCGAGGCCGCGCGCCTCTTCGGCGGCGAAGCCGAGCCGCTGGCCGGCGCCGTCGGCGAGTTCGAAGCGGTTCTTCGACTCGAAGCCGAGCAGGATCTCCGCCCACTCCTTGGTCTGACGGATGAGCACGCGGTCGCGCGCGGCGACGAGGTCGTCCAGGCCGGTCCTGCCGGCAGCCTACTCGCCGCAGCCGACGACCCGCCGCCGCTCACCGCGCCGTCGTCATGCCGAAGATCGCCGTCGCGTTGCCGCTGTCGAAGCGCAGGTCGAGCACGCCCGGGGCCTCCTCGGCGCGGCTGATGAACTCGTGGAAGCTGCCCGGCACCGTGCGGGTCACCAGGCTGCCGTCGGCGTCGACGAACAGGCGCTCGACCAGTGCGGCGCGGAACGCCGTCTGGCGCACGCGGCCGCTGCGGCTGACCTCGACGTCGGGCTTCACCGGCCGGCCGCGGCGGCGCTGGTCGGCGGCGGTCGCGACGACGTCGTCGACGCGGTCGGTGGCGTGGTTGAAGGCGTTGCCCTCGGTCGCGATCCACGCCATCTCCGGCGACTCGGCGAGCAGCGCTTCGTAGTCGCTGACGCGCGGCTCCTGGTGCTGGCGGTCGAAGCAGCAGACGAGGTTGGGCAGCAGCTGGCAGGCGTCGTCGAACGGCAGTTCGCCGCGCGCGGCGAGGTCGGCGAGCATCGCCTTGCTGGCCAGCGGCAGCGGGTCGCGCGAACCGCCGACGACGCGCGCGACGGCCGCCTGGAACGCCGGGCTGAAGCGCTCGGGGTGCAGTTCGCTGACGAAGAACTGCGCGATCGCGGTCGGCAGGTCGCGGTGCGCGAAAGCGCGGCCGGTCATGCCGAGGCGGTCGAGCGGGTAGACGCCGGCGACGGCGAAGCCGAGCGGCTCGAGGACGCGCGCGAACGCGGCGATGCCGCCGGGCAGCGCGCCGCAGTCGGTCGCGACGGTGCGCAGCGCCCCGTGGTCGAACACCAGCTTGCGGCCGGCGCGGGCGGCGTCGCCGACGTAGGCCTGTGCCATCGGCACGCGGCGGGTGACGTCCTCGAACAGCAGCATGGTCAGCGCCTGCGCCAACTCCGCCCGCGCGACGACGCCGCGGCGCGGCTGCAGCAAGGTCGGGTGCACGTTCAGGACCTCGAACAGGCGCGCCGTCCGGGCGGTGCCGACGGTGCGATCGAGCAGGCCCCACAGGGCGGTTTCATGCAGGTTGGTCATGGCTGGCAGACTGGCTCGCAAGCGGCCCTGGGCGTGGGCACGGCGGTTTCTTCGCCAGAACACTACGCGGCGGACGCAGGCGCGCCGCATCGGCCGCACTGACTTCTCTGCATGAGTTGTTGATCTATACTCATCAAGTGGCCCGAACCCTCCCTACCACCGCCGCCCTGCAGGCATTCGAGTCCGCCGCCTACCACGGCAGCGTCACCGCCGCCGCCCGCGAACTGTCCCTGACCCAGGGCGCGATCAGCCGGCAGATCCAGGCGCTGGAGCAGCACCTCGGCGCCGAACTGTTCCACCGCGAACGCCAGCGCATCCGGCTGACCGCCGTCGGCGAGCGCTACCTGCAGCACGTGCGCAACGCCTTCGACCGCCTGGAGGCCGCCGCGCTCGAACTGCGCACGGTGCGCCGCGGCGGCGGCGTGCTGCAACTCGCCATCCTGCCGACCTACGGCACCCGCTGGCTGATCCCCCGCTTCCCGGGCTTCGTCGCCGCGCACCCCGACGTGCAGGTGCACTTCACCACGCGGCTGGTGCCGTTCGACTTCGGCGGCGAAGACCTCGACGCCGCCATCCACCACGGCGACGCGCACTGGCCCGGCGCGCGGCTCGACAAGCTGATGGACGAGGACGTGGTGCTGGTGTGCAGCCCGGCGTACCGCGACCGGCTGGCGCTGCGCGAGCCGGCGGACCTGCGGCGCGCGACGCTGCTGCAGATGGCGACGCGGCCGCACGCGTTCGACGAGTGGCTCAAGCAGAAGGGCGCGGCCGGCGTCGACGGCCGGCGTGGACCGCGCTTCGAGCACCACCAGATGGTGCTGCAGGCGGCGATCGCGGGGCTCGGCGTCGCCGTGGTGCCGACGTTCGTGTGCGACGGCGAACTCGCGGGCGGCGCCGTCGTCGAGGCGATCGCCGACAGCAAGCTCGCCACCGGCAAGGGGTACTACCTCGCGCGGCCGGAGGGCCGCGCGGAACTGCCGGCGCTGACGGCGTTCCGCCGCTGGCTGCTCGCCGCGCACGGGCAGCCTGCGCCCGCCGACGGCTGACGCGGCGCGCGCGGGCGCGGAACGTGCGGAAATCGCGTCCGAAACGGCGGTGGCCGTTGCCTTGCAGCATCGGCGCCGCGCGAACGGCCGTGTGCCTGCGGCCGCGCCGACCACCAACAACCAACCGATCAGCCCGGTAGATTCCCCGGCCGCGATGCCCGACCACGCCACGTACCTCGCCACGCGCACGTTCGGCTGCCTCGACGGCCTGCGCGCGCTCGCGATCGTCGCGGTCGTCTGGCACCACGCCGTGCCCGCCGGCGTTGGCGTCGCCGCGCTGGACCGCGGCTTCCTCGGCGTCGACCTGTTCTTCGTCGTGTCGGGCTACCTGATCGTCACGCTGTTGCTGCGCGAACGCGATCGCCGCGGCGCGATCGACCTGCGAGCCTTCTACATGCGCCGGCTGCTGCGCATCGTGCCGCTCAACTACGCGGTGATCGCCGTCGTCTTCACGCTCGCGACCTGGTCCGGCGGCGCGCAGTCGGCGGCGATCGGACACGACGCCACCGCCGCGCTGCTGTACGTGACCAACTGGGTGGCGACGTCGACGATGCTGGCGATCACGTGGTCGCTCGCCGCCGAGGAGCAGTTCTACGTCGTCTGGCCGCTGGTCGAACGCTGGCTGCCCGGGCGCGCGCTCGCCTGCTGGGCGGCGCTGACGACGGCGAGCGTCGCCCTCGCCGTCGGCCACGTGCACTTCGGGCTGTGGGCCGGCCTGCCCGGCATGCTGTGGCAGACGACGTTCTTCCCGATCCTGCTCGGCGTCGGCCTCGCGCACGCGCTGCACGGCCCGCGCGGCTTCCGCGCGCTCGCGTCCGTGCTCGGCCACCGCGCCGCCGCGCCGGCCTGCCTCGCCGCGATCGCCGCGGCGGCGAGCCTGCCGGGCGACGACATCTCGGGCGGGCCGCGGCTGCTGCTGCAGGCGCTGTTCGGCGCACTGGTGGCGGCCTGCGTGCTGCGCGAGGACAACGGCCTGCGGCCGGCCCTCGCACTGCGGCCGGTCGCGCGCATCGGCGCCGTCAGCTACGGCGTCTACCTGCTGCACCAGTTGGCGATCGCCGCCGTCGCACCGATCGCCGCGCGCCTGGGCGAGCCGCCGCCGGCCGCGCGCTTCGCGCTCGCCCTGGCGCTGTCGTGGCTGCTGGCGGAGGCGTCGTTCCGGACGTTCGAGCGCTGGTTCCTGCGCCACAAGGGCGCTTGGATCCGCTGAGCGCCCGCCGCCGCGGGCCGAGGCCGTCTCGACCCGGCGGCGGCGAAGCGCTTTCATGCGCGGCCCGCCATGAGGCATGAACTGCGCGCGATCCCACCGGCCCCGCGGCTCGTCCGCTGGCGACCGCTGTTCGCGCACCGCTGGCTGCTGCTCGCCGCCGGGCTGCCGCTGGTGGCGATCGGCGCACTGGTCGCGTGGCTGATGTTCCTGCAGTCGGGCGGCAAGATGTCGCTCGGGCCCCGGCTCGACGCCGGCCCGGTCGTGCGCGTGCCCGGCGTGCTGCGCGCGGTGTGGCCGCCACGCGCGTTCCCCGACGGTTCGCGACGGCAGGAAGTGCGCTACGACTTCCGCGTCGAGAACTCCAACCTGCGCGGCGGCTGCTTCGTGCCGGTCGGCGACTGGCGCGAAGGCGGCGCGTGCGAGGTCGAAGCGCTCGCCGCCGACTGGAACGTCAACCGCATCCGCGGCGGCGTGCTGCACCTCGACCGCGACTGGCTGCGCGCGCGCTTCTGGGTCGTCGCGCTCGCCGTGCCCGGCGGCCTGCTGTTGTTGGCGTGGGTCACCGGCGCGCTGCAGCTGCGGCACGTGCTCGTGCACGGCGACGCCTCGCTCGGCGTCGTGCACCGCGTCGAACGCGTGCCCGGCGTGCTGCCCGAGATGCTGCGCGTCGACTACACCTTCCGCGACCACCGCGCGACGACGCGGCACAACCGCCACTGGGTGCGCGCCCACGGCGAACTCGGCGAGCGGCTGCTGGCGCAGATGGCAGCGGGCCGCTTCGAGGAGATGCCGGTGCTGCACGACCGGCGCTTCCCGCACTGGAACCGCATGCTGCTGCCGGCCGACTTCCTGCCGCCGCCGGGCCCGCTCGACCTCGGCTTCGACCTCGACGTCGGCGAAGGCAAGCGCCGATGAGCG
Source organism: Planctomycetota bacterium (assembly GCA_046306335.1). GTDB lineage: Bacteria > Planctomycetota > UBA1135 > UBA1135 > UBA2386 > UBA2386. The sequence continues at coordinate 44,406 of JBKDXM010000156.1, forward strand.
GCCCCGACGTCGACGGCCTGCTCGGGCCGGAGGGCCCGATCGCGCGCCGACTGCCGGACTTCGAGGCGCGGCCGCAGCAGGTCGCGCTCGCCAAGGCCGTCGAGACCGCGCTGCGCGAACGCCGCCACCTGATCGCCGAGGCCGGCACCGGCACCGGCAAGTCGTTCGCCTACCTGCTGCCGGCGGCGGTGCACGCCGACGCGCACCAGGGCGAAGGACCGGTCGTCGTGTCGACGCGCACGATCGCGCTGCAGGAGCAGCTGGAGCACAAGGACCTGCCGTTCCTGCACGCGGTGCTGCCGTTCGAGTGGAGCTCGGTGACCGCGATCGGGCGCAACAACTACCTCTGTCTGCGCCGCATGCACCAGGCCGAGCGCGAACAGGACCTGCTCGACGACCCGGAGAAGCACGGCCAGCTGCGCCGCATCGTCGACTGGTCGCTGGCGACCAAGGAAGGCACGCGGCAGGAGCTGGAATTCCAGCCGCTGCCCGAGGTCTGGGAAGCGGTGCAGGCCGAGCACGGCAACTGCCTCAACCGCGCCTGCAAGCACTACGACCACTGCCACTGGCAGCGCGCGCGCCGGCGCATGCAGACGGCACAGGTGCTGGTCGTCAACCACGCGCTGTACTTCGCCGACCTCGCGCTGCGCATCGCCGGCGCGTCGTACCTGCCGCCGCATCGCGTGGTGATCTTCGACGAGGCGCACCACCTCGAACGCACCGCCACGGAGAGCCTCGGCCTGCGCATCGGCCGCTCGACCGTCGGCTGGCACCTGCGCCGGCTGCACGGCCGCCGCAACGCCCGCAGCCTGCTGGCCCGGCACGGCAACCAGGCGGCGATGCTGCTGTGGGAGGAGGCGCACCAGCAGAGCGAGGCGTTCTTCGCCGAGCTCGACGAACGCCTGCAGCGCGGCGGCAAGGGCGAAGGCCTGTCGCTGCACCAGGACGCCATCGACGACCCGCTGTCGCCGGTGCTGCGCGCGCTGAGCATGGAGCTCGGACAGTCGGCCGTGCGCACGACCGAGGTCGACGCGCAGATGGAGCTGCAGGCGCGCGCCAACGGGCTCGACGCGCTGTGCGCGACGCTGCGCGCGCTGTGCACGCACAACCCCGAGTCGCCGACGCCGCTGGTGCGCTGGCTCGAACCGGGCCGGCACGGCGCGCAGTTGTGCGGCGCGCCGATCGACGTGTCGGCGGCGCTGCGCCAGCACCTGTTCACCAACGGCCCGACGGCCATCATGACGTCGGCGACGCTCGGCGTGCCCGACGACGGCGAGTTCCGCTGGCTGCGCCGCCAGCTCGGCATCGACGCGGCGGACACGCTGCGCGTCGGCTCGCCGTTCGACTACGACCGCGCGGTGCAGATGGCGATCCCGGAGGCGATGCCGGATCCCAGCGACGCGACGGCGTACCGCGCCGCGGTGGTCGAGCAGTGCGAGCGGCACGTGCTGGCGAACGGCGGCCGCGCGCTGATCCTGTGCACCTCGTGGGACCTCGTGCGCGGCGTCGCGGCGCACCTGCGGACGGCGCTCGCCATGGCGGGCATCGAACTGCTGGTGCAGGGCGAAGGGCCGCTGCAGAAGCTGCTGGAACGCAAGCGCGCCGAGCCGACGTCGGTGCTGATCGGCACCGACACGCTGTGGGAAGGCATCGACCTGCGCGGCGACGCGCTGACGCTGGTGGTGATCGCCAAGCTGCCGTTCGCGAGCCCGGGCCATCCGCTGGTGCAGGCGCGGCTGGCGCTGATCAAGCAGCAGGGTCGCGATCCGTTCGCCGAACACTCGCTGCCCGAGGCGATCCTGAAGTTCCGCCAGGGGTTCGGACGGTTGATCCGCAGCGCGCACGACCGCGGCAAGGTCGTGGTGCTGGATCCAAGGGTGCGCACGAAGGGGTACGGGCGGAAGTTCCTCGCGGCGTTGCCGTTCTCCGAGGGGCACGATCCGACGGGCTGACGACCGCTCCGGATTGGCGAGCGCGACGCGTGTCCTTGGCGTTCCGACTTGGAACGCTGTGGTCGACGCGTGTCCTTGGCGCTCCGCCTTGGAACGCTGGTCGACGCGTGTCCTTGGCGCTCCAACTTGGAACGCTGGTCGACGCGACTTCCGTTCCCTGCCCGTCCCAGCCCTTCAACGCATCCGCCGCTGCGGTTGGCGTCGCCGTTGCGCCCCCACCGCATCTGGCCCCGTGTCCATACCGCTCCGACTTGGCCCGTCGGTCGCGGCGTCGCGGACGAACAGCCTGCCCGCCGCCTCCCCGCCACACCCGGCCAGAAACCCACCGTGCACCAATGCGACTCCAACCTCACCCCAACCACTCCGAAGGCCTGGGAAGAAGGAGATCCAATGCAACCGCAGCCGGAACCGGCCCAACGCAGCACGGCATCGAGCGGCTCCGCGAACCGCAACCGAGCCACCACGCAACCCAAGCCCCAAGCCCCGAGCCCCAAGCCCCGCGCCCCCACATCCCAAGCTCCCTGCGCAGCGCATCCCGCCGCACGCTTGCTGATGTGACCGCTTGCCTCGACCTGACGGATCCCGAACTTGCTGCTTGCAGTGGACGGCCTTCGAATGTATGTTCGCGAATTCAAGTGGTGGTCGGCGACGGTGCGTTCGGTGCGCGTCGGCGCGATCGCGGTGGCGTGGCGGTTGGTTGTGCGGATCCGGGCGAGGCGATGACGCGGAAGGAACCAACGAAGGGCAAGCGGGCGCCCGCGGACGGGGCGACGGGCAAGCGCTTGCGCGGCCATCGGCCGGGCAAGCCCGTGCAGGGCCTGCTGCCGCTGCGGTCGTGGGGCGGGGCGCGCGCGGGCGCGGGGCGCAAGCCCAAGGGGCCGGTGGCGATGATGCCGCGCACGACGCGGCCGTCGCATGCGTCGTACCACCCGGCGCTGGTCACGGTGAAGCTGCGCGCGCACCTGCCGCGGCTGCGCCAGCAGAAGGAACGCGCGGCCCTGCTCGCCCACTTCGCGCGC